>NZ_JBFAAJ010000021.1:0-147541 GCF_040639695.1 Amycolatopsis sp. NPDC023774
ACAACCCCAGGCCTTTCATCTGGACCAAGACCGCCGCTGAGATCCTCGAGTCACTCGCCAACTTCTGCCGACGAATTTCTGACGCAGGACACTAGTGCCGGCCCTACGGAAGGCGGCGCCCGACCGGATGGTGCGCCTTGCCGGGGGCGGCCGGGTCTGTGAGGATCCGGAAGTTGATCTCGGGGCCGTCGAGGGGGAACCACGTGCGCAGGCTGCTCACCGTCTTGTCCACCGCCGTGCTGGCGGCCGTGGGGCTCACGCCGGCCGTGAGTGCGGCCGGCGACGGGGACATCGCGGCCGCGCTGGCCACGATCCCGGGCCTCACGGTGGTGAAGGAGGACCCGGCGCCGGCGGGGTACCGGTTCTTCGAGCTCACGTTCATGCAGCCGGCCGACCACCGCCGCCCCGACGGGCCGAAGTTCGAGCAGCGGTACACACTGCTGCACCGCGACTTCGCCGCGCCGACGGTCGTGTTCACCAGCGGGTACAACGTGTCCCTGTCGCCGAACCGCTCCGAGCCGACGCGGATCGTGGACGGCAACCAGCTTTCGATGGAGTACCGCTACTTCACGCCTTCGCGGCCGCAGCCGGCGAACTGGTCGCGCGACCTCACGATCTGGCAGGCCGCGGCCGACGAGCACGATGCCGTGCAGGCGTTCAAGAAGATCTACCCGGGCAAGTGGCTCGCGACCGGCGGCAGCAAGGGCGGCATGACCGCCACGTACTTCCGCCGGTTCTTCCCGGACGACGTGAACGGCACGATCCCCTACGTCGCGCCCAACGACGTGATCGACCCGCTCGACAAGTACAACCACTTCCTCGCGACCGTCGGCGACCCCGCGTGCCGTGCGTCGCTCAAGGCGATCCAGCGCGACGCGCTGAAGCGGCGTGACGAGCTGGGTGTGTTGGCTGCGGACGAAGCTGCTCGCAAGGGCTACACGTTCACCACGGTGGGCTCGATCGACGAGTCGATGGAGATCTCGGTGATCGACTCGTACTTCGCGTTCTGGCAGTACCAGCCGGCGTCCGCGTGCGGGTCGATCCCGAAGCCGGGCGCACCGGCGGCCGACGTGTGGGCGTGGTTCGAGCAGGTGGAGAGCCTCAACACGTACTCCGACCAGGAGCTCGAGCCGTTCGTGCCGTACTACTACCAGGCCGCGGTGCAGCTGGGCTCGCCCGAGGCGTACGACAGCTACCTGCGCGACCTGCTGCGCTACCCGGGCACCGACGCGCCTTCGACGTTCGTGCCCGCGTCGGTGAAGCTGCCGCGCTTCGACCACCTGGCGATGCCGGACGTCGACTTCTGGGTGAAGGCGCACGGACGGCAGCTGCTGTTCGTGTACGGCTCCAACGACCCGTGGAGCGCCGAGCCCTTCGAGCTCGGGTACGGCTCGCGCGATTCCTACCGCTACTTCGTGCCGGGTGGCAACCACGATTCCACCATCGCGCAGCTACCGGCCGCGCAGGCCGCGGAGGCGACCGCGACGATCCGCCGCTGGGCCGGCCTGCCGGCCGCTTCTTCGCGGTCGCTGGCTTCGGTCGCGGCTCCGGCGGGGTTCCCGGACTTCGACGCGAACCAGGTCATGGCGGACCGCCCGCGCCTGTGAGTCCTTTGTGGATCTTGACGGTTCCGCTCTTCGCGTGACGGCGGGCGGGGGCGCGAGGGCGTAGTGTCGGGCGCGCCCTGTCGGCCCGGTCTGAGGAGGCAGCCATGCCCCGGCCCGTCCACTTCGAAATCCACGCCGGCGACCCGCAGCGCGCGGTCGCCTTCTACACCGCCGTGTTCGGCTGGAAGATCGAACAGTGGGGCGAGGTCCCGTACTGGATCGTCTCCACCGGCGACGGCGAAGGCATCGACGGCGGCCTCCTCCCCCGTCGCGGCACCGCCCCCGCCGAGGACGCCCCGGTCTCCGGCTTCGTCAACACGATCGAGGTCGCCGACGTCGACGCCACCATCGACGCCGTCGCCAAGGCGGGCGGCACCATGGCGCTGGCGAAGGACCCCGTCCCGGGCGTCGGCTGGCTCGCCTACTGCAAGGACACCGAGGGCAACATCTTCGGCGTGCTCCAGCCGGACGAGAACGCTCCCGCTCCCTCCCGCCCCTGACTGCCCGGCCTCTGACCGGCCCCGTCGTGACCGCGCAGACGTGAGCTCGCGGTCCTGATTCGCTCAGGGCCGGCGCGCCTCGGGCAGCTTCGCCCGCACAGCCGCATAGGAAGCGTCGAGCAGCTCCTTCAGCTCCTCGCCGGGCACCGCGGCTTCCCGGTGCGCGCCCAGATCCACGCGGTTCCAGCCGTAGCGACCGAGGTAGTCCAGCACGCTCACCGACTCCGGGTAGCGTTCCCGCAGCTCGGCCGCCTCCTCACGCGTGTCACCGCACTTGAGCCCGACTGAGCCCGGCCGCTCCAGCCCGATGAACGCGAAGGCCTTGCCCGCGACCTTCACCACGAGCACGTGCTCCCCGAAAAGGTAAGTCTCCACGGCCCCGGGCTTGCCCAGGCAGTGCTCGATCACCTCGTCGAGCCGCACCGCCGCTCACCTCCGTCCCGCCGCCGCGAGACCCGGCCTGAGCCGCCCCGCTGGCCGGGCTCCGCCGGACCGCGAAACTTCCCACGGCCCGCCGCATCCGGGGCCGCGGGCCGCGGGAGGGGCGTCAGCGGATGCCGGCCGCGTCCATGCCGCGCAGTTCCTTCTTCAAGTCCGACACCTCGTCGCGCAGGCGGGCGGCGAGCTCGAACTGGAGGTCGCGGGCGGCCTGCATCATCTGGTCGGTCATCTGCTGGATGAGGTCGGCCAGCTCGGCGCGCGGCATGCCCGACACGTCCTTGTCCACGAGCATGCCGGAGCTGCGCACGCGGTCGCCCTGCTCGGGTTTCTTGCCGCGCGAGGTGTTGCGGCCCGAGCCGCCGACGGCGACCGCCTGGTCGGAGTCGTCGGCTTCGCTGTAGACGCGGTCGAGGATGTCGGCGATCTTCTTGCGCAGCGGCTGTGGGTCGACGCCGCGTTCCTCGTTGTAGGCGACCTGTTTGGCGCGGCGGCGGTCGGTCTCGTCGATGGCGCGCTGCATCGAGTCGGTGATTTTGTCCGCGTACATGTGGACCTCACCGGACACGTTTCGCGCCGCGCGGCCGATCGTCTGGATCAGCGAAGTGCCGCTGCGCAGGAAGCCTTCCTTGTCCGCGTCGAGGATCGCCACCAGCGACACCTCCGGTAGGTCGAGGCCCTCGCGCAGCAGGTTGATGCCGACCAGCACGTCGAAGTCGCCCGCGCGCAGCTGGCGCAGCAGCTCGACGCGGCGCAGCGTGTCGACCTCCGAGTGCAGGTAGCGCACCCGGATGCCGAGCTCCAGCAGGTAGTCGGTGAGGTCCTCGGCCATCTTCTTGGTGAGCGTGGTGACCAGCACCCGCTCGTCCTTCTCGGCGCGCTCGCGGATCTCGTGCACCAAGTCGTCGATCTGGCCCTCCGTGGGCTTCACGACCACCTTCGGGTCGACCAGACCGGTCGGCCGGATGACCTGCTCGACGAACTCGCCGCCCGTCTGCCCCATCTCGTACGGCCCCGGCGTGGCCGACAGGTACACCGTCTGCCCGATGCGGTCGGAGAACTCCTCCCACGTCAGCGGCCGGTTGTCGACCGCGCTCGGCAGCCTGAACCCGTAGTCGACGAGGTTGCGCTTGCGCGACATGTCGCCCTCGAACATGCCGCCGATCTGCGGCACGGTCTGGTGCGACTCGTCGATCACGAGCAGGAAGTCGTCCGGGAAGTAGTCGATCAGCGTTGCGGGCGCGGACCCGGCCTCGCGGCCGTCGATGTGGCGCGAGTAGTTCTCGATGCCTGAGCAGAACCCGACCTGGCGCATCATCTCGATGTCGTAGGCCGTGCGCATGCGCAGCCGCTGCGCCTCCAGCAGCTTGCCCTGCTTCTCCAGCTCCGCGAGGCGCTGCTCTAGCTCCTCCTCGATACTCTTGATCGCCTTCTCCATACGCTCCGGCCCCGCGACGTAGTGCGTGGCCGGGAAGATCCGCACCTCGTCGACCTCGCGCACGATGTCGCCGGTGAGCGGGTGCAGGTAGTAGAGCTTCTCGATCTCGTCGCCGAAGAACTCGACCCGGATCGCCAGCTCCTCGTACGCCGGGATGATCTCCACCGTGTCGCCTCGCGCGCGGAAGGTGCCGCGCGCGAACGCGATGTCGTTGCGCGTGTACTGCACGTCGACCAGCGCGCGCAGCAGCACGTCGCGGTCCACCTGCGCGCCGACCGCGAGCTTGGTCGAGCGGTCGAGGTAGGACTGCGGGGTGCCGAGGCCGTAGATGCAGGACACGCTGGCCACCACGATCACGTCGCGGCGCGAGAGCAGGTTCATCGTGGCCGAGTGGCGCAGCCGCTCGACGTCGTCGTTGATCGACGAGTCCTTCTCGATGTAGGTGTCCGTCTGCGCGATGTACGCCTCGGGCTGGTAGTAGTCGTAGTAGCTGACGAAGTACTCGACCGCGTTGTTCGGGAAGAGCTCCCGCAGCTCGTTGGCCAGCTGCGCGGCCAGGGTCTTGTTCGGCGCCATGACCAGCGTGGGGCGCTGCACGCGCTCGATCAGCCACGCGGTGGTGGCCGACTTGCCCGTGCCCGTGGCGCCCAGCAGCACGACGTCCTTCTCGCCCGCCTTGATCCGGCGTTCGAGCTCGTCGATGGCCGCCGGCTGGTCGCCGGCGGGCGTGTACTCGCTGATCACTTCGAACCGGCCGCCGGAACGGGGGACGTCGGAAACCGGCCGGAAGTCGGACTGCGCGAGGACGGGGTGTTCGGTTGCGAAAGCCACGTCCACCAGAGTAGGCCGACTCCCCGACAGTTTTCAGCCGAGGCGCCACCACAAGCCCGCTGACCTGCGCCGGGATCGGGCCAGCAGCCGTCACAGCAGGCGCCGAGCAGCGCACACGGGTCGCAAGCGCAGTGGTTCTGCCGCACCTTCCCGCTCCACGGCCCCGGAAACGGGTCACGGCAGCAGAACTGGCAGCTGCAGCACATGTAGGTCGCGATCGCGCAGCCCTCGAAGAACCCCCGCGGCCGGGGCGGCACGGCGAACCTCGGCACCCAGCAGCCACCGCCGTCCCCGTCCTCGGGCCCCTCCCGAGCTTGCGCTTCTTCTTCGGGGGCTTCGGCGGAGGCGGGGCGGCCCCCACCCGGGCTGACCGCTCGGCCAGGAGCCGCCCGGGGAGGGCGGCAAGCCAGGCGGAACCGGTCCCGGCCCGAGTCATCCGGGAGGCGGCTCCTGCCGGTGCCCGAACCCCCGGTTCACGGCCTGGCGCAACTCGTGCACCAGCAGCGCGTGGACCAGCAGCGCGTGGACCAGCGCCGGCTGGGCGAACGACGCCGCCCGCATCGCGAGCTCGACCCCGAGCACCGCGTCCACGGCACCGCCGCGCATCGGCGAGCCCGGTTCCGGTGACGATCAGCGGGTTCCAGCTCCCCGCCGCGTCGTCCGCGGGCTGGTCCTCCACCGCGTCGAGCAGGTGCGCGACCCGCCCGAACAGCCGCCCGGCCTCGGCGAGCGGCGCCACGTTGCCGGGCCGCCCCGCCAGCACGGCCGTCTGCGCGAACGCCGCCGACGCGGCCGCCTCGGCCGGCTCGGTCACCAGCAGCAGCGAGTCGCCCGCGGTCACCTCGTGCTCCAGCGTGCCCTGCCGCGCCACAGCGTCCACCAGCACCGTCGGGTCGAAGCCAATGCGCGCGCCCTGCGCGGCCCACCGGGCCGCGACCCTCTTCGCCGGTGTTCGCGGCGCCGCCCGGCCGAACGCCCCATCGCCGTCGGCCACGTGGTCACCGACCTTGGCCGACGCGAGCACCAGCGACACCGCCGCGGCGAGCTGTGCCCTTCGCCTCGCGCGGCGGACGCCGAACGCGTCCCGCGCAACGCGCACGGCCCCGCGTTGCGGCGCCGGCCCGCGGCCTGTGCCTCCACGAGAGCGGAGATCACCAGCGAGTCGTAGTTCGTCACCACTCGCGCGAGGTGCCCGTGCCCGTCGCGCAACGCGAGGCAGAGCCGGCACAGGTGCGCGAGCCAGTCGGCGTGCAAGCGTGCGGACAGGCGGTGCCGGCAAGGCCGGATGATTCCGAACACGATCCCTCCCCAGGTCCGGGTCAACTTAAGCGGCGAACCGGACTTCCGGTGCGGAAGTGGCCGAGCCGTATCAACCCCGGCAACCGGGTGGATTTCGCGGACACCCGGCCGCGCGAACCGCTCCGGGCGCCCCGCGCCCGGCAGGATGGGCGGATGACCGACGTGCACCCGCCGAAGGTGGAGAGCTTCGACCCGGCCGCCGGCGTCAACGTGGACCCCAAGGGCATCGAACGGCAGGTGGAGGAGTTCCGGACCGAGCCGTTCGGGCTGTACCTCGCCCGCCCGGCGCCGGGGCGTGAGCAGTTCCGCTACCTGGAATCCTGGCTGCTGCCGGGCCTCGGCCTGCGCATCACCGACTTCTGGTTCAATCCCGGCCACGAACGCGACCAGACCTTCTACCTCGACGTGGTGCGCGTGCGCCGCGAAGGCACCCGGTGGTTCTCCACGGACCTCTACCTCGACCTCGTGCTCAAGGACAAGGTCGCCGTGCGGGTGATCGACTCCGATGAGCTGCTCGCCGCCGTCTCCGCGGGCCTGCTGCCTCAGGCCGAAGGCGAGTACGCGCTCGAAACCGCCTACGCCACCGTGGAAGGGCTGGCCGCGCACGGCTACGACCTCGCCGCTTGGCTGTCCACAAAGGACATCACCGCGACCTGGCGCCGGTACCCCTAGGGTTCCGGGCGTCCACCGATCGGCGGATGCCCGCCGCCTGGCGGTGGATGCCGGTTCTGGCCATTCCGGCGATCCGCCGCGCCACGTCCCCGCGGGACTCTTCTTCACGACGGAAGAAGAGCTCGAGAGGGGACGGCGGACATGCCGGTGATCGAGGTCCAGCACCTCCACAAGACCTACGGGGACAAAGTAGCGGTGGACGACGTGTCGTTCACCGTCGAGCGGGGCGAGACCTTCGGGCTCCTCGGCCCGAACGGGTCGGGCAAGACGACCACGGTCGAATGTCTGGAAGGCCTGCGCACGCCCGACGGCGGCACGTTGTCGGTGCTCGGGCTCGACCCGCGGCGCGACCGGCACGAGCTGCGCCAGCGCCTCGGCGTGCAGCTGCAGGCGAGCCGGCTGCCCGACCGGCTGCGCGTGGACGAGGCGCTGGAGCTGTACCCGTCCTTCTACCGCAAGCCGGCGCACACCGAGCGGCTGCTCGATCTGCTCGGGCTCACGCACCAGCGCGACACCGCCTACAAGAAGCTCTCGGGCGGGCAGCAGCAGCGCCTGTCGATCGCGCTCGCGCTCGTCGGCAGTCCCGAGATCGCGGTGCTCGACGAGCTCACCACGGGCCTGGACCCGCAGGCCCGGCGCGACACCTGGAACCTGGTCGAGGCGGTGCGCGACGAGGGCGTGACGGTCGTGCTCGTCACCCACTTCATGGCGGAGGCCGAGCGCCTCTGCGACCGGATCGCCGTGATCGACACGGGCCGCGTCGTCGCCATCGACACACCCGCCGGGCTCGTCCGCCAGGTCGGTGACGAGCAGCGCATCCGGTTCCGCCCGTCGGCGCCGGTCGACCTGGCCCAGCTCGCGGCGCTGCCCGACGTGCTCGAGGTCGAGCGCCACGGCTCGCAGCTCGTGGTCACGGGGCGCGCCACCGCGCTGCAGACCGTCACGTCGTTCCTGGCCCGCCACCAGGTGCTCGCGGGCGACCTGCGCGTGGACCAGGCGAACCTCGACGACGCCTTCGTCGCGCTGACCGGCCGGAAACTGGACTGAGGGACTCGAGGACATGCTCACGAAGATGACCGCCGTCGAGGCGAAGCTGTTCCTGCGCGACCCGGCGGCACCCGTCACCGTGGTCGGCATCCCGCTCGCGCTGCTGCTCGTGTTCGGCCTGATGCCGGGTTCGAGCAAGCCCAGCGCCGCGTTCGGCGGCCACGCGCCGCTGCCGACGCTGATCGCGCCGATGGCCGTGGCGATCCTCATCGCGATGCTCGCGGTGATGATGTTCCCGGCCGCTGTGGCCACCTACCGCGAGAAGGGCATGCTCAAGCGCCTTTCGGCCAGCCCGGTGCCGCCCGGGCGGCTGCTCGCCGCGCAATTGCTCGTGAACCTCGCCGCCGCCGCGGTCGCGATCCTGCTCGTCCTGGGGGTGGGCAGGATCGCGCTCGGCATGGCGTTGCCGGAGAACCTCGGCGGGTTCCTGCTCGTGATGGTGCTCGGCGCCCTGGCGCTGTTCTCCGTCGGGACGCTCATCGCGGCGCTCGCCCCGACCAACCGCGCGGCCAGCGGCATCGGCGCCGCGGCGTTCTTCCCGATGCTCGCGCTCGGCGGGGTCTGGGTGCCGAAGGAGCAGCTGCCTCCGGTGCTGCAGCACGTGGCCGACGTCCTGCCCCTCGGCGCGACCATCAACGGCCTGCGCGAGGCGGCTGCCGGGAACTCGCCCGAGCTGCTGCAGCTCGGTTCGCTCGTCGCCATCGCCGTGGTCTGCTCGGCGATCGCGGCCCGTACCTTTCGGTGGGAGTGACCGTGTCCGTGACGACGGTGCCGGCCGCGCAGCGCGTGGCCGCCCCGTTCGCCCGCGTCCCGGTGTTCGTGCTCGCCGGCCTGCTCGGCATGGCCTTGCTGCTCACCGCCGGCCGCTTCGGCTACCTGGGCGACGAGCTCTACTTCCTCGCCGCCGGCAAGCACCTGGCCTGGGGTTACGTGGACCAGCCGCCGATGCTGCCGTTGCCGGCGCGCGCCATGGACACGATCGCGCCCGGCTCGGTCTTCGTGCTGCGGCTCCCGGCGATGCTCGTGATGGTCGCGGCGGTGGTGTTCGCTGCCCTGTTCGCCCGCGAGCTCGGCGGCCGCGCGAAGGCCCAGGCCCTGCCCGCGGCCACGTGCGGTGAGCACGCACTTCATCGCGTCGGGCCACTACCTGGCCACCTCGACGCTGGACCCGTCCCTGTGGACCGTGCTGATCTGGTGGTCAGCTGTGCGTGTTCACTAGGTGCGGCCCGATCTGCTGTCACGGCTGCCGGCGCCCCGTGGCGAGCCACAGCGGCGTGTCGTCGGCGACGCTCGGCAGGGCCGTGCCGGTGCCGACCTTCCCGATCCGGCGCAGGTCGGTGAAGTGGCCGAGCAGCGGGCGGGGGTCCGCGCCGATGCGCGTGTGCCCGGCGCCACACACCAGCCGGTGGCGCCGGGCCCGGGGCCGTAGGGTGCCGCGCAACGGGCCCGACCGGCGACTGTGCCCGAACGACGACTGTGCCCGAACGACGACAGGAGCACGATGGAAGCCGTGACCACGGCAGGCGCACCCACCAGGCCGGGCACGGCCGTCGCCGGGTTCGCCCGGCGGCCGGTGGCGCTGCTCGCGGCCGGGACCGCGGCGGTCCTGCTGGCCACGGCCGGCCGGTACGGCTACTTCGGCGACGAGCTGTACTTCCTCGCCGCCGGCAAGCACCTGTCCTTCGGGTACGCCGACCAGCCCCCGGTGCTTCCGCTGCTCGCCGCGCTGATGGACGCGATCGCGCCGGGCTCGCTTGTCGTCTTCCGGCTGCCCGCGATCCTCGCCACGGCGGCCGGGGTCGTGGTGACGGCGCTGATCGCGCGGGAGCTCGGCGGTGGCCGCAAGGCCCAGACACGAGCTGCCGCCGCGTACGCGATCTGCGGACAGTTCGTGGGCAGCGGCCATTACCTCGCGACCTCCACCGTGGATCCGCTGCTGTGGACGCTGGTGCTGTGGCTGCTCGTCCGCTGGCTGCGGACCCGCGACGACAACCTCCTGCTGTGGCTGGGCCTGGTCACCGCCGTCGCGCTGAACGTCAAGTTCCTCCTCGGCGCGTTCTGGGCGATCACCGCCGTGACGGCGCTCGTCTTCGGCCCGCGCGAACTGCCGCGCCGGCCCAAGCTCTGGGCCGGCGCGGGGATCGCCGCGCTCGCGTGCGTGCCGACGCTGTTGTGGCAGTCGCTCAACGGTTGGCCGCAGCTGGGCATGGGCGACGCGGTCTCGCGCGAAGTCACCGAAGGCGGCGGCCGCACCGAGTTCCTGCCGGGCCTGCTCGCCGGCGCCGGGCTCGTGATCGGAGCCCTCGGCGTCTGCTACGGCCTCGCAGTGCTGCTCGCCGCGCGAAGCCTGCGGCCGTACCGGTTCCTCGGCTGGACGACGATCGGCGTGGTCGCGGTGTTCCTCGTCGCCAACGGCCGCTTCTACTACGCCGCCGGCATGTTCCCCATCCTCTGGGCCGCGGCGGCCGTGCACCTGCAGGACCGCCGGCCCGCCCTGTGGTGGCGCTGGGTGCCGACGTGGCCGGTGTTCGTGCTGTCGGCGCTCTACAGCCTCCCGTACGCGCTGCCGGTGTGGCCGGCGCAGTGGCTCGTGGAGCACCCCGACGCGCCACATCCCGCCTACGCGACCGAAGAAGTCGGCTGGCCGGACCTGGCGACCTCCGTCGCGGACGTCTACCGGCTGCTGCCATCCGGGCAGCGCTCGCACACCACCCTGGTGACCGCGGGCTACTGGCAGGCGGGCGCGCTCGACCGTTACGGGCCGGAAGCCGGTCTGCCGGAGGCATACAGCGGCAGCCGCGGCTTCTGGTACTTCGGGAGGCCGGCCGACGACGCAGACACCGTGTTGTTCGTGGGCGCCGACCCCGCCAAGCTCGCGCCGCACTTCCGCGACGCCCGAGTCGTCGGCTCGGTGCGGAACCGCCTGGGCGTGCTCAACGCGAGCGAGCACCTGCCGATCTGGCTGCTGACCGGCCGCACCGAAAGCTGGCCCGTGATCTGGCTCCAGGTGAAAGATCTGAAGGCATGAGGCCCGAAGACGCGCGGGACGTGAGGCTCGACTGGCGGGGCTCGCTCCTGGCACCCCGGTCACCGCGCGAAGGGGACCCCCCACTGCGGTGGCACTCGTGGTTCGACCGCACCGAGACGACCGCCCCGTTCGTGCTGCTGGCGATCCCCACGGTGCTGAGCCTGCTGCGGGTTGACCAGACGGGCGCCCACCGGCTCACCACGCTCGCGATCGCCGCAGGCGCCGCGGTGTGGCTCCTGTTGACCCACAAGCTGCCCGGCGCCCGGGTGCACGAGAACGCCGCCTTCGCGGCGCTGAGCTTCGCCGGCGTCGTGAGCTTCGGCTCGGCGCTCGAAGCGCGCGAGACCTACTTCCTGATCTTCATGGTCCACGGCTTCTTCGCGGCCATGCGCCTGCGGCCGTTGGTCTTGTCGCTCCTCGGGGTGGCCGTCACGTCGCTGCTCATCAACACCGTCGCCAACGGCGGCCCGATCGAGGCGCTGGCCACGGCCCCGGCGATCTGGGTGACGCTGGTGATCGTGCAGACGGCCGCGATCGGCGGCGGCGGTGCGGTGTTCGCGGCCGTCGGCAGGCAGAGCGCGGAACGCAAGCGGGCGCTCGACAAGCTCGCCGCCGCCGAGGCCGAAAACCGCGGCCTGCAACGGCAATTGCTCACGCAGGCGCGCGAAGCCGGCGTCCTCGACGAGCGCCAGCGGCTGAGCCAGGAGATCCACGACACGCTCGCGCAGGGCTTCACCGGGATCATCACGCAGCTCGAAGCCGCCGCCCAGGCCCGGGAAAATCCCGCCGAGTGGCAGCGGCACCTCGACACCGCGAAGGCGCTCGCGCGGGAGAACCTGACGGCGGCGCGGCGGTCCGTGCACGAGTTGCGGCCGGAGCCGCTGGAGTCGGCGACGCTGCCCGACGCGCTCGCCGAGGTGACCCGGCTGTGGAGCGAGCGCACCACCGTGTCCGCCACGTTCTCGACCACGGGCACGGCCGAGGCGCTGCACCCCGAGATCGAGGCGACACTGCTGCGGATCACGCAGGAAGCACTGTCCAATGTGGCCAAACATGCCCGGGCCGGCCGCGTGGGGCTCACGCTGTCGTACATGGGCGA
This sequence comes from Amycolatopsis sp. NPDC023774, assembly GCF_040639695.1. Lineage (NCBI taxonomy): Bacteria > Bacillati > Actinomycetota > Actinomycetes > Pseudonocardiales > Pseudonocardiaceae > Amycolatopsis > Amycolatopsis sp. NPDC023774. Next base: position 11,960 of record NZ_JBFAAJ010000021.1, read on the forward strand.
CGAGGTCACGCTCGACGTGGTCGACGACGGCGTCGGCTTCGATCCCGAAAACCCGCCCCCGAGCGAAGGCGGCTTCGGGCTGCCCGGCATGCGAAGGCGCGTGCAGCGGCTCGCGGGCACGCTGCACGTGGAGTCGGAACCCGGTGGCGGCACGGCGATCTCGGTGAACCTGCTCGCCGTACCGGCTGCCACACTGGGCGGGCTGAAGGACGGCGGGACCGACCACGAGAGGGCGTCAGCATGACCGTCAGGCTGCTCATCGCCGACGACCACCCGATCGTCCGCGACGGCCTGCGCGGCATCTTCACCGGCGAGCACGGCTTCGCAGTGCTGGGCGAGGCCGCGAACGGCGCCGAGGCCGTGGCCCTCGTGGTGTCGCTCAAGCCCGACGTGGTGCTGATGGACCTGCGCATGCCGGGCACCGACGGCGTCTCCGCCATCACGGAGCTCGCCCGCCTCGGCAACCCGGCGCGTGTGCTGGTGCTGACCACGTACGACACCGACTCCGATGTGCTGCCGGCCATCGAGGCCGGCGCCACGGGCTACCTGCTCAAGGACGCGCCGCGCGAGGAGCTGTTCCGTGCCGTACGCGCGGCCGCCCGGGGCGAGGCTGTGCTCTCCCCCGCCGTCGCGAGCCGGCTCATGGGGCAGATGCGCGCGCCGGCGAAGGAACCGCTGTCGCAGCGCGAGATCGAGGTGCTCACGCTCGTCGCGCGCGGGTCCACGAACAAGGACGCGGCGAAGAAGCTGTTCATCAGCGAGGCGACGGTGAAGACGCACCTGATCCACGCGTACGCGAAGCTCGGCGTGAAAGACCGGGCCGCCGCTGTGGCCGTGGCGTTCGAGCGCGGCCTGCTCGGCTCGTGACGTACCTCGGGCTGCCACTCACCGGCGCCCGACGTACGCATGGTCCTGCGTGGGGGGCATGACAGTCGAAGAACGCCATCCTGCGTGAGATCTCGCCGGTTTCCGGACCGGGTGATTTCGCGCGGCCGACCCCTCCGGCCCGTGCCGGAGGAGTCGGCCGCTCGAGGTGCGGGCGGAAGTCCTCACCGCCTGTCCGCGGCCTGGACTTCGGCACGGGGTTCCTGGCGGCTTCGAAGACCAGGCGGCGCGCAAGCCCGACTGCGCGGCGGGCGGCGCCGTCGCGAACGGCGTCGAGAGCCGGCTCGCCGCGAACCCGCTCGGCTGAGGCGTCACGGCCACAGCACCGCCCCCCGCGCCGCGACTCGCTCGGCGACCGCGACCACGAACTCCGCCGCCGGCAAGGGATCCAGCCGCCGGGCGTCCCGCAGCCGGAGCGCGACGAGGTCCGCCTCGGCCTCCCGGGCGCCGATCACCGCCTGGTAGGGCACGAGCCGATGGTCGCGGATCCGGGCACCGAGGCTCCCGCGATCGGGGCCGGCGAGCGCCACGCGCAGGCCGGCTTCCTGACCGCGCCGCACGAGCGCGTCCGCCTTCGGGAGCTCCGCGTCGGACACCGGCAGCACCACCACCTGCACCGGCGCGAGCCACGGCGGCAGGGCCCCGCCGTGCTCTTCGAGCAGCTGCGCCATCGCGCGTTCCAGGCTGCCGAGCAGGCTGCGGTGCACCAGCACCGGCCGGTGGACGGCGCCGTCGGGGCCGACGTATCCCAGGTCGAACCGCTCGGGCTGGTGAAAGTCCACCTGCACGGTGGAGAGGGTGGCCGAGCGCCCGGCGCTGTCGGTGACCTGGACGTCGACCTTCGGGCCGTAGAACGCCGCTTCACCCGGCGCCACGTCGTAGTCGAAGCCCTTGAGCGCCACGACGAGCAGCGCTTCGGCGCGCGCCCAGTGCTCGGCGGAGCCCACGTAGTCCCCCGAGCCGCCGGCGAGGGAGAGCCGGTAGCGCGCCGGGCGCAGCCCCAGGTCCGCGTGGACGCGGCGGATGAGCTCCAGCGCGCCGCGGGCCTCGTCGGCGACCTGCTCGAGACGGCAGAACAGGTGGGCGTCGTTGAGCTGGATCGCGCGCACGCGGCCCAGGCCGCCGAGCACCCCGGACAGCTCCGCGCGGTACATCCCGCCCAGCTCGGCGATCCGCAGCGGCAGCTCGCGGTGGCTGCGTGACCGGGAGCGGTAGATCAGCGCGTGGTGCGGGCACAGGCTGGGCCGCAGCACGAGCTGCTCGCCGCCGACGTCCAGCGGCGGGAACATGTCGTCGCGGTAGTGCGCCCAGTGCCCCGAAATCTCGTACAGCTCGCGTTTGCCGAGCACCGGCGAGTACACGTGGCGGTAGCCCGCGCGCCGCTCGACGTCGCGGACGTACTCCTCCAGCTCGTGCCGGACCACGGCACCGTCGGGCAGCAGGTAGGGCAGGCCGGCGCCGATCAGCGGGTCGGTGGCGAACAGGCCGAGCTCACGGCCGATCCTGCGGTGATCGGGCATCGGGGGTCTCCTCGTGGACGGCCGAGGCGGAAACCCCTGGGACACGACGAAGCCCCGGGGTGACCACCCCGGGGCTTGGTTCGCTCAGGTTTCAGCGCGCCGGGACGGTGTCCGGCGTCGTCGTGCTGACCGAGAGCTGCATGCCGGCGACGCTAACAGCGCCACCGCCGGCCGCGCACCCGGTTTTTCACGGCTGCCACGACGTCTGCCCGGCCCAGACCTCGGCGCGCGTGAACGCGTCGTTGATCCAGCCCTGCTTGGCGTCGGCGTAGTCCGCGACGGTGCCGTCGGCCGAGTGCTCGCGCGCGAGCTGCTCTTTCACCGCCGCGTACGCGTCACGCTCGGCCGGGTGCGCGCGGATCCAGTCGCGGAACAGCAGCGCGAGGCGCCACGCTGGGGTCTCGACGGTGCGGACGTGCAGGTTCACCGGGCGCTTCGGGTCGGCACCGACGTGAAGGCGCTTAGGCCACAGCGCGGCGGAGCCGTCCTGCGGATCGTCCCACCAGTCGCCCTCCAGCCGGGGGAAACCCGCGTCTGCCAGCGGTTCGGCGAGCGCGTCGGCGTCGGCCGGCGTGGGGACGGTGAGCTGCAGGTCCAGGACGTCCTTCGCGGGCAGCCCGGGCACGGCGGTGGACCCGATGTGGTCGGCGCGCAGCAGCCGTTCCCCCGCGATCTGCCGCAGGCGCGCGAGCCGGCGCTCCGCCTGCAGCGGCCACGTCGAATCGTAGGGCGCGATCACGGGCGACATCGGCGGGCGGGGCTTCCGCAGCCGCAGGTTGGCCTCGAACGGCACGAGCCGGTCGGCCCACAGCGCGTCGACCTCGGCGAGCACGGCGTCCTGCGCGCCGCCGTTGTCGAGCCAGACGTCGGCGACCGCGCGACGCTGCTCGTCGCTGGCCTGCGCGCGAATCCGCGCCCGCGCGTCGGCCTCCGCCATGCCGCGCGCCTCCACGAGCCGGCGCACACGGACCTCCACGGGCGCGTCGACGATCACCACGAGGTGGTACGCCGGCGCCAGGTTGCTCTCCACGAGCAGCGGGATGTCGTGGACGATCACGGCGTCGTCGGCGGCCTCGGCCATCAGCTCGGCCGTGCGCTTGCCGACGAGCGGGTGCACGATCCCGTTGAGGCGCTTGCGCGACACGTCGTCGGCGAACGCCTTCGCGGCCAGCGCCGGACGGTCGAGCGAGCCGTCGGCGGCGAGGATGTCCTCGCCGAACGCCTCCACCAAGGCCGCCAGCCCGGGCGTGCCCGGCTCCACGACTTCGCGCGCGATCCGGTCGGAATCCACGAGCACGGCGCCGTGCTCCGCGAACCGGTTCGCCACCGTCGATTTCCCCGCGCCGATCCCGCCCGTCAGACCCACTCGCAGCATGACCTCACCCTAGCCATCGCCGCCCGCCACTCGATCAGGGGACGTCAGAGCCCTGCACGTGCACTCGCACGGGTAAAGGCACACCCCAAGTCGAAAATCAAGAGCATTGTCCGGAACTGGCTGACTGATCCGGGTGACACGCCGGGCGGATACCCGGTTTTACCGGCGCGATTGCGTACCGTGCGCGGCGGAAGGGTCGCCCACACGGAGGAACGATGGCGGAAAAGCACGTCGGGAAGCACCGGCTCGGAACGCCGGGACTGGTGCACTGCGTCGGCTACCGCCCAGTGGCGGAAGCCCTCGCCGAATACCGGCGCACGTGGCTCAGCGCCCTCCTCGTACCCGCCCAGCACAGCTTCGCCGGCCTCCGCCGCCGCGCCCGCGCCGCGGCACTGGAACGCATCTGGGTTCCGGTCGTCACGACCTCTTAGCCGCTCGACAACGGTCCGGCCCCGCGATCACGGGCGCGTCCCTACCGGCCGGCGCCGGCCAACGCCGGGGTGCTCGTGGTCCGGAAGCGGGCCCGGTAGGCGCTCGGCGGCACCCCCAGTTCCCGCGTGAACACCCGGCGCAGCGTCTCCGCCGAGCCGAACCCCGTGCGGCGCGCGACCACGTCGAGCGGGTCCGTGCCCGTCTCCAGCAGCTGCCGGGCAGCCTCCAGGCGCGTGCTCTCCACGAACCGGGCGACCGAGGTGCCCATCTGGTCGCGGAACAGCCGCGTGAGGTGGCGAACGCTGACGCCCGCGTCGTCGGCGAGAAGCGACAGGCTGTGGTCGGCCGAAGGGTCGGCGGTGATGCGGTCCATGATCCCGCGCAGCAGGTCGTTGCGGGCGGGTTGGGCCGCGAGGCGGACGCTGAACTGTGACTGCCCACCGGGCCGTTGCAGGAACACCACGAGGTGCTTCGCGACGAGCCGCGCGGCCTCGGAGCCGAGATCCTCCTCCACGAGGGCGAGCGACAAGTCGATGCCGGAGGTGACGCCGGCCGAGGAGATCACCGAACCGTCGCGCACGAAGATCGCCTCGCAGTCCACCTCGACGCCCGGGTAGCGGCGCGCGAGCTGGTCGGCGAGCTCCCAGTGCGTGGCCGCTCGGCGGCCCTCCAGCAGTCCCGCGGCCGCGAGCGTGAAGGCGCCCGCGCACACCGACGCCGTGCGTCGCGCCTGCCGGGAGAGGCGGCGGACCTGGTCGAGCAGGTGCACGTCGGTCACGGTGATCTGCCAGTTCGGGCTACCCGGCACCACGAGCGTGCCACCCTCGACGTCGACGTCTTCGAGCGCCACGTCGGCACCCAGGCGCGTGCCGGTGGTGGTGCGCACGTCGGTGCCGCCCGGCGACGCGGTGAGCAGCTCGTAGTGCGCGCCGTGCTCGTTGGCCATCCCGAACACCTCGAGCGGCCCGGTCACATCCAGGAGCCGCACCGCGTCGTAGACGACCACGACGACCCGCTCGCTCCGCTCCATGGCGCGCACTCCGTTTCCTCAGACCAGCTTCGTCTGGACGTCGATCTCGTGCTCCAGCGTGCGGTGCACGGGGCACTTCTCCGCGATCTCCAGCAGGCGCGCGCGCTGCTCGTCATCGAGGTCGCCTTCGAGCTCGATCTCACGGCTGATGCGGCTGATCAGGCCGACCTCGGTCTCGCAGCGCTCGCAGTCGCGCGCGTGGATGCGGTCGTGGCGCAGCCGGACGCTCACGTTCGCCAGCGGGATGTTCTTGCGGTCCGCGTACATCCGCAGCGTGATCGCCGTGCAGGACCCGAGCGCGCCGAGCAGCAGGTCGTACGGAGTCGGGCCGCTGCCGTCGCCGCCGACCGACTCGGGCTCGTCCACGACGAGTTCGAAACCGCCCGCGGTCACGTGCTGGGTGAAGCGGCCTTCGCCTGCTTCAGTGACGACAACAGTGCCCGGTTCCGGCTCAGTCATCCGGTTTGCCTCCTGCTCGGGTTCTCGACGGTGCCGCTGCACCGCTGCAGCTCACCCAACGTCGCTTGTGGACGAAGTGATGCCCCGCCGTGGCGAGGTCCACAGGACGAAGATCCCACAGATCCGGCCGCATGGCGAAGTTCCCAAGCGAGCGTGAATATCGTATCTTCGGCAGGCGAAACGCGGACCTGTCCTGCGCGGCACGGGCGAAGGGGGTAAGGGTCGTGGCCACCCGCCATCTGTCGACGCAGCCTGCCGACCGGCACAACCGGAGCCGGTTCCTCGACGCCGCCCTCAACGTCCTCACCGACCGCGGTGTCGGCGGGCTCACCGTGCGCGGCGTGGCCGAGGCGGCCGGCACGTCCACGATCACCGTCTACACGCGCTTCGGCGGCCGCACCGGCCTGCTCGACGCACTGTACGAGCGCGCGTTCGACCTCCTGCGCGACGAGCTGCTCGACGTGCCGCCGGAGACCGACGACGGCGTCGCGGACCTGCTCGAGGTTGCGCTGGCCTACCGCCGCTTCGCGCTGGAGAGCCCGGCTCGCTACGCGATGATGTTCGAACGCTCGATCCACGGCTACGACCCGGACCCGGAGCTGCGCACAGCGGTGCTGCGGACGACGTTCGCGATGTTCGTCGGCAAGATTCGCCGCGTGAGCGATCCCGGCACGGACTCGCGCGAGTACGGCTATCTGTTGTGGACCGCCATGCACGGCCTCGTCAGTGTGGAGCTCACGGTCCACTCGCAGACGCCGCTGAGCGACTGGTTCATCGAGCCGACCGACGAAGCCAACGAGGGCATGTACCGCACCGGCGTGCTGTCGATGATCACCGGGCTCGGCCTCCACAGCTGACGCCGGCCACGCCACCGCACCGGCCGGGTTCCGCCTGACTCCGGGCGACGAGATGGTCCACTTCGAACACTCGGAGCGCCGACGAAAACACCGCGGCCCCGGTCCGAACTGGACCGGGGCCGCGGTGTCAGAGCTCAGTGGTGCTCAGCGATCAGGCGTGACTCAGCCCTGGCCGCCCGACAGCTTCTCGCGCAGAGCCGCGAGTTGCTCGTCGCTGGCCAGCGTGCCGCCGCTCTTGGCCTCGGCCGGAGCGGAGGTGTAGGTCTGGTCGCCCCCGCTGCCACCCTCGATGCCGGTGGCGGCGTCGGCAGCGGCTTCGGCGTCGGCCTCGGCAGCCTTCTTGACCTGCGCCATGTGGGCCTCGTAGCGCGTGTGGGCCTCGGCGTACTGCCGCTCCCACTCCTCGCGCTGCTTGTCGAAGCCTTCCTGCCACTCCTGGGTGTCCGGGTCGAAGCCTTCGGGGTAGATGTAGTTGCCCTCGGCGTCGTACTCGGCGGCCATGCCGTACTGGGTCGGGTCGAACTCGGTGTCCGGCGTGACGCCCTCGTTGGCCTGCTTCAGCGACAGCGAGATCCGACGGCGCTCGAGGTCGATGTCGATGACCTTGACCATGACGTCGCCGTTGACCTGGACGACCTGCTCCGGGATCTCCACGTGGCGCTCGGCCAGCTCGGAGATGTGCACCAGGCCCTCGATGCCCTCCTCGACGCGCACGAACGCACCGAACGGGACGAGCTTGGTGACCTTGCCCGGCACGATCTGGCCGATCGCGTGGGTACGGGCGAACTGGCGCCACGGGTCTTCCTGGGTCGCCTTCAGCGACAGGGACACGCGCTCGCGGTCCATGTCCACGTCGAGGACCTCGACGGTGACCTCCTGGCCGACCTCGACCACCTCGGACGGGTGGTCGATGTGCTTCCAGGACAGCTCGGAGACGTGCACGAGGCCGTCGACGCCACCCAGGTCCACAAAGGCACCGAAGTTGACGATGGACGAGACGACGCCCTTGCGGACCTGGCCCTTGGCGAGGTTGTTGAGGAACTCGCTGCGGACCTCGGACTGCGTCTGCTCGAGGTAGGCGCGGCGGGACAGGACCACGTTGTTGCGGTTCTTGTCCAGCTCGATGATCTTCGCCTCGAGCTCGCGGCCGACGTACGGCTGCAAGTCGCGCACGCGGCGCATCTCGACCAGCGAGGCGGGAAGGAAGCCGCGGAGGCCGATGTCCAGGATGAGACCACCCTTGACGACCTCGATGACGGTGCCCTTGACGGGCTCGTCCTTCTCCTTGAGCTCTTCGATCGTGCCCCAGGCGCGCTCGTACTGAGCACGCTTCTTGGACAGGATCAGGCGGCCTTCCTTGTCCTCCTTCTGGAGAACGAGAGCTTCGACCTCATCGCCGACGGAGACAACCTCAGCCGGGTCGACATCGTGCTTGATGGAAAGCTCGCGCGAGGGGATGACGCCCTCGGTCTTGTAGCCGATGTCGAGCAGGACCTCGTCGCGGTCGACCTTGACGATCGTGCCCTCGACGATGTCGCCATCGTTGAAGTACTTGATGGTCTTGTCGATAGCCGCGAGGAAGTCTTCCTCCGACCCGATGTCGTTGATGGCGACCTGCGGGGCCCCGATGGGGGCGGTCGGGGCGGTGGCGGTGTCGGTGGTCATTAGGCGGGTTGCTCCGGTGGATGGGATCGTAGGGTGTCCAGTTGGCGGCGCGATGGGGCGTGAGACGGGAACATGCGACGACCCCCACGAGCAACGTCCACCAGTGAACGACCGCGGCATGACCCGCAAACGGTGCGCTCCCCCGGCAAGTGAAGACCCAGGCAGCGCGAACCCACTGCGCTAACACGTATCGTACGCGGGCCCCGGTAGGGCACACAATCAGGGTCCCTACAGCTCCCGGTACCGTTGAGCCAACGTTTCGGCCGGTGCCGGCATTCCCCGTCATTCCCGGAAGGACCCAGCATGTCCGACCACTCGGCAGCCCCCGCGGCGGACACAGCCGACCGCCACGCGCACGCCGAGCTGCAGCTCGGCACGGCCGGCGTCGCGTATCGCGCGGTCGGCGGCGGCGAGGCGGCCGCGGCGAACCTCGCCTGGTGGGACGCCGACGCCGACGATTACCAGGCCACCCACGGCGAGTTCCTCGGCGACGCCGACTTCGTCTGGTGCCCGGAGGGCGTGCGCGAAGAGGACGTGCGGCTGCTCGGCGACGTCCGCGGCCGGCGGGTGCTGGAGGTCGGCTGCGGCCAGGCGGCGTGCTCGCGCTGGCTCGCCTCGGCGGGCGCCGACGTCGTGGCGACCGACCTGTCCGGCGGGATGCTGCGCCACGCGCGCGAGGGCAACGAGCGCACCGGCGTCGCCGTGCCCCTGGTCCAGGCCAACGCCGAGTTCCTGCCGTTCGCGTCGGGCAGCTTCGACGCCGCGTGCTCCGCGTTCGGCGCGCTGCCCTTCGTGCCCTCACTCGCGACGGTGTTCGCCGAGGTGCACCGCGTGCTGCGGCCCGGCTCGCCGTGGGTGTTCTCGGTGACCCACCCGATGCGGTGGATCTTCCCGGACGACCCGGGCCCGCTGGGGCTCACCGTCACCCAGCCGTACTTCGACCGCACGCCGTACGTGGAAGTCGACGACGACGGCGAGGCCACCTACGTCGAATACCACCGCACGCTCGGCGACTACGTGCGCGCGCTGGCCGCCGGCGGCTTCGCGCTCGAGGACCTGCTGGAGCCCGAGTGGCCCGAGGGCCACACGCGCACGTGGGGCCAGTGGAGCCCGTTGCGCGGCAAGCTCTTCCCCGGCACGGCGATCTTCCGCACGCGCCGCTCCTGAGCGACTACGCTGCGCCTTCGTGGCCACCACCGAACCCGCGGCGCGGTTCGCCGCGCACGACCCGCTGCTGCCGCCGCCCGCGCCGTCGGTCAACGACACTGCCGGCGAGCGCGTCAGCGCGGTGACGGGGGCGGGCGCACGCGTGTCCGGGATCGTGCAGCGCCACCGCCACGGACCTGGCGACACTCCCCTGCTGTGGTCGGCCGCGCAGGTGTGGCAGCTGTTCCCCGACGCGGACACCGCCGGCACCGAGGGGTTCGACCTCCTGCTGGGCGAGCTGCGGTCCCTCGTGGACACCGAGCCCGCCGACGCAGACTCCGCGTGCGTCGTGAACTGGCCGAGCCGTGACGCGGAGGCGATCCGGGCGTTCCTCGACCACGGGCTCGCCCCGATGTCCGCGCTCGCCGTGCGGAGGGATCCGCCACCACTCGCGGCCGCGGACACCGACGGGATCGCCGTGCGCCTGGCCGGGCCGGGCGACTTCGACACCGTGCTCCGGCTGTGCGCGGCCACGTTCGACTACACCGGACTGGTGGCGCACCGCCGCCGGGACCAGACCACGGAGCTGCTCGCGCCCGCGTTGCGCCGCGCGCTCGACGAACCGGCCACCTGGCTCGCGGAAGCCGGCGGCCGTCCGGTGGCTCTGGCCCAGTGCGCGTGGGTGGACTCGGCGCCGGGCACCGAGGCGGCCGAGCTCCTGCCGCCAGGGCTGTGGGCGTACGTGAACAACGTCGTGACCGCGCCCGGCCACCGCGGCGGCGGGATCGGGCGGGTCCTCATGGACCACGTGCACCGCGAGCTGCTGCGTCCCGGCACGGTCGGCGCATACCTCTACTACAACCCGATGAACCCCCTCTCCTCGGTGTTCTGGCACCGCCAGGGCTACCGTCCACTGTGGACGTCGTGGGAAGCGCACCCGGCGACCGCGCTGCGCTGACCAGGACCGCTCACCGGGACGCCACCCCGGTCGGGTGACGTGCGACCACCCGCCTTGCCGCCCGTTGATCATGTGCGTTAGTTTTTGCACTGACCAGTCAGTTCAAATCTGGTCAACGGAGAAATGGGAGTATCGCCGTGCAGGTACGAGCCGATCGGGTGTCCTTGGAGGGGCCCCACGGCACACTGTTGCCGCCCACCTCGCTGACCGTCGAGGACGGCTGCGTGACGCTGGTCCACGGCGAGCCCGGCGTCGGGATCACCGCGCTGGGCCTCGCGCTGGCCGGCCGCGTCAAGCCGAGCACCGGCACGGTCACGGCCGACGTCCCGGGCCTGCTGCGCGACCTCGTCGCCGTGGTCGACGCCCCGGGCGTGAGCGAGCCCGACGAGGCGCTGTCGCTGCGCGTGGTCGCCGGTGAGGAGCTCGCGCTGGCGCACCGGCCGGCAGGCAAGGAGCACGTGGCGCGCTGGCTCACCGAGCACGACGCCGCCCCCTTCGCCGGTACCCGCTTCGAGAACCTCGAGCCCGCGTTGCGCACCCGGCTGCTCGCCGAGCTGGCCGCGGAGCGCGCCGGCGTACGCGTGCTCGTGCTCGACGCTCCCGACCGGCACACGAGTCTCGTCGAGACGTGGACCGCGGTCGCCGAGGAGCACGCGAAGCGCGGCCTCGCCGTCGCCGTGCTCGCCGCGACGACGCCCGCGTCCGCCCTCCCCTACCCGCCGGCCCGCATCGGGTCGACCGACCAGCCCGAGCCGGTGCGCCTGCTCGCCCTGGCCGAAGATCCCGCTGCCGAAGAACCCGCCGTCGAAGAGCCCGTCGCTGAACACGTCAGCGCTGAAGGAGATCCGGCATGACCGCCCCCGACAAGCGCGCCGGTGGCCTGAACGCCTTCTGCATCGCCCTCAACGAGCTGCGCCGCCTCTCGGCCGGCACGCTGCCCAAACTGGCGATGGCCGCGCTCGTACTGGTGCCGCTGCTCTACGCGTCCTTCTACCTGTACGCGAACTACGACCCGTACGGCCGCCTCGACAAGCTGCCCGCAGCCGTGTTCACCAGCGACGCCGGCGCGAAGGACTCGACGGGTGCCACGCGCAACGTCGGGCGGGAGGTGACCGACGAGCTCCTGAAGTCCGGCACCTTCCAGTGGCACGAAGTGTCCGAAAAGGACGCCCGCGACGGCGTGCGCGACGACAAGTACTCGTTCGCCATCGGCATCCCGCGCGACTTCTCCACCGCGCTGCTGTCGTCGGGCAACTTCACGCCGCAGCAGGCCACGATCACGCTGACCACCAACGACGCCAACAACTACCTCGCGGGCACCATCGCGAAGCAGGTGGCCGACCAGGTGCGCAAAACCATCGCCCAGAAGGTGGGCGGCGAGGCGGCCGACCGGTTCCTCGTCGGCTTCTCCACGATCTACGGCAAGATCTCCGACGCCGCCAACGGCGCGAAACAGCTCGCCGACGGCGCCGCGCAGCTGCAGACCGGCCAGCACCAGCTCGCCGACGGCGCGAGCCGGCTTGCCACCGGTTCGGGCACACTCGCGACCGGGCTGAACACGCTGAAGACGAGCACCGCGCAGCTCCCGAACCAGACGCAGCAGCTCGCGACCGGCGCCGGCCAGGTCGCCGACGGCAACCAGCAGGTGGCCGACGCCGCCTCGCTCGCCGCGTCCGCCTCCACCGACATCCAGGGCAAGCTGGACGGCTACCGGGCGCAGCTGAACAGCGATCTGCACGACGCGGGCCTGTCCGACGCCCAGGTCAACGGCATCCTGGCGCGGCTCGACCAGCTGCGCTCGCCCGTCGACCAGGCGAACACCAAGATCCAGTCGGCCGCCGGTGATCTCGCCAAGCTCGCCGGCGGCGCCCGTCAGGTTTCGGACGGCGCGCACCAGCTCGCCTCGGCCACGCCACAGCTGACCAGCGGGATCGCGCAGGCGTCCGACGGTGCCGACCAGCTGCGCGACGGCGCGGCGAAGCTCGACGACGGGGAGAAGACCGCCGTCACGGGCACCGACCAGCTCGCGAGCGGCGCGCACCAGCTGCACGACGGGCTGTCCTCCGGCCTGTCGCAGATCCCGAACCCGGACGACCCGACGCGCACCGCCACGGCGAACACCATCGCCGACCCGGTCGCGGTCACAGCCAACGGCGTCGCTTCGGCGGGCACGTACGGCGCGGGGCTGGCCCCGTTCTTCATCTCGCTGGCCACGTGGATCGGCGCGTTCGTGCTGTTCCTGCTCATCCGGCCGCTGTCCACCCGGGCCCTTACCGCGGGCGCCGCGCCGCTGCGGGTCGCGCTCGGCGGCTGGCTGTCGTCGGCCGTGCTCGGCATCGCGCAAGTGATCGTGCTGTTCGCCGCGGTGACGTGGCTGGTCGGCATCCACATCGCGCACCCGTTGGGCGCGATCGGGTTCGCGATCCTCGTCTCACTGGCGTTCACGTCGGTGGTGCACGCGCTCAACGCGTTCTTCGGCGCCGTCGGCAAGTTCCTCGGGCTGGTGCTGCTGGTGCTGCAGCTGGTGAGCGCGGGCGGCACGTTCCCGTGGCAGACGATCCCCGACGCGCTCTACCCGCTGCACGTCGTGCTGCCGATGGGCTACGCCATCGACGGCTTCCGGCACCTGCTCTACTCCGGTGCGTCGCTGCAGATCCTCGGTGACGTCGGGGTGCTGCTGGCCTACCTCGTCGGCGGGATCGTGCTGTCGACCCTGGCGGCTCGCAAGCACCGGGTCTGGACGGTGTCCGCGCTCAAGCCCGAGCTCAGCCTGTGAGGGAGACGACCAAGCGGAAGCTCTTCGAGGCGACCCTGCGGCTTTCGGCCAGCAGGGGCCTCGTGGGGCTGACGGTGGACGAGATCGCGACCGAAGCCGGAGTCGCCAAGGGCACGGTGTACTACAACTTCGGGTCGAAGGACGGGCTGGTCGACAGCCTGCTCCGCTTCGGCGTCGACCTGCTGGCCGGGCGCCTGCGCGCGGCCGTAACGGACGACGAGCCGCTCGACGTGATCGAGGCGCAGGTCGACACGACGCTGCAGTTCATCGCCGAGTACCCGGGGTTCTCGCAGATCGTGGTGAGTGAGCTGTGGCGCACGCCGGGCCAGTGGCACGACACGCTGGCGCTACTGCGCGAGGAGATCATCTCGATCGTGAAGGCGCAGCTGCACCGCCTCGACGAAGCCGGCCGGCTGCCCGCGGGCGTCGCGATCGAGACCGCGGCGGCGGGCCTGTTCGGGACGATGCTGGTCGTCGCACTCGACTGGCAGGTTTTCCAGCCCACCCGCACCCGGGCCGACGTGCGCGACTCGGTGATGGTGCTGATCCGGGGCCTCGGCCGCGGCTGAGACCCCGGACTGTTCTTTCGCGCCGGGTCAGCCGCAGTTGGCGCAGCAGCCGCAGCCCTTGCCGGTGCACGCGGCGCAGCAGCCGTGGCGCATGACGAACTTGAAGAGCCGCTTGATCATCTCTCGGTCCTCCGCTATCGATCGACACCTGTGCATGTCACGCTAAGTGAGCCGGCCGTGACGCGGGTACCGCTGACCGGGCGGGTGAGGTGGGTGAATCACCTCACCGTGGTGTCCCCACTAGGGTGGCGGCGTGAAACTCCACGTCGGCTGCGCGATGTGGACGCACGCGCCCTGGCAGGGCCGGCTCCTGCCACACCCCCTGGCACCTCGCGAGCGCCTCCGCGCGTACGCGACGTGGTGCAACGCCGTCGAAGGCAACACGACGTTCTACGCCACGCCGTCCCGCGCCACGGTCGAGACCTGGGCCGAGCAGACGTCCGCCGATTTCCGCTTCGTGCTCAAGCTGCCGAAGCCGATCACGCACGAACGCGGCCTCGGCGACGCCGACGCGGTGCTGGCCACCTTCCTCGCCGCGATCGAGCCACTGGGCGAGCGCGCCCACACCCTGTGGCTCCAGCTCCCGCCGTCGTTCTCGCCGGAGGCACTCGGCACCCTCGCGGGTTTCCTGCGGCGCTTGCCCCGCGAGTACCGCTACGCCGTCGAGGTTCGCGACCGCGCCTTCTTCGACGACGCGCGCGCCGCCCAGGCCCTGGAACGCGTCCTCGCCGGCGCCGGCGCCGAGTGGATCACCTTCGACACGACGGTGTTGTTCTCCCGGCCACCGACGTCCGGAGCCGAGCAAGAGGCGTGGCTCAAGAAACCCCGCATGCCCCGGCGGATCCGCGCCCTCACCGCCAACCCCGTCGTCCGCTACATCGGCCGCGACGATCCCGACGAGACGGCCACCGGCTGGCGCCCCTGGGCCGACGCCGTGGCGCACTGGCTGCGCGAAGGCCGCTCCCCCACGGTCTTCCTCCACACCCCGGACAACGCCGACGCGCTGCCGCTCGCCCGCCGCTTCCACGAGGAGGTGCGGGTGCGCGTGCCCGAGGTGGAACCCCTGGCCGAGCCGATGCCGGTGGGGCCGCCGACGTTGTTCTGAGCCGGACTGTCCACACCGGACCTTCGGTCTCCCGCCACGCCGGCATCGTCGCGGCGCCACCCGAGCTTGATCTCGAGCTGCCCCGCCACCCTGGTCTTCGCGATGACGGCGTCCGCCTCGGCGCTGAGTTCGCCCCGAACTTGAGCTCCACCGCGTCGGGCCGCGTCGTCTCCCGGAACCGGCCCGAGCGCCGCGGCCGCCGCGTCACGCACGCTCGCCAGCCGTCTCGAACGGTTCCCGCGTAGGGCACCCTGCCGGCCGAGGTGCCGAGACGCAGGTCCACCGCGGGACTACCCCGGACCCGGCGCCCGAGGCACCCGGCACGGCCTCGACGGGGATCATCCACGCGACGTGGTCGCCTTCGGCGGCGAACCGGCGGCCCGCCAGAGCCCCGTCGCCCGCTGCAGGAAGCGGACCATCCCGGGCCGGCGCACTCACGCGTTCGGCGCCCTCCGCGGGGCTTCCTGGACCGTCAGTGGGCCGGACCTTCCGCGGCTTTCCGCGACGGAGCGGAGCTCGCGGGCGAGGCGTTGGGCGGCGAGGCCGAAGAAGGCGCTGTCGAACTCGGTCGCGACGGCCGCGGCATCGGCGGCCAGGTCGCGGCCCGCCGGGGTGAGGGAGACACGGACGGCGCGGGCGTCGCGTTCGTGAGCGGTGCGGGTGAGCAGGCCACGGACCTCCAGCGCCCGTAGGACTTTCGACGTCATCATGCGGTCGGCGCCGGCGTGTTCGGCCACTTCCTGCTGGGTGGCGGGGCCGACGGTGCGCTCGAGTCGAGCGGCTGCGGACAGCAGGAGGAACTGCGTGGGCGTGAGGCCCAGCGGGCGCAGGCGGACGTCGAGCGCGGCGCGCCAGGCCAGAGCCGCCTGGTGGAGCCAGAAGCCGGCACCGGAAGCGGCGCCGTCCTCCGTGAGGTCGGCGGTCTCGTACATCGTGTCTCCCCGTCCGCGAGCCGCGGCCGCCGCAGGTGCGGCCGCGGTCCGCGGGTCGTCAGCGGGCGCCCAGCGGCAGGTCGAACCGGCCGAACACCCAGGTGCCCGGGGCGGCGGCGTTGTCGCCGGCCCAGAACTCGACCCAGTGCTCGGTGAACTCGTCGGCCGTGAGGTAGCCGTCGCCGTTGAGGTCCAGCACCGGGAAGACGGTGTCGGTGTCGGTGGCCGTGCCGTTCCAGGTCTGGATGAGCCGGCGGTACTCCTCGCGCGAGATGCGCTCGTCGCCGTTCTCGTCGATGGCCTCGAACATCGCGGCGGCTGTGCCGCGCACCGAGTCGGGCATGTCCCGCAGCTGGTCCACCACGAGCAGGACCTCGTCGAGCGTCACCTTCTCGTCGCGGTCGATGTCGGACGCGGCGAGCAGCGTGGTCCACCAGCCCATCATGATCTCGCTCAGGCGCGCCGCCTGGGGCGAGTCGGGAGCGAGGCCGCGCGCCTTCGTCCAGCGATCGGTGAGCGCCTGGAAGTCGGCCTCGGTGAGGAATCCGTCGCCGTCGACGTCCATCGCCCCGAACACCGTGGAGGTCTTGCGTCTCTGCAGTTCACTCGCCATCGTTCGCCGTCCTTTCGCCGATCCCCCTTGGCCGGGGACCCCGTGGGCGAAGCTCAGCGTTGTCGCGACTCAAGATCACCTGCACCGGCACCCGGGTTCTCCCACTGCCCGACCCGGTGATTTCGTTAGTGACGCGAAGTAACCAAAAAGGCTCCCTCCCACGAGGAAGGAGCCTTTCTGGCCCGTTCGGAGTCCTAGTGCGCCGCTTCGTTCCACGAACGGCCGTAGCCGACGGAAACCTCCAGCGGCACAGCGAGGTCGTACGCCGACCCCATGCCCTCGCGCACGAGCTTCTCGACCTCGGCGCGCTCGCCCTCGGCGACCTCCAGCACGAGCTCGTCGTGCACCTGCAGCAGCACGCGGCTGCGCAGCTTCGCCTCGACCAGGGCGCGGTGCACGTTGAGCATCGCGACCTTGATGATGTCGGCCGCGCTGCCCTGGATCGGCGCGTTGAGCGCCATCCGCTCCGCCATCTCGCGACGCTGGCGGTTGTCGCTGTTGAGGTCGGGCAGGTAGCGGCGGCGGCCGAAGATCGTCTCGGTGTAGCCCGTCTTCGCGGCTTCACCGACCACGGACTGCAGGTAGTCGCGCACGCCGCCGAAGCGGTTGAAGTACGCCTCCATCTGCGACTTCGCGTCCTCGGTCGAGATCCGCAGCTGCTGCGAAAGCCCGTAGGCCGACAGCCCGTAAGCCAAGCCGTAGGACATCGCCTTGACGCGGTAGCGCTGCTCCGCCGTGATCTCCTCCGCAGGCACGGAGAAGGCGCGCGACGCGACGAACGTGTGCAGGTCCTCGCCGCTGTTGAAGGCCTCGATCAGGCCGTCGTCCTTCGACAGGTGCGCCATGATCCGCATCTCGATCTGGCTGTAGTCCGCGGTCATGAGCTCGACGTAGCCCTCGCCGACCACGAACGCGTCGCGGATGCGCCGGCCCTCTTCCGTGCGCACCGGGATGTTCTGCAGGTTCGGGTCGACCGACGACAGGCGCCCGGTGGCCGCGATCGTCTGCTGCAGCGTGGTGTGGATGCGCCCGTCGTCGGCCACCGACTTGATCAGGCCCTCGACGGTGGTGCGCAGCCGCGTGGCGTCGCGGTGCTCCAGCATGTGCTGCAGGAACGGGTGCTCGGTCTTCTCGAACAGGCTCTGCAGCGCCTCGGCGTCGGTGGTGTATCCGGTTTTGGTGCGCTTGGTCTTCGGCATGCCGAGCTCGTCGAACAACACGACCTGAAGCTGCTTCGGCGAACCCAGGTTGATCTGCTTGCCGATCACCTTGTACGCCTCTTCGGCGGCCTGCGTGACGCGGTTGAGGTAGTGGGCCTCCAGCTCGGTGAGCTGCTCCACGTCCACGGCGATGCCCGCGGCCTCCAGCTCGGTGATGACCTCGAGCAGCGGCAGCTCCAGCTCGGCGAGCAGCTTCGCCCCGCCGAGTTCCTCGAGCTCTTTGCCGAGCGCGCCGGCGAGTTCGAAGATCGCGCGGGCCTTCACCAGCTCCTCGGAGACCTCCTTCTGCTCCAGGCCCTCGGCGCCGCCGTCGAGCAGCGACAGCTGGCCGTCGCCCTCGGCGGCCTCGGAGCGCAGCTCGCGGTGCAGGTAGCGCAGCGCCAGGTCGTCGAGTTCGAAGGTCCGCTGGCCGGGCCGCACGAGGTACGCCGCGAGCGCGGTGTCGAGCACCAGCCCCGCGAGCGTCCAGCCGCGGGCGCGCACCGCGTGCAGCGCCACCTTCAGGTCGTGGCCGATCTTGCGGATCTTCTCGTCGGCCAGCCACGCGGCCAGCGCGGAGTCGTCGGCCTCGTCCATCGCCGTGACGTCGACGTACGCGCCTTCGCCGTCGGCGCACGCGAAGGCCAGCGCCCGCAGGTCCGAACGAATCGACGTGCCCGTGGCGCGGAAGGCCAGCGCCACCGGCTCGCCCTCGCCGGCGTGCGCGGCGAGCCAGGCGCCGAGCGCGCCGGGCGCGAGCGCGGCACCGGAGACCTCGAAGCCCTCCTCTGCCTCCGGCTCGGCGCTGCTGAGCGTGGCGAAGAGCCGGTCGCGCAGCACGCGGAACTCCAGCTCGTCGAACAGGCGGTGCACCGCGTCGCGGTCCCACGGCCGCAGCTCCAGCTGGTCGGGCACCAGGTCGAGCGGCACGTCGCGCACCAGCTCGGTGAGCCGGCGGTTGAGGGCGACCGACGTCAGGTTCTCGCGCAACGCGTCGCCGACCTTGCCCTTGACCTCGTCGACGCGGTCGATGAGGTCGGCCAGCGTGCCGAACTGCCGGATCCACTTCGCCGCCGTCTTCTCCCCCACCCCGGGGATGCCGGGCAGGTTGTCCGACGGGTCGCCCCGCAGCGCCGCGAAGTCGGGGTACTGGGTTGGGGTGAGGCCGTACTTCTCCTCCACCGCGTCGGGCGTGAAGCGGACCAGGTCCGACACGCCGCGCTTCGGGTAGAGCACGGTGACGTGCTCGTTGACCAGCTGCAGCGCGTCGCGGTCGCCGGTACAGATCAGCACCTCGAAGTTCTCCGCGCCGGCCTGCGTGGTGAGCGTGGCGATGATGTCGTCGGCCTCGAAGTTCTCCTTGACCAGGGACGGGATGCCCAGCACGTCGAGCACCTCCTTGACCAGGTCGACCTGGCCGCGGAACTCGTCGGGCGTGGTGGTGCGGTTGGCCTTGTAGTCGGCGAACGTCTCCGACCGGAAGGTCTTGCGCGAGAGGTCGAAGGCCACCGCGAGGTGCGTGGGTTCCTCGTCGCGCAGGAGGTTGATGAGCATCGAGGTGAACCCGAACACCGCGTTGGTGACCTGGCCGGTCTTGGTCTTGAAGTTCTCCGCCGGCAGCGCGAAGAAGGCGCGGTAGGCCATCGAATGACCGTCGATGAGCAGCAGGCGGGGCCGCTCGGCCGTGGTCGTGGCTGCTGTGGCGTTCGCTACGGTTCGGTTCTCACTCGGGCTCACGGGAGCGAGTCTAAGGCGAAGGTCCGACACTCTTACGTGTCGCATAGGTTGAGGAGCATTGCGTGACCGAGCAGGCCGGCGACTTGGCGCTGGAAACCCGTGCGGGGATCGACCCCGCGGCCGCCGACCAGCAGCTGAACGACAAGATCGGGCTGAAGATCCTCGAGGCCACGCCCGAGCGCGTCGTCGGCACGATCCCGGTCGAGGGCAACCTCCAGCCCTACGGCCTGCTGCACGGCGGAGCCAACGCCACCGTCGCCGAGGCGCTCGGCTCGATCCTCGCCGCGCTCAACGCGGGAACCGACCGCGCCGCCATGGGCCTGGAGCTGTCCTGCACGCACCACCGCGCCGTGCGCTCCGGCACGGTCACCGGCGTCGCCACCCCGCTGCACGTCGGGCGCGGCACGATCACTGCGGAGATCGTGCTCACCGACGACGAGGGCCGGCGCACCTGCACCGCCCGCCTCACCTGCGTGGTACGGGACCGCCCGCCGGCCTGAGCCGGCGGGCGTCGACCATCGCGAGCGACGGCTGAACCACGGCGCGAGATCGCGCCGGTTTTGGACTGAACGATTTCGCCCGGCCGCACGGGCCGGGCGAAATCGGGAGGGAAGAAACCGGCTTGAGGCGATCTCACCGCCTCGGCGGAGCCGAGGCGATTCGACACAGCGCTCAGCCGACGCCGAGGTAGGCCTCCTTGATGCTGGTGTCGGCCAGCAGTTCCTTCCCGGTGCCGGACTTGGTGATGCGCCCGGTCTCCAGCACGTACGCGCGGTGCGCCCGCGAAAGCGCCTGCTGCGCGTTCTGCTCCACCAGCAGCACCGTGGTGCCCTGGCGGTTGATCTCGGTGATGATCCGGAAGATCTGCTGGATGAACTGCGGCGCGAGCCCCATCGACGGCTCGTCGAGCAGCAGCAGCCGCGGCTTCGCCATCAGGGCGCGCCCGATGGCGAGCATCTGCTGCTCGCCGCCGGACATCGTGCCGCCCATCTGGGTCTTGCGTTCCGCGAGCCGCGGGAACAGCTCGAAGACGCGGTCGAAGTCCGGCTGCAGGTTCTTCCGGTCCTTGCGCGCATACGCTCCCATGTCGAGGTTCTCGAGCACCGTCATGCCGGGGAAGATCCCCCGGCCTTCGGGCGACTGCGAAATCCCGCGGACCACGCGCAAGTCACCGCGCAGCCGTGAGATGTCCTCGCCGTCGAAGCGGATCGCGCCACCCGAGATCGGCCGGATCCCGGAGATGGCCCGCATCGTGGTGGACTTGCCCGCGCCGTTGGCCCCGATCAGCGTGACGATCTCGCCCTCGTCGACCGTGATGGTCAGGTCGGACACGGCCTGGATCCGTCCGTAGTGGACGGAGACCTCGGACAGCTCAAGCAACGTCATCGTCGGGCACCCCCAGGTAGGCGGCGATCACTGCGGGGTTCTGCCGGATCTCGGCGGGCATCCCTTCCGCGATCTTCTTGCCGAACTCCAGCACCACGATCCGGTCGGTCACGCCCATGACCAGCTTCATGTCGTGTTCGATCAGCAGGACGGTGTAACCGTCGTCGCGGATCGTCCGGATCAGCCCCATGAGCTCTTCCTTCTCCGCCGGGTTGAACCCGGCGGCCGGCTCGTCGAGGCACAGCAGTTTCGGCTCGGTCGCGAGCGCCCGCGCGATCTCCAGGCGCCGCTGGTAGCCGTACGGCAGGTTCTTCGCGCGGTCGGCCGCTCGGTCGGCGATGCCGACGAACTCCAGTAGCGCCATGCCCTTCTCGATCGCCTGCTTCTCCTCGCGGTGGTGGCGAGGTGTGCGGAGCAGAGCGCCGACGAGGCTGGTCTTGTGGCGGGCGTCGGTGCCGACCACCACGTTTTCCAGCGCCGTCATCTCGGAGAAGAGCCGGATGTTCTGGAACGTGCGCGCGATGCCGAGCTGCGTGATGGCGTGGCGAGAGGCCTTGCCCAGCGGCTTGTCCTCCAGCAGCACCTGGCCCGAGGTCGGCCGGTAGACGCCGGTCATCGCGTTGAAGCACGTGGTCTTGCCGGCACCGTTGGGCCCGATCAGGCCCAGGATCTCGCCGCGGCGGATGTCGAACGACACGCCGTCGAGCGCCACGAGACCGCCGAAGCGCACGGTGACGTCGTCCACCTTCAGCAGCGTCTGCCCGACCGCGACGTCGATTTCACGGTCCGCTGCGACGACCTCGGCGACCTCCGCCTCGTGCTCGGCGAGCTGCTCCGCGCTCATCTGGGCGACCTCCGCCACGAGGCCGCCCTCGGCCGGAACCTCGGGGCCCGTGCCGTTGCCAGGGGCGGTCATGCCTTCTCTCCCGGGGTGTCGGAGGCCAGCGAGCCGTCGCTGCTGACCTGCTCGCCGCGGCCGAGCAGCCGCTGGTACGCCTGCCTGCCGTAGGTGAGCAGCCGTTGCCGCGCACCGAGCAGGCCCTGCGGGCGAAAGATCATCAGGATGATCAGCGCGAGGCCGAAGATCAGGTACTTGTACTCGGCGATCGCCTGGAACCGCAACGGGATGTACGCCACCACGATCGCGCCCAGCAGCACCCCGACCTTGTTGCCCGCGCCGCCGAGGATCACCGCGGCCAGAAACAGCATCGACGTGACGACGTCGAACTTCTGGTTGTTCACGAAGCCCAGCTGCCCGGCGTAGAGCGCGCCGGACAGACCGCCGACCGCCGCACCGGACACGAACGCCCAGATCTTGAACTTGTAGGTCGGCAGGCCCATGATCTCGGCGGCGTCCTCGTCGTCGCGGATCGCGACCCAGGCCCGGCCGACGCGGCTGCGTTCCAGGTTCCCGACCAGGAACAGGACGATGATGATGACCGTGACGCAGAGCCAGTACCACGGTGTGCCGTCGGAGTTGTTGAACAACGCGGTGCCGTCGGCGTTGGTGCCCGGTGGATGTCCCACCGACTGGAACCCGCGGTTGCCGCGCAACGGGTCGACGTTGTCCGCCAGCAGGCGCACGATCTCACCGAACCCGAGCGTGACGATCGCCAGGTAGTCCCCGCGTAGCCGCAGGGTCGGTGTCCCGAGGATCACGCCGAAGATCATCGTGACCACCATGGCGATCGGGAGCACGATGAGGAACGGCAGCTTGTGCAGCGTCGAGTCGGGGCTCGTGAACAGCGCCATCACGTACGCGCCGACCGCGAAAAAGCCGACGTACCCGAGGTCCAGCAGGCCGGCCTGACCGACCACGATGTTGAGGCCGATGGCGACGAGCGCGTAACGGGACACCTCGAACATCGCGATCGGGAAGTCGTAACCCGGCTGCGTGGTGATGATCGGGGGGTTCAGCACGGGCAGCAGGTAGACGAGCGCCACCAGCGGCACGAGCACGAGCCACTGCTGCACGCGCGGCAGGTTGTTCCACCAGTCCGAGATCGGCCGCTTGCGCCTCACCGGAGCGGGCGCAGCCGGTGGTGTCGAAGTCACCGTCATACCCGTGCCTTTCCGAGCGATTCACCGAGGATACCGGTCGGGCGGACCATCAGGATCAGCACGAGGAGCACGAACGCGACGACGTCGCGCCACTCCCCGCCGAACAGCGTCTGGCCGTAGTTCTCGACGACCCCCAGCAGCAGGCCGCCGAGCAGCGCGCCGCGCAGGTTGCCGATGCCGCCCAGCACCGCGGCGGTGAACGCCTTGATACCGAGGATGAAGCCGCCTTGGTACGAAGCACCCTGCGGGATCTTCATCATGTAGAACAGCGCCGCCGCGCCGGCGAGCAGGCCGCCGATGAGGAACGTGAGCGTGATGACGCGTTCCTTGTTCACGCCCATGAGCGTCGCGGTGTCCGGGTCCTGCGCCACCGCGCGGATGCCGCGGCCGAACTTGGTCCGGTTGACAAACTGGTCCGCGGCGATCATCAGCAGGATCGACGCGACGATGGTGATGATCGTGACGTTGGTGACGGCGGCGCCGAAGATCTGGAACACCGGTTCGTTGCGCACCAAGCGGATGCCCTGCTCGGCGTTGCCGCCGCGCCAGATGAAGAGGATCTGCTGCAGCACGAAGGAAGCGCCGATCGCGGTGATCAGGAAGACCAGCTTCGGCGCTCCGCGTTTCCTCAGTGGACGGTAGGCCACGCGTTCGAGGAGCACCGCGGTGCCACCGGACACGGCCATCGCCGCCAGCAAGGCCACCAGCAGGAACCCGATCAGCTCGATGACCGACAACTCGGGCGTGACGCCGGGCCGGAAACCGAGGCCGAAGAAGGTGAACCACACCGCGTAGGCGCCGTAGATGAACACCTCGGAGTGGGCGAAGTTGATGAGTTTCAGGACGCCGTAGACGAGGGTGTAGCCCAGCGCCACGAGCGCGTAGATGCTGCCGTAGGCAAGACCGTCGATCGTGTTGGCCCAGAACTGGTCTACGAAGCCTTTCACGTCGAAGGTGATCCAGCTGTCGCCCTGTGCCAGGACGAACGAGCTCAGGTCGTGGGTCATCGACACACTAGTTCTCCATGTGGGTCCGGGGTGCGGGCCCGGCGGGATCGAGCCGCCGGACACGCACCCCGGTAACTGGAACGGAAGGTGGTGCTACTTGATCTCGGTGTTGCGGACGATCTTCCCGTTTTCCACCTTGTAGGTCCACACGGTGGTCGCCGCGAGCTCACCCTTGTCGTTCCACTTGAAGTGCTTCGTGAGGCCCTGACCGTCGTAGGTCTTGACGAAGTCGAGCAGAGCGGAACGCGTGGTCTTGCCGCCGTCGATGCCCTTCAGCAGGATCGTGGCGAGGTCGTAGGCCTCGGGCGAGTAGGTGCCCGGGTCCTTGCCCGCAGCGGCCTTGTACGCGTCGGTGAACTTGGTGAACTGGTCCGCCGGCACGCACGGGCAGGTGAAGTACGCGTTGGCGGCGGCGTCACCGGCGCCCTTGACGAACTCGTCGTCCTTCACGCCGTCCGGGCCCACGAACTTCGCGGTGACGCCGGCGTCGTTCAGCTGCTGCGCGAACGGAGCGGCTTCCTGGTAGTAGCCGGAGTAGAACACCGCATCCGGGGCGGCGGCCTTGACCTTGTTGACCACGGCCGAGAAGTCGGTTTGCTTGCTCTTGACCTTGTCCTCGCACGCCAGCGCACTGCCGAGGGCCTGCTTGGTCGTCGCGGCGAGCCCGGTGCCGTACTCGGAGTCGTCCTCGATGACGCAGACCTTCTTGGCGGCGAGCTCACCCGTCATGAACTTTGCGGCGGCCGGGCCCTGGCTGTTGTCGTTGCCGAGGCCGCGGAAGAAGGTCTTCCAGCCGTTTTCACTCAGCGTGGGGGCGGTGGCCGACGGGGTCACGGTGACGAGACCGGCGGTGTTGAAGATGTTGCCCGCCGCCTTGGACTCACCCGAGAACGGGAGGCCCACCACGCCGATGATCCCCGGCGTGTTCACGATCTGGGTCACGATGCCGGGCGCCTTGTCGGGCGTGCCCTCGGTGTCGAACTGCTCCAGCTTGACCTGGCAGCCCGGGTTCGCCTTGTTGTGCTGGTCGACCGCGAGCTTCGCACCGTTGAGGATGTTGATGCCGAGCGCCGCGTTGTTGCCGTTGATGGTGCCGGCATAGGCGATGGAGGTGGGCGAACACTGCGCCTTGCCGTCGCCCGCCGGGTCGGCGGCGTCGGCGGCGGCCGACGGGGCCGCGGCCTGGGGCGCGCTGCTGTCGGATCCGCCGGATCCGCTGTCGGTACGCGCCGCGCATGCGCTCAGGGAGATGGCCCCCGCAGCCGCCAGCACGAAGATTTTCGTGAGTCGTGCTCTCTGCACTCTTCCTCCAAATGCCAACCGACCGTTCCAAGCGAACGGCTCGTCCCTGCGTGGGACCTGACTGGCCGCTGAAAGTAGCCGCCCCATGAGGTGTTGCACAGAGTTACACACTGTCTTGTATCCACATCGTGACGGTCGTCACCGGCAGTAATGGTCATTTACCACTCAATTGTCGCAATATGACAATCGACTGATGACACTGAGTACTCGAATGCCCCTCAATCGGAGACTTGACCAGCAGCCCGAATGATGTAGGCAGTCTAGGGGCTCCCCTTGCCCGGTGAAGCGGCGCCACGCCATGATCGGACTCGAAGGTAACAAATGTGCCCTCCCGGACCGCGAAGCGCGACCGGAGACCACACCAGAACGGGCGCGACCCCCTGGTCGCGCCCGTTCTGCCACTCGGATGGGTGAGGATTAGCCGATGCTCTCCACCACGGCCTCGGCCACCGCTTTCATCGTCGTGCGGCGGTCCATCGCGGTGCGCTGTATCCACCGGAACGCATCCGGCTCGGTGAGGCCCTGACGGCTCATCAGCAGGCCCTTCGCCCGGTCGATGACCTTGCGGGTCTCGAGCCGGTCGGTGAGGCCCGCGACTTCCGCCTCCAGCGCCTGCAGCTCGGAGAAGCGGCTCACGGCCAGCTCGATGGCCGGCACGAGGTCACGCTTCGCGAACGGCTTGACCAGGTACGCCATCGTGCCCGCGTCGCGAGCCCGCTCGACGAGGTCGCGCTGGCTGAACGCGGTGAGGATGACGACGGGCGCGATGCGGTCGCTCGTGATCTTGGCAGCCGCCTCGATGCCGTCGAGCTTCGGCATCTTGACGTCGAGGATGACGAGGTCGGGCTTGAGGTCGGTGGCCAGGTTGATGGCTTCTTCGCCATCGCCGGCCTCGCCGACCACCTCGTAGCCCTCCTCACGCAGCATCTCGACCAGGTCGAGCCTGATGAGCGCCTCGTCCTCGGCGACGAGCACCCGACGCTGCGGCACGGTGGCGGCACCGTTGGCCTCGGTAGCCTGTTCGGTCACCGGGGTCCTCCTGAAGGCTCGGCGGGACGGTTGACTCGCGGTGACCCGCGAAAGGTCAGCCTACCGGGAACGATCCAGTTCCCAAGATGGCGTTCACCACGAAGTGGCGACCACGACACCCCGCCCCGCCACACGCGCGTCACGGGTGATCGCGTAAAGTTCCCCGCGCTCGCCCCCGTAGCCCAACTGGCAGAGGCAACGGATTCAAAACCCGTCCAGTGTGAGTTCGAATCTCACCGGGGGCACGCACTCCGACCAGCACAGACCGGCCCCGCGACCAGCGAAAACTGGTGCGGGGCCGACCTCGTTGTGTCCGGCTGTGCCGGGCGATATCGGGCCCTCGACGGGCATCCACCCCCAATACGCCCCGAACCTTCGAACACCCCGCGTTCACTCGGATGTACCATGGTCCGCGTTCCAGTCCAGCACTCGCTCGATCCGCTGGTGCGCCTCCGACTCCAGGCGATCACCGCGGCGTAGGTCCGGTGAAGCACCGCCACCGAGTGCCCCGCCCACTCTGCGCGTTGGACCGACGGCGCACCCACAGCGAGCCAGGTCGACACGCACGCGTGCCGAAGGTCGTACGGCCGCCGCGCCAACGGCGAGGCGTACTCGGCTTCCGAGGACGCAGCCTTCCGCGCGTTGTCCCAAACCCGCGAGACCGTCGACAACGCGACGTCGCCGCCGGTGAGATTGCGGAAGAGCCGTCCGTCCGAAGCCGTGCCGACGGTCTTCAGGTGATCGTGCAGGATCGCCGTCAGCGGCGGCGACGACGGCGCCGGCCGCACTTCTCCTTCGGCTCGTTGCTTGAGTTGGCGGCGGCGGTCACGCCGCTCCCCCGAGTCTGTCCAGGCAGCTCCACGCCGACAGCATCCGACGACCACGAGGCGCGTCATCAATGCTGCGTCTGCATTCCCAGCTGGGTCGGGCGCACGTCGAAGGGCAACTGCCCGCTCGGCGTCGTGGTGCTTGGCGACGGTCAAGTAGTGATGAAGCAGGACCTGCCGGGACCGTTCGCACCCCGACCTGACAGCGGGAAGCCCCGACCTTGCGGCTCAGGTCATCTTCGGGGGTCCCGGGCCTTGTGGGCGTGTGACAGCGGGAGTTCGGCATGCAGGGTGGTGCCTGCGCCGGGCGCGCTGTGCACCACCAGTCGGCCGCCGAGTGCTTCCGCCCGGTCTTTGAGTCCGACGAGGCCGGTGCCGCGGGTGAGGTCGGCGCCGCCGCGGCCGTCATCGCAGACGCAGACGCGTAGGACGTCGCCGGTCTCCTGGTCGGTGGTGTCGACCGTGACGCCGATGGTGGTGGCGTGCGCGTGTTTGGCGGTGTTGGTCAGGGCTTCGGCAACCAGGTAGTAGGCGGCGATCTCGAGTTGTTCGGGTAGCCGCCGCGGGATGGTCACGTCCAGCTCGACCGGGACCGACGAGCGGCGGGCCAAGGCTTTGAGTGCCGAGTGCAGCCCGCCGTCGGCGAGGATGGCCGGGTGGATGCCGCGGGCGAGCTCGCGCAGTTCGTCGAGCGCGGTGATGGCTTCGGTGGCGAGGTTGTCCAGCTGGGCCCGGAGCTCATTGGCATCGAGAGGTGCTGATGCTTGTGCCGTGCGGGCGTGGAGAGCGAGGGAGACCAGCCGTTGTTGCGCGCCGTCGTGAAGATCACGCTCGATGCGCCGGCGGGTCTGGTCGGCGGTGGTGACGACGCGGGCGCGTGAGGTGGTCAGCTCGGCGTAGAGCTGCGCGTTGTCCAGCGACACAGCCAGTTGCCCGGCGATGAGGCTGACCGCGTCGAGCCGCTCGGCAGTGAACGCGGCGCGGATGAGCCGGTTCTCCAGCAGCAACACCGCCCGCAGGCTGCCGCGGCTGAGGATGGGCACGGCCAGGAGGGAGCAGCGGTCGAGGTCGGAGAAGTAGGGGTCACGGGCGAAGCGGTCGTCCTCGGTGGCGTCGGCGACCAGCACCGATTCGCCGAGGCGTTGGACATAGCGCAGCACAGACAGCGGGACCATGGGTCCCCCGGCGGCGCTCGGGGCGGTGCGTGCGATCTGAGTGATGTCTTGGAACTGGGTGGTGCCGGTGTCGCTGTCGGGAGCGGGGAGCAGCCAGTCGTCGCGTTCGGGGTTCCACAGCAGCAGCTGCACACCGGTGGCGCCGGTCAGCGCGCTGAGGACCTCGACGACGCGGGTGCGCAGGCGTTCGATGCTGGTCTCGGAGCTCAGTGCCTGGGAGGCGGCCAGGATGCCCAGCAGGTCCAGGGTGCCGGTGGTGACCGGGCCTGTTTGCTGCGACAGATGAGCGGGCTGGTCTCCGCTCAGCCCAGTGGTCGCGTCGGAGGGTGGCCGCAGTCTGGGGTAGGCCCAGTCGAGTTGGTCGACCTTCGCGCTCGCACCCCAGGCGGCATAGGTCTGGCGGGCCTGGGCGAGCAGCTCACCACCGACGCGGTCCAGGCCGTGGGCCAGATAGAAGCGGGCTGCGCGTTCGGTGATCAACGCCCGGTGCCAGGGCCGAGCACGACCGGCGACCTCGCGGCGGGCGGCGTCGAACGCCAGCTCGGCGGTCCGGTAATCCCCCACCACCCACGCCCGCTCGGCCTCCAGCCACCGCTGCAGATGCAGGAAGTTGTCCGGCGCGGCTGCGGCACGTGCAGCCAGCCACCGCGTCGTCTCGTCCAGCTCGGCCAGCAGAGCGGCGCGCTCGTCACCGGCCGTGTTGCGGGCTTGCCCGGCCAGGGCCAACCCACGCAGCAGGCGGGCCACGGCGGTCGAGTAGTGGCCCAGGATGGCCGGTAGTAGCGGCATCGCCGCCGCGGTGTGCTGTGCCAAGCCGGATGGATCGCCGAAGACGGCGGCGGCGAGCGCCCGGCTGAGATGCGCGTACAAAAGCGCCATCGGATTGTCGGCGTACCTGTCGGTGGGATCCGCCGTACCAATCGCGTCCGAGCTTCCGCCACACAGCACACCGGCCAGCCATCGGTGACCGTCGAGCACCTGGCCGATCTGTTCGTTGCCGGTGCGCCGTGCAAAGGCGACGCCCGCCTCCAGCTGCTCGACGAGGTGGTCGAGGGTTGGCGGGCAGTCGAGCAAGAAGTACTCGATCGAGTGATAGGTGTAGCCGGCGTACGCCAGGTCGCCACCTGCGATCAGCCCCTCGCGGGCACGCAGCATGGCGTGGAGACCGTTTTCGAGGGGCTCGAACCAGCAACTGAGGATGGCGAAGTAGTAGTGCGCGTACGAGGTCTCGGGCTCATAGCCGCGGGCTTCGCCCCACGCCAGGAGCCGCCCCAACGCCCGATATCCGGCGCTGTCGCCGCGCTGTACCACGGTGTAGTAAGAGGCGAAGCAGGCGGGGCAGACCAGGGTACGTCCGGGTCCGTGCTCGAGCCAGATCCGCAGGGCTTCCAGGCTCAGCCAGGCGAGCCTGGTGTGGTCGGCGAGGAAAGAGACCGGCGGCAGGGTCGCGTCGAGCAGGCGGGTCGCAGCGAGCAGCGTGCGGTCGGTGATCTCCGGCCGAACCAGATCCTCGGCGGTGTCGGTTTCCAGCCACCGGTACAGGTACTCGTACTGGTGGTCGAGATCGGCGGCGAGCTGGTCGGCGGCCGGGATGGTGATGCCGCACGCGCGCAACGACTTCAGGCCCAGATCGATCGCCTCTGTGAAGCGTTTGCGGTGGGTCAGGCTGCGCACCTGCACCGCTGTCGCGTCGGCGCGTCGGACCGTGCTGGGACACAGCCGCTCGATCGTGTGGTACTCCGCGTCCGCCTCGTCCAGTCGCCCGAGGCTGTACAGGGCGGCGTGGCGGCCGATGTGCACCTGGATCAGCGTGGCAGTCTCCCCCGGGCCGATCAGCCGCAGCGCGGCGACCAGCAGCGCGTTCACCAGCGTGTACTCGCCGATCAACGCCGCTTGGTCGGCGGCGCGGCGCAGCAGCCCCACCACCAGTCGGCGCTCCGCAGCCTCGACGACGGCGTCGATCACCGGCAGGTACTGCTCGGCCGCCACCGCGAACAGCTCCGGCACCCCGGCCAGTCGCCGCGCGATCGCCAGCTGCAGGGCACTTCGCCGCAGAGGCTCCAGCCCACTCAGGATGACCTCACGGGTGCGGTCGTGGCGAAACCGGACGGCCTCCTGCGGTCCCGGCTCGACCACCAGGACACCCTCGTCGAGAGCGGGCGCCAACTGCTTGTCCACCACGCCCGCCTCTGTGGCGGTGGCGATCTGCAGCAGACTCACCTGGGCTCGCCCGCCCAGACACGCCATCGCCTCGACCAGCGCCCGCGAGGACGGCGGCATCGCCGCGACCCGCGCCGCCAGCAGCCCGGCCACCTCGGACCGGCCCAGCCGAGCCCGCACCGCCGCGTCGTCCCACCGCCACCCGACGGCGGTCGCCGCCAGCACCCCCTCCCTGTGCAGCGCATTGAGCAGCTCCACCGTCTCGTACGGGTTGCCGGACGTGCGCTCGCTGATCATCTCGGCCAGTCCCGCCGCGGTGGCGCGATCCGCGTGCAGCGTCTCCGCCATCATGGTGACCAGACTCGGCACCGCCAAATTGTCCAACCCCAGCCAGCGCACGCCGACCTGCTCGCGCCACCGCGACAGCAGCGCGGTCAGCGCATGCGCCGAGTCCACTTCCACGTCACGATAGGCACCGACCAGCAACAGGCCTTCGACCGGTTCCTCGGACAGCACGAGATCGACGAAGCCGAGCGGGGTGCGCCCACCCCACTGCAAGTCATCGAGGAACACCACCACCGGCCGGTTCCGCGACGCGACCGCCCGCAGCCCCTGCACACCTGCTTGCTGCGTGCGCGCCTGCGCGGTCAACGGATCCCCCGCATCCGGCGGCACCCCCAGCAGCACCGCGAACTCCGGCACCACCGCGCTCAACAGACCCGCGGTCGCCCCGACCGAATCGACGATCCGTTCACGAATCGCGGCGAGCACATCCTCCGGCTCGGCCAGCAACAGCCGACCCAACGCCCGGAACGCCTGAAAACCCGCGTTGAACTCGACATCCCGCCGGTACTGGTCGAACTTGCCGGCCACGAACCAGCCGTCCCGGCCCGTCACCACCGGCCGCAGCTGATCGACCAACGCCGTCTTGCCCACCCCCGGCGCCCCACCGACCAGCACACCCTGACAGCGGCCGGCCAGCGCCTCCTCGAACGCCGCCTCCAGCGCTGCCACCTCGGCATCGCGTCCCACCAGCCGTGAGGGTGACAGCAGCCGCTGCGGAACGTCGTGCTCGCCGATGTGCACCCGAGCCGCCGGATGGGCCTGGACGTCGCGGACCTGGTACAGGTCGTGGGCCAGGCCCTCGGCGGACTGGTAGCGGTGGTCGGGCTCCTTCTCCAACAGACGCATCACGATCTCGGACAGCAGACCGGGCACCGCCGGGTTCAGCCGGGCCGGCGATACCGGCACTCGCGCCAGGTGATCGTGGGTCAGGCGCAGCGGGTCACCGGTGCCGAACGGCGGCCGGCCTGTGGCCAGCTCGTAGAGCGTCGCGCCCAACGCGTACAGGTCCGCGCGCTGGTCCACCGACCGGCCTGTGCGCCCGGTCTGCTCGGGGGCGAGGTAGGCGAGCGTCCCGACGATCTCGCTGTGGTGGGCGAACTCGGGACGGATCTCGGCAACGGACATGGCCAACGCGAAATCCACCAGGCACGGGTCCCCGTCCCCGGAGACGACGATGTTGGCCGGGGTGATGTCGCGGTGCAGCACTCCGCGGCAGTGCATTCCCGCGACCGCTTCGGCCAGCTTGCCGGCCAGCCGGATCACCTCATCGACGGCCAGTGGCTCTGTCGGCCCGGCCAGGGTGGTGTCACCGGCGTCCACCAGCACGATCGATCCCGGGTACCGCGGCGCGTCCACCAGTTGCGCAACCCCGTCGACACCGCGCAGCCGCTCCAGGATCGCCACCTCGTGCCGCAAACGCCGCTGCGCGTCCGGCCCGAGCGGCTCCTTGCAGACGACGGCGACGCCCCCCGGCAGGGACACGCGGGTCACCCGAGTGCGCGCGCTCTGCTGCAGAAGGACCGCGTCGGGCGGATCCCGGGCCGGCAGGGCCCTGCCTGTCCCCATCCACAGTGTCTACGCTTTACCCCCTGCTTGCACAAGTTCCTGCCCATCGCGGCACGTCCCTCAGGACAAGAGCCAAGCTGGTGACGGATACCGCTCACCAGTGACAGATAAAGATCACCGTCACAAGCATCGGGCCCGACGAGCGCGTCGGCAGACCTGGTCGTGCCACGCCTCAACCGACGGGGACGCCGAATCGATTAGACGGGCCACTCACGACCGGGCTGGCCGTCGATGGCTCGGAACGTCGTCGATTCGCTAGAAGTCGGCTCGAACACGGACGACGGACAGGCGGTGACGGTACCGCCCGAGTTCGAACGCGCGGTCCGCGCGCGCCTCGACAACCACACCAGGCTCGGCCGGCCAGAAGCTGAAGTCTTCGCTGCCGGGCAGGCCAGCGATGATCCCGGACGCCCGCTGCGGGCCGCCCTCGGCAAGCCGGAGCTTTCCCGACCAGCGACGTGAGCGCCGACCGCGACAGCGTCGTCGACAGCCCCACCGCACGCACCCGCCCTTGGCGCTCAGCCTGCCCGAGCACGAGCGCCGTCGGCCGGGACGGGCTACTGGTCACGCCGAGCACGAGGGCGTCGACGTCGTCGTAGTACCTGACCTTGTTGCTGTGCTCACAGAAGCGATACACCCAGGCACCGACAGTGCCGACCCTCGCAGACGGCCCGACTCTCGTTACCACCCGTTCGGCCCAGCCAACGCGAGCTCGAACGACCTGCCACCCCAATACGCCCCCAAACTCAGGCCGACCAGGCCATCTGTGCAGGTCATCCGGGGTTTCCGGGCCGGATTCAAAACCCCTTTGAATCTCACCGGGGGCACCACGGCCCACCAGCACAAATCGGCCCCTGACCAGGCGCAACCCGGTCAGGGGCCGATCTTGTGTCAAATCGGTGGCGCGCGACGGCGACCGGCAAAGTACGGCTACGTGCGGTCTCTTCGCGGTCTACATCTTCCTCGGCCGGTGGGCCCAATAGTCGCGGTCCGCGCCCGGCCTTTACTGGACGGCACTTGCGGCGCGCTGGGCGTACCTAACCGTCCCCGCGCTCGTCCGTATCGCCGCGCTCACCCGTCGGCCCCGCGGCGACGACACGGCCACGCTGATCATCACCATCGGCTCGGCCCTGCTCGGCGCCGGCGCGAAGACCAACGACCCCGATGCGGAACCGAGACCCGTACGTCACCCCTCCCTCGCATGAGAATGTCGGGTGGCACGACTGGCGGGTCCCGGACCGATAATGGCCAGGTGAGCGCACACGTCGAGCTGCGTGAGATCACCGACGATAACCGCGACGCGGTATGCGCCGTACATGTCCGGCCGGACCAGAAGAAGTTCGTCGCATCGGTGAAGAAGTCGCTGAAGGAAGCACGCAAGAAACCACAGTTGTCCCCGTGGTATCGCGCTGTGTACGCGGACAACGTGCCCGTCGGTTTCGTCATGCTGAACTGGGCGGTGCCGCCAGGTACGCGCGGCGTGGTCGGCTCGTACGTCCTGTGGCGGCTGCTCGTCGGAGCGCAGTTCCAACGCCGCGGCTACGGGCGCGACGCGCTGGCCCAGGTCATCGAACTGGTCAGGGCGGACGGCGGCACCGAACTGTTCACCAGTTACCAACCGGGAAAGGGTGAACCGTGGCCGTTCTACCGGGGCTTCGGCTTCCAGCCGACCGGTGAGATCGACGACGGCGAGATCGTCCTGCGGTGCGCGCTGACCTGATCCGCCAACCGCGGCACCGAAGGGGTGCCGGACAACCTCGGGATTGGACCGGCGATGACGCAGTAACCGGCCCCTGACCAGGCGCAACCCGATCAGGGGCCGATCTTTGTGTCGTCCGGCGGCGCCTTTAGCGGACCAGGAAAGTATGGCTACCCGCGTGGACTATTCGCGGTCCACGTTCGTCGCGGCGGAAAGGGCCGGCGCCTACTCGTCCTCGACCATGCCGAGGGTGGCGATCTTCGCCGGGATACCCGTCCAGTCCTGCGAGCACCTCGGCGTACACCTCGTGCAGCACAGCAGCTGAGTGTCCTGCCCAGGCAACCACCTGCGCGGACTGCACGCCGGCCGCCAGCCATGTCGACACACACGCGTGCCGCAGGTCGTACGGCCGACGCGCCGGCGGCGATCGATACTCCTCCTCGGACAGCGCCGTTTTGCGGGCCTTGTCCCAGACCCGCGCCAGCGTCGACTCCGCGACGTCTCCACCGTCGAGGCCGGCGTCGACTTCGGGTGCGCTAGCGCCGGACCCACTTGTGAGCAGTGGTGCGGGAGATACCCATTTCATCTGCAACATGCGCCGCAGGGCGGCCGCCTCGACCCCGCTCGATCAGGAGGCGTCGGGCGTGGATCGTGAGCCGGACATGGGGGTGTGACACGAAGACCGCATCAGGGCGGTGTCACGCGCAGGCGGGTCGGCGCGTGTGGGCTATGGCGCACTGCGGCTGTGTACCGGCGCGAGGGAAGGAGTCCAGCTCCGGTGCGACGTCCGCGATCAGCACGGGGCGGATCTGACCCCGGAGACGTGGCCGGCGGGGCGGATGACCGCGCCCCTGACGCCCGCCCGTTGGTCCGGGGCGTCAGGGGCGCGTGTTTCACAGGATGACGACGGCGCGTTCGCCGGATGCGGGCCCACGCCTTCTGCGCGCCCAACAGGGTCTATTCGGCCCAGGCACGCTCCAGCAGGGCGCCGAAGGTGGCGGGCTCTCGCCCGATCAGCTCGGCCAAGGTCGAGTCGACGGCGGCGAACTCGCCATTCCGCGCCGCCGCGAAGATGCTCAGCATCAGGTCGGCGATCGGTGCCGGGGCGCCGTGCGCCAGCGCCTGCTCGCGGAAGGCGTCGTCGAAGACGACGGTGCGGGTGAAGGGCCTTCCGATGGCCTGGGACGCGATCTCGGCGACGGTGCTGAAGTCGAGCGCCGCCGAGCCGGTGAGCGGCGGGGTGGGCCCCTCGAAGCGGCCCTCCTCGGCGAGGATCGCCGCGGTGGCCTCGGCGAGGTCGTCGTGGCCGGTCCAGGCGACGGGGCCGTCGGCGGGGAGGGCGATGTCGCCGGTGTGGCGGGCGGGCTCCAGGAACTGCACGGCGCTGGCCGCGTAGAAGCCGTTGCGCAGGGCGGTCCAGGGCAGGCCTGTGGCGCGCAGCAGGTCCTCGGTTCGGGCGTGGTCGCGGCATGCCTGGAAGCGGGAGTCGTGCGCGGCGCCCATCTGGCTGGTGTAGAGGATGCGGCCGACGCCTGCCTTCACGGCGGCGTCGATGGCGGCGCGATGGCCAGTGACGCACTCCTCGCCCGTGCGGTCGAGGGAGACGAGGAGCAGCTGCTCGGCCCCCTCGAAGGCATGCACGAGCGAGGCGGGGTCGTCGAAGCTGCCCTGCCGGACACGAACGCCGCGGTCGGCGAGGTCTCGGGCCTTGCGGGGGTCGCGGACGCTGACGCCGACGCGGTCGGCGGGGACGCGCTCCAGGAGGCGTTCGACGGCGCGGCGGCCGAGCTTTCCCGTGGCTCCGGTCACGATGATCACTAGGTTCTCCCGATGCTGTTTCCAGTGGAATCATTTCGATGTTAACGCTGTAATATCGATGGAACCACATCTTCGATATCATCGGTTCATGGCTACGCGCGGTACCACCGGCAGCTCTCGTCAGCGCATCGTCGAGGCGACCGTCGAGCTACTGGAGAACGGCGGCCCCGACGCGGTGAGCACCCGGGTGGTCGCCGCCGCGGCCGGAATGCAGCCGCCGGCGATCTACCGCCTCTTCGGCGACAAGGAGGGGCTCCTCGAGGCCGTCGCCGAGCACGGCTACGCGCAGTTCCTGGAGAGCAAGCGTGCGCAGCTCGACCCCGACCCGCAGGACGCGGTGGAGGACCTGCGCCGCGGCTGGGACATGGTCGTGGAGTTCGGGATCTCCCGCCCCGAGCTGTTCGCGGTGATGAACAGGGCCACCAGCCGGGGGGCGGACATGGCACACCGCGCGGGCCTGGAGATCCTCCACGGCCGCGTGCGTCGACTGGCGGCCGGGGGGTGGCTGCGGGTCGACGAGGAGCTGGCCGCCCAGATCATCCAGGCCACCGGCCGAGGCGCGGTCACCACCTGGCACTCCACCCCGGCAGAGCGCCGCAATCCGGCGCTGCTGACCACCCTCCGCGAGGCCATGGTCGCCGCCATCACCCGCGCCGAACCGACGGTCCCCGCCGCGGAGACCGGCCCCGCCGCGGCAGCCCGCGCGCTGCGCGCCGCTCTCCCCGACGATGCCGATGTCTTGAGCGACGCCGAACAGCACCTGCTGCGCGAGTGGCTCACCCGCCTGGCAGCGGACAGTGGCGCTCCGCATGCCTGACAGCGCGTCAGGATCCCTCGTGCAGGTCGGACCTCCCGAGGAGAGATCGTTCGATGAAGCGGCGTCCATCGAGAAGGACCGCGGGCGGCCACACGGCTCCGGCCGGCTTCCCCCCTGTCCCTGACGCGCCGCCAACTTCGACCACGTCTCCACCGCCCACTGTCAACAACGCTCGTGGTCGATACAGCGGCGCACGAAGATCGCCCCGAGCGGCTGCCCCACCGCGCCGGCCCCACGAGTCGAACGACCAATACCGGCACCTGGTCCGCGACCACGGTGTCATCCCCATGATCGCCCGCAGCGGCGCCGAGCACGGCTCTGGCCTGGACACCCTCCGCCGGCTGGCCCAACGCACCTTCGCCTGGCTCAACGGCTTCCCCCGCGTACGCATCCGCACCGAACGCCGAGCCGATGTCCACCAAGCCATCATCAGCCTGGCCTGCTCTGTCATCTGCCTCCGCAAACTCGTTCTGAACTGATCCCCAGCGGTGGCGCGAACGCGGCGGCTGGTTTCAGGGCAGCGCCGTGGCAAGTTCTGGGGACGGCGTGCGGAGTTGGGTGTCTTTGCTCGGCGGTGTGCCGAACATGCGGCGGTATTCGCGGCTGAACTGAGAGGGGCTGTCGTAGCCGACACTGAGGCCCACACCGGTGATGTCTGAGGGGCGACTGGCGAGCAGCAGCCTGGCTTCTTGCAGGCGGATGCGTTTCTGGAACTGGATGGGGCTCATCCCCGTGACGGTCTGAAAGTTGCGGTGAAACGCGGAAACGCTCATGCCGGCGATTTCCGCCAGGTCCTCCACGCGAAAGGCGGTGGCGTAGCTCTCCCGGATATGACGCACGGCGCGGTTGATGTGGGCCAGCCCGCTGTCGGCGAGACCGAGCTGGCGGATGGCGGCTCCCTGCTCGCCACGCAGGAGATACCAGAGTATTTCCCGCTTGACCATGGGAGCGAGGATCTTGCGGTCCGCAGGCTGCTCCAGCAGCCGCAGCAGGCGCACGATGGCGTCCAGCAGCAGAGGCGAAGCCGCGGAGACGGCAATGCCGGGTGATGCGGCGCGTGGGGTGGCCGGCAGGTCTCGGGCGTCGGCTTCCAGGAGGAGTTCGGCAATGGCCGAGGGAGCGAGAGTCATGCCGAAGCCGAGGGTGGGCTGCCCGGTGTCGAGGACATGGCCCGTGACGGGGAGGTCGGCAGAGGCGACCAGGTAATCGCCGGGCCGGTACTCGTAGAGGCGCTCGCCCAGGGCGAGGCGTTTGCCGCCCTGGGCGAGGACTGCGAGCACAGTCCCGGACATCCCGGCCGCCGAAGCGTGGGGATGGGTGAATTTGCAGACCTGGATGCCGTCGATCTCCGTGCTCATGTCGGGCCGTGCATGTCGGTCGAGAAGCGCACGCATTTCGTGCAGGGCAGACATCTGTTCAGTCTTGCACGAAACTCCACACGGAACCGCTAATCCGGCAGGACTGGGCACGCTTTCGTGAGTCCGCAGGTGCCCCGCCAGGCAGGACGGCCTGTTTGCGGCAGTCTCGGCTCCTCACCCAGCGACCCGTGGGCGGCGCGTGTGGACGAGAGGGCCTTGGCGTGGGCTCACCGCGGGAGCGGTTCAAAGGTTCTGGCCTCCGGAGACTTCGAGGTCCTGGGCGGTGATCCACCGGCCTTCCTCGGAGACCAGCATGGCGATGACCATGCCGATGTCATCGGGCTCGCCGACGCGGCCGAGCGTGAAGGTTTTCGCCAGTTCCGGGATGATCTCAGGGTTCTTGCTGAACGCGTCGTCGGCGAAGCGGGTGACGGTGGCTCCGGGGGCGACCGAGTTCACGCGGATGCCACGGGGGCCGAATTCCTTGGCCATGTAGCGGGTGAGCACGGCCACGGCGCCCTTGAGAGCCGCGTAGACGGAGTATCCCGGCGCGGTCACCTGGGGCAGCGTGGAGTTGCTGGTCAGGTTGACGATGGCGCCGCCGTCGGCGAGGAGCGGCAGCAGGGCCTGGGTGAGGAAGAAGGGCCCCTTGAAAAGGCCGTTCGTGAGCCGGTCGAAGTCCTCCTCGCGGGTGTCCTCGATCATCGCCATGCCGGCGAAGCCGGCGTTGTTGACCAGGTGGTCGAAGGAGTGCCGCTGGAAGGTCTCGCGCAGCACCTCGGCAACGGCCTCCCGGAAGGGGGTGAATCCCGCTGTGTCGCCGAGATCCAGGTGCAGCGCCACGGCAGTGCCGCCCTGCTGCTCGATCCGCGCGACGGTGTCCTTGGCACCCTGTTCGTTGGAGCTGTAGGTCAGGATCACGCCGGTACCGCGCCGGGCGATCTGCAGGGCGGCGCTCTGGCCGATGCCGGAGCTTGCACCGGTGACGACGGCCACCTTCATGTTGTGCCTCCTGGGCCTTGAGGATTCGTCGGAATCCGTGGGGAGTGGGTCCCTTCCAGGAGACCCGCTGTGCCGGGCCCGCGAAAAGAATGATCCTCTACGGCTCTTGCCTGATCCTCTTGGCTGGACGCCGCAGGACCGTGTCAGCCGTGCCAGCCGCTGCCGCGGTGCAGGGGTGCGTCGGCCTTTGCGTGACTGCCGGCTTTCGGCCGCCGGCGGACTCGTCGCAGTGGTGCGCCCTGTGCGTGGGCAGGATCGTACAAGTATTCGCCAGGATGTCCCTAGCAGGCGGACCGGCGTGACGGTTGTCTTGCCCCCAGTCGTTTCCACGACGCACGAGTGAGGCAGCCGACCATGACCGACATCGTGGGAAGAAGCTACGACGTGGGCGCGGTCAGGCGCGCTCTGGCCATCGGCCCGGGCTCGCCGCGCGAGGCACGCACCATCGACATCACCACCCTCGGCCGACGCACCGGCCGCCCGAGGCGCATCGAGATCTGGTTCCACCGGGTCGGCGGCCACTGGAACCTCAGCGGGATGCCGGTGCCCCGAAGCTGGCACGCAAACCTGTCAGCACACCCGCACTTCACCTTCCACCTCAAGAACGGCGTCCGGGTGGACCTGCCGGCCACGGCGGTGCCGGTGGAGGACCCCGCGGTGCGCCATCGCGTCCTGTCCGCTGTGGTCGCCCTGCAGGACAAGCCCGGTTTGCAGATGCGAGGCACCCAGCGTCAGCGCCTGGAGGACTGGCTCGAGCACAGCCCGCTGATCGAGATCGTCTTCGACGACGAACGACTGCGCCCGCCGCTCAGCTGACCGCCCCGGGCGACCGCGACGACTGCCGCGAGTTCTCCCTTTCTCGTGGTCAAGCTCCCGCAGGGGGCAGGCGCAGGTTCGGGGCGGCGGTAGTGGGTGCCGCTGCGCAGCATCGCGCAGCGCCCGAGCTGGCGACGTTGCGCCGTCTCGGCGTTGCCGTCGGTGCCGTCGGCTCGCGCCGGGGCGGGGTCGCCATCTACTTCGTGGCATTTGACCTGCCGGCGGCGGGCGTAGACGACTTGTGGTCATGCCGGATCAGCGCCGACGGGCCCGGCTTGAACAACTCTGCGCATCGGCGGCACCACCGCTGCAGTCGGCGCCGAGCACGACTGACCGGGATGCCGCGATGGCGCGTGGATGCGGCCGGAGGCCGGCGCCGTGGGCATCGAAGGAGCAGCCGGGAGGCTCGTCGACGCGCCCTATCGCCAGGGTCATACCGACGGATGGGTGCGGGTCCGCCAGATGACTCTCGTTGACGCGCTGGTGGTCGGCGTCGCTGGGAGTGCGGGGCGGCCGGTCGAGGTCGTGCCGGCACGACGTGATGAGGGCGGGTGTCTGCGCCGGATCGGGCTGTCAGTGCCGTTGGCGCCCGTTCGTTGCGGGGAGAGGTCAGCCGGCACGTCACGCCCACCGGCACTGACAGCCACCGGTTCGTGTGTCGACGGGTGCGTTCGGCCGTGGCAAACCTCGCGCGTGGGGACGTCAACCTGTCGGGGCTTTCTTGACACGTGGGAACGGCGGGAGCCGCTGGTGTCCGGTCGCACGCCAGCGGCTCCCTCGTCGTGACATGGCGACACTTACCGCTCGATCACACTTGCCTTGTACCGGTTCCGGGTGGGAGTGACCCGGGGCTCGCTGCAGTGTGCGCAGGCGATCATGCGCCGGGCCCGGCGAGCTACCGCGACGCCCGGCGCCGAGGCCGGCAACGTCTGGATGGCCGCGTGCACAAGGCAGGTGGCCGCGCCGCAGTGCACACAGACACCGATGGCCGGTTCGCTCATGCTTTGTGTCGCGCAGTCGATGCAGATCATGGTTCTCCTTGGAAAGCGGCGGGGAAGCCACGATAAGCAGGCCTGCGCCGGATAACGGTGTTCTCGTTGCCGGGTAAGTTCGACATCACATTGCCGGCGGCGTCGGCGAGGCCGAGCGCGCCGAGGTTCGCGGGGCGGGCCGGCTCACGCACCGCAGCCATCCGGGTGTGCGGCAATGACCGCCAGAAGTGGCTGCGGCCTGCCCGGCGGCAGCCGACTACGGGACCTGGCGGGCTGATTGACAAGGCCACGAAGGACAACCGGCCCGCCAGGCCGCGCCGATCGAAGAGATCCGCCCGCTGGTGGCGAGCCGCCTGGATGCCGTGTGGCGCGACTCTTCACCGGGCCGCGCGGCGGTCGGAATCACGACGCCGATTCCGCGGGACACCACCCATGGGGACGAGGTCGTCCCCAAATGGGGATCGATCGGACGGGGATCTGTCCCCGAGATGGCCCCCACACGGCACGTTGTACATCAACTTCAGTGGTCGAGGGTGCTCAGCAAAAGGGTCCGCGACCAGCGGTCATTCCGCTCACGGGGTACGGCCCCGGCGACACGGTCCCCATGGTGGGCGGCCGGACAGACCTGGGACCCGGAGATGAGCGAAGCGCCATGATCGACAGTCATGGCAGATGGTGGCTATAAGCCATTGTCGGACATACTTTCACTGGCGAAAGTCGTCGTCATTTATGCCTGTTGACCACACTTCTCGTCATCGAACTGTGACCATTTCTTGCGGTGAGTCAATTTACCGGAGGGCGCGCATGCGTCCCTGGAGCGGTGCTGCGGAGTTCGCGGGGTAACTGGTGGCTTTCGATTCCCTCCAGCCGTCGATGCCGTCGGAGTAGCGGCGGTCAACCCAGTTGCGGATAGTCACACTCGACGCTCCGGCACCCGCAGCCGCCTGGGTCGCTGTGGCATCTGGTGCGCGAGCCGGGGCGGATGCGCCGCCGTCTGGGTTGTGTTCGCAGGCGGTCTCGTTGTCGTGGCTCGCGAACAAGAGCTGATGGAACTGACTGGGCGCCAGGCTGGAGGGGCGACGGGCAGACTCCGAGCGTTACGAGGAGCTGCCGGCGTTGGGCCGCGCGCCCGGTGACGTGCCTGGCCCGAGCCTTGGTGTCATCAGACAGGCGGATATCGCCCTGTCTCGGTTCAGTCGGCGCCGCCGATCTTCTGACCGGTGGCAACGGCGGAGGCGGCGAGGAGCGTGGCAGCGGCGAGGCTGCCCCAGAGGGGGCGGCCGAGCCGTGAGAGGCGAGAGCGGTGATGACCGCCAGGGAGAAGGCGAGGCCGAAGCCCGAGGAGAGCTGGAAGCGGGCGAGGGCGCGTCCCAGGACCGGGGCGGGAGCGAGGGCGGTGACGAGCGCGGTGGCGCTGCCGGCGTAGCTGATCTCGCCAATGGAGCAGACCACGGACACGGCGGCGATGGCCGGCGCACCCCAGCCGTGTTCCAGTGAGGTGGCCGCGAGGAAGCCGAGGTAGGACGCGGCGAGGACCACGCCGGCGAGCGGCAGCACCGTCCGCCGGGAGAAGCGGGACAGCAGGACGGTGACCGGAACCTGCAGGGTGACCACCAGCACCGTGTTCGCCACGAAGATGGCGGCCGACCACACCGGGGAGGCGTGCAGCTGTGTCACCAGGGCCAGGGGAAGCGCGATTTCGGGGACGTTGAGGCAGAAGACGTAGACCACGTTGGCGGCCAGCAGTGCACGCGTTGCAGGCGCGGGCCGGTCGTCCCCGGCTCTGG
This sequence comes from Amycolatopsis sp. NPDC023774, assembly GCF_040639695.1. Classification (NCBI taxonomy): domain Bacteria; kingdom Bacillati; phylum Actinomycetota; class Actinomycetes; order Pseudonocardiales; family Pseudonocardiaceae; genus Amycolatopsis; species Amycolatopsis sp. NPDC023774. Next base: position 54,365 of record NZ_JBFAAJ010000021.1, read on the forward strand.
GCGGGGTGGTGGCCGGGTGCGTACGGAGGTGGACCGACCACGCCAAGGCCGCCGCGGCGAGATAAGCGAGCGCGGTGACGGCTGCCAGCGCCTGCAACGCGGTGGTGCCGCCCGTGAGGCTCGCGGTGGCGAGGAGGGCGCCCACGCCCAGGGCGGCGTTGCGCAGCGCGCGGCCTCCCGCAAGCGCCGCGTCCCGTTCCCGGCCGCGGGAGACCGTGGCCACGAGAGCGGCGTGGGCGGCCGGCCAGGCCTGGTTGCCGATACCGAGGAAGAGCGCCGCCGTCGCGAACAGCCAGACGTGCTCCGCGGGGGCGGCCGGCAGCAGGGCCACGCCCAGCACGCGCACCAGCATCGACGCTGCCACGACCGTGCTGCGGGCGCCCCGGTCCAGCCATCGGCCGCCCGCGGGCAGGCACACCAAACCCGCGACGGCGCCGACCGTCATGGCAATGCCGGTGACCGACACGGAGAGCCTGAGCACCGTCACCCCGTAAAGCAGCAGAAACGGCCGCAGCAAGCTGGTGCCGAGCGCGTCCACGGCCAGGGCGACGGCGTAGCGGGGGCCGCCGGAGGCACGCACGAGGGCGCGCGGCCGGATCTTGGTGCTGGTTCCCATGGCGTCCACGGTGCGCTCGGCTGCCGGGCCCACCGCGTCGGTTGACGGACACCGTCAACCGACGCGGTCGTCGGCCATCCGACCGGCGAGAATGCGGGGATGACGTTGAGGATCGACATCGGCGGCCTGCCGTCCGGCAGGCTGCGGTTCGCTGCCTCCCCGTTGGCCGAGCTGACCGCGATGCTGCACGTGCTGGCCGAACCCGGGCATCACCCGCGGCTCGCCGGCTGGGCCGGAGACGTCTGGGGCGGGCTGCGGCCGGAGCTGGCCGAGCGGCTCAGGGAGCCCGAGTTCCTCTGGCGTTCCTCACGAGCCGACTTCCTGGTCCCCGCCCGTCCCCTGCCGACCCTCGCCGAGGAGCTGGACGAGGTGGACCGGATCGACGACGAAACCTATGTGACCGCCGCGCTCAACACGACGTGCGGCAGCAACCGGGTCCACTTTGCTGCGCCGTCACCGCTCGCCGACGCGACCGCGCGCGAGCGGGCCCTGGACATCGCCCAGGCCCGTGGCGCGCTCCAAGAGGCCTTCGCGGAACGGCTGCTCACGGACCCCGCAGCCGTGCGGGCTCGGGTGCGGCGCACCCTCGAACAGTGCGCCGAGGCCTTCTTCGACGCCGCCTGGGCGGGCGTCACCGGGCAACTCGCAGCCGACGCGCGCCTGAAGAACGACCTGCTGAAGCGCCGGGGCATCGGGGCCGCACTCGCATCGGTCTCCGGCGCCATCACCCTGGCACCGGACGGCAACTGCATCGTCGTGGACAAGCTCCAGGACAACGCGACCGCTTGCCACGGCACCGGCGTGACCTTCCTCCCCAGCGTCTTCGGCCGCCCGCACCTGGTGGCGGTCCACGCACCGGGGTGGCAGCCGGTGGTGCAGTACCCCGTCGCCGAGGCGAGTCCGTCGCCGCCGGTTTCGCTGGAAACGGTCACGCTCCGGCTGGAGGCACTCGCCCATCCGGTACGGCTGCGGCTGCTGCGCACCCTGGCCCGCGGCCCGCACACCACCGGTGAGCTGGCCCATGCCTGGGAACTTTCACCCCCGGAGGTTTCCCGCCACCTCGCCGTCCTGCGTCGCGCGGGACTGCTCACGACCCGCCGGCACGGTCGTTATGTCCGATACACCCTCAATCTGCCCGACCTGACGGCGCTGGGGGCCGACCTGCTGGCGGCTGTCCTGCGCTGAGTGGCTTCGGTCTGCCAGGTTCCCCGCTTCTTCGTGGCCGAGGGCGGCACGCGGTAGCTCGCGCGCTGCCGCCGGATGAAACCGTGCGCGATGGCATGGGTTTCGCCCCTGCATCCCGACGAAGACGGCCGTCCGCGAGCCACGGGAAGTGAGCGCGTCCCGCCGGGGCCGGGCGCGGTCAACTGCCGAGGAGACGGTTCCCGAGGGCGGTCAGCATGCCCCACCGCGCGATGCGGCCGGACGGGAACCTCGAATACAGGGCCCGCGCTTGCTGGTCGTCACGTGCGTCGGGGCCGGCAACTGCGCGACCTGCACCCGGCTCGGCAGCCTCGTCGTCTGCAGCAGCCGCGGCGTACCGCTGTGGTCGAGAACACCGACGGCCGCGGTGGCACGACGGCACGAGCTACGCCTGGAGCCCGGCACGGTGGCGTTCGGCTGCCGGGCCCCGGCGTGCGTAACCGTCTGAGTCAGCGAATGCGTTCGCCGGTCTGGGCGCAGGAGTAGCCGCCGAGCTCCTCGACGCGCGTTCGGAAGCCCGGGTCCGCGAGCAGTGTCCACAGGGGAGCCAGCAGGTCGTGCGACACATCGGCGGTGCGCAGCACGAGATCGTAGGGCTCCTGCGCCACAGGCACGAAGTCGAGGCCGAAGGCGCGGGCCGCGGCGAGGATGCCCAGCCCGGTGTCGGCGCGGCCGGCGGAGACCGCGGCGGCGACGGCGAGGTGCGTGTGTTCCTCTCGGGCATAACCGGGAATGGCGGCGGGGTCGATGCCGCGGCGGCCCAGTTCGTGGTCGAGCAGGGCGCGGGTGCCGGCGCCGCGCTGGCGGTTGACGTAGCGCACGCCGGGACGCGTGAGATCGTCGATGTCCTTGAGGCCCAGCGGATTTCCGGGCGCCACGAGAAGGCCTTGGTCGCGGTGGACGAGCCGGATCACCGCGGCGTCGTCGCCGAGCAACCGCTCCACGTAGGGCAGGGTGTACTCGCCGGTGGCCGGGTCGAGCAGGTGCGAGCCGGCCAGGTGGCAGAGCCCGTCGCGCAGGGCGACCAGGCCGCCGAGCGAGCCGACGTTGGAGGACGCGAGTGTCACCAGCGGGTCGGTGGCGCGCAACGCCGAGGCCGCGAGGTCGAGCACGAGGTCGTGCGAGCCGATCGCGACGATGGTCCGGTCGATCTCGGCGAGTCCGCGCAGCAGCTCCACCCGGACCTCGGTGCCGGCGTGGTGCCCTTCGACGCCGGCCGGCACGACGAGCAGCCCGTCCGCACGGACGAGCGAGGTGAGCACACCGGCGCCGCGCGGGAGCGGGGTCGCGACGACGTGCTCCTGCACGCGGCCGAGCCGCACGCGCACCCAGTCGTCCATCCCGACCACCGACGGCAGTTTCCGGGCGAGCCGCGCGGTCGTCGAGGGCCGCTCGCGCGGTGCGGCGCCTTCGAGCTCGGCCAGCAGCGGCGCGGCGAAGATGTCGAAGGTGAGGGCCGCGGAGACGGGATAGCCGGGCACACCGAGAATCGGCGTGCCCTTCTCGCCCGTCACCGTCCCGAGCACCACGGGGTGCCCGGGTCGCACCGCGACTCCGTGCACGGCAACGGTTCCGGCCTCGGCGACCACGCGGGCGGTGTAGTCGTCGCGGCCCGCGCTGGATCCGGCGATGAGCATGACCAGGTCGGCCTCGGCCGCGGCCGTGCGCACGGCCACGGCGATGGCGGCCGGGTCGTCGGCGACGATGGCGGTGACCCGGACGTCGCAACCGACCTCGCGGGCCTGCGCGGCCAGCATGACCGAGTTGGTGTCGGCGATCTCGCCCGGCCGCAGCTCGGTCCCGATCGGCCGGATCTCGTCGCCCGTCGGGATGATCACGACGATCGGCGCCCGCCGCACGGACAGCTCGACGACGCCGGCGGCGGCACTCGCGGCAACGTCGACCGGGCGCAGCCGATGCCCTTCGGGCAGCAGCAGCTCGGCGGCGCTGATGTCTTCGCCGATCGAGCGCACATGCTGGTACGGCGGCACCGCCGTGCGCAGTTCGGCGCCGTCGGGCGTGTGGTGGACGTGTTCGCGCATGACCACCGCGTCGTACCCGGGCGGCAGCGGATCACCGGTGTCGACGACCTCGAAGTCCGTCACCACCACCGGCGTCGTCTCCGACGCCCCGACGGTGTCGGCCGCCCGCACGGCTATACCGTCCATCCCGGACGAGTCGAACGCCGGTGAAGACCGCCGCGCCCACACCGGTTCCGCCGTGACCCGGCCGACCGCGGCACCGGCGGGGACCCGGATCGCCCCGACCCGGGCCGGGCACCCGGCGGCGGCCCGCGCTTCCCGCCAGGCGTCGTGGGCCTGGGCGGCGGGGACATCGGAGATGAACGGGCTGTTCATGCGTACAGCGTGACATCGACGTCCAGGCCGCCGTCCAGCCCGGTCGCCGGCTCCGGGACGACCACGTACCCGTCCGCGCGGGTGAGCACCGACAGCAAGGCCGAAGGCCCGAACAGTGGCTCGGCGACTCCGTCGCGGACACGCACCTGCACGACGTCGAGCCGCCCGGCGGCCGAGGCCAGATCGCGCGACAGCCGCGCCCGCGTCGACGGCCGGGCGGGCGGGATCTCGCAGCCGCCGAGCCGCCACAGCAGGGGAATCCCGATCTGGCCGAACACCACCAGCGCGGAGAGCGGGTTGCCCGGCAGGCCGATCACCGGGACACCGGCGCACTCGGCCAGCAGCGTGGGCTTTCCGGGTTTGATCGCCAGCCCGTGACACCACACCTCGCCGACCGCGGCGACGGCGCCCGCGGTCTCGTCCCGGGCCCCGACCGACGACCCGGCCGACACGACCACGAGATCCGCCCCCGGAAGGACGGAGGTCAGCTTGTCCTTCAACGCCCCGGGCTCGTCCGACACGATACCGGCGACGACCGGCTCACCACCGGCGTCGAGCACCAAGCCGGCCAGCGCGGACGCCGTCGCGTCACGCACCTGGCCCGCGCTCAACGACGAGGTCTCCGGCGGAACCACTTCGTCACCGGTGGAGATGATCACGACCCGCGGCCGCGCGTGCACCGACACGCTCACCACGCCGGCGGCGGCCAGCAGACCCAGGTCCGGCGCCCGCAGCGGCCGGGCGCCGGCGACGAGCGGCGCGCCTGCGGCCACGTCGTCGTCGGCACGCACGAGCCCGCCGCCCGGCGCGACCGGCCGCGTGACCTCGATCGTGCCCGGCATGGTCTCGGCCGTGAACTCGACCATCACCACCGCGTCCGCCCCCTCGGGCAGCACCCCGCCGGTCGGCATCGCCACACAGCCGCCCGGCCGCACGGACACCGTGGGCGCCGCACCCATCCGGACGGCGCCGAGCAGGTCCAGATAGGACGGCAGGCCGTCGGAGGCGCCGTACGTGTCCGCCGCCCGGACCGCGAATCCGTCCACTGTGGACTTGATGAACCCGGGCAGGGCGTGCGGCGACGGGATGTCCCCGGCCGGCACCCGGTGCAGCGCCGCCGACAACGGCACGGTCTCGACCGCGGTGCGGTGCGCCGGGCGGAACCCGGCGAGAGCCTCGGCAACGGTGCGGGTGGTGAAGAACTCGCGTCCGCTCACCGATCCGGCTGGTCCTTCGCGCCCTCGGGCTTCGGGTGCGGACGGGCCGCGGCGGCGCCCTTGGCCAAGCCGAGCACGGACACCACGGGCCCGAGCGCGACCTGCCCGAGCCCGCAGATCGAGGTCTTGCGCATGGCCTCTTCCAGCTGCAGGATCTTCCCCCGCCCGGCATCGTCCAATGCCGACTCCGAGTCGAGCACACCGCGCAGCAGCGTGTGCGCCTTGGTGGAGCCGACCCGGCAGGGCACGCACTTGCCGCACGACTCGTTGCGGAAGAACCGCAGCACATTCGTCGACGCGGCCAGCAGGTCGGTGCCCTCGGCGAGCACGACCAGGGCGCCGGAGCCGAGCATCGTGCCGGCCTCGGCCAGCGAGGCGAAGTCCAGCCGCAGGTCGAGCTGATCGGGGCCGATGAAGTTGGACGACGCCCCACCCGGCTGCACCGCGCCCACGGGCGCACCGTCCAGCACGCCGCCGGCGGTGTCGATCAGCTCCCGCACGGTGGTGCCCATCGGCACGCAATAGACGCCCGGGGCGGTCACGTGCCCGGAGACGGCGAAGAACTTCCAGCCGGTCGAGTCGCCGATGCCCTGCGCATGCCACCAATCCGCGCCCCGTTGGAGGATCACCGGCACGTCGGCGAAGGTCTCCACCGAGTTGATCAGCGTGGGGCGGCCGTGCAGGCCGTAGTTGCCCGGGAACGGCGGTTTGTTGCGCGGTTCGCCGCGGTGGCCCTCCATGCACTCGAGCAGCGCCGTCTCCTCGCCGAGGATGTAGCCGCCCGGGGAGACGAACACGTCGAGGTCCAGCCGGCGCCCGCTGCCGCACGCGTCCGGCCCGATCACCCCGGCCTCGCGCAGCGCGGCGATCTCCTCACGCAGCACGTGTTCCTCGGGGCCGTACTCGTGCCGGATGAACACCCAGCCCTGCTCGGCACCGACGACGGCCATGCCCAGCAGCAGCCCTTCCAGCACCAGGTGCGGCTGCTCGGCGAGGATCTGCCGGTCCTTGAACGTGCCCGGCTCGGACTCGTCGGCGTTGCAGACGGCGTACTTCACCGTGCCCGGCTGCGCGCCCGCGACCAGGCTCCACTTCTGCCCGGTCGGGAACCCGGCGCCGCCCATGCCGCGCAGCCCGGAGTCTTTCAGCGTCGCCACCACGGACTCGGCACTGATCTCGCCGGCCAGCAACGCGCGCAACGAGCGATAGCGGTCCCCGACCCCGGAACCGCGTGGGTACGGGTCGTTCGGCCACGGCTCCTCGCGCCGCACGGCCGGCGCGTCCCCGACTCCCCCGCCACGCGCGGCCGTGACCAAAGAGTCCACTTCGGACACCGGCGCGGGGTGCTCGTTCACCGCGGCCGCGGGCGCGACGTCGCAGCGGCCCAGGCACGAGACCTCGACCAGCTCGACGTCGGTGTCGTCGCCGTACTGCTGCTTGATTTCTTCGATCCGCTCCTCGCCCGAGCGCAGCCAGCACGACAAGTCGTGGCAGACGCTGATCTGCACCTTTTTCGGCGGTGTGGTGCGGAAGTGCGGGTAGAACGAGATCAGACCCTCGATCTCGTACTGCGGCCGGCGCACATCGCGGGCCAGCTGCTCCAGCTCCTCGCGCGGAAGCCAGCCGAGCCGGGCCTGGATCGCGTTGAGCGCCGGGATCAGCGACGGGCCGGGGAACTTGCCCGCCCGCGCCTCGACGCCGGGCACCCGCTCGGGACTCAAGGTCATTCCGCGACTCCTGCCGCCGTGACGGATTCCGTGTGCGCCGCGCCCAGGGCCTCGACCTGGATCGCGCAGAACTTGAACTCGGGGATCTTGCCGTACGGGTCGATCTCGTCGATGGTCAGCAGGTTCGCCGCCGCTTCCCGGAAGTGGAACGGGATGAAGCAGTTCCCGAGCTGTTCGCGGTGCGAGATCCGCACCTGCAGCTCGATCACCCCGCGCCGCGACCGCACGCGCGCGATCTCACCGTGGGCCAGGCCCCGGTCGGCGGCGTCCTTCGGGTGCATGTACACCTCCGCGATCGGGGAGATCGAGTCCAGCGCGAACGAGCGCCGCGTCATCGACCCGGTGTGCCAGTGCTCCAGGAGCCGGCCGGTGTTGAGCACCAGCGGGTACTCCGCGTCGGGGAGTTCCTTGGCGGGCAGCCATTGCGCGGCGACGAGGTGGGCCAGGCCGTCGTCGGTGTTGAACCGCTCGTCGAACAGCACCACGGTGCCGTCCGAGTGCTCCGGGTCGGCGTTGGGGTAGAGCTTGCCGGACAGGCCCAGGTTGTCGTGGCGCAGGTTCTTGTACGAGGGCATCAGCGCGACCATCTCGTCGAAGATCTCACTGGGAGCCGAGTAGTTCCAGTCCAGGCCGATCCGCCGGGCGATGTCCTGCACGATCTCCCAGTCGACCCGCGCCTGCCCGGGCGGGTCCATGACCTTGCGGCCCAGCTGCACCCGCCGGTCGGTGTTGGTGTAGCTGCCGTCCTTTTCCAGGTAGGACGACGCGGGCAGGATCACGTCGGCGAACTCGGCGGTCTCGGTGAGGAAGATGTCCTGCACCACGAGGAAGTCCAGCGCTGCCAAGGCTTTGCGGACCTTGTTGATGTTCGGGTCGGACAGGAACGGGTTCTCCCCGAGCATGTACATCCCGCGCACGCCACCGGGTTTGAGGACCGACCCGATGATCTCGGTGACGGTCAGACCGCGCTTCGGGTCGAGCGTCGTGCCCCATGCCTGCTCGAAGCGCTGCCGGGTGCGGTCGAGGTCGACGCCCTGGTAGTCCGGGTAGAACATCGGGATCAGGCCCGCGTCCGAGGCGCCCTGCACGTTGTTCTGGCCACGCAACGGGTGCAGCCCGGTGCCAGGCCGGCCGACGTTGCCGGTGATCGAGCACAGCGCGATCAGGCAGCGGGCGTTGTCGGTGCCGGTGGTGTGCTGGGAAATGCCCATGCCCCAGTAGATGACGCCCGCGCCCGCCTCGCCCCACTCGCGGGCGACCTCGCGGATCAGGTCCGCGTCCACGCCGGTGATCTGCGCGGCGCGCTCGGGCGGGTACTCGGCGACCGTGCGCGCGAGCTCGTCGTAGCCGGACACGCGCTCGGCGATGAACTCGCGGTCGATCATCCCGAGCCGGATCACCTCGTGCATGATCGAGTTGTAGAACGCCACGTCGGTGCCGGGCTTGACCTGGCAGTAGTAGTCGGCGTGCTCGGCCACCGTGCTGGCGCGCGGGTCCACGTACACGATCTTGGTGCCGCGCCGGCGGGCCTGCTTGAAGAACGAGCTGGCGACCGGGTGGTTCGCCGTCGGGTTGGACCCGGTGATGATCACGATGTCCGCGTTGGCCACGTCGCCGTAGGTCGTGGACACCGCACCCGAGCCGACGCCCTCGAACAGCGCCGCGACCGAGGAGGCGTGACACAGCCGCGTGCAGTGGTCGACGTTGTTCGTGCCGAACCCGGCCCGGATCAGCTTCTGGAAGAGGTAGGCCTCCTCGTTGGAGCACTTCGCCGAGCCGAACCCGGCGATCGCGCCCGGCCCGCCGATCGCGTGGATCTCCTTGAGCCGCCGCGCGACCAGGTCGAGCGCCTCCTCCCAGGTCGCCTCGCGGAAGTGCGGCATGACCTCGTCGTAGTCGACGAGCCCGCCCGGCTTGCGCCGGCCGTCGCGGCCGCGCTTCTGGCTCCGGCCGCCACCACTGCGGTTCCCGCCGCCACCGCCACGCCCGCGGTCGTTCTCGGCGTCGCCCCGCACGTCCGCGGACAGCGGGCCCTTCGGGTACGACGAGTCGATGCGGATGAGCGGTGTGGTGAGCCGCTGGGGAGAGGCGGCGTAGTCCCAGCCGTAGCGGCCCTTCACGCACAGGCGGCTCTTCGACCCCGGCTGATCGCGGCCTTCGGCGAACGAGATCGCGCCGCGGTCGCGGTCGACGTAGTAGGTCAGCGCGCAGCCGACCCCGCAGTAGGGGCAGACGCTGTCGACGGCGTCGAGCTGCTCTCGCGGCTGGATCGGGATGAGGTTGATCGGCTTGTTGGTCAGCGCGCCGGTCGGGCACGCCTGCACGCACTCACCGCACGTGACGCACGAGCTGGAGCCCATGGGGTCGTCGAGGTCGAAGGCGATCTTCGTCGAGTAGCCCTTGCCGGAGCGGCCGATCACGTCGTTGCCCTGGATGTCGTCGCACGCCCGGACACAGCGGTCGCAGAGGATGCAGGCGTCGTGGTTGACGCCGATGACCGGGTTGGACAGGTCCGTGCCGCGCCCGGAGCCACAGGGCAGGTCGGTGGTCTCCTTCGCGACGTCGAAGCGGTCCGCCAGCTCCAGCAGCAGGTTGTCGCCCGTCGTGGTCTGCTTGGGGTCCTCGGCGCGGTCCGGCTGGTCCGACAGCAGCAAATCGGTGAGGGTGGCGCGGTTGCGTTCCAGTTCGGGCGTGCTGGTCTTGACTTCCATGCCGTCCTCGCACGGGCGCACGCACGCGGCGGCGAACACGCGGCCGCCGGTGTCGACCACGCACATGCGGCACACGCCGACGGGGTCGTAGCGCTCGTCGTGGCACAGCACGGGAATGTCGACGCCGGCTTCCTTGGCCGCGTCGTAGATGCTCGTCCCCTCGGGCACCGTCACGGAGTGGCCGTCGATCGTCGTGGTCACCGTGCGCACCGCTGTGACCTGCTCTTCGACTGTCGTCATCACTGACCTCCGTCACAAGCGAGCGTATGTCGTATACAACATACCTCGTACAGTCAGGCGTCAAGGAGGAGTTCCGGGAGATCGCTCGCGCGCACCCGTCCTTCCTCATCGAGCCCACGGGCAACGTAATAACTGTCGACCATGGCCTGCAAGTGCTCTCCGGTCAACGTCGCGGCACGACCGGACGCCAGCTCCAGCGGCGTTTCCAGCATGCGGGGCGGCAGGGTGTCGTCCTTCGCGGTGGCGCCTTCGCGCTGGTTGAACGCCCGCTTCGCGCGCACGATCCGCGCGGCCGTGGCACGCAGCTCGGCCGAGTCCACCGACCACCCGGTGACCAGGGACAACAGCGTGGCCCACTCGGCGAACGGGTCTTCGAACACCCCGCGCAGGAACTTGCACAGGATCATCGAGTCCATTACCGCGGCCCGGTCTTCCGTGCCGATCGCCGCGCCGACGTGGGCCGGGCCGCCGCGGAACCGGTTCAGCTCGCCGGAGAGGTCGGCTTCGTAGGCGCCGGAGCGGTTGTGGTCGGCGCCGCGCGCGTTCACCGCCAGGCCCAGCGCCATCGACTGCAGGCCGCGCGGCTCGTAACCGGGCAGCTCCAGGCCCTTCACCTGCGGGGCGAAGCCGATCGAGCCGTGCCCGACGATCCCGGCCGCGCGCCGGGACCCCTGGGCCAGCAGCTCACCCAGCCCTTCCTCACGCGCGCCGATCGCCTCGAGTGCCCGCAGCAAAGCGGCGCCGTCACCGAATTGCAGCCACGGTTCGTCGATCAGGCCGCGCTCGACGCACTCCATGGCCCACGCGATGGTGCCACCGGCCGAGATCGTGTCCAGGCCCAGCTCGTCGCACTTCGCGCTGGCGGCGAACACGTCGTCGGGATCGGAGACCCCGCACAGCGGGCCGAGGGCGAACACGTTCTCGTACTCCATCCGCTGGCTGCCGCCGCCCTTGCGGGAGTAGATGTGCTCGCACCCGATCGAACAGGACGCGCAGCTGTTGCGGGCCACCCCGCGCAGCTCGTGCAGCTCCTCGGCGGCCAGCCTCGGCGCGCCGTCGAATGTGGCGGCGGTGAAGTTGCGGGTCGGCAGTGTGCTGACCGCGTTGAACGCCAGCAGATTCGCCAGCGTGCCCAGTTCCCGGTACTTCGCCGTCGCCGGGCCGAAACTGCGCCGCCGCAGATCCTTCGCGGCGGCCAGCACCCCGGCCTGGTCCGCGACGGCGACCTTCGTCGCCGACCGCACGAGAACCGCCTTGATGTTCTTGGCTCCCAGCACGGCCCCGAGGCCGCCGCGCCCGGCGTGGCGGCCGTCGTGGCTGATCGTCGCGTAGCGGACCTGACGCTCCCCGGCCGGCCCGATCGCCGCCGTGCGCCAGCCGCGCCCGAACCGCTGCCGGACCCGAGTTTCGGCGTCGGCCGCGGGCAACCCGGCCAGCTCCGGCGCCGGTTCGAGCCGCACGCCGTCGCCGTCGACGAGCAGCACCGACAACCGCGCGGCGCGGCCCCGGATGACGATCGCGTCGTGCCCGGTCAGCTTCCCGGCGATCGCGAACTGGCTCGAAGCCAGCGCGTCGGTGAGCAAACCGGTCAGCGGCGACTTGGCGACCACCGCGAACTTCGCGCTGGTGGTGAGCGGCGTGCCCACGAGAGACGAGAACACGAACGCCAGCGGCGCTTCCGGTGCCAGCGGATCCACCCGCGGCGGCGCGAACCGGTGCAGCAACCACGTACCCAGCCCGACACCGCCGAGGTACGCGCGCAGCACCCGCTCGTCCAGCTCGCACGTCTCACCGGTCGCCGCGTCACCACCGACGTCGACGATCAGTGCCCGTCCGAAAAAGCCTCCCGGCGCCATGCCTTGACTGTAGGCCCGTTCGGGGGGTTGTGGCGCGGTCAACCGCCGGCGTCTGCCGACAGGAACGCCACTGAATCTCCCGTGACGAGCGGCAGCAACGGATCCCGCGTCACCTGCTCACCGTTCACCGCGGCGACCACGTGCCGGTCCAGGGCCAGGCCCGCCAGCTCGGCGGCCGCACCCAACGTGGCCGCTCTTCCGGTCCGCGGCCGGTGCCCGTCCTTGCCCGCCAGCGCACCGAACCGCTCGACCGTCACCTCCGGCGCCGCACGACCCCGCACCTCGGCGTAGTCCTCCGGCGTGTTCACGTTGATCACCGACTCCAGCTGCGGATCGAGCCGGACCAATGCCCGATCGTCGAGCAACCGCGCGTCGTCGAGCTGGACGACGTCGCAGTGCTTGAACAACATCCCCGGCCGCAGGTCGCCCTCGCCGATCAGCTCCGTGATCAGCCCGGCCAGCGACGTCCGGTACCCGGCCGCCAGCGGCTGCCGGAATCCCCGGGCGAACGGCATGAGCATGTCCGCGCCTGTCTCCGCGAGCCCGCGCAGCACCCGCCGTACCCACGCGGGATGCAGCAACGGCATGTCTGTCGAGCACACGAACGCGACCTCGGCCCGCTCCGCCACCGCGGCCAGACCCGCCGCCACACCCTGCATCGGCCCGAGGCCTTCGACCGGATCCTCGACCACCGCAACCCCCGCCGGCAGGCCGGGCAGCTCCTGCCCGGCCGCCGCGACGACCACCACCGGCCCGTCGATCGTCCGGCCCAGCACCGCGCACGTCCGGTACAGCAATGTCGAGCCGTGCCACTCCAGGCCCGCCTTGGGCCGGCCCATCCGGGACGAACGCCCGCCCGCCAGGACCACACCCGCCTCGCTCCGCATCTGACGGAGGATAGCCGCGGGCCACGGACGGTGGCGAGAACCAACGGCCGGCGCACTGCACTCACCACGCATCCGCAGCAGCGGTTCGGGCCCGGTCGTCCCTGCCGCGCCCATTCGCCGTCCCGTGCCCGGGCGATCCGGTTGGTGGCCGGCACAGTCACCGCGATCGTCAGGCCCGGCAACGCGGTGAGCCACCACGCGTTGGCCGGGTAGTTGCGTCCGTGGGGGATCAACGTGCCCCATTCCGACGCCGGCGCTTCGTAGACTCGCGTCGGGCAGCACGTGGCGCAGCGGCACCGCGTACCACCACACACCGCACGAGCGGGCGGCCTGTCGGCCCGGTCGTGGTGCTGGCCACCGCGCACGGCGATCCTGGCCGTGTCTTCGGTGAGTTTCCGGAACCGACGGCGATCGCGACCTTCACCGTGCGGTAGCCCAGCGCGGTGACCAGCGCCGGCGACAGGAACAGGGCCGGGATTCAGAGCAGCACGGGGCCGGCCAGCTGGTCAGCGGCGCCCGGGACGCGACGGCGTCCCGGGCGGCGATGGGTGCCCTCGTGCCCGCGAAATCCGCGCCCGCGACCCCGGCGGACGCCGACTTCGCCAAGCTGGGGACCCCGACGTTCCTGACGCCCAACCCCAAGTTCTACCGGGTGGACACGGCGTTGTCGGTACCGCAGCTGCGCGCGGAGGACTGGAGCCTGCGCGTCCACGGCATGGTGGAGCGCGAACCGCGCTACGGCTACTCCGACATCCGCAACCGCCCGCTGGTCGAACGCACGATCACCCTGACCTGTGTGTCCAACGAGGTTGGTAGCGACTACGTGTCGACGTCCGACTTCATCGGGGTCGACCTGGCCGACCTGCTGGCCGAAGCCGGGGTGCGGCCGGGAGCCGAGCAGCTGTTCTGCACGAGTCTCGACGGCTGGACCTCCGGCACCCCTGCAGCGGCGGCCCTGGATCGCGACCGCGGCGCGATGCTGGCGATCGGGATGAACCGGGAACCGCTTCCGCTGGAACACGGATTTCCCGCGCGGCTGGGCACGCCGGGCCTCTACGGCTGACGTGTCGGCGACCAAGTGGGTCGTGGACATCGAGGTGACCACCTGGAAGGCGCGGCAGGCGTACTGGCTCCACAACGGCATCGCCGACGTCGAGATCAAAGTGGACAACCCGTGGCAACGGACCACCCTCGAGCGAGGTCAACTTGAACACCTGGCGCATGTGGTGGACCCGGATCGCCGTGAAACCCGGTACACACCAGGTGTTCGTCCGCGCGAACGACAAGACCGGCCACACCCAGACCGAGGCCCGCGCCGGCACCGTCCCCGACGGCGCAACCGGCTGGCATTCCACCACGTTCATCGCGACCTGACCGGCTCACTCGAAAGAGTTGCCGTCCGCACCCAACCTTTCGCCGACCGGCACCGAATTCCTTACGAGAAACACCCCGGCGACCCCACCACAGCCGGTCCTGCGCCATCTGTCCACTGTGAACGGAGCTCTACCGTGAAATCCCTTCGAATCGCCGGAATCGGTGTCACCGCTGCCGCCGCCCTCGCGCTCGCTGCCTGCGGCAGCGGTGCCGACAGCGGCTCGTCCGGCGGCAGCACCCCCGCCCCGGCCACCTCGGCTCCGATGTCGAGCGCCGACTCCGACGTCTCCAACGGCATGACCACCAACGCCGACGTGTTCGGCCCGGCGTGTTCCCAGCTGCCGCAAGGAAACGCGCCCGGCTCGCTCGATTCCATGGGCCCGCAGCCGGTCGCGTCGGCCGCGTCGACGAACCCGCTGCTGACCAAGCTGGTCGCTGCGGTCAAGGCGACCAACCTCGTCGACACGCTCAACAGCCAGCAGGCCATCACCGTGTTCGCCCCTGCCGACCCGGCGTTCAACGCCCTCGGCGACGCCAAGTTCCAGGAGCTGGCCGGCAACCCCGACCAGCTCGCGCCGATCCTGCAGTACCACGTCGTCGGCAAGCGCTACGACGCCGAGGGCCTCGCCGCCGCCGGCACCGTCGCCTCGCTCAACACCGCGGGCGGGCCGCTCAAGATCGAAGGCAACGGCGACAGCATGACCGTCAACGGCGCCAAGATCCTCTGCGGAAACATCCCGACCAAGAACGCCACCGTCTTCGTCATCGACCAGGTCCTCATCCCGGGCACCAACGAGAACTGACCCCGAGGTCCCACGCAACCCCTCCGGACAACGAGCCCGGCGTGCTTGCCCCAGGCCACGCCGGGCTCGTTGCCGTCTCCCGACGCCGCCTCAGCGGCCAGCGTCGGCGGCACACCTTGAACCCGAGGTGCAGCACGCCGCCGCCTCTCCCACATCTACCGGACGTAGTCCGCGGAGGCGCTGGAGATCTTGAAGGGCTTCCGGATCCGGAAGGGTCTCAGACCTGCTCGTCTTGCCGGCCACGACGTTCGACGGTCGGGTTGTCCCCGCTGGAGTACCACTCCGGGGGCGGGCCGACGCCGTCTTTGTCGGCGATGAAGCCGTCCACCGACGCCACCGGTGAAGTGCGGATCCGATGCACGGAACGCGGCCGGGCAGCGTCGGCCGGCACGCACCGGTCCCGCAGTTCGGGCGCCGTGTCGACGAACGACGAAATCCCCCACGGCTTGAAGCGCACCCCGACCAGCCGCAGTGCTCGACGACGAACCACCTCGTCCGCGCTCCCGTGACGAACCCACCGGCAACCCGCGCGGGCGGCGTCGAAGGATCCGAGTCGCGCGCTGCGAACGGTGCGCCCCAGCAACCACTCCTCGGCTTCGGTCCACCGGCGCCGGCGTGATGGCCGGCCGCCGTTCGCCGGTGTCCGGCTCGGGACGGCGCGCTCGGCGAGCGCCGGTCGGGGTGTTGCTTGTGGATCTGCCCGGCCGCACACCCGCCTGCTACGCCAGGGCCATCCCCGGCACGCGGGCGCGGATGGCGTCGAGCTCCGCCTCGTCGGAGACGCCCTGCCAGTCGTTGCGCGGGGTGTAGGGGGCGACGAGCGAGCGGACGTCGTCGTCGGAGAGGTCGACGTCCAGGGAGGCCACGGCGTCGTCGATCTGCTGCACGGACCCGGCACCGACGAGCGGGGCGGTCACCACCGGCTGGCGATGCAGCCAGGCCAGGACGATCTGCGCGCGGCTCACGCCGTGAGCGGCAGCCATCTTTCCGACGGCTTCCGTGATCGCTCGGTTCGACGCCTCTTCCGCGGGCGAGTAGAGCAGATCGGCGAAGTCGCCGTCGGTCGCGGACCGGGTGGTCGCCTTCGCGTCGTCCCAAGCGCGGGCGAGGCGGCCCCGTGCCAGCGGGCTCCAGATGATCGTGCCGACACCCTCGTCCAGGCACAGCGGGATCATCTCGCGCTCCTCCTCGCGCTGCAGCAGGTTGTAGTGGTCCTGCATGGACACGAACCGCGCCCACCCGTGCTCGCGCTGCAGATGCAGGGCCTTCGCGAACTCCCAGGCGTGCATGGAGGACGCGCCCAGGTAGCGCACCTTGCCCATCTTCACCAGATCATGGAGTGCTTCGAGGGTCTCCTCCAGCGGCGTCGCGTGGTCGTTGCGGTGCACCTGGTACAGGTCGATGTAGTCGGTGCCGAGCCGCCGCAGCGAGTGGTCGACCTCGGACATGATCGCCTTGCGCGAGAGCCCCCTGCCGTTGGGACCGGGCCGCATCGTGTGGCGCAGCTTGGTGGCGATCACGACGTCGTCGCGATCCGCGAAGTCCTTGAGCGCGCGGCCGAGGATCTCTTCGCTGGACCCGTTCGAGTACATGTTGGCGGTGTCGAAGAAGTTGATGCCGGCCTCGAGAGCGTGCTTGATCAGCGGGCGGGCGTCCTGTTCGCCCAGGGACCAGACGGGGTGGCCGCGGTCCGGCTCGCCGTAGGTCATCGCGCCGATCGCGATGGGCGAGACGTCGAGGCCGGTGGTACCGAGCTTCACATAACGCATGAGTGGGTGTCTCCTGTCGAGGCAACTTGCGGAGGATCCTCCACAAATACTCTCCAAACTAGCGGAGGATTATCCGCGAGTCAAAGGTGAGGCATGATCGGGGGCATGACCGACGGGACGCCGAGCACCTACGGCACACAGCGCAAAGCGGCCGCGCGCAACCGGGTCGCGATCATCGAAGCCGCCCACGAGCTGTTCGCGCAGAACCCCCTCGTGCCACTGAGCGAAGTCGCCAAGCGCGCCGGTGTCGGCGCCGGAACCCTCTACCGCCACTTCCCCACCCGCGAGGACCTGATCCTGGCGGCCTACCAGCACGACATCGAGCGCCTCACCGCCACGGCCGACGAGGTACTGGCCCGTCAGCCGTCGGCGAAGGCCGCCTTCATCGAGTGGTTCGAGACGCTCGCCGCGTACATCCGCATCAAGCACGGCCTCGGCGACGCGTTGCACAGCGCCGCGGCCCAGGACGTGATCAGCGCCTCCTGGGCCCCGACCACCGCGGCGGTGGCGAAACTCGTCGACGCCTGCGTCGCGGAGGGCACCGTCGCGCCCGGACACGATCCGGCGGACATCATCCTGCTGATGAGCTTCCTCTGGCGCGTCCCGAACGACGACGCCGGCGCGGCCCAGGGGCGGCGCCTCGTGGCCGCGGTCTTCTCCGGGTTGCAGGCGCCGCCGCAGGCGATCTGACGCGGAGCGAGGCGATCAAAGCTTCACGCGCGAGCTCGATCGGGTCCTGCTCGCCGACCATCGGATCAGCGTCGGGTGGCACCGGTGCCGGCCGTAGTCAGACGGCAGTGAGCGGGCCACGTCGAGGTCGAGAATGGGTCCTGTGTGGACAGTCCAGGGACCGGGGCACGGTCTCGTGGTCGATGGGGAGCGTCACGGCGACGGCCGCCAGGGCGCCGGCCGCACCGATGGAATGGCCGGCGCCCTGGATGCTGGTCACCAGCGGCCGGGAGGCGCCGAAGACGCGGCGGACGGCGCGGGCCTCGGCGGCGTCGTCGAGGGCCGTCGAGGTGCCGTGGGCGTTGACGTGGGTGATGTCGCACGGTGTGGCGGCCGGGGGCGGGCACGGTCGGTTGGCGGGCGCCGCGAGCCAGCACTTTCTCGACGGGCTCGAGCACGCCGCTCGCCTCCGAGGCGGCGGTTCCGGCTCTGTCCACCTCGAACAGACGCGAGATCTCGTGGAGGTCAGGGGCGCAGGGTGGTGAACCCCGCGGTCAACGTCGGCGTGAGGCTCGCGTCGCTGCCACCGGCGAGGACGACGTCGGCGGCGCACGAGGCGACGAGCCTGGCCCCCACCGCGCCGGCGTCAGTGCCGGCCGCGTAGGCGGTGGTGATGGTGCTCGCTCTGCCGCGCAACCTGTAGCGGACGCTCAACGCCGCGGCGCCCGCGTCGGGGATCGCCACCGGGACGAGGTGGGGCGAAACCTGGCGGTCGCCCGCCCGGGGCAGGACCTCGGCTTGTACCTCCAGCGTCGTCAGGCCGCCGGTGGATGTGCCCGAGACGACGGCCACGGTCGGGAGCGACGCCGGCCCCGCCCGGCCCGGAATCCGCGAGAGCCCCGCGTCCGCCAAGTCCCAGTCGGCGGCCGCGACGGCCATCTGCGTCGGCCGGTCGTGCGCGCCACCCTGTGGGACAGCCACAACCGCGGGTCGAACCCCAGGGAGCCGCCGGACGGCCTGCGCGACGGCGGGGCGCGACAGCCCCTCCCAGAAGTCCTTCACACCGACGCCTGCCGGTGAGACGACCCGGATCCCGGTCACCGCCGCCCGCCTGCCGAGGGCCGGCTTCATCGTTCGCCGGAACCGCCAAAGTCGTTTCAGGGCAAGGGCGTGGCGGTCACCGCACAGACAGCGCCGGGATGATCTCCTTGGCGATCACGTCCGCGTGGCGCGCCTGGTCGTACAGCGGGGTGAACAGAACGAGTTCGGCTCCGGCGTCGATCACTTCGCGGACAGCGCGGACGCAGTCGTCCGGGGTGCCGGCGATCGCGGCCGCCGCGATGGCGGGCGGGAGGCCGCCGTAGAGCGCGGTGAGCTCGGCGTTGACGCGCTCCCGGGCGCGGGCGGCGTCGGCTTCGACGGCGATGTAGACGCGCTTGGCGATCTCGAAGTCCGGGCGATCGCCTTGCGCCCGGACGAACCGCACCTGCTCGGCGAAGTCGGCCGTCGGGACCGACCCCGCGCCGAAGAACCCCGTGCCCAGGTCGAGGGCGCGCCTCAGAGCCTTCGGCCCGCTGCCGCCGAACCATAGCGGCGGATGCGGCTTCTGGAACGGGCGGGGCGTGATCGCCGCGCCGGACAGCTGCCAGAACTCGCCGTCGTGGTCGACACTGTCCTGCGTCCACAGCCGTTTGAGCAGCTCGACGCCTTCGGTGAACCGGGCCAGGTAGCGCTCGGGCCGCATGCCGAACGCCGCGAACGGCCGGTTCTTGCCGCCCGAGCCCACTCCGACTTCGAGCCGGCCCCGCGACAGCTGGTCGAGGCTGCTGGTGCTCTTCGCCAGCTGCGCGGGGACGTGCAGCGTGGACACGAACACCGTGCAGCCCAGCCGCAGGGTGTCGGTGCACGCGGCGGCGAAGGTCATCGCCTCCAGCGGGCTCAGCTGCGGGCGCTTGCCGAACACGGCCTCCTGCGTCCACGCGCTGTGGAAGCCCGCCTCCTGCGCGCGGACCAGGTAGTCCCGGAACGCACCCGGATCGAACGAGCCGTCGGCGTAGTACTGCGGAATCGCGATCGCGTACCTCATGATCACCGATCTTACGGCCACCGGGCGCGTCAGGGCCCGACCGCAACGCCTCCACCGGTTCCATGCGCGCGGCCCGCATCGCCGGGTACAGGCCGGCGAGCAGCCCGACCAGCGCACCCGTCATCGGCGCGCCCGCCGCGAGGGACAGATCCAGCACGGGCGTCCATCCGTTCACCGCCGAGACGACCACCACGGCGATGATCCCCGCGCTGCTGCCGAGCAGACCACCGAAGATCCCCACCGTCACCGATTCCACGAGGAACTGCGCCGCGACGTGCCGGCGGCGCGCGCCGAGCGAGCGGCGGAGGCCGATCTCGCCGACGCGTTCCATCACGGTCACCAGGGTGACGTTGGCGATGCCGATCGCCCCGACCACCAGCGAGACCAGTCCGAGCACCACGAACAACCCGTTGACGTCGTGCTCGACGCCGCCCCGCAGGCTCGCCGGGTCCGGCGGCGCCAGGACCTGTAGCGAATCGTGCCCGTTGGGGCTCAACGCGATCGGGGCCTGGCGGGCGATCAGGCTCGCCG
Source organism: Amycolatopsis sp. NPDC023774 (assembly GCF_040639695.1). Classification (NCBI taxonomy): domain Bacteria; kingdom Bacillati; phylum Actinomycetota; class Actinomycetes; order Pseudonocardiales; family Pseudonocardiaceae; genus Amycolatopsis; species Amycolatopsis sp. NPDC023774. The sequence continues at coordinate 74,411 of NZ_JBFAAJ010000021.1, forward strand.
CGCCGAGGTCCGTGCGGATGAGGACCTTCGTCGCCGCGCCGGCCGCCAACCGGTCTGCCGCCAGCCGGTCGGCCGCCGTGGTGTACGGGAGCACGACGGAGGTGTCCAGCGCGCGGTCCAGGTCCAGGTCCAGGCCGGCGTCGCCGAAGATGCCGATCACGGTGAATGCGCGGCCATCGACGAACACCGCGGGCTGGTCGTCCACCCGCGTGATGCCCAGCAGTTTCGCCGCACCGGCACCGAGCACGGCGACGCGTTCGTGGCGGCTGACGTGGCCGTCGTCGAAGAACCGGCCCTGCGCGATCGTCGCGTTCACCACGGCCGGCAGTCCAGCGGTCGCCGCGACCACCGGCAGGGCCCGGTCGGTGCCGGTCGGTGGTCGGGTCGTTCAGCTCATTGGCGCGCACGGACAACGCCCCGGTCCGGCCGGTGTCCAGCTCGGCGATCGACGCCGCGGCGTACACCCCGTTGAGCCGTTGCAGGTCGGCCAATCCCGCCCAGTCGACCAGCGGCGGACGGCAGCGCCTGGACGAACGGCGTCGCGACCGCCTCGTTGCAGGATCGAGCCGCCCGGGGAGCAGGTCAGGCCGAGGGGTCTTGGACGACCGTGAAGTGGTGTTCGCCGCCCGGGCTTTCGAGTTCGTCGAGCACCGCGATCGCGAGGTCGGGTGCGGTGATGCGCGAGTCTCCGTTCCCGTCGGTGAGGAGCGTGGTGCTCCCCCGCCGGTAGCCGCCGGTGCGTGTTCCCGGTTCGAGGATCGCCGGCGGGCTGAGGTACGTCCAGGCGTCGTGGGGATGGTCCAGGCAGACGCGGAACTGGTCGAGGCTGGCCTGGGCGATGGTCCGCCACTCGACGGGGACGTAGGCCGGGTCGTCGACGAGGAGGCGGCCTGCGTCGGCCGGCGAACGCAACGGTGCCGAGCCACCGACCACCAGGACCCGGGTGCCGCATCGCTTCGCGGCGTCGAGGAACCCGCGGGTCAGCCGCGCCAGCAGGTGCTCACTGCCGGGCGCGAGGCGGATGGCCAGCACGGCGGCGTCCGCAGCGGCCAGAACCGGCTCCAGTTCCTCGGTTCGCGCGACGTCCAGGGCGCGCACGCCGAGCCTGCCGGTTTCCGCGGCGGACGGGCGGCGCGACACGGCCGTGACGACGTGCCCACGGGTCAGGGCCTCGGTGACGACGGCGCTGCCGGCCATCCCGGTGCCGCCGAAGACTGCGATTCTCATGACAGGGTGATTTCCTTCTTCTTCGGTGGGTTGAGCTGGCCGGCGACCGTCGCGGTGAGGGCGAACGCGAAACCGGCGAACTGGACGAGCGTGAGTGCTTCTCCGGCGACGGCGGCGCCGAGGACGGCGGCGACGAGCGGTGAGAGCAGCCCGAGCAACGCGGTGGCGGTGACCGGCAGCCGGCGGATGCCGGAGAACCAGAGCGTGTAGGTCAGCAACGCACCGACCAGCCCGAGCCAGGCGAACCCGGCGACGGCCGGTCCGTCGATGTCGCTCGGGACACCGTCGATCACCAGCGCCGGGATCAGGAGGAAGAGGCCTGCCGCGGTGAGCTGCCATCCGGCCAGGCCCAGCGCGCTGACGCCTGGGGGCCTGCCCCACCGTTTCGTCAGCACGACCCCGGTGGCCATGGACACGGCACCGGCCAGGCCGGCGAGGATACCGACGGGATCGAGCGCCGCGTCGGGCCCGAGGACGACGAGGGCGACTCCGGACACCCCGACCACACCCCAGGCGACGCGCCAGGTGGAGAGCCTTTCGCGCAGGATCGCGACAGCGAGGAACGCGACGACGATCGGCTGCGCCGCGCCCAGCGTCGCCGCGACCCCGCCGGGCAGGTGCTGCGCGGCGAGGAACAGCAGCGGGAAGAACGCCCCCATGTTCAGCACGCCCAGCACCGCGCTCTTCCACCACCAGGCCCCGCGCGGGAGGCGGCGGGCAGCCAGCAATGCGATCAGCCCGACCGGCAACGACCGCATCAGCGCCGCGAACAGCGGATGCTCGGGCGGCAGGAGGTGGGTCGTGACGAGGTAAGTGGTGCCCCACACCGCCGGAGCGAGGGCCGTCAGCGCCGTCCACCCGACGCGCGCAGCGGCGGGAGCGGGGGTGGCAGTCGCAGTCACCTGTCCATCGTCTGCCTCGGGAACCGATGAGTCCAACACATGGATGTCATCGCAGCGATGAATGGCAATAATCAATGCATGGAGCTTCAACAGATGCGCTACGTCGTCGCGGTGGCCGAGGAACGCAGCTTCACCCGCGCCGCCGAACGTTGTTTCGTCGTGCAGTCCGCGCTCAGTCACCAGATCAAGGCCCTCGAGTCCGAGCTCGGTCTCACGCTGTTCGCGCGCACGAGCCGCCGCGTCGACCTCACGGTGGCTGGCGAGGCGTTCCTCTCGGCCGCGCGGGCGAGCCTGGAGGCCGCGGACCGCGCCGTCGCGGACGCCGCCGCCGCGACGGGGCAGGTCCGCGGCACCCTCACCATCGGCGTGATCCCCACCGTCACCGCCCTCGACCTGCCCGCCGCGCTCGGCGGTTACCACCGACGCCACCCCGACGTGCGCATCAGGCTCCACAGTGGCGGCAGCGACGAGTTCATCGCGGCCATCGCCGAGGGCAGCGTCGACGTCGCCCTGCTCGGCCTGCCCGAGCCCACGTCCGCGAAGGGAGTGGCCACCCGCGAGCTCGCCCGCGAACGCCTTGTCGCCGTTGTCTCCGCGGCTCACCGCCTCGCGGACCGCCGCCGTTTGAAACTGGCCGACCTAGCCGGCGAAACCTTCGTCGACTTCCCCGCCGGCACCCCCGGCCGCGCGCCCTCCGACCGCGCCTTCCAGGCGTCCGGTGTCCCCCGCGAGGTCGCCTTCGAGGCCATGAGCCCCGCCCTCATCCTCGACCTCGTCCGGCACAACCTCGCCGTCAGCCTCCTCTCGCCCTTCGTCATCGCGGCCGACGAAGCCCTGCGCACGGTTCCGGTGACCGACGGCCCCACCCGCATCGAGTACCTGGCGTGGAGCTCGTTCAACGCTTCCCCTGCGGCGCAAGCTTTTCTGGATCAGGTACTGCCGCGGTGAGCGAGCGCCGGTTCGGCAGGGCGCCACCAACTCCGGCGCCTGCACCTTTCGCCTCGCGCGGCGGAGAGGCACGTGGCGAGCCGGATGACCGAACTCGACCACGCCGGGCGCGCCGATGACGGAGTACGCGTCGGCGCTGCCGGAGCGGTGCGGCGGGGGCTCAGTCGAGGTGGCTGAGTCCCGGCCACAGCTGCGCCCAGGTGCCGTGAGGCCGGCGGCACAGGTAAATCGCCGCGTGGTTCGTGGTTTCCTCGTCCGGGACGCCGCCGGGGGTGGTGACGGGCGCGATTTCGCGGACGTCGGACCAGAAGCGGCGCAGGTAGTCCGGACCCCACTCCCCCACGCACAGCACGGTGTCCGGGGTGCCGGCGGGCGGGCCCCACAGGAGATAACCGTTGTGGGCGCTGGAAACCGGCAGCCGAAGGCCCGCGTCGGGGCCGAGGAGGGTCAGGGCGCCGGCTTCGCCGTAGTTGCTGGTGAAGACGCTGGAGCCGGGCGGCAGGCTGTCGGCGACGGCCGTGACCTGGTCGACGAAGTCGGGCCAGCCGTAGGTCTCCACCAGCTGCGGGTTGACCGAGGCGAACACCCGTTCCGCGCTCACCGGCAGGACGGGCAGGCCGATCAGCACCGCGAACACCCCGGAGAAGCCGATCGCGATCCGCCAGCGCCGTGGGGTGACCGCGTTCCGCGTTTCGGCCCACACGCCGCCGGCGGCGAACAGGCCGATCAAGGCCGGCGCCGCGTAGTAGCTCTTGCCGCCGCCCGCGGTGAAGACGACCACGGCGGTCACCGCGACGACGAGCACCCACCGGTGCTCGCGGTTCCCGGCCAGCCACCGCACCCCGAAGATCCACAGGGCGATCAGCGGCGGGCCGGCGAGCACGAGCAGCAGCAGCGGCACGTTCGGCAGCGCCCCGAGCGGCCCGCCCTGCTCGGCCGAGAGCACGCCGGCCATGCGGAACTGCGCCCAGCTGTGCTGCGCGTTCCACACCACGTTGGGAGCGACCAGCACCGCGGCCAGCGCACCGGCCAGCCACGGCCCGGGGGTCCGCAACACGCCGCGACAGAACAGGGCCAGCCCCACGACGACCCCGAGCAGCAGCACCCCGACCGTGTACTTGTTCTCCAGCCCGGCCCCGGCCACCACGCCGGCCAGGAGCCACGCGCGGACGGTGCCCGACCGCAGCGCCCTCGCCACCGTGACGAACACCGCGGCCCAGGCCAGCTGGTCCGTCACCGTCGTGCCGAACAACATCGAGCCCGCGACGAACACGGGACACGCGGCGACCGCCGCGGCCGTGACGGTCTGGGCCCGAGCGCGACCGCCGAACTCGGCCGCCAGCTTGGCGGCCAGCAGGACACAGCCCAGCTGCGCGGCGATCGCGAGCAGCCGCAGGGGCAGCACGCCGCCGGGCAGGTCGGCGGCCAGCCGAGCCAGGAGCGGCGTCAGCGGCGGCTGGTCGGGATAGCCCCACGCGAGGTGGCGGCCGGAGACCACGTAGTAGAACTCGTCGCGGTGCCAGCCGAAGCGCGCCGCCACCGCCAGGTGCACGGCGCCGACGACGGCGACCACCACCAGGGTCGGGCGCCACGCCAGCCGCTCGGCTCGGGCGGCCGGTCTGTCGGTTTCGAGCTTTCCCGTGTCATGCATGGCTTCACGCCTTCCGGTCAGGACGAGGGGCAGGGCAGGAACGCGGCCAGGGCCAGCGGACGGACCGCGGCGCCGCAGACGTGGACGACCGGTCTGTCTATCGCGACCTTTCCCTTGTGGCGAAGGACATCTCGACCTTCCGGTCAGGACGAGGGACGGGGTACCAACGCGGCCAGCACGAGGTGGCGGACCGTGGCCCGGCAGGCGTCGTCGTCGAGGCGGGCGGAGTCGGGGTCGCCGAGGCGGTGCCAGGCGAACCACGCGACGGTCTCGACGATGAAGCGCGCCGCGGCCGGAACATCGGGGACGGCGTTCAGCGCGCCGGAGCGGATGCGCCGGGTGAGGTAGCCGGCGAGGGTGTCGAGCATGCCGCGGCGCCGCTGCACGAAGTAGTACTGGGCGAGCTCGGGCAGGTCGGCCGCGCATCGTTCGACCAGGGCGAGCAGGTGGCGGTTGCGTTCGATGAAGCCGTAGAGCTCGTCGACGATCGCGCCGAGTTCGTCGGCGACGGGCCGCTGCCTCCGGCGGGCGGACGCGGCCAGCGCGGGGAGGCCGCTGTCGTCGGTGGCCCAGCCGTCGATCAACGCGACGATCTCCTCCGGCGCCGGCGTGGGCACCGGGGTGGCCAGCGAGTCCAGCGCGTCCGGCCGGATCAACCGCAGTAAAGCCAGGTACAGCAACGCTTCCTTGCTCTTGGCGTAGGTGTAGACCGCGCCGTGGCTCAGGCCGAGAGCCGCTGACACGTCGGACACCCCGGCCGCCTGGTAGCCCTTCGCCACGAAAACCCGGGCCGCCGCCTCGGCGATCTCCCCCACCGGTCGCGCCGGCACTCTTCCTCGCACGTGCCCAGTATTGATTGACTGACTGAGTCAGTCAATCTCTGGACGCATTACGATGAGCGAGAACGAAGGAGGCCGTCCCATGACGACGAAGAGCCCGGTCGCGTTGGTGACCGGCGCGGCCGGAGGCATCGGTGCCGCCGTGTGCCGCGCGCTGGCCGGACAGGGACACCGCGTCGTGGTGCACGATTTCGGCAAATCCGAGGCGGGCGAGGATCTCGCCACGCAGCTTCCGGACGCTGTGTACGCCGACGGCGACATCTCCGACCCCGAGGTGGCGCCGAAGCTGGTGGCCGCGGCCGTCGAGCGGTGGGGCCGGCTCGACGTGGTCGTGAACAACGCCGGCATCGCGCGGCAGATCCCACACCGGGACCTCGACGCCGTGCCGGACGAGTGGTGGGATCAGGTCCTCCGCGTCAACCTGCTCGGCCCTTGGCACCTCTCACGCGCTGCCGCGCCCACCCTGCGAGCCACCCGCGGCGCGATCGTCAACGTGGCGTCGGTGGCCGGGCTCACCGTGAGCGGCAGCTCGATCCCTTACGCGGTCAGCAAAGCCGGCCTGATCCACCTGACCAAGCTGCTCGCGGTCGCGCTGGCGCCCGAGATCCGCGTCAACGCGATCGCCCCCGACTACCTCGACACCCCGCTCACCCACGACTGGACGGACCTGCGCGCCGCTGCCGGCGAGCGGGCACCACTGGGCCGCCTGGGCGCGCCCGAAGACGCGGCGGCGGCCGTGCTGAGCCTGCTGAACAGCCCGTACACGACCGGCGCCGTGCTGACCGTCGACGGTGGCCTGAACCTGACCTGACGGCTCAGGTCCGCCAGGTGATCAGCTCGTCCAGGGGCAGCTTCTGGCGCTTTCCCGCGCTGCCGCTCGGCGGCGCGTCCGGGTCTTCGGCGGAGTAGCCGAGCGTCAGGACGCCGGTCAGCAACACGTCGTCAGGGAAACCGGTGAGGGCGTGGACTGCCTCGAACTGAGCCCGCTCGCCCGGGCCGAAGAAGCCCGTGGCGAGGCCCTCGTCGGTGGCCGCGAGCTGCAGCAGCGACAGCAGCGCGCCGCTGTCGAACCACCAGTACGGGACTGTCCATTCGCCTTCCGCACCGTCGTCGTCGGTTTTGTCGGCTTCCTGGTAGCGCTCGTGGTAGGACGACTCCCGGATCCCGACGGCGATGTGCACGGGCGCCTCGGAGATCCACGCCGGAAGGCCGAGATCGAGGTACGGCTGCTCGGTGATCTCGGCGATCCGGGCGCGGACGTCGGGCGCCGTGATCACCGCGAGCCGATGCCCCTGACTGAAACCCGCACTCGGCGCGCGGCGGATCACACGCACCACGCGGCGCAGGACCTCTTCGGGCACGGGGTCGGGGCGGTAGGCCCGGACCATTCGCCGGTGGCGCAGAACCTCGGAGAACTCCATGCGATCAGCATGGCGCAAGATCCACCGCGGCCGTCGGAGTTTCGCGAATCGCCAAACCATGACACCCGAGCGGCCGGTTTCGGTCTCGACCGCCGCAAACTAGTGCCGCTTGGCGAACTGCTCATCAGGTAAGGAAAATTCCACCGCAACCGATTCCGAGCCGAACCATCGCCTCTCAGGGGCGATTTCGTTGTCGTTGAGCCATGATTTACCCACCAATTGACCGGCGCTTGACATGACGCGCTGTTGCCCCACTGCTACGCGCGTTGATGATCTGTGTCGCTTCCCACGGACTCTGTACACATGTCGTTGCTTGTTCTTAACCTGCTCGTGCTTTCGCGGTGACCTGCGATCCACCCCCGAGGATCAGCGGCCGGAAGCCACCGCAATACTCCGGCAGACGCGGCCCCTCCCCGGGCGCGGAGCCTGGCGCGCGGTGTGAAAACGAAGGAGCCCACCCCCGTGGGGCGACACAATAAACCCAGCCACACCAAAACCGTTCTGAAACGCACCGGCGTGACCGCGGCTCTTGCGGGCGCCGCGCTCGGCGGCATCGGCCTCGTCGGCGCCGGCCCGGCCAACGCCTTCCCCGGGCAGGCCGGACTGGTCAAGTGCGAGAGCTCCGGCAACCCGACCGCGGTCAACAACACCGCGGCCGGTCAGCGCGCCGGACGCCCGGCCGGTCTGTTCCAGATCGTGACCAAGACCTGGCTCGCGAACGGCGGCGGCCAGTTCGCCCCGACCGCGGACAAGGCCTCCCCCGCCCAGCAGCAGGTCGTCGCGGACCGGATCTACGCCAAGTCGGGTTCGGCGCCGTGGGAGTGCAGCACGGGCTCCGGCCCGGCCGGCTTCGGCTCGTTCTCGGGCCAGCTGAGCACCGGATCCGCCGACAGCGGCGCCGCCACCGGCCGCAGCAAGGCCAAGGCGGCCAAGCCCCAGGCGAAAACCAAGCTCAAGGCCAAGGCCAAGGCCAAGGCGAAGCCGCAGGTCAAGCAGCAGGTCAAGCCACAGGTCAAGCAGCAGGTAAAGAGCACGCCCGCCAGCGCGACGCGGTCGAACCCCAACGGCGACTACACCGTCGTCGCGGGCGACACCCTGTCGGGCATCGCGGCCCGCACCGGCGTCGCCGGTGGCTGGCAGCACCTGCAGCAGCTGAACTCGGCGTATGTCCCCGATGCCGACCTGATCCTGGTCGGGCAGAAGATCGCCACGAAGTGACCTCCGTCCGCGTCCGCGCCGCTTTCCCCCGGGCGCCGCGGACGCGGACGGCGAGCCACCGCGGATCCCCCGCCGCGGGTGCGCTCGGGCACCTTCGGCGAGTTCGCGGCGGAAGGCGCGCGGGGTAAGCGGGCTCTCGTTGTGGGAACACCGGCCCGCCTACCCCGCTCGTCCTCGCCCGCAGGCACGGCGCAGGACAATCACCCTCATCGACGGCATGATCACCGCGGCCCGGGAAGCCGGCCACCTCCTCGCCGCCCGCCGGCCCCGACCACCTTCGCCGAATTCCGCCAGACCTTCGACGCACTGGAAAACTCGGCCGAGGGCGCACTCCGCGCGAGCCACGCTGCGCCCCGGTGCGGCATGGGCCGACGAGATCGACATCACCGTCCCGCCCGGCGAACAGCGCCGGGGTCGTCGACCTGGCCGACGGCGCCGTCCAGTACCCGCGCGGCTTGCCGTACTGGTGCGTGAGCATCACCTGGGCCGAGGACGCCATACCGGTCGCCGCCGTGGTTCACAGCCACGTCCGCGGTGAGATCTACCGCGCGGTGACCGGCCTTGGCGCGCTCCTCTACGGCGAGTGCCTCATCCCGTCCACCACGGCCGAGCTCCCGGTCACGCTCGTCGGCTCCAGCCAGCCGCCCTTCGTCACCAGCCAGCCGAACGCCGCCGAGCAGACCGGCCATTCACTTCCGGCCGTCGTCCCCACGTCGGCGCGGTCCGCAACCTGGGCCCGACCTCCCTGCAGATCGGCAGACGTCGCTGCCGGACGCATGGACGGCTTCCGGCTCTACGACCGCGACGCCGGCAATCTCCTCGGCGCGAGCCTCATCGCCCGCGAGCCCGGCGGGCTCGTCAGCGATGCCGACGGCAACCCTTGGCACCCGCGGGCCACCTCGTTCCTCGCCGCGCCCGCCCAGCTCCACGCGCCCGCCTGGACAGGCTGAAAAACGCCTGATCACCGTCCGCCGCCCTCAGCCGATGGGCCCACCGATCAACCGGCCGATACCGTAGGTGACGGCGACGGCGAGCCCGCCGAGAACGAACTGTCGCAGTCCGGAGTGGACCCACGGCCGTCCGGTCAGCCTGCCGACCGTCATCCCTCCGGCCAGCAGCGCGACCGCCGTCAGGATCAGCGACACGACCAGCGTGCTCGCCCCGAACAGGTACGGCAGCAACGGAAGCAGCGCACCGATCGAGAACGCGACGAACGACGCGCCACCCGCCAGCAGCGCGGACGGCAGCTCCTGCGGATCGACGCCGAGCTCCTCCCGCGTGTGCAGCCGCAGCGCCTGGTCGGGGTCGCGCGCGACGGCTTCGGCCATGCGGCGGGCGGTGTCGTCGTCGGCACCGTAGGAGACGAAGCGGGTGACCAGCTCCTCATGTTCTTGTTGCGGGAAGCGCGCGTGCATGTCGGCTTCGAGCGCGACCTCGGCGTGCACGAGCTCGTTCTGGTTGGTCACCGACACGTACTCGCCCGCGCCCATCGAGAACGCCCCGGCGACCAGCCCCGCCAGCCCGGTGAGCACGATCGTGTGCGGCGCGACGCCACTGCCGCCGACACCCGCGATGAGGGCCGCGTTGGTGACCAGGCCGTCCACCGCACCGAACACGGTCGGGCGGAGCCAGCCGCCGGAGACGTCGCGGTGGCGGTGGGCCCAGCCGGTGGTCGCGGCCCGGTGACGGTCGGGGTCGGGGTGTTCACTCATGCCCCGATTCTCACCGGGGCGGTCCACGGCCGCCCACCGGAACCCGGCCGGGAACACCGGCCCGGCCACCGCGGCAGCGAGGTCTGGGGCCCGGACTGACCGAGCGCTCACCCCGGGCGGGAGCGAGCGCCCGCGCGGCTCAGCCGGCCAGCGACGCCTGCACGGTGATTTCGGGAACGCCCGCCAGCGCGCGGCTGACCGGGCAACCCGCCTTCGCCTGCGCGGCGTACTCGCGGAACTGCTCCTCGTCGACGCCCGGCACGCGGCCCTGCGTCACGAGCTCGATCTTGATGATCGTCGGCGCGCCGTCGACCGGACGCAGGGTGACCGAGGCGTCCGTTTCGATCGTTTCGGCCGGGAAACCGGCGCCGGCGAGCGTGCTGGCCAGTGCCATCGAGAAGCATGACGCGTGCGCCGCGGCGATGAGCTGCTCCGGGTTGGACCCGGGGCCGTCCTCGAAGCGCGACTTGTACGTCACGCCCCCGCTGATGCTGCCTCCGCCGGCGGTGAACTGCCCGGACCCGGTGGGGATGTCGCCGTTCCAGTTCGCGTGCGCCTTCGAGACGGGCATGCGTCCTCCAGAATCGTCAGGGTGTCTGGTTGCCCGGCCGAGCCGGGCAACCAGAGTCAATCAGGGTCGGACCGCGTTCGCCAAAGTTCCGGCTGCCCCGGCCCGAGGTCCGCCTAGGCTGAGCGAGGTGCAGCCCGCCTGCAGAGGAGACCGGCCATGCGCGCGATCGTCGTGCTGTTCGACACGCTCAACCGCCGGTACCTGCCGCCCTACGGGGCGACCGATGTGCTCGCGCCGCAATTCGAGCGGCTGGCCGAGGCGGCCGTGACGTTCGACAACTGCTACGCGGGCAGCATGCCGTGCATGCCGGCGCGCCGCGAGCTGCACACGGGCCGGTACAACTTCCTGCACCGGTCGTGGGGTCCGCTGGAGCCGTTCGACGACTCGGTGCCCGAACTGCTCTCGCGCACCGGCGTCCACACCCACCTCGTCACGGATCACCAGCACTACTGGGAAGACGGCGGCGCGACCTACCACAACCGCTTCGACACCTACGAGTTCTTCCGCGGTCAGGAAGGCGACCGCTGGAAGGGCCAGGTGGCCGATCCCGAGATGCCGGAACCGGCGGTCGCGGGGCGACGGGCTTCGGCGATGCTGCGCCAGCACTGGGTGAACCGGCGGCATTTCCTCGAACCCGGACAGCACCCGCAGACACTCACCGTCGACGCCGGGCTGGAGTTCCTCGGGACCAACGCGGGCCAGCAGGACTGGTTCCTCCAGGTCGAGTGCTTCGACCCGCACGAACCGTTCGTCGCCACCGAGGACCACCGTGCGCGGTACGCCCTCGACCACGAAGGCCCGAAGTACGACTGGCCCGGTTACCGCCGGGTCACCGAACAACCCGGCGACACGCTGAAGGTCCGCGACGAGTACCGCGCCCTGCTGTCCATGTGCGACAGTTCCCTCGGCCGTGTGCTCGACGCGATGGACGCCCACGCGCTGTGGGACGACACCCTCCTCATCGTCGGCACCGACCACGGCCTGCTGCTCGGCGAGCACGGCTGGTGGGGGAAGAACGTGCAACCCTGGTACGACGAGAACATTCACACCCCGTTGTTCGTCTGGGACCCGCGCACCGGCGCGCGCGGCGAGCGCCGGACCGAGCTCGTGCAGACCGTCGACTTCGGACCGACGCTGCTCGACTTCTTCGGTGTGCCGAGGCCCGACGACATGCAAGGCCTCCCGCTGACGGGCCCGACCACGCGGGAAGCCTGCCTGTTCGGCAGCTTCGGCGCGCACGTCAACGTCACCGACGGCCGATACGTCTACCTGCGCGCGTCCGCCACCCCCGCCAACGAACCGCTGTTCGAGCACACGCTCATGCCCACGCACATGAACAACCGCTTCTCCGCCGCCGAACTGCGCGACGCCGAGCTCGTCCCGCCCCTGCCCTTCACCAAGGGCGCACCGGTGCTGCGCATGCCCGGCTACGTCTGGGGAGACCCGCACGCGTTCGGCACCCTGCTGTTCGACCTCGAAACCGACCCCGGCCAGGCCGACCCCCTCGTCGACGACGACCTCGAGCTCGCGATGGCCACCCACCTCGTCGAGCTCATGCGAGCCGCCGACGCGCCCGCGTCCCAGTTCGAGCGCCTCGGCCTGCCCGCCGACGGCCCCGTGACGCGCGAACACCTGCTCGCCCGCGCCCAACGCGAGAACGCCCTCGCCGTCCTCGAGGACCTCCCACCGGCGACCGAGTTCAGCTCCGCCGTCCTGACCCCGATCGGCGAGCTGGCCCCGGCCGCGCGCGAGATCCTCGTGCGCCACCTGCCCATGCTCGCCAACGCCGACTTCGCCGCCTCGATCGCGACGCTGTCGGTGTGGGAACTGGCCGCCACGACCCCCAGCCTCACCGCCCGAATCCTGCGCTCACTCGACGCCCGGCTGTCGCAGCCCAGGCCAGAACGAAGCCCAGCGTCGCCAGATCCTGCAGCACCGTCCGTGCTGCGGCGCTGACCAGGATCGCCACATCCGTAGCGGGAGCACCGGCGGGGGATGCCCCCAGCGCAACGGCCGGCCGGAGCAGGTGTTCTGCGACAGCGACCCGTGGTGGTCGTGACATCATCAGGGCCGCGATGATCGCAAGCGGGAAGGGCGGCCGGTGGACTACGAGCGCGCTGTCGGTGAGGTCTGGGCGGCCACGCGGCCCCACATCGGGGCCGGGAAGGTGGCGGACTACATCCCCGACCTGATCTGCGTGGACCCCGGCCAGTTCGGGTTCGCGGTGGCGACCGTCGACGGCGAGCTGCATCAGGTGGGCGACGCGGAGGTGCCGTTCTCGATCCAGAGCATCTCGAAGGCTTTCGCACTCGCCCACGTGCTCGGGCGCGACGACGCGTCGATCTGGCGGCGCGTGAACCGCGAGCCGTCCGGTACGCGGTTCAACTCGCTGATCCAGCTGGAGATCGAACGCGGCGTGCCGCGCAACCCGTTCATCAACGCGGGCGCGCTGCTGGTGACCGACCAGCTCCTCGCGGACACCGGCGACGCCTGCGGTGCGCTGTGCGCGTTCCTCGCCGCGGAGACCGGGAACCCCGATCTCACCTACGACCCGGCGATGGCCGAGTCCGAGACGCGCACGGGGAACCGCAACCGTTCGCTGGCCTACCTGATGGCCGATTTCGGCAACGTCCTCAACCCCGTCGACGAGATGCTCGACCACTACTTCCGGCAGTGCTCGATCATGGCCTCGTGCGTCGAGCTCGCCCGCGCGGGGCTGGTCCTGGCGCGCCACGGCGTCCGCCGCGACGGCACGCGCCTGCTGTCCAAGCAGGACGCCCGGCGCATCAACGCGATCATGCTCACCTGCGGCACCTACGACGCCGCCGGCGAGTTCGCGTACCGCGTGGGCCTGCCGTGCAAAAGCGGCGTCGGCGGCGGGATCCTCGCGATCGTGCCGGACCGCTGCGCGGTCGCGGCGTGGGGGCCGGGGCTCGACGAGAAGGGCAACTCCGTGTCCGCGGCAATGGCGCTCGAGACGTTCGGGAACGTCACGGGACTCAGCATCTTCTGATGCGTCCGCTCAGGACTTCAGCGCGGCCGCCACCAGCAACCGCAGCTGCGGCACGACTTCCTGCTCGAACCACGGGTTGCGCAGGTGCCACCCGACGTTCAGCGGCGACGGGTGCACGAGCGGGATCGTCGACGGCAGGTAGTCCCGGAACGAGCGGACGGTCTCCGTGAGGCTCCACCCGCGCCCGGCGTGCAGGTAGTGCTTCTGCGCGTAACTGCCGACGAGCACCGTCAACCGGATCTCGGGCAGCTCGGCGAAAATCCGCGGGTGCCACTTCCGGGCCACCCCGCGGCGCGGCGGCGCGTCACCGGAGGCCGCCTTGCCGGGGTAGAAGAAGTCCATCGGCACGATCGCGAACAGCCCGGGATCGTAGAACTCCTCGTCGGTCACCCCCAGCCAGCTGCGCAGCTTCACCCCGCTGGCGTCGTTCCAGGGGATTCCGCTCTCCTGCGCCTTCCGCCCGGGCGCCTGCCCGATGAGCGCCACCTTCGCCGACGGCTCCGCGGCGTAGACAGGCTCGTAGCCGGCTTCCTTCGCCCACGCGTTGTCCGGGTCGGCGATGAGTTCGGCGCGGATCCGGTCGAGGTTCGTCATGGTCCGACGAGAATATCCGGGCGCCTCACGCGGGCCAGAGCTGGATCAGCCAGCGTTCGACACCCTCGGCGAACGTCCCTTCGCCCAACTCCGCCGTCGCGGCGCGGCCGCCCTCGTGCACCCGCGCGTGGTGCGGACCGGGCCGGCTCAGGGTAAGCACGTCGGGTGACAGGGCGGCGGTGACGGACTGCAGGCGCACCTGATCGGCCAGGTCGCAGGCGACCGTGACCACCTGGTCCCACTCGCCGGGCGCGGCCGGCGGCTCGGTGTCCCACAGCTCCACCCGCACGGCCGGGTCGTGGTCGTTCCCGGCGCTGTGCAGCAGCAGCCCCCCGGCCCCGCCCAGGACGAGCCAGTCGCCGCGCGGCTCCCCCACAGTCAGCGCGGTGCGGCTCATCGGGATTTCCTGCAGCACGAACTGTCCGTACTCGACCGTGATGCTGCTGTCGATCGCGGCCAGCAGTTGCGACATCGGCGGGTCCCCCCGGGTGTGGCGATCCCGGGATCATAGCGAGGCCGACGCGTTGATCGACTCACCCGGCGAAGGAGCGGACACGCCATCGGCCACGGGCTGTTCCTCTCGCTGGTGAAGATGCCACCGGACCACGAGCTCGGCCCCCACGGCCACGAGACCTGGGTCTCGGTGTTCGTGGTCGACGGCGTGCTCAAGTGGGCAGGCGGCGGGGAGCGCGAGCTCGGCGCGGGCGACTTCTCCTTCGTGCAGCTCGGTGAAGAGCACGTCGAGACTTCGCTCGAGACGACGACGGTGCTGATCATCAAGACCGAGCCCGACGTCCAGTGCCCATCGACGGGAACGGCGGCCGCCTGCGACAGTCCTGAGTGGACTGCCCCGGGCCGCCCACCGGGGGTCAGCGTCGGTCGGCCGAGAGGTAGGCGTTGGACGGAGGCAGGAACGCCAGAGCCAGCGCGACCACCGCCGCGGCGGCGCTGAGGTAGCCGAGGACGGTGCCGCCGCGGCCGGCGACAAGGGTGGCGATCTGCAGCAGGACCAGGATCGTCAGCGTGACCCGCGCCCAGTTGCGGCCTGCCTTCAGTTTTGACCGCCAGCCACAGGTAGATCAGCGCGATGACGACGGCGATCGCGACCGCGACCCACAGGCCGACGTTCGCCGCCTGGTTGATCTGTGGCTCGGTGAGCCGGCCGCGGTCGGCGTTTCTGATCGCGTCGACGATCGTCTGCTTGTTCGCGACGAGCACGACCGCGCCGACGACCGCGACGACGGTCGACGCGAGGTAATGCCAGAAGGCTCCGAGGACGGTGGCGGGAGCCCGGTTGTCGTATTCGGTCATGACCCGGACCCTAAAGGCCATTTTCCTTGCCGCACAACGGAAAGATTCCACAGCATGAAGTTCGTACCTGCGAACGAGGGCAACCGCCGCGGCCCTCGTTCGCAGGTACGAGTCCGGCCCTGCGAAGGAGCCGGCAACCACCAGCGGAGCAGAGTTCGGTCGCGCGTCCTGGTGTCGATCCAGGCGATCCGGGGATATGAGCCCCGGCCGGCCACTGGGCCCCGCGCGTCGCGGTGTGCCGCGGCGCCCCCGGCAGGAGTCGAACCTGCGTTCCCGGCTTCGGACGCCGGAGTCGTGTCCGTTGGACCACGAGGGCTTCGCCGGCTTCGCGCCGGCGCGTTGCGGAGGATGCAGGAGTCGAACCCACGCGGGTGCTCAGCACACCCGACCACCGTTTTCGAAACGGCTGCCTTACCACTCGGCCAATCCTCCCTGGCCCGGCGGCACCCGGGTGCCGCCGTTGTGCGCGGAGGGCGCGCGGATCGAACGCGCGCCGCGACAGCACGTCCCGGACTACGGATGAACAATCCTTGCCACTCGGCCGGCCCTCCTTGTCCTGCGGTGCTCCGCCGCCCGTCGAGGATTCGAACCTCGGTTGCCGGCTCCAGAGTCCGGAGTCCTGTCGGTTGGACGAACGGGCATCGCGTGGTGCTCCCGGGCCAGGGCTCGAACCTGGCTCTGCGGAACCAAAGTCCGCCGTGTTGCCGGATACACCACCCGGGAATACGTGCCCTCGCCAGGAGTCGAACCTGGACGGTCCGGATCCTGGGTCCGGTGCCTCTGCCGGTGGGGCCACGAGGGCGCGGGTCCCTCGCGCGGGGACTCGTCCTCGGTGGAGCTGCGTGCGGTTGCGGGGATTCGAACCCCGACCGGCCTGGCGCTGGGCCAGGTGCCCCTGCCGGTGGGGCTACAACCGCGTAGCGCGTGCGGGAGTCGAACCCGCGTCTTCGGCTTGAGGGGCCGGTGTCCGTTCCGCTGGACCAACGCGCCGTGCCGTTACTGTCTTCGACGGTCTTGGGATCGAACTCAGTCGAGTGCCCGCGAGTCGAACGCGGTGTCTTCCGCTCCCGAAGCGGATGGGTTCCCGTCTCCCCCGCACTCGTCGGCCCGGCACCCCCCTCGGGTGCCGGGCGCGCGCTCACGACGGGACTCGAACCCGCGATCGGCTCCTCGACAAGGAGCAGCCCTCGCCACTGGGCCACGTGAGCCTGAAACCTGCGTACCCCGGCCAGGACTCGAACCTGGGACCTCCGGATCCGTAATCCGGCGCTCTGTCCAACTGAGCTACAGGGGTGTGGCAGCCGATCCGGGTATCGATCCCGGTCCCCCGCCTTGAAAGGGCGGTGACCTAGCCAGCAGTCTCATCGGCCTCGCGTGGTGGGGGACGGAGTCGAACCGTCAAAGCCGCCGAAGGGCGTCCGGGTTACAGCCGGGTGGGCTCACCTGTGCCCAGCCCCACCGTGCTCGCCGCGGCCGGCGAGCGCGTTTCTGCTCCGCTGTGCAGTTGACAAAGACCAGGCAGTTTCGAAAGACCAAGTGCCGAAAAATGGGCGCACCACATCAACGAAAAGATGGTGGCACCGTTTTTGGGTGCACGAAATTGAGAAAGCCGCCCGAATCGGTTTCCCGATGGGCGGCTCCCGGTCACGACGTCGACGACGTCACGGTGGGGAGCCCCCGGTGCTCAGCAGCCGCTCTTCAGGCAGCATCGAGCCACTGAGCCGCTCTTGCGGCAGGCGCGGCATCGACGACAGCGCATCCGACGGGCGCAGCGCATCGCGCAGACAGCCGGGATAACGGCGCTGCGACCCTCGCTTCTCCATGCTCGCCACGACGGCTCCCTCTGAGTTTCCGTACTGGTTCTGTGAGTCCTTGCGTTCAGCTCCATTACATAATCGCGAAGCCGCACCCGGGTGTCAATCTTTATTACCGAACCAATTTCATCGTCCGATCGCGGCTTCCACGAACTGCCGCAGCACCGGCCCGTTCGCGCTCGGCAGGAACGCCAACGCGACCGGGATCGCGGGCGCACCGGCGATCGGGAGGAACCGCACCGTGGGGTGGATGTTGCGCCGCACCGCGACCTCCGGCACCACGCCCAGCCCGCGCCCCGTGGCGACGCTCTCGATCCACTCGTCGAAGTTGGCCGTCTCGACGACGGTCGCCGGCCGCTGTCCCTCGGGCCAGGACCACGGGCCGGTGGTGCCGTTGACGACGTTGACCACCAGCGGCCAGTTCGGCACGTCGGCCCACGCCAGCTCCGGCTCAACGGCGAGTGGGAACGTCTCCGCGAACACGGCGACCCGGTCCTCGTCGAACAGGTGCACGACCTGCAGCCGCGACGAACGCACCGGCCCGCGCACGAGCGCGACGTCCACCATCTCCCGCTGCACCGCCGCGAGCGGGTCGTCGATGCGGACGAGGTCGACCGAACTGCCGGTGGCGTGTTCGAACCGAGCCACGGTCTCCTGCGCCCACGGCGTGGGCAGCAGCCAGCTGAACCCCAGTTTGACCGCGCCCCGGCGGCGGGCGGCGCCGACGCCGCGGTCGAGCTCCGCCAGCACGCGCAGGGTGTGCTCCAGGAACGCCCGGCCCGCTTCCGTCAGCTCCACGTGCCGCGACGAGCGGTCCAGCAGGGTCACGCGCAGCAGCTGTTCGAGCTGGCGAACGGTCCGGCTGAGAGCGGGCTGCGTGATGGCGAGCTCCTGGGCCGCGTGCGTGAACGACGCCAGCCGGGCCACCGACGCGAACGCGCGCAGGTGCCGGAATTCGATGCCCGCCGGTGTGCCCTCAACCATGCCCGCAGAGCATAGCCGCGGCCGGACAGGCATTTCCCAACGCGGCCGCGGGTGCCTAGCGTGGTGGCGAAGGGTTCGCGTGGAAAGAGGGAAGGCGTTCGACATGCACAGCTCGCTGTCCGGTCTCGGGGTGACCTCGCCGGTCCTGGCCGCGCCGATGGCGGGCGGAGGCACCACCCCCGCCCTGGTGGCCGCGGCGGCGAGCGCGGGGTGCCTCGGCTTCGTCGCCGGCGGGTACAAGACGGCCGAAACGCTCGCCGAGCAGATCGCGCTGGCCCGCGCGCGAGGCATCCCGTTCGGAGTCAACCTGTTCGCCCCCAACCCGGTGCCCGTCGACCCGGACGCCTACCGCCGCTACGCCGGCGCGCTGCAGGCCGATGCCGACCGCTACGGCGTCGGCCTCCCGCAGGCGATCACCGAGGACGACGACCACTGGGCGGCCAAGCTCGACCTCGTGCTGGCCGACCCCGTTCCGCTGGTCAGCTTCACCTTCGGCCTGCCGGACGCGTCGGTCTTCGGCCAGCTGCGCCGCGCCGGGACGCTGGTCGCGCAGACCGTGACCTCGGCCGCTGAAGCCCGGCTTGCCGCCGAAGCCGGGGCCGATCTCCTGCTCGTGCAGTCCGCGGCCGCGGGCGGCCACTCGGGCACGCTCACACCCGACCACGTCCCGCCGGCGGTCGCGCTGCCGCGGCTCCTCGGGGAGGTCGGGGCCGCCGTGTCGCTGCCCCTGGTCGGCGCCGGCGGGCTCGCCACTCCCGAGGCCGTGGCCGAAGCGCTGAACGCCGGGGCCACCGCCGTGGCGGTCGGCACCGTGCTGTTGCGGTCCGACGAGAGCGGCGCGTCGAAGCCCCACCGCGAGGCGCTGGCCGACCCGGCCCGCCGGGAGACGGTCGTCACGCGCGCGTTCACCGGCCGCCCAGCGCGGGGCCTGCGCAACGCGTTCACCGACGACCACTCGGCCGAAGCTCCCGCCGGGTACCCGGCCCTGCACCACCTGACCAGCGCGCTGCGCAAGGCAGCCGTGGAGGCGGGTGACGCCGAGCGCGTCAACCTGTGGGCCGGCACCGGCTATCGCCACGCCACCGCCGAACCCGCCGCCGACATCCTCACACGGCTTTCCCACCGGCTCTAGCCGCCACCCGGACGGGTGAGCTCGGCAACAGGTCGGGGACCGCCGGAACGGGTACCCCGACCAAGGCAATCCGTGATCGACCGGAGGAGAACGAGAACCATGGCACGAGTCCTGTTCGTCATGACGGGCGCCGACCACTGGACGCTCAGCGACGGAACTCGGCACCCGACCGGGTACTGGGCCGAGGAGTTCGCCGCCCCGTACACCGCGCTCAAGGACGCGGGCCACACGATCGTGGTGGCGACCCCGGGCGGCGTGGTGCCGACCGTGGACCGCAGCAGCCTGAACCCGGACATGGCCGGCGGTGAGGAGGAGGCCGCGAAGCTCGCGCGTGTCCTCGAATCCGCCGCCGAACTGCGCGAGCCGATCGTGCTCACGGACGTGAACCTGCCGGAGTACGACGCCGTCTACTACCCCGGCGGCCACGGTCCGATGCAGGACCTCTCCCACGACGCCGACTCCGGCGCCCTGCTCAACGCCGCGCTCGCGTCGGGCAAGCCGCTTGCCGTGGTGTGCCATGCGCCCGCCGCGCTGCTGGCCACGCGCGACGAGCGGGGCGAGTCCCCGTTCGCCGGCTACCGCGTCACCGGGTTCACCAACGACGAGGAGAACGCGGTCGGCCTCGGCCCGAAGGCGAAGTGGCTGCTGGAGGACGAGCTGGGCAAGCTCGGCGTCGCGTTCGAGCGCGGGCCGGACTGGCAGCCGTACACGGTCGTCGATCGCACCCTCTACACGGGACAGAACCCGGCGTCGGCCGCGCCGCTGGCCCAGGAACTCCTCAAGGCCCTGAAGTAGCTTGATCGCCGGCGGGGTGCGCGGCTACGCGGACTCCGCCGGCGCCTGGGCGAGCGAGAGGCTGTTCCCGTCCGGATCGAGGACCACGACGTGCCGCACGCCGTTGGCGTAGGTCTCGACGGGTTCGTGCGTGAGGCCGTGCGCGGCGAGGCGGGCGAGGTCTCGTCGAGGTCGGTGACGCCGAGAGTGACCATCGCCCGGCCGACGCGCTCGGCGCGCACCTGCCGCGCTGCTGGCCACGCGCCACGCCGCTTCGCCCAGCTGCCACAGGTGCTCCTCGCCGACGACCTCGTCCGCGGGCCGGCCGAGCAACGCGGCGAACCACGCCAAGGCTCGGGGCAAGTCGCTCACGCACATGATCGTGTACAGGTCCACGGAACCACTCTTCTCGACGGCCGACGGACAACCAGACCTCCGCCGCCGCGAAAACTCACCGGTCCCTTGCGTCGCCGCGCGTCATCGCCGCGGCCACCTGGTCGTGCACGGCCAGCACGCGGGCGTCGAACTCCTCGACCGGCACGCCGACGTCGTGCGCCAGAGCCTCACGGAAGATGAGATAACCCTTGTACGCCGCGACCATGAACACGTGCATCGCGATCGCGTCGCCGTCTGCCGGCAGGGCCCCGGTGGCCTGGTCACGTTCGAGAGCGGCTCTCGTCTTCTCGATCTCGGGCAGGGCGTGGTAGTCCGGGTCGCCGTCGATCACGAGCAGGGCCTCGACCAGCGTGGGCGCGGGGTTCGCGAGCGCGCTGCGGAACATCGCCTTGCGCCGGCCGAGGAACGACACCTCCCAGTGCCGTTTCGCGCCGGCCGCCCACTCGCGGGCGCGGTGGGCCACAGCCGCCCTCAGCAGGGATTGGCGGTCGCCGAAGTACTGGTAGATCTGGCCACGGTTCACCCCGGAGCGGTCGGCGACCTCCTGCAGGTTCAGCCCGGCGAAGATCCCGTCGCGCTGGAGCAGGTCGAAAGTCGCCTGGAGGAGGTCGGCCTCGGTGCGGGCCCGGTCGCGCCCGCGCCGGCTCGACGCCTGCCCGGCGGTGTCGTTCACATCATCCCCTTGTGCACTTCTTCTCACCTGCCGCCGACCTCGCAGTCGAGTGATCGCTCACACCACACCCCGGTCCCGCAACGCGTCGAGCTCCGCGGTGGACAGGCCCAGCAGCCCGCCGAGCACCTCGTCGGTGTGCGTGCCCAATGTGGTGCCGGCCCAGCGGACGCTGCCGGGCGTCGCGCTCAGGTGGGGCAGCGGCGCGACCATCGGGACCTCGCCGAACTCGGCGTCGTCGACGGTGATCACAGAGCCGCGGGCCCGGCAGTGCGGATCGTTCATCAGGTCGGCGACGCTCATGATCGGCGACGCCGGGATGTCGGCGTCGCTCAGCAGTTTCACCACCTCGTCGGCGGTCAGGCGCGAGACCCACTCGCTGATGAGCGGGTACAGCTCGTCCTGGTGGCGGATCCGGGCGGGGCGGTCGGCGAAGCGCGGGTCGTCGGCCAGCTCCGGTCGGTTCATCACCGCGGACAGGCGCCGGAACAGCGAGTCGGTGCCCGCGTGCAGCGACACCCGGCGGTCGTCGGACGTCACGAAGTCCGACGCCGGGACAATGGCCGGGTTCTTGTTGCCCAGCCGTTCCCGGACCTGGCGGTCGAGGCCGTAGGCGGTCACCGAGTCCTCGCTGGACCGCAACGCCGCCTCGTACAGCGCCAGGTCGATGACCTGGCCCGAGCCCGAACCGTGGTCGCGGTGGTACAGCGCGGACACGACGGAGAACGCCGCGAGGTAGGCGCTCATGTAGTCGATCACCGAGTACCCGCTGCGCACCGGCGGCCGCTCCGGTTCGCCCGTGGCATACGTCAGTCCACTGTAGGCACTCGCGATCCGGTCGAACGCACCCCGGTCGCGGTACGGCCCGGTGAGGCCGAACCCCGTGAGATACAACAACAGGATCGCCCGCGGGTTGAGGGGCTGCAGGCGCTCGGGCAGCATGCGGTAACGCTCGAGCGTCGGCGGGCGGAAGTTCGAGAGCCACCACGTCGAAGTGCGGCACCAGCCGGTGGAACACGGCCTGCCCTTCGGACGTCCGCAGGTCGAGCGCCACGGACTTCTTGTTGCGCCCCTCCTGGAGCCAGCCCGGCGACCGCCCGCCGCCGCGGGTGAAGTCGCCGACCTTCGGGTCTTCGATCTTGACCACCTCGGCGCCGAAGTCGCCCAGGATCGGCGCCGAAACCGGTCCGGCGAGGACGGTCGCGGCGTCGAGGACCCGGACACCGGCCAGCGCGTCGCTCATCGTGTGGTTGTCCTCCGTGCTCGCGTCGGGATGCGGGGATTCACTTGCCTTGCGCCGCGTCGATCACGAGCGAAAGATCGATCAGCTCTTCGGGCTTCACCGGGGAGTCGATCTGCAGCGTGTTCGGCACGGCCTGATACATCTTCTGCAGGCTCGCCACCGATTCGGCGGGCACGTTGAAGTCGAACGGCACCGACGGCGCGATCCGCAGCGTCTCGACGGTCGTGCCGAGCTGCTGCGCCATCTTGGTCACCACGTCGGTGTCCTGGTGGTAGTCACCGGACAGGTGCGTGTCACGGTCCGCTCCACCGCGCGGAAGAACGCGACCCCCGCGGCGCGGTGTTCGCCGAGCAGGTCGGTGGTCGCGAAGTAGCCGGCGATCTGCATGCTGTCCGGGTACCCCCCTTCGGCGTTGAACGCCGTGCCCGGCTTGATGCTCGCGGTGAACGGCGGGCCGAGGGTGGCGCCGTCGATCGAACCGTTGTGGAGTGCCTGGACCATCGCGGCCATGTCGCTGAACGGCGTCATCCGCACGTCGTCGGGCTTGAGGCCGCCCTTGGTGATCAGGTCGTACAGCCCGTACTCCGACGGAGCCGCCAGGCCGCCGGGGGCGCGGGCACTCTCCGTGGCAGCCGGTCAGCGGGTCGGCGCGGCTTCCCGGACGACAGTCGCCGCGGCCCGGGCGAGCTCGAGTTCTTCGCGCGACTGCACGGTGAGCACCGGGACTACGGCGCCGGGCGGGCTGATCACCGCGTCGTGGTCGCGGTGGCGGTCGAGGCCGCCGCGCAGGCCGAGGACGCCGAGGCCGGTCGCGACTTCTTCGGCGACTTCCGGCTGGTCCCAGCCGATGTCGCCGGTCAGGACGAGCGCGTCGACGTGGTCGAGGCTCGCCGCGACGGCCGCGAGTTCCCGCCGGACGCGGTGCGCGAAGACGGCCATGGCGAACGAGGCCTTGACGTCGCCGTCGCGCGCGGCGTGGACGAGGTCGCGGGTGTCGGACGAGGAGCCGGACAGACCGAGCAGGCCTGAGCGCTCGTACAGACCGGTTTCGAGCTCGGCCACCGTCAGCTTGCCCTCGCGCAGGAGCCACAGCAGCAGGCCAGGGTCGACGGTGCCGGAGCGTTTCGCCATCATCACGCCTTCCAGTGGCGTGAAGCCCATCGAGGTGTCGACGCTTCGCCCCCGCGCGACCGCGCACACCGAGCTGCCGCCGGACAGGTGGGCGACGAGCAGGTTCAGGTCGTCGACCGGACGGCCGAGCAGGTCACCTGCCCGGCGCACGGCCCAGGTGAACGACAGCCCGTGGAAGCCGTACCGCCGCAGGTCCCACCGCGCGCGCCACTGCTCGGGCAGCGGGTAGACACGGGCGATCTCGGGCAGGTGCGCGTGGAAGGCGGTGTCGGGGCAGACCACGTGCGGCACCGCCGGAAGCCTGGCGCTCAGCCGGTCCAGCAAGTCCACAGTGGCCGGTACGTGCTGTGGGGCCAGCGAGGTGGCGGCCGAGATCGCGGCGCGCACGCGTCGGTCGACCACCGTCGGAGTGAGCAAGGTCGCCCCGCCGTGGACGAGGCGGTGCGCCACGGCGTCGAGCGAGTCCGGGAGCCGGTCGAGAAACGCGGCGATCTCGGGGTCGCCCTCGTCGGAACCGGGCGGGTGGCCGATTTCCGCGGAGTCCAGTACCCGTTCGTCCTCGACCAGGTGCAAGCGCAGGCTGCCAGAGCCCGGATTCACGGTCAGGACACTCACGCCGACCACCGCCATCCCGTGATCTCCGCCGGGTCCGCACCGTCGCGGTAGGCCGCGGCCACCAGCTCGTCGCGCTTGCGCAGCAGGTCGCGCACGATGCTGCCCGCCGCCGAGGACCAGCCCCGCGCGCGGCCGAGGGCGTCGGCCGCGAGGTCGTGGCGGGTCATGCGGTTGCTCGCCAGGAGGTCGAACGGGGTAGTCGTCGTGCCTTCCTCCAGGTAGCCGTGGACGTGGAAGCGGCCGGCGCCGGCCCGCCCGTGCAGGACCTCGTGGACGGCCGACGGGTAGCCGTGGAACGCGAAGACCACGGGCACGTCGTCGCCGAAACAGGCCGTGAACTCGTCGTCGCCGAGGCCGTTGGGGTGGCGCTGCCGCGGGGCGAGGGCCAGGAGGTCGACGACGTTGACCACGCGCACCCGCAGCTGCGGCGCGGCCTCGGCGAGCAGCTGAGCGGCGGCGACCGTTTCGACGGTGGGTGTGGTGCCCGCGCAGGCGAGGACGACGTCGGCCGGCACTCCACCGGCGGTGCCCGCCCAGTCCCACACGCCGGCGCCGGCCCGGCAGTGCGCCCGCGCGGCCTCCGGGGAGAGCCACTGGGGCCCGCTCTGCTTGCCGGCGACGACTACGTTGACGAGGTCCGTCGAGGACAGGCACCGGTGCGCCACTTCGAGCAGGGTGTTCGCGTCGGGCGGCAGGTAGATCCGCGCCACGGACGCCTTCTTGGTGAGCATCATGTTGATGAAGCCGGGGCCCTGGTGGCTGTAGCCGTTGTGCTCCTGGCGCCAGCCGTCGCTGGTGAGCAGGCAGTTCAGGCTCGCCACCGGCGCGCGCCAGCCGACCTCGCCCGACATCTTCAGGAACTTGGCGTACTGGTTCACCATGCTATCCACAATGGACACGAACGCCTCGTAGCACGGGAACAGCCCGTGGCGCCCGGTGAGCAGGTAGCCCTGCAGCCAGCCCTGGCAGTTGTGCTCGGACAGCACTTCCAGCACCCGGCCGTCCGCGCCCAGGTGTTCGCTGTACTCGGCCACGTCACGCGCGAAGCCGCGGGAGGTGACGCCGAGGACGACACCGAGCTTGTTCGACTCGAGCTCGTCCGGGCAGAAGACGCGGAAGTCGCGGCGGTCTTCGGTGCGCCGCAGCAACTCCGCGAGCCACTCCCCCACCGTCTCCGTCACGCTCGCGTCCACGGCTCCGGCCCGGCCCACCGCGACGGTGAACTCGCCGACGTCCGGCAGCGGCAGGTCGCGGCGCAGCTGCCCGCCGTTGGCCTGGGGCACCCGGCCGAGCCGCAACGCCGGTTCCGGCGGCACTGCGAGCAGGTCCGGCTGCGGCACACCGGCGTCGAACAGCTCCTCGGGCCGGTACGACCGCAGCCAGCGTTCGAGCTCCGCCAGCTCGGCGTCGTCGTGGCCCGCGCTTTCGAGCGGCACCTGGTGGGCGTGGAACGTGCCTTCGAGCGGCGTACCGTCCGGTGACTGCCGCGGCACCCCGAACCCCTTGGTGCTGCGCAGGACGATCATCGCAAGCTCGTCCGCGTGCGCGCGTTCGAGGGCCTCGCCGAGCTGCGTGTCGGGGTCGGCCGAGCCGCGCACGTCGACGATCTGCGGATGCCAACCGCAGCCGGTGAAGTACGCGGTCAGTTCCTCGTCCGACATCGAGGCGGAGATCGTGGGCGAAGCGATCTTGTACCCGTTGAGGTGCAGGACCGGCAGCACGCGGCCGTCGCGCGGCCCGGTGAACTTCGGGCTGTGCCACGCGGCGGCCGTCGGCCCGGTCTCGGCCTCGCCGACCACGCACGCGACCAGCAGCCCCGGGTCGTCGAACGCGGTGTCCAGCGCGTAGCCGAGCTCGCCGCCCTCGTGGATCACGCCCGGCACCTCCGGCGAAAGGTGGCTCGGGAATCCGCCGGGCCACGAGAAGCGCCGGACCAGCTCGGCGAGCCCGGCGCCGTCGAGGCTCAGCGTGGAGTCGTGCAGCGCGTGCGTGCCTTCCAGCCAGAGGTTGGCGTGGATGGCGGGCGCTCCGTGGCCCGGGCCGGTGACCAGCAGCGTGCGCTGCCCGGTGCGCGCGACGAGCCGGTCGAGTGCGCTGTAGATCAGCGACAGCCCGGGGCAGGTCCCCCAATGCCCGAGCGGCCGCGGCTTCAGGTGCTCACGGCGCAGCGGCTCGTCGAGCAGGACGTTGTCCTTGAGGTGGATCATCGCCGCGGCCAGGTAGTCGCAGGCCCTGCGGTACCGGCGCAGCGTGGCGACGCCGACCTCGGCGGTACGCGTCATCGGCACGCAGCTCCCTTCGCTCTCGGCCACCGGCTACCCGGGTCGTGCCGGGAGTACACCCGTCGGCCTGCGCCGCGCCCCGCTGAGCTGGGGTTTCGAACGACGACGGGCCGGGCATCCCAAGGCGAGGTGTCGAAAGGAACACGCGATGAGCACCCCGGGCTGGCGAGAACCGACCCTCGCGACGTTGACCGACCGCCGGTTCTCCGACGAAGGCTGGCTGTTCGAGCGCAAGCTCGACGGCGTGCGCGCGATCTGCGTGCGCGACGGCGGTACGCCGACGCTGTATTCGCGCAACCACAAGGTCATGGACAACGCGTACCCGGAGCTCGTCGAGGCGCTCGACGGGCAGGGCGGCACGCGGTTCGTGGCGGACGGGGAGATCGTGGCGTTCGACGGGGACAACACCAGCTTCGCCGCGCTGCAGCCGCGCATCCACCTCACGGATCCCGCGCTAGCGCGGGCGACCGGGGTGCGGGTGTACTACTACCTGTTCGACTTGCTGCACTTCGACGGGCACGACGCCACGCCGTTGCCGCTGCGCGAACGCAAGGCCCTCCTCAAGGACGCGTTCGAGTTCACAGACCCGCTGCGGCTGTCGGCGCACCGCGACACCGACGGTGAGAAGTTCTTCGAGGAAGCCTGCCGGCGCGGCTGGGAGGGCGTGATCGCGAAGCGGGCCGACGCGCCGTACCACTCGGGGCGGTCGGCGGACTGGCTGAAGTTCAAGTGCGCGCAGGGCCAGGAGCTCGTGGTCGGCGGGTTCACGGACCCGCAGGGTGCGCGGCACGGCTTCGGTGCGCTGCTGCTGGGCTACCACGAAGGCGACGAGCTGCGTTACGCCGGCAAGGTCGGCACCGGGTTCGACGACAAGCTGCTGGTGTCGTTGCACGATCAGCTGCGCGAGTTCGAGACGGGCCGGTCTCCGTTCGCGGATGCGGTACCCGAGCAGGGCACGCATTGGGTGCGACCGGAGCTGGTGGCGCAGATCGGGTTCTCCGAGTGGACGCGCGACGGGCGGCTGCGGCACCCGCGGTTCCTGGGCCTGCGCGACGACAAGAAACCGGCCGACGTGGTGCGGGAGAAGCCGTGATCGAAGTTTCCCATCCGGACAAGGTCTTCTACCCCGAGGACGGGCTGACCAAGGGCGACGTCGTCGAGCACTACCGGGCGGTGGCCGACGTGATGCTGCCACACCTGCGCGGGCGCCCGCTGACGTTGCGGCGCTTCCCCGACGGCATCGACGGGCAGGGCTGGTTCCAGAAGCACCCCGGCGAGCACTTCCCGGACTGGCTGCGCGTCGCACGCGTGCCGCGGCGAGGCGGGGGCACGGACGAGTACGTGGTCTGCGACGACGCCGACTCCCTCGATTACCTGGCCGGCCAGGGGACGGTGGAGTTCCACGTGTGGCTGTCCACGGTGGACAACCCGGGGCGACCGGACCGGCTCGTGCTCGACCTCGACCCGCCGGACGGCACGCCCGTAACGCGCCTGCGCGAGGTGGCGCGCAAGATCCGCGGCCACTACGAGAATGCCGGCCTCACCGCCTTCGTGCAGGCGACCGGCGGCCGTGGCTTCCACGTGCTCGCCCCGCTCGACGCCCGCTCGGACACCGACGTCGTGCTGGAACTCGCCCGCACGCTCGCCGACCGTGTGGCCGAGGAAGACCCCGACCACCTCACCACGGCGCAGCGCAAGGACAGCCGCGGCGACCGGATCTTCCTCGACGCCAACCGCAACGGCTACGCCCAGACGTTCGTCGCGCCGTACTCCCTGCGCGCCCGCTCCGGCGCGGCGGCCGCGACGCCGCTCGACTGGCGCGAGCTCGGCAAGGCGGACCCGGACGGCTGGCCGCCCGCGAAGCAGAAGCAACGCCTGGCCCGCAAGCCCGACCCCTGGCGGGACCTCGCGAAGCACGCGGGTTCCGCGGAGGCGGCGCTGGCCTCGCTGGCGTGACGCCACACGCACCACGCAGACACCACCCTGGAGGGACGATGGTGACCCCACGACCAGGACCGATCCGGTGGCTGCGCTACGTCTACGGCGCTCGGCTGCCCGATGAGTACCGCCCGTGGGTGCTGCACGACGCGACCGCCCGGACGTGGGTGCTGAGGTTCGCGCTCCGCGTCTTCTTCGAAGCGCTGCCTTGGCTCACCGCCGCGTTCCTCCTGCTGGTGTTCCTCACGCCGCTGCCTGCGGGCCTGGTGCTGCTGGGGCTGCTCACGGCCCTGGTGCTGGGCCTGTTCCTCACCCTCGGCAGCGCCGACGAACTCGCCGAAGTGCGTCTGACCAAGCACGGCTACCCACCGGGCACCGGCAAAGAAGTCCGCAAACGCCGAGGCGGTGCCGCCACCTGGCCCTGACCGTGGCAGGGCCCTGGCACGCCGACCCGCATCGGCCCCTCTCCGGCAAGAGCGACAGCTGAGGCACTACCCGCCGATGGTGACGGTGCGCCGCGCGGGGCCGTTGGCGCTGCGCGGCACGATCGGGACGACGCCGAGGGCGCTTAGCACCGCGACGAAACCGTTTTCGATCTGCGTTTCGGTGCTGGGCCAGTAGCCGACGGTCTCACACAGGACCTCATCGCACTGCTCGGGCGGGGGCCCGGCGCAGCCGGTGGCAAGCAGGACGACGGCGGCCAGATGCAAGCGTGACACGGCGGAACCCCTTTCCGGGCTCAGGCGACGGCGGGCTGCCGGCGGCGGACGATCAGCGTGCTCACGGCGACGGCCAGCACGATCGCCACCACGGCCTGGTAGTGCCCGGTGAGCACGCTGATCAGCGCGCTCACCGCGCCGTTCACCTCCATGGCCACCCCCAGCGCCGCCGCCCACGCGTGCCGCGCCAGGAACGCCGCGGCCACGGCGACGAGCACTGCGAGCACGGGGTTCAGCCCGAGCACGAGCCACCCCGAACCCGGCACGGCCTGCCCGTGGTCGAGCCGTTCGAGCACTGTGAGCCGTTGCACCACCCAGATCCCGATCGACGCCACGGCCTGCACGGCCATTACCCACCGCGCGGTCCTGACCTGCCACCCGCCCACGACGCACCCCTCCTCCGGTCGAATCACCGGGGACGGTAACCGCGGGCGGCGGGAGCCCTCCCGAGCGTGTCCGCTACGTGCCGGCCGACCCCAGCACGTCGGCGAGGTACCGCACCGCCAGCTCCTCGGCCCGGTCGCGCCGCTCGACGTCGCCGCGCCGGCGCCGGTACAGCTCGATGCTCGCCAGCACCGCCGCCCCGGCCTCCTTCGCGTCGTACCCGCAGACCGTGGCCCGCAGTTCGCGCGCCTCTTCCGGGGCGACGGACTCCAGGCGGCGCACGCCTCGAGGAGAAACGCCGGCGCGCGCGGCGATGAGCGGTCCCAGCACGGTTTCCCGCAGGAAAGCCAGGAAACCGAGGACCTCGAACAGCTCGCCGCGGCCGAGTTTCGTGGCCGAGTAGTGGACCCACACCCAAAACCGGTCTTCGAGCCACTGCTCGTCCAGCGGCTCCTTGGCGCAGGGCGCGGCGGCGAGGGCCCGGGTCAGCGCACCCTCGCGTTCCCAGAGGATCTTCGGGTCGCTCGTCCGCTCGCCGAAGTCGGCCACGCGCACGAACTTGAAGTCCACGTGCAGCAGACCCGGCCCGGTCAAGGTGATGACCAGCCGCGGCTCGCCGACGTGCTCGCCGGTGAAGGCCGCGACGAGGTCGGTCCACGAGCCGATCAACGCGAACCGCTCGGCCATCACCGCGTCGACCGCGTCGTCGTCCACGACCACGACAACGTCCACATCGGAGTATTCGTCGGGCTCGCCGTGGGCGATCGAGCCCCCGACGGCCACCCCGGCCACGCGCGGGTCGCGGCGGATCTTCGGGAGCACGTCGTCGAGGAACTCGCGGTGTAGCACCGGAACGGTCATCAGCGTCCTTTCGCGGGGAGCAGGAGAAAGTAGCACGCGAGCGCTCCGGCCGGCACGCGAATAAACGCTCAACCCTCGTGCAGCGCCTCAACGATGCGGCCCGCCAGGGTCGCCATCTCGGGCGAGCCGATGGTCACCACGACGTCGCCCCGCTGCACCCTCCGCACCACCTCCGCCAGCGCGACGGAGCCGGACCCCGCGTACACCTTGTCCTTCTCCGCCAACGGAATCGCGGCCGTGAGTGCCGCACCGTCGTAACCTGCCGCGACGGTCTCACCGGGGCCGAACACCGCCAGCACCACCGCCTGGTCCGCCAGGCTCAGCGACTCGGCCATCTCGCCGAGGAACTGCCGCACACGGTACGCGCGGTTGGGCTGGCACACCACGACCAGCCGGTGCTCCTGCGCGACCGACCGCAACGCCGTCAGCGAAGCGGCCATAGACGTGTGGTGGCACGCGTAGTCGTCGTACACGCGCACGCCGCGCGCGACACCGCGGAGCTCGAACCGCCTGCGCACGCCGGGAAACCGGCGCAAACCGGCGGCCGCACCGGGGATGCCCAGCCGCTGCGCGACGAGCAGCGCGGCCGCGGAATTGAGGCCGAGGTGCTTGCCCACCACCGGCACGTGCACGGCGCCGACGAGGGCGCCGTCGAGCACGGCGTCGTAGCGGATCCCCGTGGTCACCGACGAAAGCCCCACCACGACGAGGTCGGCGTCGTTGGCCTCGCCGTAGGTGTGCACGGTCCGGCCTTCCGCCCGCAGCGCCGAGGCGAGCCGGCGGCACCGCTGGTCGTCGGCGTTGGTCACCACGAAACCGCCGGGGCGCACGCGGCGGCAGAAGTCGAGGAACGCCTGCTGCAATCCTTCGACGTCGCCGTAGGTGTTCAGGTGGTCGGCGTCGACGTTCGTGACCACCGCGACCTCGGGGGTGTAGGCGAAGAACGAGCGGTCGCTCTCGTCGGCCTCCACTACGAAGTACTCCCCCGAGCCGACGCCGCCGGAGCCGAGCGTGCGGACGTCGCCGCCGATCACGTACGACGGGTCGGCCCCGCCGGCGCGCAGCGCGACCGTGAGCATGGCGGTGGTGGTGGTCTTGCCGTGCGTGCCGGCGACCGCGATCGCCCGGCGCCCCGCCAGCACCGCCGCGAGCGCCTCGGACCGGTGCAGCAACGGCAGTCCACGGTCGCGAGCCT
The DNA here is from genome assembly GCF_040639695.1 of Amycolatopsis sp. NPDC023774. NCBI lineage: Bacteria > Bacillati > Actinomycetota > Actinomycetes > Pseudonocardiales > Pseudonocardiaceae > Amycolatopsis > Amycolatopsis sp. NPDC023774. Next base: position 105,956 of record NZ_JBFAAJ010000021.1, read on the forward strand.
CGGCGAGCTCCGCGTGGTCGTCGGGGATCGCGGTGGAGTACACCACGGTGTCGGCGTTCCAGAGGTGCCCGGGCGAGTGCCGGCGGTGCACGGTGGCGCCCAGTTCTTCCAGCAACGCCAGGGCCGGGCGGTCGCCCACCTCGCTGCCGCTCACCGGCACCCCGTGGCGCAGCAGGATCTCCGCGAGACCCGACATCCCCACCCCGCCGATGCCGATCAGGTACACGTGGCCCAGGTCCCGCACGGTCAGCTCGTTCATCACGCACCCTCTTGTGTCCGGTGAGGACTCGCTGTCCCCGGGTCCGAGGGTGCGACCGGCATGTCCCCGGACCGCGCGCTCTCTGTCGCGGCAAGGCAACAGCCGTGTGCCGATCCGTCAGCGCGGTACGGAGAACGGCTGCCGGTCCGGCTGCCCGGGCGCCGGCCGCGGTGCGGCGAGGACGACGGTCGTGGCGTCGGCGGGCAGCCGCGGGCCGGGCCGCGCGACCACGCACGCCGAGGCCAGCGCGTAGCCGGCCGCCGCGAGGAAGAAGCCGCCGAGGCAGTCGCTGGGGCGGTGCCAGCCGACGGTGAGCGTCGAGATGCCGACCGCGACGATCCACGCCAGGCCCAGCGGCGCCGCCACGAACCGCCCCATGCGCGGCAGTACGAGCAGCAGCGCGAACACGCTCATCGCGGCCACCGTCACGTGGCCGCTGGGGAAGCTGTTGCTGGTGGAGTGGATGCGCTCGGCCAGGTTCGGCCGGTCGAGCGCGACCTTGAACAGCTGCGCGAAACCCGCGACCACGACCATCAGCCCGACGGCCGCCGCCGTGCGCCGGTACGCGCGCCGCACCAGGCCGAGCACCACGACCAGCACGAGCGCGAGGGTGAACAGCACCGGCACCGGGACCTCCAGCGGCAGCGGCACCTCCCCCGACGCGCGGGTGAACGACGGGTCGAACGTTTCCAGGAACCGCTGGTCGGCCCCCTGGCCGGACTCGGTGCGGACCAGCAGCAAGTAGGTCGCCCCCGTCGCCGCGACGAAGAGGACCGCGGCCACCAGCCGCCAGGCGATGCTGAGTACTCGGTTGTTCACCCAGTCCAGCCTGCCAACGCTTCGTCCGCGGTGGGGCCGGGAAATGTCATGGGTCTGCAACAACTGCGCACGGGTTCCGCACGGCCTCGTCCCGTGTGGACGGATGGGCGGCGGTCACCCCACCCGCAGTGTGGTCCCCCGCGGGATCAACGTCGGCGCGAACCGGCGCGTGGTGCCCGGCACGCCGGCGCCCGCGTCGATCAGCAGGTCCACGGCCGCGCCGGCGATCTCCGTGAACGGGACCCGAATCGTGGTGAGCGGCACCGGCAGGCGCACGGCGAGCGGAATGTCGTTGTACCCCACCACGGACAGCTCCTCGGGTACGCGCACACCGGCGCGCTGCACGGCCGAGAGCAGCCCGACGGCGGTGTTGTCGTTCACGGCGAAGACTGCCGTGGGGCGCGGGTCGAGGGCGAGCAGGGCGCGCCCGGCGTCCTCTCCGCTCTCCATGCTGAACGTCGAGGGCAAGACGAACGCGGGCAACCCGGCTTCGCGCAACGCGTCTTCGTAACCGGCCCGGCGGCCGAGCGCACTGGACGCGTAAGCCGGGCCCGCGACCAGGGCGATGCGACGGTGCCCGAGGTCCAGGAGGTGCCGCGTGGCGAGGTAGCCGCCGAGGCGGTCGTCGCCCACGGCCGCGGCGCTGTCGCCGAACGTGCGCATCGCCAGCACGTGTGGCACCCCGCGCTCCAGCAGCTCCTGGCAGAAGCCGCCTTCGGTGCGCGCGGTGGTGAGGATCAAGCCGTCGACGCGGCGGCCGAGCAGCATCCGGCCGTTCCCACGGCCGCGGCCGTGGCGAAGCGCGCGCCGGGGCGGTCGCCGCGGCTGACGGCGAGCGCCGAGCGCCCGGCCGTCGAAGCGGTGAGCGCCGCGCCGACGGTGCTGGAGTGCAGCACCGAGCGGCCGGTGTTGTGGCCGTCGTTGATGCCCGCGACCACCACGTCGGGCGGCGGGCCGAGCGCGCCGAAACAGGCCGCGAGCACGGCGAACGCCGGTGGCGCGGACACGCGTTGCGCCGGCACGCCGGCGAGGCCGGGCAGCACGTGCGGCTCGCACGCGACGATCGTGCCGTGGTCGCCACCTCCTGCGCCTGATGCGTGAAGCGGCGGCGAGCGAGAACGAGGGGTTCCTGAAGCTGTGGCTGCAGGTGCGTTCCGGCTTCGTGCACCGCACCGAACGCTGGTTGCGGCGGCTGCCCGAGAGCGGCGTGATCGAGGCTACCCACTACGAGCTCCACGCCGAGGCCCTCGGTTCGCTCATCGAGCAGATGGCCTACGTCCATCGGACTCCTGCCCGTGACGCCCCGGCCCGAGCGCATCCAGGATCTCGGTTCGGTGATCGGCCAGATCTGGTACCGATCTCTGCCTTTTGCGGCATCTTCCGCCCCGGCTCCGCCGAGGCGTGCGAGATCACTTTGAGCCGGCTTCTTCCCTCCCGATTTTCGCGCGGCCCAGGGACCCCGCGAATATCGCTCGGTATGCAAGCCGGCGCGATCTCGCGGAGGGGGTGCGTCGCGAATGGTTGCGCCACTGCACGTAGCTCGCCCATACGGTGCGCGCCACAAACGGCGAAGCTGCGCGCGCCTGTCCGGTCCACCGGCTGGACGGATCCCGCGCCCGGCCCGAGGATGAGGCGATGACCGGAGTCCTCGCCCGTCACGTGGGCCGTGCGGGTGAGCTGTTGCGCACGGACGGTCCGTTCGCGTTGCGGATCGTGGTGACGGCGGCCGTGGCGTGGCAGGTCTGCGTGTGGCTGGGCGCGCGGCAGCCGCCGGTGTACGCGGTGGTCGTACCGCTGGTGTCCATGCGGGACGCCCCGTACTCGACGTTCAACGTGTCGCTGGCGCGCCTGGCCGGCGTGGTGTGCGGGCTGTCGATCGGGATCCTGGTGCTGCGAGTGGTGCACCCGTCCGCCGGGGCCTTCGCGCTCGTGCTGGCCTTGGCGCTCGCCGTGGGCATCGTCCTGCGCATCGGCGGCACGCTCAACATCCAGGTCGCCGTGTCGGCGCTGCTGGTGTTCGCCAGCACCGACCCGGACTCCTACGCGGTGTCGCGCCTGTGGGAGACGGCCGTCGGCGCCGGGGTGACCGTGGTGCTCGCGCCGTTGCTCCTGCCGGCGAACCCGGCCCGCACGTTCATGAAAGAACTCCACGAGACGGCCGCCGAACTGGCGCAGAACATCCGGGCGCCCGCCGGCGAGGAGTCGGTGCGCGCGGTCGAGACCCGCGCCCGCGCGTTGCCCGGAAAGCTCGCCCTGGCGCGGAAATCCGTGCGCTCCCACCCGTGGTGGCGCCGCACCGAGACCGACCGCCTCGCCGCCCTCGTGCCCCTCGCCCGCACCGCGGCCGACATCGGCACCCTCGTGCGCATCCACTTCGAGGACACCACCGAGCTCACCGCCCGCGGCGAACCGACCGACACCTCCGAAGTCGCGGGCCCCCTCTCCGACGCCGTCACCGCCGTCCTCACCGGCACACCCGGCCCGTCCGCCCTGGCCACCGCCGAAGCCGCCCTCCTCCACAACGCCGAAACCGACGGCACCCGGCTCGACGCGATCGCGCGGCGGCCCTTGCGGCGTGTCGCGGCTCTGTTGCGCGAACCACCCGCGGAGGAGGCATTCGCCACCACGAGCCGCGAGCACCCGACGCAGGCCACGCGCGAGATCGCGCCGGCTTCTGGGCTGCGCGAAAATCGGGAGGCAGGAAGCCAGCTCACTGCGATCTCGCCCGTCTCGGCGGAGAGCCGAGGCGGAATGTCACCAGCCCAGGAACTCCTGCTGTTCACGGTCGTAGTGCTGCGTGAGGCCGTTGCCGTAGCGGTCCCACCATCCGGGTGTGCCCGCCCTGCGTGGTGGTCGCGGCACGATCTGGCGGTCGTACTCAATGCGGGCGTCGTGGAAGCCCTGTTGGAACTGCTCGGGTGTGAGACCCCGGATGTGTTGCACCGCGGCCGGGTCGAGGGTGCCGGCGCTGCGGGCGATGTCGGCGCAGCCCATGTGGTTGAGGATGGCGCGCACGCCGCCGGCGCCGCGCGGGTGGGCGCCGGACATGACGGCGGCCTGGGTGCCGGGGTCGGTGAAGTCGAGAGCGCCGGCCGTGCGGGCGTTGTCGGACATGAGGCGCGCGACGACGGCGTGCTCCTCGGGGGTGCCGATGCCGTACTGGTTGCGCGCGGCCATGATCTCGTCGTAGCCGTTGTGCATGTTCTGGCGGAAGCCGTAGACCCCGGGCACGCCGCCCTGCTCGCCGGACGCGCCTTCCGAACGCATGATCGAGTCGACGACGCGGTCGTCCAGCTGCCTCGGAGCGGCGGCCGGTTGCTGCAGCGCCACCACCAGCGGCAGCAGCCTGAGTGCTCCCACCGCGCCCCTGCGCCACCGCCGTGTCCGCGTCGGTGTACCCCTGCACCGCCGACTGGACCTTGCCGCTGACCTCGCCGATGAGGCTCACGAACTTGCCGAGCGAGGAGACCAGCGCGACTGCAGCGCCGAGTTCGCCGCGGCCACCCCACTTACCCCACTGCCGATCCCGGCGAACGAGAGCGCGTCGATCACGAGTGACTCGAGGTCGCGCGTCGAGGACACCGCCGAGGAGCCCAGGCTCTTCACTTTCTTCACGATCGACGACACCTCGGCCGGCAGTACCCGGTCGCTTCCCGCTGTCATGCCTGCTTCGTCCGACTCGGCTGCTTTCCCGTCGAGATTCCCCACCGACCGCACGCGGCACACGGCCGAATTACCCACTCGCGGACCCCGCCCGTATCGAATCGGGGCCAGGTGGGTATGTGTGGCGCATGGAGGCGGACGAAACCCGGCACGATCGGGTCGACGAGGAGATCGAGCGGCTGGACGAGCGGCTGTGGTCGATCGCCCGCGCGCTGCACGCCGGCCCCGAGCCGGCGAACGCCGAGCACGAGGCCGTCCGCGCGCTGACCGGCGAGCTGGCTGGGGCGGGTTTCACCGTCGAGCACGGCGTGGCCGGCCTGCCCACGGCGTTCACCGCGCGCCATGGCGAAGCCCGGCCGTGCGTGGCGCTGCTGCTGGAGTACGACGCCGTGCCCGGCCTCGGCCACGCGAGCGGGCGCAACCTCGTCGCGGCCGCCGGCCTCGGGGCCGCGCTCGCCGCGCGGGCCGTCACCGGCGACGACCGCGGCTCGATCCTGGTCGTCGGCTGCCCCGCCGCCGAACCGGCCACGGGCAAACCGGCCCTCGCCGCCGCGGGGGTGTTCGACGACGTCGACGCGGCACTGGTGTTCCACCCCGGCACGCACTCCTGGACGTGGGCACCGCTGACCGCCCGCACCGACGTGCGCGTGACCGTGCACGGCCGCGCCGCGCACCCGACCGCCGAGCCGCGCCGCGGCGTCGACGCGGTGGCCACGCTCGTGCAGACCTTCACCGCGGTGGCGGCGTTGCAGTCGCGCCTGCCCGCCGGCTTCCACGTGCAGGGCATCGTCACGCGCGGCGGCGAGTCCACCACGGTCGTGCCCGACCTGGCGGAGGCGTGGTTCGGGCTGTCCGCGCCGACCACCGCGGCGCTCGAGAAACTGGTGTCCGACGTGACGGCGTGCGCCGAGGGCTCGGCCCTGGCCACGGGCGCGAAAGCCGAGACCGACCGGCTCGGCCCCGGCTGCGCGCACTTCCGAGACAACCCCGTGCTGTCGGGCCACTTCGCCCGCCACCTCGCCGCGCGCGGCATCCACGCGACACCGCCGGACCCGGGCGTGTTCCCCGGCTCTTCCGACGTCGGTGACGTCAGCCTCAAGGCGCCCACGATCCACCCCTTCATCGCGATCCTCGATCCCGGCCACGCCGAGCGCACGCCGGAGTTCGCGGCGGCGGCCGCGTCCCCTCGAGCCCGTTCGGTGGTCCTTGCGGTGGCCGCGGCGCTCGGCAGGACCACGGCGGACCTGCTGGCGCACCCGGCTCTGGTGAGCCAGGCGTGGGACTGCTTCGCCGACCAGGCCCGCGCCGAGCGCACGGGCTGACCCCGGAAAGGACCACCATGGCCGACGTGCTCACCTTCGGGATCGAAGAAGAGTTCCTCGTCGTCGACGACCGGGGACGCCCGGCTCAGGCGGCCGAAGCCGTGCTGGATTCGGCCGACGACAGCGGCACGGGAGTTCTCCAGCAGGAGCTCACCAAGTCGCAGGCCGAGGCCGCCACCGGCGTCTGTGTGACCCACGACGAAGCCGTCGAGCAGCTGCAGTCGATGCGGACCTCGCTCGCCCGGGCGGCCGACCGGCGCGGGCTGCGGATTCTGCCCTGCGCCTGCTCGCCCGTCGCCTCCGACGAGCTCGCTGCCATCACCTCGACACCGCGCTACCGGCGGATGGCCGCGCACTTCGGCGCCACCGCGCGCACCACACTCACCTGCGGCTGCCACGTCCACGTCGCCGTGCCCGACCCGGAGACCGGCACGCGGGTGCTCGGGCACGTGCGGCCGTGGCTGCCCGCACTGCTCACCGTCACGGCCAACTCGGCGATCGCCGAGGGCCTCGACACCGCGTACTGCAGCTGGCGCCACCAGGAATGGGCGCGCTGGCCCTCGGCCGGGCCGCCGCCGCGGTTCGCCTCGCACGCGGACTACGAGGGCGTCGTGGAGGAGTGGCTGCGCGCCGGCGCGATCCTCGACCGCGGGATGGTCTACTGGGACGTGCGCCTGTCGGAGAAGCAGCCGACGATCGAGTTCCGCGTCGCCGACGTCGCCGCCACCGCCGAAGAGGCCACGCTGCTCGCCGTGCTGTGCCGCGCGCTCGTGGCCACAGTGCTCGACGCCGGCGACCCCCCGCACCTGTCCAACGAGGTGCTGCGCGGCCAGCTCTGGCGCGCCGCCCGCGAAGGCATCACGGGCCATTGCCCCGACCCGGCCACCGGTGACCTGCTGCCCGCCACCCAGGTGCTCAAGCGGCTGGCCGAGCTCTGCGCGCCTGCCCTCTGTTCTGCCGGCGACACCGAGTTCGTCCGCGAAGGCCTCGCGCGGCTCGCTCGCGACGGAGGCGGAGCCGACCGCCAGCGCCGGATCTTCGCGAACCGGGAAAGCGCCCTCGACGTCGTCGACCGCTTCGCCGTGCCGGCCGGCGCGGCGAGACCGGCGACGGCCTGACCCGCCCGGACGGTGGCCAGGCCTGCACCCGGTTACGATGAGTGGTCAGCTCCGAAACCGCGCCCCAGCCCCCGGCCCCAGTTGGAAAGGCAGCGACATGCCTGTCGAGCCTCGGTTCGCCGGCCCGGTGCGGGTGCTGCTCGTGGAAGACCACGACATGGTCGCCGAGGCTCTCGAGCTCGCCCTGCAGCGCTCTCCCGCGATTTCGGTGGTCGGGCGCGCCCGCTCGCGCGAAGCCGCGACGACCGACACGGCCCGGCTGCGGCCCCACGTCGTGGTCCTCGACCGGCGCCTGCCCGACGGCGACGCCGTGGCCGCGATCGGCGACCTCGCCGCGCTGGGCACGCGCGTCCTCGTCCTCACCGGCGACGCGACCGCGGCCGTCGCCGCGCGCGTGGCCGAGGCCGGCGGCCGGGGCCTGCTGCTCAAGTCCGCGCCGCTCGACCAGTTGGAGTCGGCCGTGCAGCGCGTCGCCGAGGGCGAGGTCGTGTTCGACGCGGCCCTGCTGCCGGGCGTGCTCGACCGGCTCACCGGCCGGGCCCGCGGCAACGGCTCGGCGTTGACCGCGCGGGAACGCGAAACGCTGCAGCTGCTCGCGGAGGGCGCGAGCACGGAGGAGATCGGCGACCGCCTCGGCGTCACCCGCAACACCACGCGCAACCACGTGCAGCGGGTGCTGGAGAAGCTCGGCGCGCGCTCGAAGCTCGAAGCGGTCGCCTTCGCGCGGCGCGAGGGTCTGCTCGATTGATGCACCTGCGTCAGTGACGCGTTAGTTGTTTGCGTCTGCCGCACGGCGGGTGTTTCGCGGAGAGTGGCGACGTGGAGGTCCCTGCGCCTGTCGACGCCGAGTGCGCGCTGCCCGAGTCGGTGGCGGGTCTCGCGCTGGCGCGCGACTTCACGCGGGCGACCCTGACCGGCTGGGGCTTCGGCGCCGTGGCCGACGACGCCCTGCTGATCGTCACCGAGCTGGCGACCAACGCCGTGCTGCACGGCGAGGGGAAACCCGTGCTGCGGCTCAAGTACGGAGCCGCGGTGGTCCGGCTCGAGGTCACCGACGAGAGCACCGCGCTGCCCGCGACCCGCGAGTCCGGTCCGGACGGCGGCTGGGGCCTGAGACTGGTGCAGGAGCTTTCGCTCGCGTGGGGCGTCACGCCCGGCGCGGCGGGGAAGGTCGTGTGGTGTGAGCTGGGCCGGGCTCCGCGCGAGTGAGCCGGAAGCTGCTCGCGTGAGCCGGATGGGGAAGAGTCGGGGCATGGACGACCCCGCGGTGAACGACCTCGGCCTGCTGGTGCGTGGAGTCCTCGACTACGCGATCTTCATGCTCGACCCGGCCGGCCGCGTGCTCAGCTGGAACGCGGGCGCCGAGAGCATCAAGGGCTACCGGGCCGAGGACATCATCGGCCGGCACTTCTCCGTGTTCTACCCGCCGGAGGAGATCGCCGCGCGCAAGCCCGAGCGCGAGCTCGAAACTGCCCTCGCCGAAGGCCGCCTCGAAGACGAAGGCTGGCGCCTGCGGAAGGACGGGACCCGGTTCTGGGCCAACGTCGTCATCACCGCACTGTTCGACGACGAGGGAAACCACCGAGGGTTCGGCAAGGTCACCCGTGACATGACGGAACGCCGCACCGCCGAACAAGCGCTGCGCGAGAGCGAGGAACGCTTCCGCCTGCTGGTGCAGGACGTGGTCGACTACGGCATCTTCATGCTCGACACCGGAGGCCACATCGCCAGCTGGAACGCCGGCGCCCAGCGCATCAAGGGCTACCGCGCCGACGAGATCATCGGCCGGCACTTCTCCGTCTTCTACCCCGCCGAGGACATCGCCGCCCGCAAGCCCGAGCGCGAGCTCGAAACCGCGCTCGCCGACGGGCGGCTCGAAGACGAAGGCTGGCGCCTGCGGAAGGACGGGACCCGGTTCTGGGCCAACGTCGTCATCACCGCACTGTTCGACGACGCCGGCAACCACCGCGGCTTCGGCAAGGTCACCCGCGACATGACCGAACGCCGCACCGCCGAGCAAATCCTGGTGCAACGGCGCCGACTGGTCGGGCACCTCGTGGACGCCCAGGAGGTGGAGCGCCGGCGCATCGCGTGGGATGTGCACGACGACTCGATCCAGTCGATGGTCGCCGTCGGCATGCGGTTGCAGCTGCTGGCCGACCGGCTGCCCGAGGAGCACCGCGAAGGGGTGCACGCGCTCGACGAGTCGGTGCGCGCGGCGGTGGGCCGGCTGCGCACGCTCGTCTCCCGGCTGCGGCCGCCGGACCTGGACCGCGACGGGCTCGTGGTCGCGCTCACCGGTCACCTCGAGGAGATCCTGCCCGGCTGGGGGCTGGAGTACACCCTGCGCCACGACCTCACCGCCGAGCCCACGCCGGAAGCCGCCGTGACGGGGTACCGGATCTGCCAGGAAGCGCTCACCAACGTGCACAAGCACGCCCGCGCGTCGCGCGTGGAGGTCTCGCTGTCCACGGTGGACAGCGGCACGCTGTTCCGCGTGACCGACGACGGGATCGGCACCGCCGTGACCGGCATCGATCCTGGCCGCGACCACTTCGGGCTGATCGAGATGCGCGAACGCGCCGAGTCGGCCCACGGCTGGTGGTCGATGTCCAGCACACCCGGCGAAGGGACGAGTGTGGAGTTCTGGCTGCCGAGCGACCCGGACGAGCAGCGGTGACCGGCCCCCTGCGCGTCGTGATCAGCGACGACGACGACATGATCCGCGACGCCCTGCGCGAGGTGCTCGACGAGCAGCCCGACATCGAGGTCGTCGGCGTCGGACGCGACGCCGACGACGCGATCACCCTCGCCGAGCGCCACCGGCCCGCCGTGGCGGTGCTCGACGTGCGCATGCCCGGCGGAGGCGGGGCCCGCGCCGCGCGCGAGATCACGGCCCGCTGTCCGGGAACGGCGGTGCTCGCGTTCTCCGCCTACTGCGACCACGCCTCCATGGCCTCCATGGAGAGCGCAGGCGCCGTCGAGTACCTCACGAAAGGTGTGCCGAACCGCGAGATCGTCGCGGCAGTGCGGCGGCTGGGCGGACGGTAGCCGCGCGCTCACGAGCAGTTCCAGTCGCCGGGGCCGGCGTGCGTTCCATCGGAGCCACTTCGCGCCCGATCGCCCGTGTGGCAGGAAATTCACCCGAAAATGGGGTGTGACGCGACCCGGAACGGGGTAGCCGGTGCACGCCTGACAGGGCGATCCCTTCCCGGCGACAGAGAGGGTGTCCGTCGTGAGCAGCTTCGTGGATGCGGACCTCGGCGTGGACCACCGCTTCGACCGCGCGTTGCGCGGCTACCTCTCCCGGGTGGCCGCCGCGGTCGGCGTGGGACTGGAGTCCTGCACCGTCGACCTCGACCTGCCAGTCTCGGCCTACGTCGCTCTCGACCGGCGGCTCGAGCGCTTCCCCGACCGGGACTTGGCGCTGCTGTGGGACGAGGTGCACGGCTGGTCGGCGGCGATCGAGGCTTCGTGCGGGGAGGACCTGATCGTGCTGGCCTACCTCGACGGTGACGACGTGCTCGCCGAACCCGCCGCCGTCGAGCGCTTCCTGGGGGCGCTGCGCGCGGCCGACCACTCCCTCGGCCGCCCCGACCCGCGCAAGCTGCGCCGCGCGGGCGGGCACGACGAGCTGCTGGCACGCCTGGCCTGACGCGGGGCGATGCGTCGGCGCGGGCGAAAGCGGGTACTCCGCGGACGGGAAAGGAGTGCGTCATGGCACCGAAACGACCCGTCTGGAGCGGCTCGCTGACCCTCGGCCTGGTGACGGTGCCGGTGCGGCTCTACAGCGCGATCGAGGACCACACTGTGCACTTCCGCCAGTTCGAGCGCGGCACGAGCGACCGCATCCGCTACCGGCGGGTGAACGAGCGCACCGGCGACGAGGTGGAGCTGTCCGAGATCGTGAAGGGCTACGAGCTCGACGACGGCGACTACGTGCTGGTCGAACCCGAAGAGCTCGACGAGATCGCCCCCGGGCGCAGCAAGTCGCTCGACGTCGAGGCGTTCGCCGATCTCGCCGACATCGACCCGATGTTCTTCGACCGCACCTACTGGCTCGCGCCCGCGAGCTCCGACTACGACAAGCCGTACTCGCTGCTGCTGGCGGCGATGGCGAAGACGGACAAGGCGGGTGTGGCCAAGTTCGTGCTGCGCGGGCGCGAGTACCTGGCGCTCGTGCGGGCCGGCGACGGAGTGATGCTGCTCGACACGCTGCACTTCGCGGCGGACCTGCGGGACCGGGAGAAGTCGCTGCCGGACCTGCCGGAGAAGGCGCCGGCGCGCGGCAAGGAGTTCGACATGGCCGTGAACCTCATCGAGGCCCTCACGGAGGACTGGCGGCCCGAGGACTACCGCGACACGTTCACCGACCGCGTCCACGAGCTGATCGAGGCCAAGCGCAAGGGTGACACGGTCACGCCGGCCGCCGAGGCCGCGGAGCCGACGCAGGTGGTCGACCTGTTCGAGGCCCTGCAGCGCAGCGTGCAGAACGGGAAGGGGCGTCGTGGCAAGAAGCAGAAGGAGCCGCAGCTCGCGGACCTCACCAAGGCCCAGCTCGACGAGCTGGCCAAGGAACGGGAGATCAAGGGCCGCTCGAAGATGAAGCGCGCGGATCTGGAACGGGCGCTGGAAGAGGCGTCCTGACCGTCCTGCGAGGACGTCGGCGTCACCGGGGTTGCGCGAGCAGCCAGTCCAGCGCGGTGGGCAGGGCGTTGAGCACCGAGATGTGCCCGTCGCGGGGCCGCAGCCACAGCTCGGCGTCGGGCAGGTGGGCCAGCAGGTGCTGTGCGTGCGATGCGGGGACCACGCGGTCGGCGCCGCCTTGGACCAGCAGGACCGGCGTGCGCACGTCGGCGAGCTCGAAGCCCCACGGCGAGGCGTAGGCGACGTCGTCGTCGACCTCTCCGTCGTGGCCGGCGCCGCCGGCTTCCCCGGCGTCGGCGCCGAGCGGTCCCCACGCGCCGTCCAGCGCGGCCCAGTCGGTCGCGACGAAGCTTGCCGGGTCGAATTCGTGCGTGAGCGCATGGGCCATCCGCGCTTCTCGGCCTTCGCGGGCTGCGCGCAGCGAAGTCGGGTCGGCCATGCCGGCGAACCAGTCGAACTCCTCGGTGTACGGCGCGACCCCGGCCAGGGCCACGGCCGCGGTGACGCGGTCCGGCAGCTGCGCGGCAGCCGCCAGCGCGTGCGACCCGCCGCCCGAAGCGCCGACCACCGCGAAGCGGCCGAGACCCAGCGCGTCGGCGACCAGCCGCACGTCCTCGGCAGCGGACCCGATGGTGCGGCCCCGCACCGTGGTCGAACCGCCGTAGCCCGGGCGGCCGTAGGAGACGACCCGGATCCCGCGGGCGTCCGCGGCCTGCAGGACGGGTGCGAGCAGCGATCCGGTCTGCGGCGTGCCGTGGAGCCAGACCACGGTGAGGGCGTCGCCGCGGCCGCTGTCGTGCGCGCGCAGCACGCGGCCGCCGGCGAGGGTCAGATCGTGTGAGGTCCCCATGCGCCGCGACTCTAGCGGCCCGCGCCCGTGAGGGAACGGGGTTCAGGGGGTACCTGGCGAGGTATGGACTCAGACGCGCACCCCGACCTCCGCCTCGACGACACCGCGGCCGAGCACCTCGAACCCGACCGCGCGACGCTGAACGCCGTCGGCAAGATCACCGAGGCGCTGGAGACCGTCGAGATCGCCCGCGGCCACCTCTACGAGTTCCACCAGCTCACCGGCTCCGCGGACCGCAAGCTCGCCGACGGCATCGCCATGTTGCGCGACGCGGGCCACGCCGAGCACGCCGACCGGCTCACCGAGCACCTGCTGGGCCGCAACGTGCTGCACGGGCGCTGGACGTTCCAGATCGTGGAGGAGTACGACACCACCTACTACCGCGCTTTCCGCGACCACGAGACCCGTGTCCGCGAACTCACCCGCGGCGTCCGCCATCTCGCCGAGGCCCGCGTGAAGCGCGAGAACCGCACGCCCGGGCTGCCGGGTCACGAGGCCACCCCGAACTCACCCGACTGAGCCACCCCGCCGTCACCGCAGGGCCCTCGGAAACGACGCGCCACAAGCCTTCCCGCTAAGGTTTCGGTGAACCGACCGCGCGAGTGGAGGCACCAGGATGAGCAACGTCGAGACCGAGCCACCCGTGCTGGACTGCGGGGACGACGCGGCCGGCCACGGTGGGGTCGAGGTCCTCGGCGCACGGGACGTGCCGCTGGGCGGGCCGCGCGCCATGAAGGTGCGCCGCACGCTGCCGCAGCGCAAACGTTCGCTCGTGGGCGCCTGGTGCTTCGCCGACCACTACGGGCCCGACGACCCGAGGACGACGGGCGGCATGTCCGTCGGCTCGCACCCGCACACCGGCCTGCAGACGGTGAGCTGGCTGTTCGCCGGCGAGATCGAGCACCGCGACAGCCTCGGCTCCCACGCGATGGTCCGCCCGGGCGAGCTGAACCTCATGACCGGCGGCCACGGCATCTGCCACTCCGAGGTCTCGACGCCGGAGACCACGACGCTGCACGGCGTGCAGCTGTGGGTCGCGCTGCCCGACGCGCACCGGCACGCCGAACGCGACTTCCAGCACTACGCCCCGCCCGCCACCGACCTCGGCGGCGCCACCGCGCGCGTTTTCCTCGGCACGCTCGCGGGTGAGACGTCGCCGGTCAAGACGTTCACGCCCCTGCTCGGCGCGGAGTTGGTGCTGGAGTCCGGCGCCCGCGTCACCCTCGACGTCGACCCCGAATTCGAACACGGCGTGCTCGTCGACACCGGCGAGGTCACCTTCGCCGGCTCGGCGCTGCACAGCACCGACCTCGGGTACCTCGGCACCGGCCGCGCCACGCTGGAGCTCGTGAACACCGGCGACGGGCGCGCTCGCGTGATGCTGCTCGGCGGGCCGCCGTTCGGCGAGGAGATCGTGATGTGGTGGAACTTCGTGGCGCGCACGCACGAGGAGGTCGTGGAGTACCGCGAGGCGTGGCAGGCCGAGTCACCGCAGTTCGGGGCGATTCCCGAGGTGCCCGGCGACCCCGCGCGGCTGCCCGCGCCCGTGCTGCCGAACGTCCGGATCAAGCCGCGCCGGAACCCCTGACGAGCGCGGTGAAGATCCGGTCCACGTCCGCACGCCCGGTCCGCCAGTTGCTGAACGCGGCCCGCAGCGCCGGCACGCCCGCGTACACCGTCGGCGTCACGAACGTCTCGCCCCCGGCCGCGACGGCGCGCACCACGGCGTCGATGCGCTCCTGCGTCGGGTCGTCGGCCAGTGTGAAGCACACGACGTTGAGCCGCACCGGCGCGAGCAGCCGCCACTGCGGCGTGCCGGCCAGGCGGTCGCCGAGGTCCCGGGCGTGGGCGACGCAGCGTTCGACGATCTCCCGGTGCCCCGCTCGGCCGTACGCGGCGAGCGTGCACCACGCGGCCAGCGCGCGCAGCCGCCGCGAACTTTCGGGCGTGCGGTGCACGAAGTCCGGGTTGTGGCCCGGGTGGCCTAGGTAGGCCGCGGAGTTCTGGAACACGCGTACCTGCAGGTCGAGCCGGCGGCTGAACTGGATCGCCGAGTCGTAGGGCACGTTGAGCCACTTGTGCAGGTCGACGCACACCGAGTCGGCCAGCTCCAGCCCGTCGACGAGCCGCGCGTGCTCGGGCGAGAGCGCGGCGAACGCACCGAACGCCGCGTCGACGTGCAGCCAGAACGGGTGCTTGGCCTTGAGCGCCGCGATGGCCCGCAGGTCGTCGAAGTCGACGGTGTTGACCGTGCCCGCGTTGGCAATCACGATCGCGGGCCGCCCGCCCAGCTCGGCGAGCTCCCGGTCCAGCGCCTCGACGTCCACGGCCTCACGCCCGGCCCGCACGGGCACCGGCCGCAGTGCCGAGCGGCCCAGGCCCAGCACCGACATCGCCTTGAGCGCGCTGGAGTGCGGTGATCCGCTCAGCACCTCGACCGGGCCGAGCGCCGCGACCCCGGCGTCGGCGACCGTGACCCCGAGCCGCTCCCCCAGCCACTCGCGCCCGATCGCCAGACCGACCACATTGGACATCGTCGCGCCGGACACGAACGCACCGCTGAACTCCGGCCCCAGCCCGAACAGCTTCGCGAGCCAACCCACCGTCTCGCGTTCGAGGTCCGGAGCCGAGGAGTCCAGCGACGACACGGGGTTCTGGTCCGCCGCGGCCGTGAGCCAGTCGCCGGCCACCGCCGCGGGGGTCGCGCCGCCCGTGACGAACCCCAGGTACCGCGGCCCGGCGCTCGCGGCGAACCCCGGCGCCCAGCGGCGCGCGAACTCCGCGAGCGCGGCCCGCGCGCCCACGCCGTCCTCCGGCAGCTCCGCGGGGTCGACCGCTTCCGGCGGCACCGCCACCGGACGGTCCGCCACTCCCGCGAGCAGCTCACCGGCCTGCGCACGCGCGGCGTCGAGCAGCGCGGGCAGGCCGTCGAGGTCTTCGGTCAGCTTCGAGTACACAGCCACCTCCTGCGGCGACCCTAGCCGCGCGCGGCCGAGCCCGTCGCGGGCCAATCCGCGGTGACTGGCCCGCTCAGCGGCTCAGGCGCGTGCGCGCCCGCCCGGGTCGAAGTTCACCTTCCGCACCGGGCCGGCGACCAGCAGCACCAGCGCCACGGCGGACACGCCCGCCAGGACCAGCGCGGCCACGAACTGTGCTGCCTCCGTGGTCGCCGAGGCCAGTACCGCGAACCCGGCGAGCACCACGACCGTCGGGCCCGCCAGCGCCACCGCCGTGGCGAGCACGGGGATCCGGCGCCCGTCGGGCCGCCGGGCCGAGACGACCGCCGCGCCGGCGCACACCGCTGCGGCCACGAGGAGGCAGCCACCCACGGTGTCGGAAAGCCGGTGCCAGCCGAGCGCGACGGTCGCCGCGGCGACCCAGGCGACGCCGAGTGAACCCACGGCGAGCACCCAGGTGCGCATCCGTGCGGGCAGCACCACCGCCAGCGCGAACAGCACCGCCGTCGCCGCGCTGACGTGCCCGCTCGGGAAGCTGTTGTGACTCGCGACCCCGTAGCCGTCGTGGCTGCCCGGCCGGTCGAGCACGTAGATCTTGAGCAGCTGCGCCGCGACCAGCGGGGTCGCGAGCAGCACCAGCGCCGTCACGCCCAAGGGGAACCGGCGCCGCACCGACGCCAGCGCGAGCACGAGCACCGCGACCGCGCCGAGCAGCACCACGAGGTCCACGTCACGCAACGGCGCCGCCCAGTCCACAGTGGATGGTCCGGTCGCCTGCGCGCTGTGCACCACACCGTTCTCCGCCACCTGGCCCGCCGTTGTGCGCACGAAGAGCAGGTACGCCACGAGGAACGCGACCGCGCAGCCCACCGCACTCGCGACGAGCAGCACAGTGCGCGACGGCGTCCGCACCTCGAGCGCGTGGCGCGCGGAGCCGGACGGGGTGATCGGGGGCGCCTCGGGGAACGTCACTGCCATGGACCCGAGTCTCGGCGCGGGATTTAGTGGTCAGGTCAGTGCCGTGTCATGGTTTTGCAACAAGATCGCCCGGGTTCGCCCCACGCTGCGGTTTTCCGAATAATGGCCGGGGTGGCAGAGGTGTTGGTGGTCGAAGACGACGCGGCCGTACGGGAGGGACTCCAGCTGGCCCTGCGCAGGCAGGGGCACGGGGTGCACACCGCGGGCTCGGGCGAGGCGGGGCTGGACCTGGTGCGCAAGCACCTGCCCGACATCGTGGTGCTCGACCTGATGCTGCCCGGGATGGACGGGTTCGAGACCTGCCGCCGGATGCGCGCGCTGGGTGAGGTGCCCATCATCATGCTGACCGCGCGCAGCGACGACTTCGACGTGGTCGCGGGCCTGGAGGCCGGCGCCGACGACTACGTGGTGAAGCCGGTCGAGCCGCGCGTACTCGACGCGCGGATCCGCGCCGTGCTGCGCCGTGCGGTCAGCGATCACGACGCGCGCGCGGGCGAGGTCGAACGCCACGGCGAGCTGGTGATCGACCGCGCCGGCATGCTCGTGAGGAAACGGGGCGAGCAGGTGGCGCTCACGCCGACCGAGCTCAAGCTGCTGCTCGAGATCTCCCGCACGCCGGGTCGGGTGTACAGCCGCCAGCAGCTGCTCACCGCCGTGTGGGACCACGACTACCTCGGCGACTCCCGCCTGGTCGACGCCTGCGTACAGCGGCTGCGGTCCAAGATCGAGGACGTACCGGCGCGGCCCGACCACGTCCAGACCGTGCGTGGCTTCGGCTACCGGTTCGGCCGCTCGTGAGGCTCCCCCGGCTGCGGCCGTGGCTCTCGGGGCTGCGGCCCCGGCTGGTGCTGTCCTTCGCGGCGATGACCCTGGTCGGCGCGGCCGCGGCGGCCGGCGCTAGCTACGTGACGGCGCGCACGACCATTCTGCAGGGCGTGCAGGACCCGGCCATGGTCCAGCTGCGCGACCAGGTCACGGCGTACCTGCCGCAGATGACGCTGCCACCGGACCAGCGCCAGCTCGACAACCTCGCCGACAACCTCAAGGGCACCACGGTCGCGATCTACCACGACCTGCGTTCGCGGTCGGGGCTCGATCCCTCGGCGCTGCCCGCCGACCTGCGCCAAGAAGTCGCCGGCGGCGGCACGATCCAGTTCAAGCGGGTGATCAGGGGCGACACGCCGCTGCTGCTGGTCGGGATGCCGGTGCTGCAGCCCAGCGACGACGGGATCACGCACACGGGCGTCGAGGTCTACTCCATGGTGTCGCTGGCCGCCCAGCAGACCGCGATCGACCAGCTGGCCACCCGCGCGTGGCAGACGGCCGCGCTGGCGCTGCCGATCGCCGTCGCGCTGGCGCTGCTGGCCGCCCGGCAGGTGCTGCGGCCGGTGCGCGCGCTCAACACCGCCGCCCGCAAGCTCGGCCACGGGCAGCTCGACGTCCGCCTGCGGGCCAAGGGCTCCGACGAGCTGGCCCAGCTCGTGACCACGTTCAACAGCACCGCGGCGGAGCTGGAACGCACCGTCGGCACGCTGCGGGAAATGGAGACCGACGCGCGCCGCTTCGTCGCCGACGTCTCCCACGAGCTGCGCACCCCGCTGGCCGCGATGAACGCGGTGACCGACGTGCTCGACGAGGACGCCGAGCAGCTGCCCGCCGACACCGCCGTCGCCGCGCGCCTGGTGTCGGCGGAGACGCGCCGGCTGACGCGGCTCGTGCAGGACCTGGTGGAGATCTCGCGCTTCGACGCCGGGCGCGCCGAGCTGCGGCTGGAGGAGTGGGACGTCGCGCAGGGCGTGACCGACACCCTCGCCGCGCGCGGCTGGACCGCCGCCGACGGGATCGTCACCGACCTGCGGGCCGGCGTAGTCGCGACCGTCGACCCGCGCCGGCTCGACATCGTGGTCGCGAACCTGGTCGGCAACGCCCTGCGCCACGGCGAACCGCCGGTCGAGGTGCACCTGGCCGCCGACGCGCACGCCCTGACCCTGGAGGTCACCGACCACGGCCCCGGCATCCCCGACGCCGTGCTGCCCCACGTGTTCGACCGCTTCACCAAAGCCGACTCCGCGCGGGCGCGTTCGGAGGGCAGCGGGCTCGGCCTGTCCATCGCGCGGGAGAACGCCCGGCTGCACGGCGGCGACGTCGAGGCGGCCAACACCGGTTCCGGCGCGCGGTTCACCCTGTGGTTGCCCCGCCACCCCCGGCCCGGAGAGGCGCGATGAAAAAGTTCATGACCACACTCGCCGTGCTCCTGCTGGTGAGCGCGTGCGGCATCCAGCCCACCGTCGTCGTGCCCGCCGGCCCCGCGCCGACCGCGGTCGGCCCCGGCGCCCGCGCGAACCAGCTCACGCTGTACTTCCTGGTCGACGGCCAGCTCGCCCCCGTCGTGCGCAGCTGGGGCAGCCCGGTCTCTCCGGAGCTGGCAGTGAACGAGCTGTTCCGGGGCCCCACCCCGGCCGAGCAGGAGAGCGGCTACTACTCGCTGCTGTTCCCCGGCGACGGCCAGGTCACCATCGACACCACCAGCGTGCCGCCGACGGTGACCATCCCGTTCTCCATCAAGCCGCTCTACCTCGGCGTGGACCAGGTGGTCTGCACCACCGTGGCGGCCATGTCGGCGGCCGGCCTGCCCGTGGACCTGCGCGGCGTTTCAGTGGCCACACCCGATTCCCGCCTCGGTCCCGCGCTCTGCACCTTCTGAGCCGGTGCCGGACGCCGGTCAGGCGGGGTACGCGCGCAGGGCCCGCGCGTCGGCGAGCGAACGCGCCCACCACTCCAGCTGGTCGAGCAGCTTCTTCACGGCCGCAGCGGTGGTTTCGGCGTCGGTGGGGCTGCCGGCGTCGTCGAATCGGCCGCGGGCGCCGTGGAAGCTCACGGTGTCGCGGATGGTCACGGCGTGCAGCTCGGCGAAGACCGGGCGCAGGTGCTCCACCGCGCGCAGGCCGCCGGAAAGCCCGCCGTACGCCACGAAAGCAACGGGTTTGGCCTGCCACTCCGAGCGGAACCAGTCGACGGCGTTCTTGAGCGAGGCCGGGTAGCTGTGGTTGTACTCCGGGGTGATCACGACGAACGCGTCGGCCGCGGCGAGCCGGGCCGCGAGGCGCCCGACCTTCGGCACCGGCTCGGACCCGAACGCGGGAAAAGCCAGTGGTAGGGCCAGATCGGCGCAGTCGACGACGTCCACCGCGAACCCGCCGTGCGCGGCGGCCTCGCGGGTGAACCAGTTCGCGACCGTCGGCGCGAACCGTCCTTCCCGGACACTGCCGACGATCACGACGACCCGGACCGGAACTTCCGACACGATGTTCTCCTCGAATCCCCTTGCGGGACCGGGTGTCCCGCACGGAGACCGAGCCTCGACCTTCAAGCTCACTTGAAGTCAAGCTATCCTCGCCCGCATGACCAAGACCGAGCTGCCCGAGCTGACCGTGGGCGAGCTGGCGCACCGAACCGGGGTACCCGCGTCGGCCCTGCGCTTCTATGAGGACGAGAAGCTGATCCGCAGCCGGCGCACGGCG
Source organism: Amycolatopsis sp. NPDC023774 (assembly GCF_040639695.1). NCBI lineage: Bacteria > Bacillati > Actinomycetota > Actinomycetes > Pseudonocardiales > Pseudonocardiaceae > Amycolatopsis > Amycolatopsis sp. NPDC023774. The sequence continues at coordinate 126,090 of NZ_JBFAAJ010000021.1, forward strand.
GGCAACCAGCGCCGCTACCGCCGCGACACACTCCGGCGCGTCACGTTCATCCGGATGTCGCAGCGGGTGGGCATGCCGTTGTCGCAGATCCGCGAGGTCCTCGCGCTGCTGCCGGACGATCGCACCCCGACCCGCGCCGACTGGGCGCGCATCTCCCACTGCTGGCGTGAGGACCTCGACGAGCGCATCCGGCAGCTGGAACAGCTGCGCGACCAGCTCACCGACTGCATCGGCTGCGGCTGCATGTCGCTCACGAAGTGCCGCCTGGCGAACCCCGGCGACCGCCTCGGACGCGAGGGTCCGGGGCCGCGGCGGCTTCCGGACCACCGCGGCCCCGGCTACCCGTGACGCTCAGCTCAGCACGAGACCACGCACGTAGGCGGCCTGCCCGGCGTGCTGCAGGTCGTCCGAAAGCACGCTGATCAGCCGCACCCCCAGCGTCACGGGCGGGTCCCAGCGCTCGTCGACGACGGCGTCGAGCGCCTTGCCCTCTAGTCCGCCGACCCACGCCACGGTCTGCTCGTGCACGGCGTCGTAGTAGCCGGTCAGCAGCTTGGGGTCGTCGATCCGCACGGCGGCGACGTCGTCGCTGCTGTGCGCGTACCCCGTGTCCGCCGGCGGGAAGGGCAGGCCGAAGCGGCGGTGCCAGTCCTGCGCGGTCCAGATCTGCTCGGTGCCCGCGACGTCGGCCACATGGTCGTCCTGCACGCGCGTGAGGTGCCAGACGAGCCAGGCGATCGAGTTGGCGCGTGACCCGGGCCGCGCGACGAGCTGGTCGCCGGTCAGGCCGTCGACCGACTGGTGCACGACCTCCTGGATCCGGCCGAAGCCGTCCACGAGCAGATCGGCCACGTTCATCCGTAGTCCTCCTCGGTTCGTTCCTGCCTGCTACCCCGATCATGCCCCACGCAAACCGCCGCGCCCCCAACCGAATTTCGGCGGTCGGGGCGCGGAAGAACGAGCGGTAACGGCGCAGCGCGATCCGCAGGTCCTCCGTGGCGGGTTCGCCGTCGCGCCACTGCGCCTCCAGCTCGCCCTTGTGCTCGGCGAAGGTCTCGGCCAGCGACCTGATCACGGAGGCAACGAGTTCGTCGGCGTCACGCACGGCGCGTCGCGGGTCGTCGACGAAGCCGGTCTGCACGTCTTGCCAACGGTTGCGGAAGCGGTCGACCGCGCCGCTTTCGAACAGTGGCGGAGCGCCGTCGGTGCGGGCGCCGTGGCTCGCGGTGCTTCTGTCCGCGGCACGGTCGTCCACGTCGCCGGCATCCGTGACCCGGGTGTCCACATCGGACACTTCACGCGAGCGCTCTTCCGGAATGTCGCGGCGCTCGCCGGTTCGGGGCCTCTCGGCGCCACCCGCCAGGTCGGCGGTGCTCAGTCCCCGGGTCTCCTGGTCGGTCATGTCAGCGGTCTCCGTTCCGCTCGTGGGCACCGCGATGGTTGCCCGAGCGCGCAGCGGTGTGCTCGCGCCGGCTCTCGGCGGTGTCCTCGTCGGCGCGGCTGCCAGGACGCGTGTCCGCGCCGGTTCCGGCGCCGGTGTCGTCGGTCAGCAGGTCCTCGAACACGGTGCGGTAGTGCACCATCGCCGAACGCAGTTCCTCTGTGGACAATGCCGTCTCCGAGTGGCGGCGGTGCGTCTCGTGCGCCGCGCGGTAGTGCTCCAGCGTGCGCGAGTGGCGCACGGACAAGTCGGAAAGCTGCTGGTCGTAACCCTCGGTCGGATAGCCCCGCTCGGACATCACGGCCACCAGCAGGTCGTCGGCCTCGTCGAGCGCACCGGCGGGCTGGTCCACGAACTTCTCCTGGATCAACGCCCAGTGCTGGGCGTAGCGCTCGCGCGCCGAGGGCGAGAGCGGCCTGATGTCGAGATCACGGTGCCGGCGTTCGCGTTCGGCCAGCTCCCGTTGCGCCGCACGCGGGCTGTCGTTTTCCTCAACTGCGCGCGAGTACTCGGGGCCGAACTGCTGCTGCAGTCGTTTCCGTTGCCGTCCCTGGACGACCAGCCAGGCTACGGCGCCGATCACCACGACGGCGGCCACCACGATCACGACGATGAGCCAAGTGGGCATCGCACGAACTCCTTCACGGATTTGTCGAGCCCCCCGTACGGGCCGGGTGCCCTCCGCTGCCCAGGCGAAACGCGAATACCGCCGGATGAACGGCGTTTTCGGCCGAGTGGCCCAGTGGCGGCCGCCGGATGAGGTACGGTTCGGACATCAGGGCGGAACCAGGCGAACGGGAGGATGGCGCGTGGACACCACTGTGCGGCTCGCTTCCGGCGCGCTCCGCGTCGTGCCCGGCTTCGACACCATCGCCGGCGTACCCGTGCCCGGCTGGGCCGCCACGCTGCTGGCCGTGGTGTGCGCGGTCGCCGCGCTCGTGGTGCTGCTGCTGATCGTGCGCAACCGGCGGCGGTGAGTTCTTTCCCGGCTGCTCAGCCGAGGTAGTTGCTGACCTCGATGAGGTTCTCGTCCGGGTCGCGGAAGTAGACGCTGCGGATCTCGCCCGTGGCACCGGTGCGCCCGACTGGTCCTTCCTCGATCGGCACGCCCGCTCGGCGCAGTTCTTCGATCACGTCGTCGAGCGCGTCTTCGGTGATGAGGCACAGGTCCGCGCTGCCCGGCGTCGGGCGCAGTGCCTTGGGTTCGAACTCGTGGCCCACCTGGTGCAGGTTGATCTTGCTGGTACCGAATGCCAGCGCCTTGCGCCCGCCCTTGAACGTCACCTCCGCCATGCCGAGCACCCGCGTGTAGAAGGCCACGGTGGCCTCGACGTCGGCAACGGTGAGCACGAGGTGGTCCAGGCGGTCGATGCGCATCGGTGTCCCCTTTCGACGGGCGGGGTCAGGCGCGGGTGAATCGGGTGGTGATCACGTGGTCCTTCGCCGGACCGGCAACCACCCACTCCTGGCGCCAGTGGTCGGCGTCGAACACGCGGTACTCGCCTCGGTAGAGGTCGTCGCGGCACGGGTGGTCGGTGCTCCACCGGCCGGTGGCCAAGTCGAGGTCGTGGAAGAACCCGCCGTGGTCGAAATGCACGGCGGCGCGGGCGCCGTCGGCGTGGTAGAGCAAGGTGCGGCTCACCGGGCCGGTGTAGTCGGCCAGCCGCAACTCGCCCGTCTCCTGGTAGACGAGCACGCCGGCACGGGCACCGTCTCGGGTGAACGTCGCGCTGCCGGTGACTTCGCCCATCGGCTCGCCGTCTGCGGTCACGATGTCGCGCGAGAGCCGCCACGAGCCGGCGAAGTGCGCGGCGAGGTCGGTGATCGCGAAGTCCACTCCGCCATTGTGCGCCCGCGCGTGCGACGTGACGCGGTGACGGGGCCGGGATCACACACAGCGTGACCGGTGTGGTGCGAGCGGGACACTCGTGCCGGAAACGCGCCGAGGGCCCCGGGGTGGCACCGCCGGGTCGGTCCCGGCGCCTAGAATCGGCCGGGTGGCTCACCCCGACCAGGCCCAGCGCTCCCCCGCCCTCGAAACCCTGCAACGCGTGTTCGGTTACGACGCGTTCCGCGGTGATCAGGCGGACATCGTCGAAACCGTGATCTCCGGCGGAGACGCGCTGGTGCTGATGCCCACCGGCGGGGGGAAATCACTGTGCTACCAGATCCCCTCGCTCGTGCGGCCCGGCGTCGGCGTGGTGATCTCACCACTGATCGCGTTGATGCAGGACCAGGTCGACGCGCTGCGCAACCTCGGTGTGCGCGCGGGATTCCTCAACTCCACGCAGGATTTCGGCGAGCGCCAGCGCGTGGAGGAGGCGTTCGTCGCCGGTGAGCTCGACCTGCTCTACCTGGCGCCGGAACGGCTTTCCGTCGAGTCGACCGTCCGGCTGCTCGACCGCGGGAAGATCGCGCTCTTCGCGATCGACGAGGCGCACTGCGTGTCGCAATGGGGCCACGACTTCCGGCCCGACTACCTCATGCTGTCGTCGCTGCACGAGCGCTGGCCGGACGTGCCGCGCATCGCGCTCACCGCCACGGCGACCGAGGCCACGCACAAGGAGATCTCCGCGCGGCTCAACCTCGACGGCGCGCGCCACTTCGTCGCGAGCTTCGACCGGCCGAACATCCAGTACCGCATCGTCGGCAAGAACTCGCCGCAGAAGCAGCTGCTGGAACTGCTGCGCACCGAGCACAAGGGCGACGCGGGGATCGTCTACTGCCTCTCGCGCGCGTCGGTGGAGAAGACGGCGGAGTTCCTGGTGGAGAACGGAATCCGCGCGGTGCCGTACCACGCGGGACTCGACAAGCGCACCCGCGCGGAGAACCAGGCGCGGTTCCTGCGTGAGGACGGGCTCGTGGTGGTGGCCACCATCGCGTTCGGCATGGGCATCGACAAGCCGGACGTCCGGTTCGTCGCGCACCTCGACCTGCCGAAGTCCGTGGAGGGCTATTACCAGGAGACGGGCCGCGCGGGCCGCGACGGGCTGCCGTCCACGGCGTGGCTCGCCTACGGGCTGCAGGACGTGATGCAGCAGCGCAAGATGATCGAGAACGGCGAGGGCGACGAGGCCCACCGCCGCCGGCAGGCCGCGCACCTCAACGCGATGCTGGCGCTGTGCGAGACCGTCGAATGCCGCCGCACACAGATCCTCGCCTACTTCGGCCAGACCGGCGAACCTTGCGGCAACTGCGACACTTGCCTCGCCCCGCCCGAACGCTTCGACGGCACCATCCCGGCGCAGAAGCTGCTCTCCACCGTCGTGCGCCTGCGCAACGAACGCCGGCAGAAGTTCGGCGCCGGCCAGATCATCGACATCCTCCTGGGCAAGACGACCCCGAAGGTCACCCAGTTCCAGCACGACACATTGAAGGTCTTCGGCATCGGGACCGAACTGCGCGAGCAGGAGTGGCGCGCGGTCGTCCGGCAGCTGCTGGCGCAGAACCTCCTTGCCGTGGAAGGGGATTACGGCTCTCTGGTCCTGACCGACGGCAGCACCTCGGTGCTCAACGGCTCACGCACGGTGTCCCTGCGGCGCGAACCGGAGCGCCCGGCCCGCGCCGCGCGCACTTCCCGCCGCAGCACCGCCGCGGCCGTGGAAATGCCCGCGGAGGCCGCGCCGCTGTTCGAGCGCCTGCGCGCCTGGCGCGCCGCCACGGCCAAGGAACAGGGCGTCCCCGCCTACGTGATCTTCCACGACGCGACGCTGCGCCAGATCGCCGCCGAGCGGCCCGGCTCGCTCACCGACCTGGGCTCCGTCAGCGGCGTCGGTGAGGCGAAGCTGGCGAAGTACGGCGAGAGCGTGCTGGCCGCGTTGGCGGAGGAATAGGGGCAGCCCCGCAAGCGCGGCCTCGCGCCGCCGCCAGCTCAGGACGGCCACGACCGTGGTGGCGTCGGCGAACTCGCGGGCGGTGATCCACCGGTAGCGGCCGGACATCATCTGGCTGCGTACACCCGGTCGAGCCGTGCACCTCGTGACGGGCTTGGAAGTCGGCGATGACGGCGTCCAGCTCGGGGCGGTGCTTGGCGTAACCAGTTGGCCGTCTCCGCGCCGAACGCCTCACGCTGCATGCAGCGCACCTCGTCCTCGAGGAACCGGCCGCCGTTGAGGACGGCGAACCCGATCGCCCGTGGCCGCGGCCCGAGGCCGACGACGATGTCCGCCCGCTTCGCTCCCACTTCCGCGCGCACAGCAGGTGACGTCGGAGCCGACCGTGATCTCGGCAGGCAACTCGGCGCAGCCGCGAGCGCCCAGACCGTTGCCCGGCCTCTTCCGACAGGACATGACAAACCCGAACTCACCGCTCAACCGGGCAGGGACATCCGATTCCGTCTCGCGGCGGTAGGTCGCGCGGTCGAGGGAGGTCGGCACCATCCCCTCGGCGTACGCCAACAGCTCGTCGACGAGCAGCAAGTGCTCTTCCCCGCGGACCACGCCGCCCGTCCCGAAGCCGAAGCGACGCCCGGCCGCGGCGGCGGGCCGCAGGTGGTTCGAGAAATACCCCCGAACGTCAGCAGGCGATCCGGTCGTCGCGCAGCTCGACGAGCGGCGACGGGATGGTCACCGCAAGCCCGGCGGGGTTTCGATGACCGGCGTTCACCTGGTGCGCACACGGTCGTTTCGGCACCCGCCGGCTTGCCTCGCGTGTGTCAGTGGCCCGGCTTCGGCTTCGTCGCGTCGGAGACCTTCTGGGTCACGCCGTTGATCTTCGCGTGGTACTTGCCCTTGGTCTTCTGGTCGACGAATTGCGCGGCCTTGCCCACGGCCTGGTTGACCTTCTCCGGGTTCTTCTTCGCATACGACGTGACGGCACCGGCCGCGCCGGCCAGTACAGCGAGTCGTTTGAGCATTGCCATGGAGTCCTCCCGCGGGTTGCTCGTCACCCCCTCAACGCTGTGATGAGTACCCGGAGTTCCCCGATTCGAACATTCCGGACGTGGACCTGCGGAAATCCACGCGACCTGTGGCGGCTGACCAGGCATGATCGGCCCATGCGAGATCTGGCGGCGCTCCCGAAGGCGCACCTGCACGTTCACCTCGAGAGCACCATCCGGCCGGCGACGCTGCGCGAGCTGGCCGACGCCAACGGCGTGGCGCCGCCGGGTGAGGCACAAGCGTTCACCGGGTTCCGCGACTTCGCCGACTACAATTCCCTCATCCGCGCCTGCCTGCGCACGGCGGAGGACTTCGAGCGCGTCGCCCGGGAGTTCTGCGTGGACGAAGCCGGGCAGGGCACGCGGTACGCCGAGGTGACGTTCACGGCCGCGTCACACGGAGAACGGCTGGGGGACCTGGAGATGCCGCTCGTCTCCGTCCTCAAAGGACTGTCCGGAGGAGACCTCGAAACCCGGGTGCTGCTCGACCACTCGCGCCGCCGGTCCGTCGAACGCGCCGAGCGCACCCTGCGGCTCGCCCTGACCCACGACGAGGTCGTCGGCCTGGGCATGGCGGGCGAGGAACGCCACTCCCTCGTCCCGTTCGCCGACGTCTTCGCCAAGGCGCGCGAAGCCGGGCTCCACCTCGTGCACCACGCGGGCGAGGACGCGGGGCCCGCGAGCATCCGCGAAGCCCTCGACGTCGGCCACGCCGAGCGCCTGGGCCACGGCATCCGCGTCCTCGACGACCCCGACCTGGTGGCCGAGGTGCGCGACCGCGGGATCGCGCTCGAGGTGTGCCCGACCTCCAACGTCGTCCTCGGCCTGGTGCCGAGCCTGGCCGAGCACCCGCTCCCCCGGCTCGTCGGAGCGGGCCTCGCCGTCACGCTGAACACCGACGTCCCCTCGGTCACGCGCACCACCCTGACCGACGAGTTCGCCACCGCGCGCGCCACGTTCGGCTACGACGACACCACTCTGGCGGCCCTCGCCGAAACCGCCGTCACAGCGTCCTTCGCGCCGGAGGAGAGGAAAACCGCGCTGCGTGAGGAGATCGCCGCGTGGCTCACACCGGCAGCAGGCGCGTGACCAGCGTGCTCAGCTGCTGCACGTTGCGGCACTCGTGCATTTCCACGAGCTCCGCGTACGCCAGTGCCGCCGAGTCGCCGGTGGACCACAGGGCGCGACGCTCGGGGTTGAGCCAGTAGACGTGCCGCGCGCGGTCGCGGATGGCGCGGACGGCGTCGAGGTTGGGGTCGCCACCGTTGGTGCGTGCGTCGCCGAGGATGAGCACCGAGGTGCGCGGGCCGACGGCGTCGAGCCACTTGCCGGTGAACCCGCGCAAGGCGCCGCCGTAGTCGCTGTGCCCGTCCCAGCGCACCACGGCCGCCTCTTCGAGGATGCGCGCGCCGAGGTGCTCCGGGTCGGCGACGCCCGCGGTGACCAGGTGCGTGACCTCGTCGGTGCTGTCCACGAATGCGAACACGCGCACCTTGCTGAACTGGTCGCGCAGCGCCTGCACCAGCAGCATCGTGAAGTTCGCGAACCCCGCGACCGAACCCGACAGGTCACACAGCAGCACGATCTCGGGCCGGCCGGGCCGCCGGTGCCGGAACGCCGGACGCACCGGCACGCCACCCGTCGACAGCGACCGCCGCAGCGTGCGCCGCAGGTCGATCTGCCCGCGCGTGGTGCGCTTGCGGCGCGCCGCGAGCCGTGTCGCGAGCTTGCGCGACAACGGCTGCACGGCCCGGCGCAGTTCGGCCAGCTGCGCGCGGCTGGCGATCAGGAAGTCCACGCGGTCCGCGGCCGGCGCGATCGCGTGCTTGGCCACGCGATCGCGTCCCCGCACCTCGGCCGCGCGCCGGCGGGCCTCGGTGCGGACGTTCCCGCGGAAGTCCTCGACGCGGCGGCGGACCTCGTCGCGCGTGAGCCGGTCGGTGAACTCGCCGCCTCCGTCGGAACCGCCGTCGGCGGCGCGGATCGCGGCGAGCACGCGCACGATCAGCGTCTGCGGCTGCAGCCGGTCCAGCGTTTGGTGCGCGGAGAACCCACCGCCGGCGCCGGAACCCGCGCCATACCCGCCGAGCATCTCCACGGCGACCCCCGCCAGCTGCGCCAGCGCCTGCTGGTCACCCTCGGCGAGCGCGGCCGCCACGGCCTCCCGCAGCTGTTCAAGGTCCCTCGGCCGGTCCTCGCGCGCCAGCTCGGGCACACCCACGCCGGCCGGGAAGTACAGGTCGAACGCGGCGTCGAACACCGCGCGCTGCCCACCGCGGCGCACGAGCGCGGCGGCGAGCCCCTCGCGGACGAGCTCGCGGTCGTCGAAGCCGAGCACCTCGAGCGCGGCCGCCGCGTCGACAGTCTCGGCCGGGCCCGCCGGGATGCCCTGCGCCCGCAGCGCCTGCACGAACGCCGTGAGCCGCTCGGTGACGCCGGGCGCGCTCACGACGCGTCCAGCACCTGGTCGAGTTTGAGGCCCGCGCCGGCCTTGGTGATGTCGTCCTGGTGCTTGAGCACCACGCCGAGACTCTCGCGCACGATCCGCTCGCCCAGCGTGCCGGTGCCGAGCTCAAGCAGCGTGCGCGCCCAGTCGATGGTCTCGGCGACCGACGGCAGCTTGCGCAGGTCCATGGCTCGCAGCGCCGCGATCACGCGGACCACGGAGTCGGCCAGCGCGGCGTCTATGCCGGGCACGCGCAGCTTCACGATCCGCAGCTCGAGCTCCGGGTCGGGGAAGTCGATGTGCAGGAACAGGCAGCGCCGCCGCAGCGCCTCGGACAGCTCGCGCGTCGCATTGGACGTGAGCACCACGAACGGGTCACGGGTGGCGGTGATCGTGCCCAGTTCGGGCACGGTCACCTGGAAGTCGCCGAGCACCTCCAGCAGCAGGCCCTCCACTTCGACGTCGGCCTTGTCCGTCTCGTCGACCAGCAGCACGGTGGACTCGGTGCCGGAAATGGCCTGCAGCAGCGGGCGTCGCAGCAGGAACTCCTCACCGAAGATGTCGGTGCGCGCGTCCTCCCACGTCTCGTCGCGCCCGGCGGTGATGCGCAGCAACTGCTTGGCGTGGTTCCACTCGTAGAGCGCGCGCGCCTCGTCGATGCCCTCATAGCACTGCAGGCGCACGAGGCGCGAGCCGCTCACGGCGGCGACGGCCTTGGCCAGCTCCGTCTTGCCCACGCCCGCCGGGCCCTCGACGAGCAGGGGCTTGCCCAGCCGGTCGGCGAGAAACACGGTGGTCGCCACCGCCGTCGAGGCGAGGTACCCGACCTCGGCCAGCTGCGCCGACACGTCGTCGACGGACGAGAAGAACCCGGTGCCCACGTGACCTCCTAAGCGGATGCTCACCTCGCACTGTACTGGCCGTGATTCACTGCGTCTCCACGATCCGCGCGAGTGTGCGGTTGAGCTCGGCCACGGTCTCTTCGCCCAATTGCTCCACCAGCCGCCGCTCCGCGTCACGGATGGCGGCGAACGCGACCTCCAGCGCCTCGAGGCCCTGGTCAGTGAACAGGATCAGCTTCGCGCGCCGGTCCACCGGATCCGGCACGCGCCGCAGATAACCGAGCCGTTCGAGGTCGTCGACCAGCTCCCCCATCGCCTGTGGCGTCATCACGGCCTTCTCCGCGAGCCGGGTGAGCCGGATGCCGCCGGGCTCCAGGTGGATGAAGACAGTGGCGTGCGCGGCGCGGGTGCGCGGGTCGTACGCGCGGGTCGCCGCGTTGATGCCGGCCGCGAGCCGCAGGTACGCCTGGTACAGCGCGGCGGCGGTGTTGCGCTCGGGCAGCGGCGGCAGGGGCTTGGCGGGCACGGGTTCTCCTCCTACTCTTAAGGAAGCATGATATTCATGCTTCCTGATCATTGTGGGGAGGGGTCATGGACTCCGAAGAGCTCTGGCAGCTGGTCGACGTCGAACGCCGCACGCTGGCCGACCAGCTCGTTCACCTGCCCGCCGAGAGCTGGGATCACCCGTCGCTGTGCGCGGGGTGGCGGGTCCGCGACGTCGCGGCCCACCTCGCGCTCGCGGCGGCGTTCAGCTTCGGCACGGTGTTCACCGAACTGGTCCGCGCCCGCGGCGGAATGAACCGGATGATCCGCGACTCCGCGATCCGCCGGGCCGACGTGCCGCCGGAGCGGCTGGTCGCCGCGCTGCGCGCGAGCGTGGGGTCGCGGCAGCGCCCGGTCGGCACGAACTCCGCCGACCGGCTGCTCGACGTCGTGATCCACGGCCAGGACATCGCGCTCCCGCTCGGCCTCGAGCGGCCGGTTCCGGCGGCCTCGGCCGTCGGGGCGCTGGAGCGCGTGTGGGAGCGCGGTTACCCGTTCCACGCCCGGCGCCGGCTCGCCGGCCTACGGCTGGTCGCCGACGACACGGATTGGTCGGGCGGCGAGGGAGCGCTCGTCGAGGGACCGGTCACGGCCCTGCTGATGCTCGCCGCCGGGCGCACCGCGACCGTGGCCCGGCTGCACGGCGAGGGAGCCGAGCGGCTGCTCGCGAGCTAGCATCTGGTCACGTGACCTACGTTGCGGCGACCAGCCGATACGACTCGATCCCCTACCGGCGCTGCGGGCGCAGCGGACTCAAGCTGCCCGCCATCTCCCTGGGCCTGTGGCACAACTTCGGCCACGACCGGCCGCTCCAGGTCCAGCGCGACATCCTGCGCCGCGCCTTCGACCTGGGCATCACGCACTTCGACCTGGCCAACAACTACGGCCCACCCTACGGTTCGGCCGAGTCCAACTTCGGCCAGATCCTCGCCACGGACTTCAAGCCCTACCGCGACGAGCTGGTGATCTCGACCAAGGCCGGCTACGACATGTGGCCGGGCCCGTACGGCGACTGGGCCTCGCGCAAGTACCTGCTGGCCTCGCTCGACCAGTCGCTGGGCCGCATGGGCCTGGACTACGTCGACATCTTCTACTCCCACCGCTTCGACCCCGAGACGCCGCTGGAGGAGACCGTCGGGGCGCTCGACGCGGCCGTGCGGGCGGGCAAGGCGCTCTACGTCGGCATCTCCTCGTACAACTCCGAGCGCACCGCCGAGGCCGCGCGCCTGCTGCGCGAGCTGGGCACGCCGCTGCTGATCCACCAGCCCTCGTACTCCCTGTTCAACCGGTGGACCGAGGACGACCACCTGCTCGACACGCTCGAAAAGGCCGGGGCCGGTTGCATCGCGTTCTCACCGCTCGCGCAGGGCCTGCTGACCGACCGCTACCTCGGCGGCGTGCCGGCGGACTCCCGGGCGGCGCAGGGCAAGTCCCTCGACCCGGACACCATCACCGAGGACCGGCTCGCGAAGATCCGCGCCCTCGGCGAGATCGCCGCGCGCCGCGGCCAGTCGCTGGCGCAGCTCGCGCTGGCCTGGGCCCTGCGCGACCCGCGCATGACGTCGCTGGTGATCGGCGCGAGCAGCGTCAAGCAGCTCGAGGACAATGTCGCCGCACTGGACAACCTCGACTTCACCGCCGAGGAGCTGGCCGAGATCGACCGGTACGCGACGGAGTCGGACATCAACCTCTGGAAGCAGTCCAGCGACGCGTGACGCCCGCCCGCGGTGGCCGGCGGCGTTCACGTCACCGGCCACTGTGGACGGTCGGCTCCAGGGAGCTCAGCCCGCGCGCGTCGGCCGCGGTGCCGGCAGGTGCGAGGTCTCCGGGAACAGGTGCAGCGCGCGCAGCGCGGCGCCCAGCTCCGCGATGTCCGCCGGGTCCGTGAGCGAGCGGCCGAGCTCGTCGGTGATGCGGCGCAGGCGGTGGCGGATCGTGTTGGGGTGGCAGAACATCCGTTCCGACGTGAGCTTCGTGGAGCCCTGGCAGTCGAACCACGCGCGCAGCGTCAGCAGCAGCACGTTGCGGTCGTCGCCGGGTAGGTCGAGGATCGGGCGCAGCACGTGGTGCGCGAGCTGCACCGACGCCTCGGGCGCGCTGGCGACGAGGACCGCGAGCGGCGACTCCGTGAACTGCACCAGCCCTGTCGAGCCGGGCGCCATGCTGGACAGCGCGACGCGCGCGAAGTGCAGCGCCCGGGAAGTGTTGCCCAGCCCCGAGTACACCGGGCTCATGCCGACCCGGCCCACCGGGGCTTCGCGCAGCAGGTCGATGGTCACCTTGCACGCCGACGGGTCGCGCAGCGACACCACACCCACCTGCAGGTCCGGCGTGAGCCGCCACGCCGAGGCGTGCTGGGCTTCGCGCAGGCGCTGCTCGATCTTCGGCAGCGGTTCATGGCCCAGCCGGGGAGTTTCGGCCGCGACGACCACGAAGCTGCCGTCCACGGTCAACTCGAGCACGCGGGCGATGTCCCACAGCGTGCCCTCGGTCGCGGCGCCGCCGGCGAACAGTGCCTCAACCAGTGCGGAACGCCGGTTCTGGTGCGCCACCACGACGTCGGCGGCGGTGTCCCGATAGGACGAAGTCAGTGCCTCGGCGTAGTCGTCGACCAACGCCCACACGGCGGACGTCGCGGCCACGAGCCCGGCCAGGTCCTGGTTCTCCCCGCGCGCGGTCAGCAGCACGAACCGGTGCCACACCTCGGTGAGCCCGATCCGGTACGCGCGCAGGACTTCCGGCAGCGGCGCGCCCCGCAGCGCCCGCGCGCGGCCGGTGGCGCGCGCCTGCGACAGGTCCGGCACGCCCTCGCCGCGCAGCGTGCGCATCACGTAGTCGAGGTTGGCGCGTACGGACTTGCGCAGCTCGGCGTGCGTGACGAACCGCTCGTCGCGGTAGACGGGCATCTGCTCGCGGATCTGGTGCGTGGTCGCCTCGATCAGCTCGGGCAGGGCGGTTTCGACCTCGGCGGCCAGCACCGAGACCACGGGGGCGAGCCCGTCGCGCAGAACTGTCTGGTAATGCATCAACGCCCTCCAGGCCGGGGCGAAGGGCGCTCGCGCGCCCCTCGCCCGTGACCGTACGGGGACTCGTCGTTGAGCCCTCGGGAAGGTCATCTAACACGACACCCGCTCACTCGGCCGGGTGAACTTGTGACACTTGCCGCGAATGCGGAGGAACTGATGTAGAACTTCCGTATTCGCGGGTCACATCTTCGCAGCGGCCGCCTTGATCGCCTCGCGGATGCGGAAGTACGAACCGCAGCGGCACACGTTCTCGATCGCGTCGATGTCGGCGTCGGTGGGGTTCTTGGTCTTCTTCAGCAGCGCGACGGCGGCCATGATCTGGCCCGGCTGGCAGTAGCCGCACTGCGCGACGTCCTGCTCCAGCCACGCCTCCTGCACCGGGTGCAGGGTGTCGCCGTCCGCCAGGCCCTCGATCGTGGTGACCTCGCGGCCCTCGCACTCGGAGACCGGGACCACGCACGGGTTCACCGCCTCGCCGTCGAGGTGGCTGGTGCAGGCCTTGCAGACGTTGATGCCGCAGCCGTACTTGAGGCCGCGCACCTTCAGCTTGTCGCGCAGCGCCCACAGCAGCGGCAGATCGGCGGGCGCGTCGACGGTGACGGTCTTCCCGTTCACCACGAAGGTGTAGTTGGGCATGCGAGAACTCCTTGGTGTGGTGGGGAGATCAGCGGGGGAACGGGTCGAAGTCGACCGGGAAGTTGATCGGGAAGCTGCGCGGCTTGATCCCTGTGGCGCGCGCGTACGCGTTGGCGATCGCCCCCACCGGCGCGGGGAGGCCCAGCTCGCCCGCACCGCCGATTTCACTGCCGTTGGCCGGCATCACGAACACGTTCACGTCCGTCGGCGCGTTCTTCTGCCGCGCGTAGTGAAACTGCGAGTAGCTGCCTTCGAGCGGGAGCCCGTTGTCGATGTGCAGGCCCGCGGTGAGCGTGGTCGAGATGGCGTCGGTGAGGCCGCCGAGCATCTGTGACTGGATGCCGCGGGGGTTCACCGGCTTGCCGACGTCCACCGCGATCGTTGCCTTGGTCACGCGCGGGTTCTTCGGGTCGCGGGCGTCCATCTCCACCAGGCAGGCGGTGTAGGACTTGTACTCACCGTGCACCGCGATGCCCTGCGCGAAGCCCTTCGGCATCTTCTTGCCCCACTCGCCGAGCTCGGCGACCTTGTCCAGCACCGCCTTCTGGCGCGGCTCCTTGATGAACTCGCGGCGGAAGGCCAGCGGGTCCTTGCCGAGCTTGACGGCGATCTCGTCGACCATGATCTCCTCGGCGCCGCGGGTGTTCGCGGAGTACACCGAGCGCCACGCCGAGGTGTGGAACTTGAGCGGCACCTCGTTGAGCAGCTGCGTGGTCACGCCGAAGTTGTAGGGCGACTTCACCGTCAGCAGGAACACCGTCTGCGCGAAGCTCAGGTTTCCGCCCACGGGCAGCTTCGCGGCGAACGCGGTGAGGATCTCGCCGAGGCCGTGGCCCCAGTCGGTCTCGACGCTGGCCACGCGGTGCTCGAACGTGAGCACCTGACCGAGCGCGAACGTCGCGCGGATCTTGTGGTGGCTCGCGGCGCGGGCGCGGCCGTGGCGCATGTCGTCGATCCGGCTCCACATGAGCCGGACGGGCTTCTTCATGGCCTTGGAGATGTGCGCGGCTTCCAGCGCGGCGTCGAAGAACAGCCGGCGGCCGAACGAGCCGCCGCCCTGCTGGACGTGCACGGTGACCTTGTTCTCCGGCAGCCCCAACTCCTGCGCGATCGTCTGTTTCGCGACGATCGGCGACTTCAGGCCGGCCCAGATGGTGGCGCTGTCCTCGCGGACGTCGGCGACCGCGGAATTCGACTCCATCGGCGCGTGGCTGACGAAGGCGAAGTCGAACTCGCCGTCCACGTACTGCGTCAGCAGCGGCGGCACCACGAACGGCAGCGCCGCGGCCTGCAGCTTCTTCGTGATGGACGCGTTGTTCTCGCCGTCGACGGTGCCCGCGTTCCACGTGACGTCGAGGGCGTTCTTGCCGTCGAGCGCCTGGCCGAAGGTCTCGGCCATCACGGCGACGCCGGTCTGCACGACGGCGATGTCGATGATGCCGGGCATCGCGCGCACGGCGGCCTCGTTGTTGACCTTCTTGACCGTGCCGTTGATCGTCGGCGGACGCCGCACCATCACCGGCATCGCGCCGGGGATGTCGAGGTCGAGCGTGTAGACCTGCTTGCCGGTGACCATGGCGAGCGCGTCCTTGCGCGACGTCGGGGTGCCGACGAGCGTGTGGTCCGACTCGGCCTTCGGCTCAACGGCCGCGGTGGGCAGGTCCGCGCGGGCGGCCGGGCCGGCGAGCACGCCGTAGGAGGCCTTGCGCCCGTCCGGGGAGCGCACGAGGCCGTCGCGGGTGGACAGGCGCGCCGCCGGCACGTTCCACTGCGAACTCGCGGCGGACACCATTCGGGCCCGGGCCGTGGCGGCGGCTGTGCGGATCGGGTCGTACAGCGACCGCATGGTGTTGGAGCCGCCGGTGAGCTGGTTGAACAGCAGCTCCGGACGCGCGTCGGCCAGCACCACGTCGACCTTGTCGAGGGGCAGGTCCATCTCTTCGGCGACGAGCATCGCGCTGGCCGTGTTGATGCCCTGGCCCACCTCGGCGCGCGGCAGCTGCAGGCGGACACGGCCGTCGGTGGTCACCTCGAGCACGAGCATGCCCGACGTCGGCGCGCAGGAGAGCGTGAGCACGTCGCCGAGGTCGAGGATCTCCGCGGGCTGCGGCAGCGTGGGCACAACGGCCTCGGCCTTGTCCGGCACGAGAGTGTCGAACGACAGCTTCGTCGCGACGGTCAGCGTCGGCGCGGCGACGAGGTAGGTGAGGAAGCGGCGGCGGCCGACGCGGCCGTCGTCGTCCGGCGCGGCGTCGCCCTGTGGTCCGGGGCTGGTGGTGGGACTGGCCATCGGGAATCCCTTCGGGGCACTCGCGCCGGTGCGGACGGCGCGCCGGGCAAGCGCCGCCGCGACGGTGCAGCCCGGGTGGTGGGGGGTGACGCGGTGGTGGAACGGGACGTCTGGCGCGCCACGCTAAGGACGGGACAGAAAGGACGCAACGCGCAGTAGTCGTGTCGACCGATGTCTGTGACGCGGTAACAGCCGACCGCCTGCGAATGTGCGTCGTGACACAGCCACGCTGGTCGGATCGGCGGTTGACAGCGGTGCCGACGGGAGAGGGCGGGCTGCGCCGGATGGCCGGCCGGACGCTCGCCACGCTCCGGCTCCGCGCGCCCTGCGCCGGGATGGCGCCGCCAACCCGTATCGTCGTCTGGACGCTCTGCCGCTGGTCGCCGAACGGGTGAAAAGAAGGTCTCCTGCCGAGGCCGGTTACCTTGGCAGGAGTGACATCGGCACGAGTAGGAAGCGGGCGGCACGTGGTGGGCGCGGGGACTCCGCCGGTCGGCACGCCGGCCGGGATGCGCAGGATCAACCAGCGGGCGGTGCTCGACCTGCTGCGCCGCGGCGGGCCGGCCACGCGGCCGCAGGTCGCGAAGGACACCGGGCTGTCCAAGCCGACGGTGAGCCAGGCCCTGCTGGCGCTGGAGGCCGCGGGCCTCGCGCGGGCGACCGGGCACACGTCCACCGGCACCGGCCGTTCCGCAGTGCTTTACGAAGCCGACCCCACGGCGGGGTACGTGCTGGGCGTCGACATCGGGCGCGAGCACATCCGCGTCGCCGTGTCGGATCTGGGCCGCACGATGGTCGCGCGGCGCGACGCCCGCAACACGGCCCGCTCCGGCAGTGCGCTGGTCGCCGCCGTCGGCCGGCTGGCGCGGGAGATCGTGGCCGAGGCCGGGCTGACCGACGCCGACATCGTGGTGCGCGTGCTGGGCTCCCCCGGCGTCGCGGACCCGGCGAAGCGCTGCTTCCGGCACGCGCCGAACCTGCCGGGCTGGGGCAAACCCGGCCTGCTCGACGAACTGGAGGCCGCGTTGGGCGCCGGCCTGGTCGTGGAGAACGACGCCAACCTCACCGCCGTCGGCGAGTGGGAAAGCGGCGCCGCCCGCGGCGCGTCGGTGGTCGGCTGCCTCATGATCGGCACCGGCGTCGGCATGGGCCTCATGGTCGACGGCCGCGTCTTCCGCGGTGCGACGGGCGCCGCCGGCGAGATCGGCTACCTCCCCTACGGCCGCACACAGTCCGGCGGCGAAGTCCCGGCCCGCGGCCACCTCGAAGAGGCCACCGCCGCCCAGTCCGTGGTCCGCGGCGCGCGCGAACTCGGCCTGGGCACGGCGAAATCGGCCCGCGAGGTCTTCCGCCTGGCGCGCGAAGGCGACGAACTGGCCCAGCGCGCCGTGCGGACGGAAGCCGACCGCCTCGCCTACACGGTCGCCTCCGTGGCCGCCGTGGTGGACCCCGAGCTCATCGTCCTGGGCGGCGGCATCGGCACCGCCGCCGACCTCCTGCTCGATCCCATCTACCGCGCCCTGCGCTCCTTCACGCCCCTCGTGCCCACCGTCGTCCAAGGCGAACTGGGCGACGACGGCGTGCTGACGGGAGCGATGAGCGTGGGGTTGCGGGCCGCGGAGGGGTTGGTGTTCGAACGTCGGGTCGGGGCGGCCTGAGCGTTGCGTCCGAAACACCCGATACCGGCAGCCACGGTGGTCCCCGCGCTCGCCGGGTGGAATCATCGGCCCCTGTGAGCATCGAGCCCGACCGGCGTCTGATCGACCCGGAGCGCGTGGCCGCCGCTGTCGCCGGACTCGGGGACAGGGCGGTCATCGACGAGTGGGCGGGGCGGTTCGCCGTGGTGGCCGATCCGTCGCGGCTGGCGTTGCTCGTGTCGATCCACTACGCGCGCGAGATCAGCGTCACCGACCTCGCGGCGGCCACGGGCATGACGGACACCGCCGTTTCGCAGGCGCTGCGACTGTTGCGAGCCCACGGATTCGTGACCGCGCACCGGGACGGGCGTGTGGTGCGGTACCGGCTGGCGGACGCGACGGTGCACGAGCTGATCCACCGCGTGCGCCCCCACGACACGGGTGCCGCCGAAGCAGATCCGGACCGGTAGGTTTGCACTCATGATCGGACTGCCGGACACCATCACCGCCTGTCTGTTCGACCTCGACGGCGTGCTGACCGGAACGGCCGTGCTCCACCGTGAAGCGTGGAAACGGACGTTCGACGAGTTTCTGCGCGCCCGGGACGGCGACACGTTCCGCGAGTTCACCGACCACGACTACGCGGCGTTCGTCGACGGCCGCCCGCGCGCCGACGGCGTGCGCGAGTTCCTGCGCTCCCGCGACATCCAGCTGCCCGAAGGCACGCCCGACGACAGCGTGAACGAGCCGACCGTGAACGGCGTCGGCAACCGCAAGAACGAGCTCGTCCTCAAGATCATCGAAGAACGCGGCGTGAACCCCTACCCCGGCTCGGTGCGCTATCTCGAAGCGGCCAAGGCCGCCGGCCTGCGCATCGCCGTGGTGACATCGTCGGCCAACGGCGCGAAGGTGCTCGACGCCGCGGACCTGACGAAGTTCGTCGAGGCCCGGATCGACGGCCTGGTCATCCGGCGCGACAACCTCAAGGGCAAGCCCGCCCCCGATTCCTTCCTCGCCGGCGCGAAGGCGCTCGGCGTCGAGCCCGCGCACGCGGCCGTGTTCGAGGACGCGCTCTCGGGCGTGCAGGCCGGGCACGCCGGCCAGTTCGGTTGCGTGGTGGGTGTGAACCGCGCCGACCAGGCCGACGAACTGCGCTCCCACGGCGCCGACGTCGTGGTCGACGACCTCGCCGAACTTCTGGAGAAGGCATGACCGAAACGCAGTTCGGCTACGAGTGCTCGCCGTGGGCGCTGCGCTGGCGCGGCCTCGACGTCGACGCGCTGCAACGCACGGAGTCGGCGTTCGCGTTGTCCAACGGCCACCTCGGCCTGCGCGGCACGTTGGAGGAGGCCGAGCCGCGCGGGCTGCCTGGCACCTACCTCAACGGCTTTTACGAGCAACACGAATTGCCCTACGCCGAAGGCGGCTACGGCTACCCCGAGGAGGGGCAGACCGTGGTCAACGTGACCGACGGCAAGGTCCTCCGGCTACTCGTGGAGGACGAGCCGCTCGACATGCGCTATGGCACGGCGAACGAGCACGACCGCGTGCTCGACTTCCGCAGCGGCACCCTGCGCCGGTCCACGGAGTGGTCCTCCCCCACCGGGCGGCGCGTGCGCGTGAAGACCGAGCGGCTCGTGTCGTTCACACAGCGGGCGATCGCGGCGATCCGCTACGAGGTGGAACCGCTCGACGAGGACCTGCAGCTCGTGGTGCAGTCGGACCTGCTGGCCAACGAGCCGATCGAGACCGACACCCGCGATCCGCGCGTCGCCGCGGCGCTCGACACGCCGCTGGTCTCCCAGTTCAACCGCGCCGCGAACTACCAGGGCGTGCTCGTGCACCAGACGCGCAACTCCGGCCTGCGCATGGCCGCGGCGATGGACCACAAGATCGAGGTCGACAACGGCATCCGCACCCGCATCCACAGCGAGGACGACCTCGCGCGGCTCACGGTCGCCGTCGACGTGCCACGGGGCGGCCGGCTGCGGATCACGAAGTTCCTCGCCTATGGCTGGTCCGCGCAGCGGTCCGTGCCCGCCCTGCGCGCGCAGGTCGAGGCGGCGCTGGCCGGGGCCCGGCAGACGGGCTGGAAGGGGCTGGTCACCGAGCAACGCCAGTACCTCGACGACTATTGGGCCACTGCGGACATCGAGATCAAAGGCGATCCCGAGTTGCAACAGGCCGTGCGGTTCGCGCTCTTCCACCTGCTGCAGGCCGGCGCCCGCGGCGAGCAGCGCGCGATCGCCGGCAAGGGCCTCACCGGCCCCGGCTACGACGGGCACGCGTTCTGGGACACCGAGACGTTCGTGCTGCCCGTGCTCACCTACACCATCCCCGACGCGGCGCGCGACGCCCTCAGCTGGCGGCACTCCACAATGGACAAGGCCAGGGAACGCGCGAAGCAGCTGGGCCTGCGCGGCGCGGCTTTCCCGTGGCGGTCCATCACCGGCGCCGAGTGCTCGGCCTACTGGCCCGCGGGCACGGCGGCGTTCCACGTCAGCGCGGACATCGCCGACGCCGTGCTGCGTTACGTCAACGCGACCGACGACAAGGCGTTCGAAAGCGGGTGCGGCGCCGACCTTCTGGTGGAAACCGCGCGGCTGTGGGCTTCGCTCGGTCACTTCGACCGCCACGGGCACTTTCGCATCGATGGCGTGACCGGGCCGGACGAGTACTCGGCGGTGGCGGACAACAACGTCTACACGAACCTGATGGCGCGGCGGAACCTGCTCGCGGCCGCGCAGGTGTGCGAAAA
The DNA here is from genome assembly GCF_040639695.1 of Amycolatopsis sp. NPDC023774. Lineage (NCBI taxonomy): Bacteria > Bacillati > Actinomycetota > Actinomycetes > Pseudonocardiales > Pseudonocardiaceae > Amycolatopsis > Amycolatopsis sp. NPDC023774. Next base: position 146,588 of record NZ_JBFAAJ010000021.1, read on the forward strand.
GTACCCCGAAGTCGTGCAGAGGTGCGAAGTGGACGTCGCAGAACTCGACAGCTGGCGCGCCGCGGCCGACGCGATGTTCCTGCCGTACAACCAGGAACTCGGTGTGCACCCGCAGTCGGAGGGCTTCCTCGAGCACGACGAGTGGGACTACAAGGGGACCGACCCGGCGTTCTATCCGCTGTTGCTGAACTACCCGTACTTCGACCTGTACCGCAAGCAGGTCGTGAAGCAGGCCGACCTCGTGCTGGCGCTGCACCTGTGCGGCGACTCGTTCAGCCCCGAGGAGAAGGCCCGCGACTTCGCCTACTACGAGGCCCGCACGGTGCGCGACTCGTCGCTCTCGGCCGGCACGCAGGCCGTGATCGCGGCCGAAGTGGGCCATCTGGACCTCGCGTACGACTACCTGGCCGAGGCCGCGCTGACCGACCTGCACGACGTGCACAACAACGTCCGCAACGGCCTGCACATGGCGTCGCTCGCCGGTGCCTGGCAGGGCGCCGTCGCGGGCTTCGGCGGCCTGCGCGACCACGGCGGGCAGCTCTCGTTCGCCCCGCGGTTGCCCCGCCAGCTCGGCGGCATCTGCTTCCGCCTCGCCTTCCGCGGCACGCGTTTCCAGGTCGACATCCGCCCAGGGCAGGCCACCTACCACGTCCTCGATGGCGAGCCCCTGGACCTCGTGCACCACGGCGAGCGCTTCACGGTCACCACGGAACCCGTGACGCTGCCCATCGTGGACGTCGACCCGGGCGACCCGCCGGTCCAGCCCTACGGCCGCGCACCCCAACGCCGCGACGCGTCGAAGCTGCGCCAGTTCGCGTCCCCGGAGGCCTGAGCCAACGGTCCTCCCGCTCCGGCAAGCCCGCCCCCCGGGCCACCCGCGCACAGATCGGGGGCACGCAACACAAACAAAACCCCACCAAGCGCTAGACCCACACCAACCCCCCGGACGCTCAC
>NZ_JBFAAJ010000022.1:0-95849 GCF_040639695.1 Amycolatopsis sp. NPDC023774
AGGTGTGAACCACCACGAGGACCCGGGAGCTCACCACCGCGGTAACAGCGACGGTGAGCTCCCGCCGTGCGGACCGCCACCTCACCGGAATCACGACGTGCCCGCCGAGCTGTCCGAGTGCACGCGGAGATCGTGGTAGTCGACGGCCGAACTCGTCAGCACTGGCGAAATGCGGCGACATGGTGTCCGGTTGGGGTGGTGGAGTTCGTTAAGGAGCACCTGACCTTCACCGGCGAGGACTCGCCGATGGCCACCCGGCTGAGCCGCGGTGTTGCCGACTGATCGGGACGGGCGGCGCCAATGAGGCCGCCCGCGCAGACCCAGCAGATCCAGACCGCAGCCAGCAGCCGCCACAATGGTTCCAGGCGGGTGAGCGGGACCAGGACGATCGACGCCAGCGACACCGCCAGCAGCGGGGCGATCACCAGTCCCGCGCGCCAGGCCAACCGGGGCCAGATCCTCGCCCGTCACTGGTTGACCAGGTACTGCGGCGCGCACAGCACGCTGATTGTGCCTGTGTCGGTGGCCAGCTCCTGGCCGTCGCGGGTGACGGTGCAGCGGATCGTGCCGACGGCACCAGGAACGAGGCTGGCTTGGAGGGCCGGGCTGCTGTGGCTGCCGGGCTTCGGGTTGACGACGACAGTCCAGGGGAGCGGGACGTTGTCGGTGTGCTGGCTCTCGCCGATGCCCCAGTCGATGGTGCTGGCTTGTCCGCCGCCGCCGCCGCCGCCGATGCCGGTGCCGGTGACGGTGACGGTGAGCACGAACGCGCCGGGCAGCGTCGCGGCCCGCTGAGGCGGCGCGGCAGTCGTGGACAGGATCGCCGGGGTCGGCGCGGGGACGGCGATGGTGCCGTTCGTACCGGAGGTGCACGCGGTGAAGGCGAGCAGCGCCATGGCGCCGAGCACGAGCAACATGGGCCTGACATGGCTCATGATCTTGATCAACTCCGTCGTGATGGGTGGTGGGTGAGATCGGCGACGCCGAGATCGCAGCTCATCGGAATCCGGCTCCGGTCTTCACTGCGGGGGCTGTTGGGTGCGCCGACGGTCGCGGCAGTCTTGTTCAAGCCGTTCGAAGTCCTAAGGCTTCCTGCGCTGCCCGGGTCAGGGCGGGCAGCTCGTTCTTGTCATTGACAGGACGGCCGCGTTCGGCACGACCGCGCCCCCATCAGCTTCTGGCTGCGACCTCTGGGGATTCATGCTGGAACTGTGGCGAACTGGGTCAAGCAGGACAAGATCAACCGTGGTGAGAGTGAAGGCCTGAGCGGCGACGAGCGGGCTGCGGGCGCGCCGCGCAGCACCTCATCGGCTCGCCGCGCCCGCCACGGGCGGGTCGCCACGCCACCGAGAGCGAGGCGCACGTCGCGTACCACCCCCTCCTCGACCTCGATCGCGGCAGCGACGGAGACGAACGCGAACTCATACGACTCGCGGTCGCGGAACTTCAAATACACGGAGTCGCGCGCGATCGGCAACGCGGGCAGGTCGATCGCCTCGATCAGCTCGCCGTGCGCGAGCGGGTGCTCGACGTGCGGCTGGTCGCCGGGTTCGAGGTAGAACTCGTCGATCGGGATGGTGCCCGAACCGTCCGGGCCGGTGGTCCGGACCACGGCGTCGAACGCGACCAGCGCCACCGCCACGTCGGAGGGGTGCGTCGCGATGCAGTGCTCGCTCGTGCCCGCGGTGCACGCCCTCGAGCGCTGAGCAACCGGAGCCCGGTTCACGCTTGTTGCACGGCGAGAGGTTGTCGCGGAAATACGTGCAGCGCGTGCGCTGGCACAGGTTTCCGCCCATCGACGCCATGTTGCGCAACTGCTCGGAAGCGCCGAGCAGCAACGCCTGAGACGCCGCGACGTAGCGCTCTGCCACCAGCGGGTGGCGGGCGACGTCGGTCATGCGCGCGAGCGCGCCGAGCCGCAAGCCCCGCCAGGCAGTTCCTCGATCTCGCCGAGCGGCAGCGCGTCGATGTCGACGAGCAGGTCCGGGCCGTGGACGCCGAGCCGGACGAGGTCGACCTCCGTGGTGCCGCCCGCGAGGAACGCGCAGTTCTCGTGAGCGGCCACGGTCTCGACGGCACTGCGGACGTCGAAGACGCGAGCATAGGACAATGGGCGCACGTCAGGCCTCCTGACGGCGGTCGCGGACGTCGCGAATGGCGGCCCGGATGTTCGGGTACGCGGCGCAGCGGCAGATGTTGCCGCTCATGTGCTCGGCCATGGACTCGTCGTCCTCGGCGTTGCCCTCTTCGATGAGCTTGATCGCCGACATGATCTGCCCGGCCGTGCAGTACCCGCACTGGAACGCGTCGCGATCGATGAACGCCTGCTGCATCGGGTGCAGCTCACCGTCGCGCGCGATGCCCTCGATCGTCGTGATCTCCCGGCCCTCGCACGTAACGGCCAGCGTCAGGCAGCCCAGCACGCGGCGGCCGTCGACCCAGACAGTGCACGCGCCACAGGTGCCCTGGTCGCACCCCTTCTTGGAGCCCGTGAGCCACAGGTGCTCGCGCAGGGCGTCGAGCAGGCTGACGCGGGGTTCGATGGCCGCGCGTCGCGGAGCTGCTCGGCGTCACGCCAGCGCGCGGTATCCGTGGCGCGGGCGGCGGTGACGTCGCCCAGCTGGTGTTCGAGCCCGCCGATGCGCTGGTGCAGCGAGGCCAGCTCCCGCGCGGCGGCGGCGCGGACCGCCTCCAGCGCCGCCGCGGCCGCACCGCGTCCGCCTCGTGGCGCTGCTCATCGTCGGCCCGGGCCGCGACGAGGGCCTGCTGGTGGATCTCGCGCAGCTGCTCAACCCGCCGGTCGCGGTCGGTCCGCAGCTTGTCGATGCGCTGGGCGCGCAGGTGCCGGCCGGCCTCGGCGGCCGCGGCCACGGCCTGGTTGGCCGGCTCGGTCTGGGCTTCGCCGCGGTGCCGCTCGTGTTCGAGCGCGGCGCGCGCGGACTCGAGCTCGGTGCTGAGCGCCACCACGTCGTTTTCGAGCTGGCCGGAGCGTTGGGCGGCGGCCTGGGCCATTTCGGCCGCGCGCTGCGCGGTGACGGCGGCGCGTGCAGCATGCCGTCGTCGAGCTGGCCAGCGACGCCGTCGAACACCCGGACAGCCCGCACACACTGCCTGGATTGGACACATCGTTGTCCCAGAACGAACCAATTCACCCTGCCAGGAACGTTCGAACCGGCGGGCAGCGACCCCCGGGAGGCCATCCTGGGAGTCGTCGCCCGCCGGGCCGTGGTCAGAACCCGCTGATGCCGTTCGGCGTGCCGACGCCGGTCGGGGCGTCGTAGCCCGGCAGCGCCGTGCACATAGAGCTCGTGACAGGGCAATCGGCGAACGTGCCCGGCATACTGGTGTTGCCGCCTACCACATCGTGGAACTCGCCGGCCCGGGCGTACCGGCCGGACGCGTCGCGCACGGACTCGGTGTGACCGGCCAGCGCGTAGATCCCGGCGATCAACGGCGTCGCCGCGCTGGTGCCGCCGATCAGCATCCAGCCGGACGGCACGCCGATCGGGTTCGGTGTGGTGTCGTAGACCGCGTATCCGGTGGCGGGATCGGCAGCCGCCGACACGTCGCCGATGGTGCGGCCGGGACAGGCCCGGTCGTGCTGCCAGGACGGCTTGTCGATCAACGCTGAGCAGCCGGACCCCGCGCCGCTCTCACCGTTGGCCGCCCAGGCGGTTTCGCTCCAGCCGCGCCGGCCCGGTGTCCTGGTGAGCGTTGTGCCCCCGACGGCGGTCACCGAGGTCAGGTCGGCGGGGAACGGCGCGACCAGCTGGTAGCCGGCGTCTCCGGTAGCCGCCGTGATCGCGACCCCGGGATGGTTGTAGGACGACGCGTATCCCAGAACCGAGCCGCTCTCAGGGACGGTGTAGCTGTTGGACACCGCGTCGGCGCCCAGGGCCACCGCCGTGTCCTCCGCGGTCGCGGTGTGGTTGACCGAGGCTTCCGCTGCTTCCACCAGCAGGATGTGGCAGGCCGGACAGGCGGCCGATACCGCGTCCAGGTCGAGGCTCACCTCGACCGACCAGCCGCCGTCGACCGGGGGCAGCGGAGCCGACTCCCCCCATTCGTTGACCTTGCGGAAGCACCCGTTGGCCGTGGTGCACGGGGGCAGGCCGTAGGTCGAGCGGTAAACGGCGAGGTCCGCCTCGGCCGTGGGGTCGTCGAAGGCGTCGACGATCGCGACCGTTTTGTCTCCGCCGGCGCCCGCGTCGATCGCCTCGCTGAGGCTGTAGGCCGACTGCAGGTCGGCCGGGCCATACCCCTCGGGCAGTGCGGCAGAGCCGTTGGGCGTGTCCAGCGCGGCTGCCTTGCGGCTACTTCCCGGGCGGACCTTGGCCTGGCACCTGACCCGGTTCGGGGCGGTGGTGACGGCGCATGCGTCGACGGCGGCAGCCGAATCGGGCGCGGCGGCCGGGGCGGTGACGTCCGGTGTGCCGGCCAGGGCCGAACCGGTAGTGAGCCCGCCCGCCACCGCGACCACAACCGCGGCGGCGCCGAGCATCCGCCGGAGGACGGATCTTCCCATGGTGACTCCGATTCTCATGGTCAGCGCACCCCGTAGGCGCGGGTGACGGTCTGGTCGATGCGGTTGCCGGCGCGGTCCCAGGCTGAGATCCGCAGAGACAGGTAGCCACCCTTGGTGTCCGCGGGAACGGTGACGGGCGCGTGGAAGCTGCCGGCGCCGCCGGTCACGGGCAAGGGCTGCCAGCTCTTGCCGTCGTCGTAGGAGACCGACACGCTCGCACCGGCCACGGTGGGCGCAATCCAGTGCTGTTGGTCGGTCACGGTCAAGGTGATGTTGTGCTGTCCTGGGGGGAGCTGGTTGAGCAGGTCGGCGTCGGCGGTGTAGTTCGCGAACAGCAACGGCATCGTCGTGCAGTTCGTCGTGGCGTCGGAGCACATCCACCCTGCCGGGAGCCGGCCACCGTGTCCGGGGTTCGCGGTGAACGTCCAGGTGGTCTGGGCGGTCGTCGACAGCGGCAGCGCGGCGATGCTCCGGCGGTTCGTGGTGCGGAGCTGGTAGGTGGCGCTGCCCCTCGGCACCGCGATGTCGATCGCCGTCGGGGAGACTTCGCCGGTGGCGAGCAGTTGCCCGTTGCGGGTCAGTGATGTTGTGTACGTCTGCGAGTCGGGGGCGGCCACGGCCGCGCTGTCCGCCGCGTGGCCGGGTGTGTTGTCCCCGAGCGGCACGATGTTGAGCAGCAGGCTGTTGTCGTTTGAGCAGGCGCCGCAGGCGACCGGGGTGCCGGCCGATTCGAGCGGGACCGACGGGTGCTGGGCCCCGGTGTGGAAGTCTTCGCTCTGGTGGCTGCCGGGCAGATACGTGGTCCGGGAAGTGACAAGCTGGTCGGCCCAGCCCGGATCGTCGAGGATGGTCATCCACACCAAATCCGGCCCGGTGCTGAAGTACTCCGTCTGGCGGGCGCCGGTCTGGACCATATCGACACCGCGGACAGCGAAGAACCGGGTGCGGGCCTCCCAGGCGGGCTCGCCCGAGGTGGCGGTCACGGCCAGTCCGGGTGTGCCCGGAGCACCGTAGCCGCGTTCGACGGTCGCCAGGGTGGCCGGGTCGACCGTCGTCGGGAAGGCGGCCGGCACGTGGTCGAACGGTTCGGTGATGTGGTAGCTGTACGCTTCGGGCGAGCCGGCCGGTGCGGAGAACTCGAACGCCGGGTTCACCGTGAGGTTCCCATGCGCCACCCGTCCCACGGGGTTGATCTTCATGTTCACCGGGTCGGAGCCGAGGTCGAGGAAGTTTGCCCAGTCGGCGTAGCCGGGGCCGTCACCGTCTCCGTAGCCGCGCGCGAAGTTGACCGCGGTGGACTGCAGTATCGCGGGGCGTGGCGTAGCCGGGGTGGGGATCTTCTCCGTGGCGGTGCGCGCGTCCAACGTCCGGATGGTGCCGTCGGTGACGGTGAAGTCCGGGTCGACCACGAACGACACGTTCTTGTTCTTCGGGTCCGAGTAGTCGGAGTCCACGAAGAGCGCGGCGTAGTGTCCCTCGGGCACGGCGATGCTGCCGCCCTGCGGGCCGTCGGTCCAGACCGCGACGCGGGCCGAGCCGGTGGCGTCCACGTTGGCCAGCACCACCCAGCCCGTTGCGGGACGTCCGTCGCGGTCCAGGGGCCGCAGCGTCAGCCGGGCGAGTTGGTAATCCGGGGCAGGATTCGGCCGGGCGGCGGCGGGCGGGGAGTACCCGCAGGTCCGCTGCGCGAGCAGGGTGGTGTCGTAGGCGGCGAGGTCGACGCCGGCCGGGTTGCGCATCACGCTCATCGGCAGGATGACCTCGTGGCCCCCTGAATCGAAGCTGAGCACGCCGTTGTCGGCGGCACGTCCGACGAGCTGGGTCGATACCTGACCGCCGGTGTCGGTGACCGTGACGGGAATCCCGCCAGGCAGGGTGATTTGGCACGACTTCATGCCGTGGGCGGCCGGACTTGCCATCGAGGTGAGCGGGGTTGGGGTCGAAGCCGCCGAGGGGATGACGGCCAGACCGCCCGCCGCCGCCGACGCGAGCGCCGCGGTGAGGAGTCTGTTGAGCAGACGCACTGCACTCCTTTTTCTGGGCACCACCGAGCTCTCGCCCAGCCGTGGACTGGGGCGAATTCGTTGGGGTGCAAGAGTTTCGCAAGAGCAGAGGACAAGTGAACGTCTTGTGCCGGTGAGTTGTCCAGAGGAAGATCGTGGCTGATTTCGCCAGGTGGCTGGTTCCGCCACCGCCAGGACAACGAGGGGAGCGCGGATGCTGGCCGCTCTGGGAATCAGCGAGTTCGACGAGCAGGTGTACCGAACATTTCTGTCACAACCGGATGACACGATTACGCAACTCGCGGGCAGTGTCGATGCGCCGTCCTCCCGCGTCAGGCACGCGGTGGCAAGGCTGGAGGCGCTGGGGCTCCTGGTGCGCGTGGACCATGGCCACTACCGCCCCGTCGGGCCGCAGTCGGCGCTGATGGCCCTGCTCAACCGGCGCCGCGCCGCGACGGAGGCGGCTTTCGCGCAGGTTCGCGGTGTCGTGGACGATCTGGCCGAGCTGCACCGGGTGGGCCGGTTGCGCAGTGATCCGAGCAGCTTGGTGGAAGTGCTGTCCGGCCGGTCGGCGGTCAACCGCCGGGTGGATGAGCTGACCCGCTCGATCAGCACCTCGCTGTGGGTGCTGGACAAACCTCCCTACCTCGAAAACGCCGACGGGCAGCCGGACTCGAACGAGACGGAGATGCTCGCGACGCGGGCCATGCTGGAGCGGGGAGTGGATGTCCGGTCTGTGTACTGCCCCGAGTCGATGCATCGGCCCGGCCGGTTCGAGACCGTGATGTGCCTGGCGGAGCTGGGGGAGTACTCCAGAATGCTGCCGAGCCTGCCGTTCAAGCTGCGGATCATGGACCGCAGGGTGGCGTTGGTGCCGCTGGTCGGTGGGATGTACGACAGCCTCGCCGTGGTGCACCCCTCGGGACTGCTGGACGCCCTGATCGAGCTGTTCGAGGCGTTCTGGGCACGGGCCAGACCCCTCGTGGAGCAGAACCGGCGTCCGGAGGGCGGGCCGACCGAGGGCGACCTGGTGGTGCTGCACATGCTCAAGGCAGGCCTGAAAGACCATGCGGTGGCGCGGCAGCTCGGCGTCAGCCCGCGCACCGCGACACGCCGCATAGCGACAGTGATGGCGCAGCTCGGGGCGACGACGAAGTTCCAGGCAGGGGTTGAGGCGGCACGACGAGGCTGGATCTGACCGCGCCGTCGTCGTTGCCCCGGGTCAGTGGCATCGCGCGGCCTCCGTCGACGATTCGTCCGGATGGCCCGGCGCCACCGGCAAACCCACCTGCCGCGCCGTTACCACCAGGTGGAGTGCGCGACAACCTTCTCGCGCTCGCCGGCCTGGAGCACCCACGATGGCCGAGGCCTCGGGCATCTCCTACGACACCCTGGCCTGGACCACCGAGTGGTACCTGCGGGAGGACACCCTGCGCGCGGCGAACGCCGCCGTGGTCAACCACAACCACACGCTGCCGCTGTCCTCGGTGGGGGTCGGCGGCACGATGTCCTCCTCGGACGGGCAGCGGTTTCCCATGCGCGGCAAAAGCCTCACCGCCCGCGCGCTGTCGCGGTACTTCGTGGACGAGGGCGTCTCGGCCTACACCCACGTCTCCGACCAGCACTCCACCTACGCTACGAAGGTCATCCCGGTCACCGACCGCGAAGCCGTCTACGTCCTGGACGAACTGCTCGGCAACGACACCGACCTGCCGATCACGGAGCACGCCACCGACACCGCCGGTCAGGCCCTGACCGTGTTCAGCCTGTTCGCGGACCGGTTTCATCCTGTCCCCGCGCATCCGCGACCTGGGCGGGATCATGCTGCATCGGCTCGGTGCCCGCAAGGACCTGGCCGCCGCCTTCCCGAACGCGGCGAAGCTTTTGACCGGCGCCGTCGACTTCGGGCTGATCCGGTCGCAGTGGGACGAGATGCTCCGGTTCGCGGCCTTGCTGAAGTACGGGCACGCCACCGCGTCGCTGGTGTGGGCAAGCTGCACGCCTCCTCCCGGCGCTCGGCGATCGCGCAGGCCCTCACCGAGTTCGGCGGACTGCAGCACACCATCCATGTGCTGCGCTACCTCGCCGACGAGGCCTACCGGCGCCGGATCACCCGCCAGCTCAACAAAGGCGAGAGCCTGCACTCGCTGCGCCGCGACCTGTTCTTGCCCACGCAAGGCTCGGTGCGGCGCCGCCACCTCGAGCAGCAGACCGAGCAGGCGCTGTGCCTGTCGCTGGTGGTCAACGCGATCATCACCTGGAACACCGCCTACCTCGAACTCGCGCTCGAGCACCCGGGCGGGCGCCGCGGCCGGATCGATCGGGACCTGCTCGCGCACGTCTCCCCGGCGCTGATGGCGCACGTAAACCCGTACGGCACCGACGAGTTCCCGGTCGAGGCCGAGTACGCCCGCACCGGGTTTCGGCCGCTGCGCGCCCCCGCCGCCACGCCGTGATCCGGGTGAGGACCGGGCCAGGCTTCGCCCGTAGCGGCACGGTGGCGCCGCATTGCGACAGCGCGGCGGGCCGCGGCCGCGTGCTCCGCGTCGGCCGCGACAGGAGGTCAGGTGGCCGCACAGGCGATGGAAGTTCCGACCTTTCGTCGCCAGAGGCACCCGTCGCCGCGTGCCTCTCCACTGCCGGCGGCGTGGTTGGCGTCCGGCGGAACAGGGTGACGATCGGTCCCGTCACCGTCGCCCACGACAGGAGCGACTCGGCAGGTTGGCCCCCATCGAGTTCGAACCCATCATGAGCAGGGCCGCCGATCAGGCAGCGCGTGAATCAGACCCTGATCGTTCAGCAGACACATGGAGGTGTCTCCTCGGACGAAGGCATCCTCGAGAAGTAGCTCGCACCGATTGTCCCAGTCTCGCAGCTCGCGATGGTTGAGCAGCTTGGCAGCTTCTACCCTGAAGATGGCCCGCGACCGTACGAGCTGGTAGTTTGGTTCAGCTAGTTACGAGGGTGGGCCAGGTTTTTGTTGTGGTGGCACGGTTGTACCGCCGTGGCTGCCGGCAGTACCCGAGTGTTCCTGCCCGTCTGACCTCGGACCGCCGTATCACTAGTCGGTCCATTACGGACAATTGCTGCCGTACTAGACCGTTCAGGGGGAGAGGGTTGAACGAGCCGATCGCCGTGCAGCAGAATCGGCGACGGCGATGCCGTAACTGCGGCGAAGCCCGGGCGAAACGAACTGCCCGGGACACCGGGGGAGACGATCGAGGGGGACCAGTTGAGGGACATCAAGAAGCGCGTGGCTCAGACAGCCTTGGCGGTCGGCGCGACCGCCGCACTGCTGGCGACCGCGGCGCCCGCCGCCAGCGCGGCACCGACGGCGCGCAACGGCGTGTGCGAGCTCGGCGAGTTCTGCCTGTATTACGGCGCCGACGCGACCGGCTCGGTATCGGACTTCGACGGGTCGATCGCGAACTACGGCAGCACCCAGCCGAGCTGCTACGACTTCAAAAGCCCCGGCGCCGGGCAGGGGCAATGCGTGAAGAACAACGCCCGCTCGGCGTGGAACAACACCACCGCCCACGTGGTGAAGGTCTACTTCAACAGCAACTACGGTGGCTCCAACGTCACCTACAACCCGGGCGGCAAGGGCAATCTGGGCTCGCTGACCCTCGAGAACGCCTCACAGCTGTTCGAGTGGGTCAGCTGACGCCCTGCCGGCCGGGCCGCCTACGCTAGCCGGCCGCCAGCACCAGGAGCGCCGCCACCGCCGCGGCGCACCCGGACCTGCAGGTCGTGCCCACGTCCACCCCCGTAGAACAAACGCCGCGCGTAATGACAGAAGGCGCGAATACCATGCGGCAGTGGAATGCGAGCACGGCCCTGATGAAGACGAGAGCTTAGCGGTGTCCCTGGGCACCCCAGGCTATGGGACTTGGGCGCGGCTGTGGAACCGCGCTGATCCCTGGGGCGACGGCTCGATCAAGGCCTGCGCCCAGATCGGGGCTCCTGGGCTGCTGGCCACGGTGCGCGGTGTGCCGTTGATGGTCATGGGCGGCAGCGACCTCGCCCCGTTCCTCGACGGCCTGGCCAGGGACTTCACCGGCTGGGACGGAACCCGCGCCTGGGCGAGCATGGACGGCGACCTGCGAATCGACGCGGTCTTCAGCTCTCGGGGACACGTGGGCCTGACCTGGACCACCACACCGTGGCGGCATGAGGATGGCAACTGGACAGCCTCGGCGACCGTCCTCCTGGAGGCCGGCGAGCAAATGCGCCATCTCGTCGGCGATGTCCACCAGTTCCTCCAGCGTCCCGTCGGCGACCACGGCTGACTTCCGGCCCACATGGACTCTCAGTGGCACCGCTGGGCTGATTGATCGACGACGAGGAAGCGGAGGCGCAGATCACAGCCCCCTACATCGCTGCCGCCCCCGAAGAGCTCCTGACCGCGGGCCGATCTGCGGATGAAGCGGCTAGACCTGCAGAGCCCCGGCGACATGACCGTCAGGTCGGGGGTCATCCGGGGTGCAGTTGCCGGGTGGCAGAAGGTCGCTCAACAGCAGACGTCAAGACCTCGGCGATGGCTCACATAACCGCCTCGCCTACCGCATATTGCCTGGTAGACGGCGGCTCTAGTACCAGCCTCGGGGGCAACGCCGCTCGGCACTGGAGGAGAACCGCCGATTCATCTGATGCAATACGCAGAGGTCTACTTGAAATGATCTCGTTATCGGCCATTCATGCGACACCGTGAAGTACGGTACGACGACAGGCGGAATCGGTCCGCCCTCGACACGGGGTCACCGGAGGATCATGGTAACCATGTTTGCAGCCGGCTCCCGACGCGTTTCGGAAACCAGGTAGTTGCCGGGCCGCGCAAGCGGCCCTGCGATCATCTGGTGGGCTTTGGCAGTACTGATCTTTGCGGTCGCGTTTGCTGTCTGTGGTATGGCGGCCAGACTTGCCCTGCATGGAGATAATTGCCGGGACCATGTAAGCGTGGAAGGACCCGGAAGCATCAAGGTCGGTATCGACCGTCAGAACCGATGCGCGCAGGGCAATGAGGTGCCGCAGACAGCACCGTAGCGCCCACTCGCTGTGAATATAGCTGGGCTCGCGTGTTACGCGACAATCCCGAATGGTATAGAAATGGCAGAAAAATTCCGAAGGGGTGCATGCAAGAACCTTGGCAATCGGTTCATTTGACATCGATTCCAAGCAAAGTGCTCCTGCAGAGTAGAATGCGGGTGTCTGACAAAGTCAAGCACCCGAAATCTATTCATGCATAATGACTTTTATGCATTAAACGCGGCCTATTTGATGGTGTCTCCGTCATCGTGGAGGTTAACCCCGCGCTTTTCTAGCGCGTTTTTCCCCGCGACCCGCGTTGGAGGCCTGCAGTGCGGCGAGCTTGGCGAGGACGAATTTGCGGGCGAGGTGGGGTGGGCTAGGACGGTGGGCCGGGCCGTCCTTACGCGATGACCACACCGACGCTGAAGTCGACCTCGTCGGGTCGATGCACATCCACCGCCGCCGCCGGGTCCGCGCGCGGCGACGATCCGCGCTAAGGCGTTCCGGGCGGGGTCACCGTCACGAGCGCCGTGGAGAAGATGACCGTGGTGGTGGAGAAGATGGCCGTTCGACAGGCGAGCCCCCGCGGCCCCTGGTCTCCGCCGAGCACCGCGTCCGGCTGCAGAACGCGCCGGCGACGTCCGCGGGCCAGGTCCTCGAGCTGGCGCTTCCACGGCGGCGGCGGGGGCGTGATGGCTGCTACGGCGACGACCGACGCTCCCGTACCGCTCGCGGCTTCCCCTTTACCACCGCGATCGGCGGGCTGTTCGTGCCGCCCGCGACGATGAAGGTGCTGCCGCGGGTGGTGCAGCTGATCCTGCAGCAGCCGCTGATCCTCGGCACCGTGCTGTCGCTCCTGACGAAGGCCGGGTACGGGGTGCGCTGCAAGACCGCCTTTGCGGTTCAGCCCGCAGCGGACACCGAATGAGCGGGTGCGCCGACCTCCGGGCCGGCGCACCCGCATTGTACTGTGGCTTCGGCTACGGCGCGATGACCGGGAAGAAGGTCAGCACCTCGCCGGTTGCGGGATCGAAGTACCCGGCCAGCTCGAGTCCCCGCCACATCCCGGACCACACGCCGGTCTCCAGGTCCCGGACCGCGGTGGGTGACTGCCAAGCGCCGTTGCCCGCCGCACGCACCTCCTCGCCCGACCACTCCGGCGGAAAGTAGGTGTAGTCGACGAAGTACGGCTTTTGCCCGCCATCCGGCCGTTCCTCGAAGATGCGCGGGACCGCCAGCGGATAGTCCGCGGGCCGGGCCAGGGCCGGATCCGCGGCCGCCGCGACGAGGAACGACCGCAGCCCGTTCAGCACGGGCCAGAACACCGACTGCGGCACGATCTTGCGTGGCCACCGGCCGTACCGGCTTTCCAGCACCACGATGTCGTTGACGAAGTCGACCTGGCAGCCGTTGCCGATCAGCGACCGCTCCTCGCTGCGACACCGCTGCAGGGTGGCACCGAGCTGGTCGAGCACGGCGATGTTGGGCTGGGCGTCGGTGTACAGCCAGGCAGCGACCGGAAGCAGTTCGCGCGGCACCATGATCCGCAGCCGGCGCTGGTCGTCGAACGCGAGCGACACCGATTCCCCGATGTCGAAGGGGGAGGTGATCGCGCTGGTCATACGCCGCTTCCGTGGTCAAGGTCACAGGGGTTCCGGATCGCCCTGCGGCTGTCGGGCTGTGGTGTGGTCAATTCCTGCCGTCCGGGTAGTAGGTTGCCGGCTTGATCACCGCTGGGGCGGTGCCACCCGGAGGTGCTGCGATGCCGGGGGGTGCCGGTGCGGAGTAATCCGGGTTCGCGTAACCCGATACGTGGATGGTGCTACCCGCGTTCGGGTGGTTCCCGGCTCCACTGCCGTGGTTGGGGCCGAAGGTGCCGTCGGGACGCTCGTCCCAGATGGGCGTGTACGGGATCTGCCCGTGACCCTGCCACGTATAGCTTTGCGGGTTGCCGTGCGAATCCAGCTTCACACCGTTCGGGCCGGTGACCGGGTTCATCGGCCCGTGGGTCGCGCCACCATTCCACGCCTGGTTTCCGACGTTCTGCACCAGCCCCGGATTCATGCCCTGCGGGAACATCGTGCTGCCCGGTTTCCCGGCGTCACCGATATGGCCTGGCGGGGGCGGCATCGTCGGGTTGCTCAAGTGGTACACCCCGTTGGGTGCAGGGACCGAGCCGAACGGCCCCGGCCCGGGAACCGACGCGAGCCCCGGTGGCGGTGGTTTGACCCCGGTGACCCCCGCTCCATGCCAGCTGGGGTTGGCGCCGGCCGCCGCCGAGTTGTGTGCGGTGGTGCCCGCCGGGAGGTCATCGTGCAGGACGTGGCCCCCGGTGAACCCCCACGGTTTGTTCGGCTTCCTCGGTGGCTTGAGGTTGCCGAAGATCACGTGATCGTGAGCGGACTGCGGGATGGCCGGGTGGTTGCCGTACGCGGACTGAGGCGGCGGATCGGGAGCGATGGGCAGGTCGTCGTCGAGCGACCGCGAGCCGCCACCGCCACCTGCGTGGCTCGCGGTGGTGCCGCCACCGGCGTGGCCGGCGGGGCCACCGGCCCTGCTCGCCCCGGGTGCGCCGCCACCGAGCTTGATGAAGCTGTTGACCCCGGGTGGCAGCTTGCCCGGAGCGGTCGGGGGCGAGACCTTGCCGGTCTTGACCTTCTTCAGCGCGTCCGACACGCCGTCGAAGACCTTGCTCGCCCTGCCCAGCAGCCCGGACAGCGTCTTGAGCGCGCTGACGAGGCGTTTGACGAGACCGGCGATCTGCGTGGCGGTCCTCGCGACCAGGTTGACCACCTGCGGCACGACCCAGGTCAGACCGACGCCCAGCGTGAAGACCACCTGCAGCGCCCACGAGATCATGTGGGACACCACCTTGGCGATGGTGTCTCGAACGAGCGAGCGCACCGCGGCGACGACCTCACCGGCGGTCTGCACTCCGGTTCCCGCGCCGGCCCCAGCCTCGCTCGCGGCGCCGAGCACCGCGGCCAGGTCGGAGGCCCGTTGGCGGTAGGCGTCCGCGGCGGAACCGGACCAGCCTTGGAGGTCGGTCTGAACCAGCGAGGTCAGGTCCTCGCCAATGGCGGCGAGTTCCTGGGAGATGTTCTGCCAGGTCTGTGCTTTCGCGGTGATCTGGTCCGGGTCGCCGGCGAGCTTGTCCAGCGCCTCCTTGAGCGGCCCGACGTGCTCCATCAGCCAGCTCACGCCCGAGGACAGGATCGCGCCGAAGGGATCCGCCACGACCGCGAGCGCGTCCATCGCCGTTCCCGCGGCTCCCAGGACCGCTGAGGCCCAGTCGCCGCTCTCGATTCCGGTCTTCACCGACTGCGCGTCTTCCAGCAGCTGGATCCCGGTGAACGCGGTCGTTGAACTCACCGGTGCGGCCACCAATGGGTTGGTCACGAGTCCCTCCTCCTTCTCGACTTGCCTGACCCCGCCGAGATGTGTCGATGGGCCGTGAGCAACACGAAGTGACAACCGCCAGGTTAACCGGGCATCGATCGGAGGCCACCCCGGGCGGTCCCCGTCTCTCGGATCAGGGTGTGCCGGGGTTGGCGCGTCCTCGCCGGCCGGGTTTTCGTCGGCGCGGTTGCCTCGGCCGGTCCACGGGCGGATGATGGACGACTCGGTGTCCCCGAGGTCAGGGAGGCGCGCGATCGCCGGCAACGCTGCCGAACCCGAGCGCACGGTGATCAGACGCGTTCGCGATCCTGGACTCGTTCCTCGACGGCCGCCCCGAGCAGACGCACGGTGAGATCACGCGGGCGATCGGGTTCGCGCCCGCGTGACCGCGGACCGGCTGCTCGCGGAACTGGTCGGCTGGGGCGCGCTCGAACGCACCGGCCGCTACCGCATCGGGCTGCGGCTGTGGCAGCTCGGCTCCCAGGTGCCAGGCGGGCGCGAGCTGCGGGACGTTGCCCTGCCGTTCCTGCAGGACCCGCTGCAGGTGACTCACGAGATCGTGCACGACGAGGGCCGCGCGCTCTACCGGTCCACGGATCCCGCTACCGCGCGGTAAGCCACCGTAGCCACGCGGTCGCGTCGGTTCCGATCTCGCGTGGGATGCCCAGCTATTGCAGCGCACCGGGATAGCGGGATTCGTACACAGCGTTGACCCGCGCCGCGTGTGCGGGCGCGCGCAGCAGCCACGTCGCCGGAAGTCGGCTGCAGTGCAGCACCGGCAATGCTCGACCTTTGCCGGTGAGAATTCCGTCGACGACGCCGCGGCGAAGCAGGCCCTCGACCACGGCGAGACGCTCGGCGAGGCATTTGTCGAACGACCCGCCGCGCTCGCGCTCCTCGGCGTCAGAATCCGCCAACACCAGGCCCGACATGTTCCAGGCCGGCGCGGTGGCCTGGAAGTGGACGGCCGCGGCCAGCCACGGCAGGTTCAGCATCCGCGCGGTGTGCAGGCGGTGGTTCCCGTTCGACCCGACCCGGTACAGGGGGCCGACCCAGGCCGAGGTCCGCCGGAGCGAGATCGGGGGCGTGAACAGTTTGTCGGTGAACGCCTCCACGTCTGTGGCGTCCAGCAGACCCGCGGTGATCGTCGCCGGCATCTCGGGGCGATGGTCGCCGAACTCTCCCCACACACTGCGCCCCGCTCCGACGACCAGCCGGGTCGCCGCCCATGCGACGGTGTAGGCGTACCCGTGATGATCACGGTTGTGCCCGGGGATGATCGGGCCCAGCAGGCCGTGGCCACGCAGCTGCGGATCGTCCGCGTTGAGCTCGGCCGCCCGCGGCGCCAGGTAGCTGTCGATGTCGTCGCCGTGCTCGCGCACGGCGTGTTGCGCTGTCCGGCACGCCGCTAGGGGTCCTCGTAGATCGGGCCGCGCGCCGCGAGCAGCTCGGGCACGCGAGTTCTTCCTCGGATCGGTAGGCGTCCCATCCCTGGTCGACCCATGGCCGCGGGGGCGGCGGGGTGTGGAAAGCGTTCTGGGAAGCTGAAGATCGATTCGATTTCAATCAAGTGTGCGCCGCCCTGTTTGTTGACTGTTATTCGCTGCGCGTGGATTGTTGCTCTTTCTCTGACCGGGTTCGAGTTTTTAACGAGGTCCTCGAGCTGCTGGTCTTGTGTGATGCGTGGTATGCGTCGACGACCGAGCGTGCGATCCGCCCGCGGTCAGCTACCTCGTGGCCATTGTTCTGGGCCCATGAGCGAATATCGTGAGTTGTCGAGTGATCGGCGACGGGTTGAGGTGCCTTGCTTGTGTCATCGGTCGACTGGCCGACTGCGAGCTTGACTCGACGGCCTCCGGTGCGGCGAGCGACCGTCACGTACGGCTGCACCGTTGCCCGCAGCACGCCGGCGTTAGCGTGGGAGAGGTCAACCTCGTAGGACACGCCGTCAAGTCCAAAGGGGATGGTCTGGTCGGCTGGGGATCCGTCGGTGTCGTCGGAGATCTCGATCGTGATTTTCTTGGCCATCTGTGTCGCCCTTCGTTGAGTTGTCCGGTGATGTGTCGGTTCGTTGAATAGTAGCGTACCGGAATTACGTTCACGCGGCCGGCATCTGTCAGGACGAGGTTCTCTATTTTCTTCCGAGGTGCTATTGACGGCTTGTTGGATCGTCGGCATGGATAGTTGTGTGTTGCGGCGAACACTTCCCCTGAAGGGGCTGTGAGCTGCGACTCAAAATTGCGTTGGAGTGTGTGACGGAAATCGAAAGTAGTCGAGACCGCGCCCATGGTTGCGCCGCAGTCGCTGCCGCGATCAGAGAGGTTGCGGCGGCGGTGCGTGCTGCCGCGCCAGATCCGCCGGCGGACCCGGATGCGTTGCTCACGGCGGAAGACGTGGGGGAGTTGCTGCAGCTGTCGCCGAGGACGTTGAAGGACCAGGCTGCCGCCGGTGTTCTGCCGCATCACCGGTTCGGCAAGCACTACCGGTTCACCCGCGGGGATGTGGCCGAGATCGTGCGGCTGGGCGCAGCCGAGGTGAAGCCGGCGCGACGGCGGGTGCCGCTGGAGGGCCTTGCGCAGGACTTCCGCGCCGCATGAAGCGGGTCGGAGTAATAGAGAAAGGAAGTTGAGATGGCCTTCGGCCAGAAAGCGCCCGGCACGGGTGAGTGGCGTGCCCGGTACAAGCGTCCCGATGGGACGTGGGGGAACAGGTCAAGGTTTCCCACGAAGAAGGCTGCCGAGGACTGGGGCGTGGAGCAGGAGGCGCTGATCCGGCGGAACCTGTGGCTGGATCCGCGCGATGGCGAAACCCGGTTTGCCGACTTCGCCGAGGCGTGGCTGAACGCTGTGTCTCCTCGGCTGGAGCTGAACACGGCCGCGAAGTACCGGTCGTTCCTCGACAACCAGCTGCTCCCGCAGTGGCAGGCGTGGCCGTTGATCGCGATCTTCAACGGTTATGTTGAGATCGAGCGGTGGCTCTCGGAGTTGCACGAGGACTACGCGGAGTCGTCGGTGTCGTCGTACTTCGCGTTGTTCTCGACCATCCTCAACGGCGCTGTGCGTGCGCGGATGATCCCGGCCAACCCGTGCAGCGGTGTCCGCGTGACCAGTGGCGAGTTCGACACCGAGCGGCTGGTCGCCAGTCCGGCCCAGGCGCTGCGGGCTGCCATGCGGCTTTATGAGATGGGTCTGGGGAAGTCGGGGTTCATGTTGTGTCTGATGGACTTCTACACCGGTGCTCGATGGGGTGAACTTGTTGGGCAGCAGCGGCACGAGTATGACGCTGAGAAGCGTGGGATTGAGATCCGGACACCGCTGAAGGAAGTCGGTGGGAAGGTCTACAAGGGTGGCAGGACGAGTAATGATCGTCATCCGGCCGGCCGCACGCGCCCGCCGACGAGGCGTGGCACTACCCGGCCGAAGAAGGGGCGGACCAAGACGCCTGCGGGGACGCGGTTCGTGGCGCTGCCGTCGGGGATCGCTGTGCTCTACAAGGAGCTGATGGACAGCCACCGTGATCCGTTCGTGCTCAGCACGCCGGAGGGGCATCCGTGGCGGCGTTCGAACTTCCGGATCCGGTTTTGGCGTCCGGCGTGGGACGGGGTCGAGCTGGACGATGCTGGGGCGGGGGAGCGGCGGCCGCCGATTCTGCCGACATTCACTTTTCACGAGGGCCGGCACACGCACAGCACGTGGCTGACCGAGGATGGGATCCCCGAGGTTGCGCGGCGGGCGCGGCTGGGTCAGAAGATGAAGGGAATCGCGCGGGTCTATGACCATGTGGCCCCAGCGATGGTGAACGAGATCCTGGATGCACTGGAGGAGCGTTGGCTGCGGTCGCTGGCTTCGTTGTATCCGGGGGAGCGGGCGAAGCTGGTGTCGTGGTTTCCGCATCTGCGGTCTCGGCGGGCGATCGGGCCCGGGTCTAGGGCCATCGCCGGATCATCGCCGTCTGACGACTGAAGCCCCGCCCCTCCGGGGAGGGACAGGGCTTCTGGCCTGCGTTTCAGCTGGTGCGCGATACTGGGATTGAACCAGTGACCTCTTCCGTGTCAGGGAAGCGCTCTCCCGCTGAGCTAATCGCGCGAGGTGGAGACGGGATTCGAACCCGTGTACACGGCTTTGCAGGCCGTTGCCTCGCCTCTCGGCCACTCCACCGTGCAAGGCCTCGAAGAGCCTTTCGAGCGGACGACGGGATTCGAACCCGCGACCCTCACCTTGGCAAGGTGATGCGCTACCAGCTGCGCTACGTCCGCACTCTCCGCGATTCCCGAGTGCCGAACCAGTGGCCAGGCACCCCGTCGCCGTGGTGTGGGAGAACCATATCGAACCCCGAGAACCGCCCCGTCACCGGGGGGTCATCTCCCGGACGCGGGGCTGTGATCAGGCGAGATCGTTGGGGATGAGGTGGGTCAGCGCGTCATCGACGTCGACCCACAGGTGTTCGTTGCCGGGGAGCACCACGTCGTACGTGCGGTCGAGGAAGTCGGCGAGCTCCTGGGCGGAGGCCTCGAACATGGCGTGGCCGGAGGGTGAGTTGAGTTCGATGAGCACGGACTCGGGGTCTTCGACAGAGGGGCGGATCCGCACGTCGCCGTCGCCGGCGTCGGCGAGGAGGCCGTCGGCGAGGAGGTCGCGGGCGTAGACCCACTCGACCCAGCCCGCGCGGCCGGTGCGGAAGGCGGCGACGACCGCGTAGGGGTCGCGAGTGTCGTAGCGCAGTTCAACCTTGACCGGAACCGCCGGGGTCCGCGGCGCCAGCAGGTCGAAGACCGCCGTCGAGCGGAGCGTCACGTGATCGTTGCGCATCGTCCTACCCTTCGTCTCCCTTCCCGGCCCGGACGACCGAGGACGACGATGAGACGCTCCGGAAAGCCGATTCCGTCGCGGGTTCGCCGGAGATCACCCGTCCGTGGTCGGCAGTACCGTTCCGTCCTTCGTCGCCCGCGCCGCGCAGCCTTCCGCGGGCGCCCGCTGGGCAGCCGCACGTACATACTGCGCGGTTCGACCGCCGCGCGATAGCACCGTCGCACGGATGTCCAAGCCGGGCGCGAGCGGCCCCACCGCGGCACAACCCCGGCTAGCTCGGCGTTGTTCGCTCCGTATTCGCTGGTAGACGCAGGGTGGTCATCGTCAACCACCCGTTTGCAGGCCCTCGAAAGTCGTGTTGTAGAGTTGTGTTCACTCCACGAGCGGGCGATTAGCTCAGGGGGAGAGCGCTTCGTTCACACCGAAGAGGTCACTGGTTCGATCCCAGTATCGCCCACCGCATCGAGGCCCCGGATCCCACGATCCGGGGCCTCGAGTGATTTCCGCGTAAGAATCTTCGCAGGTCAGCGCCGCGCGATGGCCCGACTCGGCCCGGCGGCCGGGAGGCCCCGGTCCGGCCCGACCGATCACAGCTCCACAACGGTCTCGGCGCAACTGCCGGAGCTGCAATTTGCAGGTAGCACGCGGACAAATGACCTTCGCCGTACGTCTCGCGGCGTTTTTGTCGCACGCGGGGTCGGGCAGACGTCGAGCATGTGATCCCGAGCACTTTCTCGATCACGTCGGGGTTCGGGTCACCCGAGCGGCCGCACGCAGTTCGCCGGCGCCCGGCCGCGAATCGGCCGCGCGGTCCGCCCACGTTCGAAGGTTTTCGTCCGGGGCGCGGCCGTTCCGGTGAATGTGCCGCACTGCCGAGGCGTCCCCACGGCCCGTGCACCCGGCGGGCCTGGCTGGGCAAGACGGGTGAACGGGGCGATCCCGCACTGGGAGCACGGCGTGATCGACGCGCCGTCGCGCGCACCCGGGGGAGTATGGGGTGCGGCCGGGTGCTGGCGTGTGACGAAAATCCGACGCCGTGACACCGTGAAGCAGAATGTCACCCCCGGCGCCGTTCGATCCGCGGAGATTCCGGGAAAATCCACTGTGGACGCGTCCGGGCTGGAGCGTCCACAGTGGAGAGTCTTGGTGGCCGGAACCCGCTCGCCTCGCCGCGAAGAGTGGTGCAACATTGACTACATCCCGTAGTCATTGATGGGTTGCTACTCGTTACTCATCGTCATCATCCCGTTATCTTCAAGCCATTCATTTTCGTGAAGGAGCTGCAGGATGTGGCTGGAAATCGTTGTAACAAGTCCCGGATAACCGCCGATACCTTGGCGTGTGTCGCTCCTTTGGTGGCTGAATCGAGTACGAGTCATGATCACGCTCCGAGATCAAACTTGTTCACACAGCGTGCCGGCGGAGACCTTCGAACCACGCTCCTGGGAGGTCTGATGGAAGAGTCGGTGCGGCCTGCATCCACGGTCAGTGAACCGCCGACGCACATCGACCTCCAGGCGATGAAGGCGATCCCCGCAGCCGCCGGCGCGAGAACCGGGACGACCGCGACGGCCGCGCAGCCCTCGAACGCCACCCAGTCGGCGCCCGTCGAATCGACCACGGCCAAATCGCATCCCGCTTCGTGGGAGAGGCGTTACCGCGCCTGGGTCATCGCCAGTGACATCGTCGCGTCGTTCGTGGTGATCGGCGTCAGTGCGTTCGTGATCGACCGCGTGGCCCCGCAGGACATGCACGCGTTCGGCACGGCCCTGGCGGTGCTGTGCGCGCTGCCGGTCAGCCGCGCGTGGAGCCCGCGCGTGCTCGGCGAAGGGCCCGAGGAGTACCGCACGCTGGGCCGCGGCCTCGTCGCCGCCGCCGTGCTGGTGGCCCTCGGCGGCCTGCTCTTCCGCGCGCTCGACGTGCAGCCGTGGGTGTTCATCGTGGTGCCCGTGATCGCGCTTTTCGCCTTCCCCCAGCGGTACCTGCTGCGCCAGCTCCTGCACCGCAAGCGCCGCCGCGGCCTGTGCCTGCTGCCGGTGATGGCCGCCGGCAGCCCCGGGACGGTGGCCGACCTCATCGCCCGCACCAAGACCGAGGCCCACGTCGGCTGGCGCGTCGAAGCGGTCTGCACGGTCGACGGCGGGGGTGCCGACTCCGGCAGCGGCGAGATCGACGGCGTGCCCGTGATCGGCCGGCTCGAAGAGCTCTCCCGGCACGTGCGCCGGGGCGGCTACCGCGTGGTCGCCATCACCGCGGACCAGTACTGGACGCCGAAGCGGTTGCAGCGCCTCGCGTGGGACCTCGAGGGCACCGCCGCGGAGCTGGTCGTGGCGCCGGTGCTGATGGAGGTCGCGGGCCCGCGGCTGAACGTCTCCGGTGTGCTCGGCATGCCGCTGTTGCGGGTCACGGCACCACGGTTCACCGGTGGTCGGCGGCTCGTGAAGGAGGCCGTCGACCGCTGTGGCGCGGCGTTCCTGCTGACGCTGTTCTCCCCGCTGCTGCTGACGATCGCGCTGGCCGTGAAGCTCGGCGACCGCGGCCCGGTGATCTACAAGCAGCGCCGCGTCGGCAAGGACGGCGAGAACTTCACGATGCTGAAGTTCCGCACCATGGTCCCGAACGCCGACCAGATCCGCCAGAACCTCGAAGAGGCCAACGAGGGCGCCGGGCCGTTGTTCAAGATGAAGCGCGACCCGCGCGTGACCCGGGTCGGCGGGCTGCTGCGTCGCTACTCGCTCGACGAGCTGCCTCAGCTGTTCAACGTGCTCTCCGGGCGCATGTCGCTCGTCGGTCCGCGGCCACCGCTGCCCGAGGAGACGCGGCAGTACGCGCCCGACGCGCGCCGCCGGCTGCTCGTGAAGCCCGGCCTCACCGGGCTGTGGCAGGTCAGCGGCCGCAGCGACCTCACGTGGGCCGAGAGCATCCGCCTGGACCTGCGCTACGTCGAGGACTGGTCGCTGGCGCTGGACCTGGTGATCCTGTGGAAGACCTTCCGAGCCGTCGTCGCCGGCCAGGGCGCCTACTGAGCCGCGCCGCGAAGGTCGTCCCGCGGCCGCCGACCACCCGGTCGGCGGCCGCTTCCGTGGTGCGGGAAGACGCGCCCGGGGACACCGCCGCGGTTAGCGCCGACACGCGTGAGGCGGCCGCGGGCCGACGACTAGCATCAACCGGAGTCATCCTCGTCATTTGTCCCAGAAGGAGCCGATCGTGTCGCATCCGCCGTCAGCCGCCGCCGTCCCCGCCGAGCGCGTGGTGGTCCCGGCGGGCACTACGGCGGGAGCCGCGGTCCGCGAGGCCGGGCTGCCGACCAAGGGCCCGGACACGATCGTCGTCGTGCGCGACGCCGAGGGCAGGCTGCGCGATCTCGCGTGGGCGCCGGAGGCCGACGCCGAGGTGGAGCCCGTCGCGGCGAACACCGAGGACGGCCGCAGCGTGATCCGCCACTCGGCCGCCCACGTGCTGGCGCAGGCCGTGCAGCAGGAGTTCCCCGACGCGAAGCTCGGTATCGGGCCGCCGGTCAAGGACGGCTTCTACTACGACTTCGCCGTCGACAAGCCCTTCACCCCGGAAGACCTGCAGGCACTCGAGAAGCGCATGAAGCAGATCGTGAAGGGTGCCCAGCAGTTCTCCCGCCGCGTGTTCGAGTCCGTCGACGAGGCGAAGAAGGAGCTGGCGAACGAGCCGTTCAAGCTCGAGCTGGTCGACCTCAAGTCCGAAGTGGACACCGACGAGGTCATGGAGGTCGGTGGTGGCGAGCTGACCATCTACGACAACCTCGACCCGCGCACCAAGGAACGCGTGTGGAGCGACCTGTGCCGCGGTCCGCACGTGCCCACCACCAAGTTCATCCCCGCGTTCAAGCTGACCCGCGTGGCCGCCGCCTACTGGCGCGGCAGCGAGAAGAACCCGCAGCTGCAGCGGATCTACGGCACGGCGTGGGAGTCGGGCGAGGCGCAGGACGCCTACCTCGAGCGCATCGCCGAGGCCGAGCGCCGCGACCACCGCCGCCTCGGCGCCGAGCTCGACCTGTTCTCCTTCCCGGAGGAGATCGGCTCCGGCCTGCCGGTGTTCCACCCGAAGGGCGGCATCATCCGCCGCGAGCTGGAGAACTACTCGCGCCACCGCCACGAGGAGGCCGGCTACGAGTTCGTGAACACGCCGCACATCTCCAAGGGCGAGCTGTTCCACACCTCCGGTCACCTGCCCTACTACGCCGACACGATGTTCCCGCCGGTGAAGTTCGACGACGAGGACTACTACCTCAAGGCCATGAACTGCCCGATGCACAACCTGGTCTACCGCTCGCGCGGGCGGTCGTACCGGGAGCTGCCGCTGCGGCTGTTCGAGTTCGGCACGGTGTACCGCTACGAAAAGTCCGGTGTGGTCCACGGCCTCACCCGCGTGCGCGGTCTGACGATGGACGACTCGCACATCTACTGCACCAAGGAGCAGATGCCGGGCGAGCTGCGCTCGCTGCTGAAGTTCGTGCTCGATCTGCTGGCCGACTACGGGCTGTCGGACTTCTACCTCGAGCTGTCCACCCGCGGTGACTCCGAGAAGTTCATCGGCGAGGACTGGGAGTGGGAGGAGGCCACGGAGACGCTTCGCCAGGCCGCGATCGACTCCGGTCTCGAGCTCGTGCCCGACCCGGGTGGCGCCGCGTTCTACGGCCCGAAGATCTCCGTGCAGGCGAGGGACGCCATCGGCCGCACCTGGCAGATGTCCACGATCCAGCTGGACTTCAACCAGAACAAGCGCTTCAACCTCGAGTACACCGCGTCCGACGGTTCGCGCCAGCGCCCGGTGATGATCCACCGCGCGCTGTTCGGTTCGATCGAGCGGTTCTTCGGTGTGCTGACCGAGCACTACGCCGGCGCGTTCCCCGCGTGGCTCTCGCCGGTGCAGGTCGTGGGCATCCCGATCACCGCCGACCAGGTGGAGTTCCTCGACGGCGTGCAGAAGGCGTTGCGCGCCAAGGGGATCCGGGCCGAGGTCGACGCGAGCGACGACCGCATGCAGAAGAAGATCCGCACCCACACCACGCAGAAGGTGCCGTTCCTGCTCCTGGCGGGCGCGAAGGACGCCGAGGCGGGCGCGGTGTCGTTCCGCTTCCGCGACGGCGGCCAGATCAACGGCGTGTCCGTGGCCACCGCCGTCGACGCCATCGCCGAGTGGGTGGCCGGCCGGGAGAACGCCTCGCCGAGCGCGGAGGCCGTGGAGAAGATCCTGCGGTGAGCGACGCGGACGGTCCCGAGATCGTCGAGCAGGACGGAGTGGGGGTCCCGGACGCGTTGCAGCGGCTGTGGACCCCGCACCGGATGGCCTACATCAAAGGGCAGGAGAAGCCGGACGACGACGAGTCCGACGGCTGCCCGTTCTGCCGCATCCCGGGCCTCGACGACGAGACCGCGCTGATCCTGGCGCGCGGCGAGACGGTGTACGCGGTGCTGAACCTGTACCCGTACAACCCTGGTCACCTCATGGTGGTGCCGTACCGCCACGTGGCCGACTACACCGACCTGACCGAGGCCGAGACGCGCGAGCTGGCCGAGTTCACTCAGCACGCCATGCGCGTCGTGCGGGCGGTCTCGGCGGCGCACGGGTTCAACATCGGGATGAACCAGGGCGTGATCGCCGGCGCGGGCATCGCGGCGCACCTGCACCAGCACCTGGTGCCGCGCTGGGGCGGCGACGCCAACTTCATGCCGGTGATCGGGCACACCAAGGTGCTGCCGCAGCTGCTCGGCGAGACGAGGAAACTCCTGGCGGACGCGTGGTGAAGACCACGCGGCGCGGGAGTGTACCGACGCGGTAATTGAGCCCTCAATCAGGGGTAACATGGAGGTATGTCCGAACCTCGCTGGCTTTCCGACGACGAGCAACGCGTCTGGCGCGACTTCTCCCAGGCCGCCGCGCTGTTGCAGGCGCACCTCGAAGGCCAGCTGCAACACGACTCGGGCATGCCGCACACCTACTACGAGGTCCTGGTCGCGCTGTCGGAGGCCGACGGGCGCCGGCTGCGGATGAGCGAGCTCGCCGAAGCTCGCGGCTCCTCGCGCAGCCGGCTCTCGCACGCCGTGGCGCGCCTGGAGGGCAAGGGCTGGGTGCGGCGCGAGTCGTGCCCCACCGACAAGCGCGGCGCGTGGGCGGTGCTCACCGACGCCGGGTTCGCGGCGCTCGAGACCGCCGCCCCCGGCCACGTCGAGGCCGTGCGCGAGAGCCTCTTCGACCGGCTGACGCCGAAGCAGGCTGAGCAGCTGGGCGAGATCAGCTCGGCGATCCTCGGCGGCCTGCGGCCCCAGTGCGCGGCCGCGATCGCGGCCGAGGAGGCGGGCGAATTCGTGGCGCCGGTCGTCGAACTGCCGAAATCAGGCTGATCGCCCGGCGGGTCGCGGGGCGGGACGTCGGCCCCGTGCCGGCGGGTCGATAGGCTTTCGTGGCCCACCCACCCCCGAGCCAGGTGCACCAGACGACGAGATGCTCAACATTTTCGCCCGTGCCTCAGTCTCCCGCGTCACCGATCCGATCGGTCGGACGCTGGTCCGTGCCGGACTGACTCCGAACGCGATGACCGTGATCGGCACCGCGGGTGCCGTGGCGTGCGCGCTGGTCTTCTTCCCGCAGGGGCTCCTGCTGTGGGGAACCTTCACCGTGTGGGGATTCGCCATGCTGGACCTCCTCGACGGTGCCATGGCCAGGGCGCGCGGTTACGGCACCCCGTTCGGAGCCGTCCTCGACGCGACGTGCGACCGCCTGGTCGACGGCGCGCTGTTCGCCGCCATCGCGTGGTGGTGCTTCGTGGTCGACCACAACAACCGCGCGGCCGCGGCCGCCCTGATCTGCCTGGTGCTCGCCCAGGTCATCTCCTACGTGAAGGCCCGCGCCGACGCCTCGGGCCTGGAAGCCGACGGCGGCCTCGTCGAGCGGGCCGAGCGGCTGATCATCGCGCTCGTCGGCACCGGCCTGCACGGCCTGGGTGTGCCTTACACGGTGGAGATCACGCTCTGGCTGCTCGCCGTGCTGTCGGTGATCACGCTGCTGCAGCGCGGTGCCGCCGTCGCGAAGGCCGCACGAGCCGTGGCCGAGCAGGCCAAGCCGGCTGTGCAGACCGAGCAAGTCAAGCCGGCCGTGCAGACCGAGCGGGCCAAGCCGGCCGAACAAGCCGCGCAGACCGAGCAAGCCGCGCAAACCGAGCAAGCCGCCGCCGCTAAGGCCGAGCAGGCCACGACCGGCGACGTGCAGACAGGTGGGGCGCAGCCGTGAGCGCGCTGTCCCAGCGGCTCGGCGAGTTCGGCTACACGGCGGGCTGGCAGCTCGCCCGCCGGATGCCCGAGCTCATGGGGACGGCGGTGTTCACGCTGGGCGCCGACCTCGCCACCCGCCGCGGCGGCGGCGGCGTGCGCCAGCTGCGCGCCAACCTCGCGCGGGTCGTGCCGCAGGCCGACGAGACGGAACTCGACGAGCTCGTCCGCCGGGCCATGCGGTCGTACGCGCGGTACTGGTACGAGACGTTCCGGCTCCCGTCGATGGACCGAACCGAGGTGATCTCCAAGGTCGGCGCCGCGATCACGGGTGTCGAGAACATCGACGCCGCCCTCGCCGAGGGCAACGGCGCGGTGATCGCGCTGCCGCACAGCGGGAACTGGGACGCGATCGGGGTGTGGCTGGCCGACCGGCTCAGCGGGTTCACCACGGTCGTCGAGCGCCTGAAGCCCGAGTCGCTGTTCAACCGGTTCGTGGCCTACCGCGAGTCGCTCGGGTTCGAGATCGTGCCGCTCACCGGTGACAGCGCGGCGATGCGCCTGCTACTGAAACGCCTGCGCGAGAACAAGGTCGTGTGCCTCGTCGGCGACCGTGACCTCACCATGAGCGGGGTTCCCGTGCGGTTCTTCGGCGAGCACACCCGCATGCCCGCCGGCCCGGCGCGGCTCGCCGCCACGACCGGGGCCGCGCTGTTGCCCGTCGGCTCGTGGTTCAGTGAGGACGGCTGGCAGGTCCGGGTGCACCCGCGCATCCGGGTGACCGCCCGCGCCGAAGTGCCCGCCGCCACCCAGGCGCTGGCCGACGTGTTCGCCGGCGACATCGCGGCGCACCCCGCCGACTGGCACATGCTGCAGAAGATCTGGCTCGCCGACCTCGAGGCCGCCGAGCGCGCCAGCCTCGAAGAAGTGGGCTGAGCGCGGTGGCGGGCGGGCTGAAGATCGGGATCGTGTGCCCCTACTCGTTCGACGTGCCGGGCGGGGTGCAGGGACACGTGATCGACCTCGCGCGGGCGCTCATCGCGCGCGGGCACCAGGTGTCCGTGCTGGCGCCGGCCGACGAGGACGCCGTGCTGCCGGACTTCGTGCACCCCGCGGGCAAGGCGCTCGGCATCCCGTACAACGGCTCGGTCGCGCGGCTGCAGTTCGGGCCGGTCTCCTACGCGCGGGTGCGGCGCTGGATCCGGGACAACGGGTTCGACGTGCTGCACCTGCACGAACCGGCTGCGCCCAGCCTGTCGCTGCTTGCCCTGAAGGTGGCCGACGGGCCGATCGTCGCCACTTTCCACACCGCGACCACGCGTTCGCGCACACTGGCGGCGTTCCAGCCTGTGCTGCGGCCTCTGCTGGAGAAGATCACTGCGCGCATCGCGGTGTCGGCGCTGGCCCGCCGGGTGCAGGTGGAGCACGCCGGCGGCGACGCGGTGGAGATCCCCAACGGCGTCGACGCCGAGTTCTTCGCCCGCGCCACGCCGCTCGACGGCTACCCGCGCGCGGGCGGCACGGTCGGGTTCGTCGGCCGGTTCACCGAACCCCGCAAGGGCATGGACGTGCTGCTGGAGGCGTCGCGCCGCCTGCTGCCGGAGTTCGAGGACCTGCGGCTGCTCGTGGTCGGGCGCGGCGATCCGGAGCAGCTGCGGCGCATGGCCGGCCCCGAGCTGTGGCCCCACGTCGAGCTGCTCGGCCAGGTCGACGACGCCACGAAGGCGCGCGCGCTGCGCAGCGTCGACGTGTACTGCGCGCCGAACACCGGCGGCGAGAGCTTCGGCATGATCCTCACCGAGGCCATGGCCTCGGGCACGCCCGTACTGGCCAGCGGGCTCGACTCGTTCCGCCGCGTGCTCGACGACGGCAAGGCCGGGCAGCTCGCGGCGACCGGCGACGCGGGCGCGCTCGCCGAAGGGTTGCGCGAGCTGCTCGGCGACCCGGCGCGGCGCGCGTCGCTCGCCGCTGCGGCAGGGGAGCGCGTGACGGCGTACGACTGGTCGGTCGTCGTCACCCAGGTCCTGCGCGTGTACGAGACCGCGATCGCCGCCGATCCGAGGTTGGTCGTCGCGGCGGAGCGGGAGTTCGTGCGGTGACGTGGCTCGCGTGGCTGATCCCAGTGCTGGCCGCGATCGTGGTGCTGGGCGGGCTTTTCCTCGTGGCGACGGCCAACCGCCTCGACCGCCTCCACGTGCGCATGGACGCCGGCTGGGCCGCGCTCGACGCGGCGCTGGCGCGGCGGGCGGTGGTCGCCCGAGCGGTGGCGGCGCTGCTGGACGGCACCGGCCCCGGCCTGCACGCCGCCGCCGAGCGGGCCGAGCGCGCGTCCCGCGCCGAACGCGAGGCCGACGAGAACGAGCTGACCCTGCGCCTCGGCGCCATCGACCGCACGGCGCTGCCACCGGCGCTGGCCGAGGAGCTCACCGACGCCGAGCACCGGGTGGTCATCGCCCGCCGCGTGCACAACGATGCCGTGCGCGACACCCTCGCCCTGCGGCGCCGGCGGAAAGTGCGGTACTTCAAGCTCGCCGGGACGGCGCCGCTGCCGGAGTACTTCGAGTTCGCCGAACCCGAGGTGTGACCGGATTTCCGGGTGACGGTGGCAGACTGAGGCGCATGACCGCCGAATCGGATGCCTGCGCCGTCGCCCACGGCGCTCCCGAAGCGAACCCCGACGCGCGGACCCTGGTCGCGGTGTTCGCGTCACCGGTGGCCCGGTACTTGCTGAGCTACGCCGCCGACCTGGGCTACCACACCGTGCTGTTCGAGCCGGACGCCGCGCGCGCCACCGACGTGGAGTCCGCGTGCTACATCCGCACCGCGATGCCGGCCCTCGACAAGACCGCGGACGTCGTGGTGACGGACCACCACCGCGCCGAGCTGGGCCCGGTATTGCGCGACGCGCTCGCGCAGGATGCCCGCTGGGTCGGCGTGCTGGGCAACCCGCGCCACAAAGGGCCGCACGTGTCGGCGCTGACGGCGCTCGGCGTGCCGGCCCCGGACATCGCGCGGGTGCACCGCCCGGTGGGGCTGAACATCGGCTCGCGCAAGCCGGCCGAGATCGCCATCGCCGTGCTGGCCGGCCTCCTCGCCGACCGCAACGACAAGCCGGGTGGTTTCGAGTTCTGAACCTCCGTGTTCAAACAGGCACCGTGCTCACGTAGGCACCGCCGCCCCTTCCGGCAGCGGTTCGAACCGGGCGTGGACGCGGGTGAAAGTGGCGGTGCCCGACGTCAGCGAGCGCAGATCGATCGCGTACCGCAGGAGTTCCGCGGCGGGCACCTCGGCGTTGATGACCGTCCTGCCGCCCTCGCCCGACTCGGTGCCGAGGACCCGCCCGCGCCGGGACGACAGGTCACCGAGGACGGTGCCCAGGTGCTCGTCCGGGAGCGTGACGGCGACGGTGTCCAGGGGTTCCAGCAACGTGATCCGGCTGGCGGCCGCGGCTTCCCGCAGAGCGAGCGCCCCGGCGGTCTGGAACGCCGCGTCCGACGAGTCGACGCTGTGGGCCTTGCCGTCGACGAGCGTCACGCGCACGTCGACGACCGGGTGCCCGTCCACGAGCCCGCGCTTGAGCTGCGCGCGCACGCCCTTCTCGACGCTCGGGATGAACTGGTGCGGCACCGAGCCGCCGACGACCTTGTCCACGAACTCGAAACCGCTGCCGCGCGGCAAAGGTTCCACTTCGATGTCGCACACGGCGAACTGGCCGTGACCGCCGGACTGCTTGACGTGGCGGCCGTGGCCGCGGGCGGGTTTGCCGAACGTGGCGCGCAGGCTGATGCGCACCGGTTCGGTGTCCACGTCGGCGCCGCCGGCGCGCAGCCGTGACAGGACAACGTCGGCGTGCGCCTCGCCCATGCACCAGAGCACGAGCTGGCCGGTCTCGGCGTTGCGGTCGAGCCGTAGCGTCGGGTCGCCGGCCACGAGGCGCGACAGGTTGCGCGAGAGCGTGTCCTCGTCGCTGCGGGTCTTCGCGATGATGGCGACCGGCAGGAGCGGCTCGGGCATGCGCCAGGGTTTCATCACCAGCGGGTCGTCCGGCGACGAAACGGTGTCGCCCGTTTCCGCCGAGCCGACCTTGGTCAGCGCGCACAGATCGCCCGCCACGCAGTAGGGGACTTCGCGCAGCGCGGAGCCGAGTGGCGAGTACAGATGCGCCACGCGTTCGTCGGCGTCGTGGTCCTCGTGCCCGCGTTCGGCGAGGCCGTGGCCGGAGACGTGCACCGCGTTCTCCGGTCGCAGCGTCCCCGAGAACACCCGGACGAGCGACACGCGGCCGACGTAGGAGTCGACCGCCGTGCGCACGACCTCCGCGGCGAGCGGTCCCGCGGGGTCGGCCGTGAGGTCGCCGTGCGGGCCGCCGTCGGGGGTCGTGACGCCCGGCAGGGTGTGCTCCAGCGGGGACGGGAACGCGCGCACGATCCCGTCGAGCACTTCCGCGAGCCCGAGGCCGCTCGTGGCGCACACGGGGATGACGGGGTGGAACGACCCGCGCGCCACGGCCGTCTCGAGGTCGGCGATGAGCGTGTCCTCGGAGATCTCCTCGCCGCCGAGGTAGCGCTCCATGAGGGTCTCGTCCTCGCTCTCGGCGATGATGCCCTCGATGAGCTCGTTGCGGGCGTCTTCAAGCCCGGCGAGGTCGGCCGGGTCGGGCTCGCCGATCCGCGGCGGGTAGCCGGCGGAGTAGTCGAAGTAGCGCTGGGTGATGAGGCCGACCAGCCCGTCGCGAGCCGGCAGGTACAGCGGCAGCACGCCCGCGCCGAACGCCGCCTGGCAGGCGGCGATCTCCGCGAGCGCGTCGGCGCGGTGGTGGTCCAGACGCGAGACGATCACGGCCCGGGGCATCCCGACCGACGCGCACTCCTCCCACACGGCGACCGTCGCGGCGTCGACGCCTTCGGCCGCGCACACCACGAACAGCGCGGCGTCGGCGGCACGCAGCCCCGCGCGCAGCTCCCCGACGAAATCGGCGTATCCCGGAGTGTCGATCAGGTTGATCTTGTGGCCCTGGTGCAGCACCGGCGCCACCGACAGTCCGACGGACCGCTGCTGGCGCACGGCGGCCGGGTCGTGGTCGCACACCGTGGTGCCCTCGACGACCGAGCCGGCTCGCGGGACGGTGCCCGACGCGGCGAGCAAGGCCTCGGTGAGGGTGGTCTTCCCGGATCCCGAGGGCCCCACCAGCACGACGTTGCGCACCTGGGCGGGGTCGGCCACAGCGACGGCGGCCCCGGTGTCGGTACTCCTGCTCTGTTTGTCGGCCATGGCAACTCCTCGGCGAACGGCTGGTGTACGCGATGTGTCCTCGATCACACACCCGCTACCCTGGGCAGGGCAAGGCAGGGCCGGGGGGACCACGCGTTTGCTCCTCGGCGGGATCCGGCCTCGGGCCGGGCGAGGGGAGCGGGATGACGATCAACCGGCGCACGTTCCTGTGGGTGTCCGGGGCGGCGGTACCGGTGGCGGCGGGCCTGGGGGGCCGCCGCTCCGGACACGGCGCCGGGCCGGTGGGCGGCCCTTCGGCTGCGGCTTTCGGGGGCGTTGCTGGTGCCCGGCGACGCGGGGTACGAGGCGGCTCGCCACGGCTATTTCACGCTGTACGACCACCACCCGGCGGCGATCGCCGGCTGCGTGAGTGAAGCGGACGTGCAGGCGTGTGTGGACTTCGCCTCGCAGCACGACATCCCGGTGGCCGCGCGCTCGGGCGGGCACAGCTACGTCGGGTACTCCACTGTGGACGGCGGCCTGGTGGTGGACGTGGGGCGGCTCGACGGGATCCGCGTCCTCGACCACGGCCGGGCCGTGGTGGGTGCGGGCGCTCGACTGGGGCCCGTGTACCAGGCGCTCGGGTCGGCGGGCCGGGCGCTGGCGGCCGGCATGTGCCCGACCGTCGGCGTCGTGGGGCTGACGCTCGGCGGGGGTGTCGGTGTGCTCGGCCGCAAGCTCGGGCTCACCTGCGACCAACTCGAGTCGGCGCGGGTCGTGACGGCCGACGGGGTGGCGCGCACGGTGTCCGCGCACCAGCACGCAGACCTGTTCTGGGCGTTGCGCGGCGGCGGGGGCGGTAGCTTCGTCATCGTCACGTCGTTCACCTTCCGGACCGCCGAGGCGCCGGACCTCACGTCGTTCAGCCTGCAGTTCCCGCCCGAGACGGCCGCGACGCTGTTCGCCGAGTGGCAGGACTGGCAGCCGCGGATGCCCGACGAGCTCTGGTCCGACCTCGGGCTCGGCGCCACGGCGGCGAACTTCGGCGGCTGCTTCGTGGGGCCTCGCAGCCGGCTGAAGGCGATCCTGGACGACTTCGTCCGCCGGGTGGGTGCGGCACCGGTGAAGCGTGAGGAGCCGGAGACCGATTTTCTCGGCGCGATGCGGTACTTCGCCGGCTGCACGGACCTCGCGGGTCCGGCGTGCGGCACCGGCAAGATCGGGACCGCGGCGTACGTGGCGACGTCACGGATGCTGATGCGCCCGGCGCGGGATCCGGCCGCGGTCGTCGCGCTGCTGAGTGAGGATCCGGAGTCTTACACCTCGTGGACGGTGGCGGCGGCGCGATCGTGCGCGGCGACTCGGCTTTCCCGCACCGCCGGGCGCTCGCGAGCTTCCAGTTCACCCACGGGCTGGAGCACGCGACCGAAACCGCGGCGAGGCGCGCGATCGGGCGAATTCGCGACCGGCTCGGGCCGGAATTCGGCACAACCGGTTACGGCAACTACCTCGATCCGGAAATGCCGGACTGGGGTCAGGCGTATTACGGCGGGAACCTGCCCCGGCTGCGTGCCCTCGCCCGTCGCTACGATCCGGACCGCGTGTTCGCCTTCCCCCAAGGGGTAACCCCGGCCTGACTGTCCACAACGGATTGTTTGACAATTCTCCGATTCCCGTTTTCGAGGAGGAGGAACGTGCTGGAGCTGGCGTGGTCGGCGGACGAATTGGCGCGAACGCGGCTCGCGTTCTCCCCGTTGTGGGAAATCGTGGCGAGCGTCCGGGTGCTGGCCCGGCCGGGGGAACACGCGCTCCACTTGCCGTGGGTGCGCAAGGCGTCGGGCGCGCTGGCCGACGCGGGGATCGACGTCACGCCGCTCGCCGATCTCGTCGCCGGCCGTTCGGTGCCGCGTTTCCTCACGCCCACTCCGGCTTCGCCCGTGCCGCAGCTAGCCGACGAACTCGCGGACCTGCGCGACGTCGTCCCGCGCGCGGTGCGGCGCGAGCTGGAGGCGATGGACCCGCCGCGCTCGGCCGCGCTGACCCGCCTGCATCGCCACCCGGAGACGGGGCTCGACCGGCTCGCGGGACTGATGGAGCGGTATTGGGCGGTGGCGCTGGCGCCCGCGTGGCCGCGCATGCGGGCCCTGCTGGAAGGCGACGTGCTGCACCGCTCGCGCCTGCTCGCCGCCGGCGCGCCGGAGGACCTGTTCCACGATCTGGCGCCCGCCGTCCACTGGGCCGAGGGCGCGCTGATCGTCGCGCAGCGGCACGTGCCCGCCACCGGCGCGCCGCACGGCCACGGGCTCGTGCTCGCGCCGTCGGTGTTCGTCTGGCCGCGCGTGATCTCGCGGACCCACGCGGGTCGCCAGCCCGTGCTGCGCTACCCGGCCCGCGGCGTCGCCGGCCTGTGGGAAACCGGCGGTACCTCGTCGTCGGCCGCCCTGCGCGGGGTGCTCGGGCGCAGCCGCAGCACGCTCCTCACTTCACTGACGACGCCGGCCGGCGTCGACGAGCTGGCGCGCCGCACGGGCCTGAAGCAGGGCGTCGTCGCGAAGCACCTTCAGCTCCTGCGCGCCGCGGGCTTGGTCGCGGCGGCCCCCGACGGCGTCCACTGCCGCACGGTCGCCGCCGACGCCATGGTGACCGCGGCCGACGACTGAGGCGCTCAGGGCACCCCGACCAGCCGCAGCAGTGCCGCCGTCGCCGCGGCGGCCACGACCACGGCCACGAACGGGGCCTTGCGCCACGCCAGCACACCGCCGACCAGCACCCCGGCCGGCCGGGCGATCCCGGCGAAAGTGTGCCCTTCCGTCAGCGCGCTCGTCGCGACCAGCGCGGCGAGCAGGACGACGGCCGACAGCGCCATGAGCCGCTCGGCGCGAGCGGAGAGGTGCACGCGCGTGCGCAGCACCGGCCCGGCGAAGCGGAAGGCGAATGTGCCCGCCGCGAGGACCACCGTGGCGATCAGGAGTTCGACGCCGTCCATCAGCGGGCTCCTTCCTGCGTTTTCGGTTCCTTGGCCGCCACGCCGACGAGCACGCCGGCCAGCGCCAACAACACCGGGAGGCCCGCGGGCAGGAACGGGGTCGCCACCAGGGCGACCACCACGCCCACGGTGACGGGCAGCCGGGTGGCGCGTTCGCGCAACGACGGCAGCACGAGGGCCAGCAGCACCGCCGGGAACGCGGCGTCCAGACCGAACGCGGCGGTGTCGCTGATCGCGGTGCCGGCGAAGGCGCCCGCGACGCAGCCGGCGTTCCACGCGATGAACAGGCCGGCGCCGCACGCCCAGTAGGCGGCGCGGCGACGCCCGGAATCACGCTGGCCCAGGGCGAAAGCCACCGACTCGTCGATCATCAGGTGGCTGCCGGCGACGCGGGCGGCCCACTTCGAGCCGAAGACGTCGCCGATCGCGAAGCCGAAAGGTAGGTGCCGCGCGTTCACCAGCAGGCCCGCGACCACCGCGGCCAGCGGGTTGCCGCCGCCGGCGATGATGCCCACCAGCATGAACTGCGAAGCACCCGCGAAGACCAGCACCGACAGCAGCATCGGCGCCCACAGCGGGAAGCCCGAGCTCACCGCGATGGCGCCGTAGGAGACGCCCACGAGGCCGTCGGCCACGCAGACGAGTGCGACGTCCCGGGTCAGCTCCCGGTCGAGTGTTCGCCAAATCGAACGCATAGTGCCTTATGCTGAACACAGGACCCGGTGTTCGTCAAGGCGAACGAAAAGACTGATGGAGCGAACACAGATGTCGCAGGAGACCAGCGGTGCGCCGCTGGAGATCATCGCCGCGTCGCTGCGGCGCGAGCGCACCCGCGCGGGCCTGTCGCTCACCGAGGTCGCGCGCCGCGCCGGCCTGGCGAAGTCGACGCTCTCGCAGCTGGAATCCGGCTCGGGCAACCCGAGCGTGGAGACGCTGTGGGCGCTCGGCGTGGCGCTCGACGTGCCGTTCTCCCGGCTCGTGGAACCCGAACGGCCCCAGGTCCGCGTGATCCGCGCGGGCAAGGGGCCGACGGTGTTCGCCGAGCACGCCGACTACGCGTGCACGCTGTTGTCCGCGTGCCCGCCCTCGGCGCGCCGGGACATGTACGTGATCCGCGCGGAGCCGGGCACTCCGCGCAGGTCGGACCCGCACATGAACGGCGTGGTCGAGCACATCGTGATCTGCGCCGGACGGGCCCGCGTCGGCGTGCGCGACGACCCGGTCGAGCTGCTGCCCGGCGACTACATCTGCTACCCCGGGGACGTGCCGCACATCTTCGAGGCGCTGGAGCGCGGCACGTTCGGGGTGGAGATCTCCGAGTACTCGTGAAAAATCGGTGGTGAGATCCCCGGGCTTACCAGCCGCGCTCGGCGAGGCGGTGCGGCTCCGGCAGCTCCTCGACGTTGATGCCCACCATCGCCTCGCCCAGGCCGCGTGAGACCTTGGCCAGCACGTCGGGGTCGTCGTAGAAGGTCGTCGCCTTGACGATGGCCTCGGCGCGCTGCGCGGGGTTGCCGGACTTGAAGATGCCCGAACCGACGAACACGCCTTCGGCGCCGAGCTGCATCATCATCGCCGCGTCGGCCGGGGTCGCGATGCCGCCCGCGGTGAACAGCACGACCGGCAGTTTGCCGTTCTGGGCGACCTCCTTCACCAGCTCGTACGGCGCCTGCAGTTCCTTGGCCGCGACGAACAGCTCGTCCTCGGGCAGGGAGGACAGCTTGCGGATCTCGGCGCGGATCTGGCGCATGTGCGTCGTGGCGTTGGAGACGTCGCCGGTACCGGCCTCGCCCTTGGAGCGGATCATGGCCGCGCCCTCGGTGATCCGGCGCAGCGCCTCGCCCAGGTTGGTCGCGCCGCAGACGAAGGGGACGGTGAAGGCCCACTTGTCGATGTGGTTGGCGTAGTCGGCGGGCGTGAGCACCTCCGACTCGTCGATGTAGTCGACGCCGAGCGACTGCAGCACCTGCGCCTCGACGAAGTGGCCGATGCGGGCCTTCGCCATGACGGGGATCGAGACGGCCTCGATGATGCCGTCGATCAGGTCCGGGTCGCTCATGCGCGCGACGCCGCCCTGGGCGCGGATGTCCGCGGGCACGCGTTCGAGCGCCATCACCGCGACCGCGCCGGCGTCCTCGGCGATCTTCGCCTGCTCGGCGGTGACCACGTCCATGATCACGCCGCCCTTGAGCATCTCCGCCATGCCGCGCTTGACCTTGGCGGTGCCGGTGACGGACTGGGGTTCGGGGGTGGTCTGCTGCTCGGACACCTCGGGGCCTTTCTCGGGGACGGAACTCCTGCGGTTCCGAGCGTAGGGGCGCGGTGGACCGGTGAACCAGGCCAGTGCCCGGCTATCTCGGCAGTCCACTTTTCGGGTGGCCGCCACCTGCGGTTCCGGCCGTCGCGGGGCGGTGTCGGCCGCGTCACGTGCCGCCGGATCGACGCTGACCTGCACCGGGACCGGCGGGGTATCCTGGCGGTACCGGTGGGGGACGACCACGCGGATTCCCGTCGTTGTCCGGCCCGCGGGCGTCGTGAGCTTCGGCAAGATCCCCCTCGAGGGTGCCACTCGGCGACGTTTCGGGAAGGCCACTTGCCGGCGCCGGGTCAGGTGGCCGGCGCGGTCCCTCGGGTGGGTGACAGCCGGCCGGCCGCCCGCTGACCTGGCCGGAAGGCCCGCGGGGTGTCCCCCTAAGCTGAGCAGAACGTCTTTCGGGAGGTCGGGTGGCGACAGCTTCGGGAGCACGGCCGACGGTCGGTGTGCTCGCCTTGCAGGGCGCCGTGCGTGAGCACGTCGCGATGCTGGAGCGCGCGGGCGCGCACGCCGTGCCTGTGCGCCGTGAGGCGGAACTGTCCCAAGTGGACGGCCTCGTGCTCCCCGGCGGGGAGTCCACCACCATGTCGCGGCTGCTGGAGAGCTTCGAGCTGCTCGAGCCGCTGCGGGCGCGGATCGCGGACGGGATGCCCGCCTTCGGCTCGTGCGCCGGGCTGATCCTCCTGGCGCGCCAGGCGCTCGACGGACGCCCGGACCAGCAGCAGCTCGGCGGGCTCGACGTGGTCGTCCGGCGCAACGCGTTCGGTCGGCAAGTCGACTCGTTCGAGGTGGACCTCGACTTCGCGGGTGTCGAAGGCGGACCCGTGCACGCGGTCTTCATCCGGGCCCCGTGGGTCGAGAAGGCGGGGGCGGGGGTCGAGGTGCTGGCCACCGTCCCGGCGGCGCTCGTGTCCGGAGACTCAGTGCCCGAAGACCCCGCGGCCGGCGAGCCCGAGGCTAGGATCGTCGCGGTCCGGCAGGGGTCGGTGCTGGCCACGGCGTTCCACCCGGAGATCACCGGGGACGAGCGGGTGCACCGGTTGTTCGTCGAGCTCGTGCGAGAA
Organism: Amycolatopsis sp. NPDC023774; assembly: GCF_040639695.1. Lineage (NCBI taxonomy): Bacteria > Bacillati > Actinomycetota > Actinomycetes > Pseudonocardiales > Pseudonocardiaceae > Amycolatopsis > Amycolatopsis sp. NPDC023774. The sequence continues at coordinate 38,580 of NZ_JBFAAJ010000022.1, forward strand.
GCCTGAGCAGGGATTGCGGCGTGCGCGCGACGCGAGTCGGGGGCACGCGGAACAAATGGAGGAAAGATGAGCGGCCACTCCAAGTGGGCCACGACGAAGCACAAGAAGGCCAACCTCGACGCGAAGCGTGGCAAGCTCTTCGCCCGGCTGATCAAGAACATCGAGGTGGCCGCCCGGACCGGCACCGGAGGTGGGGACCCCGACGGCAACCCCACCCTCTACGACGCCATCCAGAAGGCGAAGAAGAACTCGGTCCCGCAGGACAACATCGAGCGCGCGCGCAAGCGCGGCGCCGGTGAAGAGGCCGGTGGCGCCGACTGGCAGAACATCACGTACGAGGGCTACGGGCCCAACGGCGTCGCGGTGCTGATCGAGTGCCTCACCGACAACAAGAACCGAGCCGCCATGGAGGTCCGGACCGCGCTCACGCGCAACAACGGCTCGCTGGCCGACCCGGGCTCCGTCGCCTACATGTTCAACCGCAAGGGCGTCGTGATCATGCCCAAGGGCGAGGCGACCGAGGACGACGTGCTCATGGCCGTGCTCGACGCGGGCGCCGAAGAGGTCAACGACCTCGACGAGAGCTTCGAGATCGTCTCCGAGGGCGGCGACCTGGTGCCGGTGCGCAAGGCACTGCAGGAGGCCGGGTTCGAGTACGAGTCGGCGGAGCTCACGTTCCTCCCGACGGTTTCGGTGCCGCTGGACGTCGACGGCGCGAAGAAGGTCTTCAAGCTGATCGACGCGCTCGAGGACTGCGACGACGTGCAGAACGTCTATGCGAACTTCGACGTGTCCGACGAGGTCATGGCGTCCGTCGACTGATGATGCTGGTGCGGCGCGGAACGTCTATGCACTGTGTCGGGTTCCGTGTGTCCGACGAGGTCATGGCGTCCGTCGACTGATGATGCTGGTGCGGCGCGGAACGTCTATGCACTGTGTCGGGTTCCGTGTGTCCGGCGAGGCCATGGTTTCGGTCGGCTGATGACGTTGTTGCGGCGCGGAACGTCTATGCACTGTGTCGGGTTCCGTGTGTCCGGCGAGGCCATGGCGTTCGTCGACTGACGACGTTGGTGCGGCGCGGAACGTCTATGCACTGTGTCGAATTCCGTGTGTCCGGCAAGGTCATGGCTTCGGTCGGCTGACGTCGGCCATGGCGGGTGTCTCCCGCCATGGCAGGGAATTCGGCGGCACACCGAGAGTGGAGTGTGCCGGCGAACGGCCCCGGTCGAGTGCGGGAGAACCCGCGTCCGGCCGGGGCCGTTGCCGTGGTGATCAGCGGAGCGTAGTCGGATTCCTTGCTGTGCGCGGAAATTCGCGGCTGTCGGTACTGGGCTCAGCCGCGCGGGTGCGGCACAATGGCCGCCGTGACGACCTCAGCCCTCACCGCCGAAGAGCAGCGCCTGATCGACTGGATCGAGTCCCAGGCCAAGGAACGGGGCAACGCGGTCATCGCCGTCCCGCAGGACGATCAGGGTGCCGGCTTCTGCTTCACCGCCTGCGCGTGGGCGCTGCACAACGTGCCGGAGGCCGTGGTCGTCGGCCTCCCCGGCGACCTGGGCCCGATCCTGCTCGACGCATACGTCGACCGCGCGGCCAACGGCGAGATCTTCGAGGTCGGCAAGCGCTACGACGATTTCTTCCAGGGCAGCGCCGTCGTTTTCGAACGCGTCGCCAAGGGCCACTACCCGGAGTACTTCGGCTCGGCGTTCCTCGTCTACCCCGACGGCGACTTCCCGGCGCTGCAGGTCCTCGTCGCCACCGCCGACGGGCACTTCCCCTGGCAGGACACGGCTCCCGAAGGCTTCGCCGAGTGGCAGCCGGTGCTCACCGAAAGCGGAGTGCCGGAGAGCTGGACCCCGGGCGTCGACGGGCCCTGATCACCGACGGCCGTTGATCACCGCGGCAGTGCCCTGAGATCCGCCGCCGCGGCGGGAAACCGCGCGGCGAGCGTCTCGACGTCGGCGAACTCCACGCAGTCGTCGGTGTAGGGCGGCACCACCACGGTGCCGAGCAAGGACCACTCGCCCAGCGGTACCGTCGCCTGCCACGTCCCGGCGGGCACCACGACCTGCGGCCGTTCGCCCGCGGCGACGTCGGTGCCCAGCACCGGCCGCGTGATCGTGCCGTCCGGGTGCAGGAGGAGCATCCGCGCCGGCGCCCCGGCGTGGTGCACGAAGACTTCGACGCGATCCAGGCGGTGCGGCGCGGAGGTCTGCGGCGCCACCAGCAGGTAGTAGATCGCGGACCCCTCCTCGGAGCGCCAGCTCTGCGCGAAGCGGCCGCCTTCGACGGGCAGCGGCGACAGACCCAGGTGGCGGATGAATTCCGGTGGCTGCGGCATGGCGACCATCCTGCCGCGCCCCCGCCCAGTAGCCTGCACCTCGAACGGATGTTCGCGCGGGCGAAGGAGAAGGTGTGCGGGTGCTCGGGGTCGACCCCGGTCTGACCAGGTGCGGTCTCGGCGTGGTCGACGGTGGCAAGGGCCGGGTCGTCCGCGCGGTGGCCGTCGGCGTCGTGCGCACCCCGGCGGAGGACGATCTCGCCCACCGGCTCCTCGGCATCGCCGACGAGGTCGAGGTCTGGCTGGACCGCTACCGGCCCGAGGCGATCGCCGTCGAGCGCGTGTTCGCACAGCACAACGTCCGCACGGCCATGGGCACTGCGCAGGCGGGCGGCGTCGTCGCGCTGGCCGCGGCCCGGCGCGGGCTGCCGGTCGTGTTCCACACCCCGAGCGAGGTCAAGGCCGCGGTCACCGGGTCCGGCCGCGCGGACAAGGCGCAGGTCACCGGTATGGTGATGCGTCTGCTCAACCTCGAGGTGAAACCGCATCCCGCCGACGCGGCCGACGCGCTGGCGCTGGCCATCTGCCACCTCTGGCGCGAGCCGATGCGCGTTCGCCTCGCCGAGGCCGAGGCGCGCGCGGCCGAGCTGGCCCGCGCGCACAAGGCCAAGCTGGCGGCCGCCGCGAAACAGGCGGGCGCCGCCACCCGCACCCCGGTGCGACGCGCGGTCCGCCGCACCCCGAGCAAGCTGGACGACACTGGAGCACCCCGATGATCTCCTCCGTACGCGGTGAAGTGCTGTCCGTCGGCCTGGACCACGTCGTGGTCGAGGTCGGCGGCGTGGGCTTCGCCGTGCAAGCCACCCCGGCGACGCTTGCGACGCTGCGCCGCGGCGAGCAGGTGCGGCTGCACACCGCGCTGGTCGTGCGCGAGGACTCGCTGACCCTGTTCGGGTTCGCCGACGAAGATGCGCGCGAGCTGTTCGGCCTGCTGCAGACCGTGTCGGGCATCGGCCCGCGGCTCGCGCTCGCCACACTCGCCGTGCTGGAGCCCGACAAGCTGCGCGCCGCGCTCGTCGAAGGCAACATCACGGTCCTCACGCAGGTGCCCGGCATCGGCCGCAAGGGCGCCGAACGGCTCAGCCTCGAGCTGCGCGACAAGGTCACCGCGCTCGGCGGCACCGGCGAGGTGCCGGCCGTGTCCGCACCCGGTGCGCTGCGCGCCGAAGTCGTGGAAGCGTTGGCAGGACTGGGTTTCCCGGCCAAGCAGGCCGAGCAGGCGGTGGACCGCGTGCTGGCCGAGGGCGACGGGCACACCACCGCGACGGTGCTGCGCTCGGCGCTGGCCACCCTCGGGCGCAAGCGGTAACCGATGGACCACGAGGTGACCGAGTTCGAAGCGGACAGCGACTCCGATGAGACGCTCTCCGCGCTCTCGCAGAACGGCGAACGCGAGGTCGAGACGACCCTGCGGCCGCGCAAGCTCGACGAGTTCGTGGGCCAGCCGCGCGTGCGCGAACAGCTGGAGCTGGTGCTGGAGAGCGCCCGGCGCCGCGGCGTGCCGCCCGACCACGTGCTGCTGTCCGGCCCTCCGGGCCTCGGCAAGACGAGCATGGCGATGATCGTGGCCGCCGAGCTCGGCGCGGCCATCCGCATCACGTCCGGCCCGGCGCTGGAACGCGCGGGCGACCTGGCCGCGATGCTGTCCAACCTCGCGCCCGGCGACGTGCTGTTCATCGACGAGATCCACCGCATCGCCCGCCCCGCCGAGGAGATGCTGTACCTCGCGATGGAGGACTTCCGCGTCGACGTCGTGGTCGGCAAGGGGCCGGGCGCGACGAGCATTCCGCTCGAGATCGCGCCGTTCACGCTGGTCGGGGCCACCACACGCTCCGGCTCGCTCACCGGACCGCTGCGCGACCGCTTCGGTTTCACCGGGCAGATGGAGTTCTACTCCGATGCCGAACTGGAACTCGTCGTGCGCCGCGCCGCGACGATCCTCGACATCCCCATCGACCGGGAAGGCTGCTCGGAGATCGCCCGCCGCTCCCGCGGCACGCCCCGGATCGCGAACCGCCTGCTGCGCCGCGTCCGCGACTACGCCGAGGTCCGCGCCGACGGCATCGTGACCAGGGACGTCGCCCGGGCGGCGCTCAAGGTCTACGACGTGGACGAACTGGGCCTCGACCGGCTGGACCGGGCCGTGCTCAGCGCGCTGACCCGCTCGTTCGGCGGGGGACCGGTCGGCATCTCCACACTCGCCGTCGCCGTGGGTGAGGAGGCGACCACGGTGGAAGAGGTGTGCGAGCCCTACCTGGTCCGCGCGGGTATGCTCGCCCGCACTCCGCGTGGCCGGGTCGCGACCGCGGCCGCGTGGGAGCACCTCGGCTTGGTGGCGCCACCTGAGGCAGGGCGGCCGGACCAGGGCGGTCCCACGTTGTTCGACCAGGGCTGACGGGGACGTCGGACACCGGCCGGCGGGAGCGCAACGGACGGTGGGTGCTGGCGATTTCGTGAGCACCTGGCACACTCGAAGACAGCACATCCGTCAAAACCGGACGTAAGCACCGACGACGCGACGTCCGTCGAATGGAGAGTCATGAACAACTTACTGCTGCCGTTGCTGCTGCTGGTCGTGGTGGCCGTGCCGCTCGTCCTCGGTACCCGCAAGCAGAAGAAGCAGCAGGCAGCCCAGCAGGACCTGCAGAAGAGCATCGCTCCCGGTGACCGCGTGATGACCACCTCGGGCCTCTACGGCACCGTCGCCGACGCTTCCGGTGACGACACGATCGACATCGAAATCGCCCCGGGCGTCGTCACCACGTGGCTGCGCATCGCGGTCCGCGAGAAGGTGCAGCCGGCCGTCGAGACCGACGAGACCGAGGTGGAGACGGACTCCGACGACACCGTCGGCGGCGTCGCTTCGACCACCGCCGCGGCGCCCGCCCACGAGTCCATCGAGGACGCGGGCGAGAAGTCCGGTGCGCAGATCGCGCCCCCGCTGGAGCACGGCAAGAAGTGACCTGCTTCTTCCCCGGGCAGTGACACGCGCGTAGCCGACGAAAGTCGGTACGGGCGAACGCAGGGCTCACGCAGCACCGAGTACTGTCTCGGTGCTGCGTGCGTGTCCGCCGCCATAGTCATGCCCAGCAGCGTGCCGGGAGCACCTTCCCGGCTCGCTCACCGAACCAGTTGGGGTCCACCCAGTCCGAGGAGACCGAAGCACCGTGGCACCATCGGCCGGGCATCTCCGCCCGGGACGCTATCTCGCCTTCTTCGCCTTGATCGTGGTCGTGCTCTACGCCCTGGTGTTCTTCACCGGCGGCGGCAAGCCCACGCCGAAGCTCGGCATCGATCTGCAGGGCGGCACCCGGGTCACGCTCACCGCGCGGACGCCGGACGGCGGCCAGCCCACGCGAGACTCGCTGAACCAGGCGCGACAGATCATCGAAACCCGCGTGAACGGCATCGGTGTCGCCGGCACGGAGGTCGTGCTCGACGGCAACAACGTCGTCATCACCGTTCCGGGCGCGCAGGGTGACCAGGCGAAGTCCCTCGGCCAGACCGCGAAGCTCGGCTTCCGCAAGGTGATCACCTCGCAGCCGAACACCCCGGCCGCGCCGCCTGCCTCGGGCAACCCGGCGGCCCCGCCGGCTTCGGGCACCCCCTCCACGCCGCCGTCCTCCGGTGCGCCCTCGGCCCCGCCGTCCGCCACGGGCGCGCCCTCGAGCACGCCGAACGGCGGCGGTGGCGCGGCCGGTGCCCCGGCCCAGCAGCCGCCGAGCACCACGCCGTCGGCTCCGCCGGCCTCGAACACGCCGGCGGCCGGTGGCCAGGCGATGACGCCGATCCAGCAGGCGCAGGCGATCCGGCAGAACCCGGACCTGGCCTCGGACGACCAGGCGAAGGCGCAGGCCGCGCAGCAGGCCGCTCTGGCCTCGCTCACCTGCGCCCCGAACGTCGCCGACCCGCTCGAGGGCAACGACCTCTCGGACAAGCCGCTGGTCGCGTGCGGTGACAAGGACGCCACGAAGTACGTGCTGGGCCCCCAGTTCCTGCCCGGCACCGAGATCTCCACCGCGTCCTCGGGCTACGACCAGCAGCGTGGCCAGTGGGTCGTCGACCTGACCTTCAACGGCACGGGCAGCAAGACCTGGGGTGACTTCACCTCCGCCAACGTCGGCTCGCAGGCCGCGTTCGTGCTCGACACGCAGGTCGTGTCCGCGCCGACCATCCAGTCGGCCATCCTCGGCGGCAACACGCAGATCACCGGCCAGTTCACGCAGGCCGACGCGAAGAACCTCGCCGACGTCCTGAAGTACGGCTCGCTGCCGCTGTCGTTCGACTCGTCCGACGCCACCACCGTGTCGGCGACGCTCGGCTCCGCATCGCTGCAGGCGGGCCTGCTCGCCGGCGCGATCGGCTTGATCGTGGTCTTCATCTACTGCCTGATCTACTACCGCCTGCTCGGCATCCTCACGATCCTGTCGCTGGCCTTGTCCGGCCTGCTGGTCTATGCGGTGCTCGTGCTGCTCGGCCGGTGGATCGGGTACACGCTCGACCTCGCCGGCATCGCCGGCCTGATCATCGCCATCGGCATCACGGCGGACTCGTTCGTCATCTACTTCGAACGGCTCAAGGACGAGATCCGCGAAGGGCGCACGTTCCGCTCGGCGGTGCCGCGCGGCTGGGCCCGTGCCCGGCGCACGATCCTGGCGTCCGACGCCGTGAGCTTCCTCGCCGCGGCGATCCTGTACGTGATCGCGGTCGGCGACGTGCAGGGCTTCGCGTTCACCCTCGGCATGTCGACGGTGCTCGACCTCGTGGTGGTCTACCTCGTCACGCACCCGCTGGTGGCGATGGTGTCCACGTCGAAGTCGGCGTTCCTGTCCAACCCCCGCAACCTCGGCCTCGGTGCCGTCCAGCGCCTGGCCTCGGAACGCAGGTCGTCCCGTCCCGCCGTCGGTCGCACGAACGTGAAGGAGGCCTGACGTGGGCGTCGAAGACCTGGGCACGGACGCCGAGGCGGGCGCCGGCAAGGCCACCCCGTCCGGCAAGAAGGAAAGCGTCTTCCACCGGCTCTACGTCGGCACGGGCGCGTTCGACATCGTCGGCGCGCGCAAGCGCTGGTACATCTTCTTCGCGGCGCTGGTGCTCGTCTGCATCCTTTCGATGTTCATCCGCGGCTTCAACATCGGCATCGAATTCGAGGGCGGCACGCAGATCCAGCTGCCCGCGCACGGCGCGCGCGGCGAGATCACCACTTCGCAGGTGGCGCAGTCGTTCACCAAGGCGCTGGGTGAGCAGCCGTCCGAGACGCAGCGCGTCGGCACCGGCAACGCGGCGACCCTCCAGATCCGCTCGGAGGCGTTGCCGGCCGACCAGGTGGCCAAGGTGAAGCAGCAGCTGTTCACCGACTGGGCGCCCATCGGGGCCAACAACCAGCCGAGCGTGCAGGCCATCAGCGACAGCGCGGTGAGCGCGTCGTGGGGCGGGGAGATCTCGCGCCAGGCGCTGATCGCGCTCGCGGTCTTCCTCGTCGCCGTGGTGATCTTCCTGGCGATCTACTTCGACACGCGAATGGCCGCGGCGGCACTGATCTCGCTGATCCACGACATCGTGGTCACGGCGGGCGTGTACTCGCTCGTCGGCTTCGAGGTCACGCCGGCGACGGTGATCGGCCTGCTGACGATCCTCGGGTTCTCGCTGTACGACACGGTGGTGGTGTTCGACAAGGTCCGCGAGAACACGCGCGGCCTGCTCGGCCTCACCCGCCGCACGTACGCCGAGGCGGCCAACCTGGCGCTGAACCAGACGCTGATGCGGTCGTTCAACACGGCGTTCATCGCCCTGCTGCCGATCCTCGGCCTCCTCGTCGTCGGGTACATCCTGCTCGGCTCGGGCACGCTGCAGGACCTGGCACTCGTGCAGCTCACGGGCACCCTGGTCGGCGTGCTGTCGTCGGTCGCGCTCGCGACACCGCTGCTGGTCGACTTCAAGATGCGGGAACCGAAGTACCAGCAGCAGGCGCAGCGCGTCGCGGTCCGCCGAGCCAAGGCCGCCGCTCGCGACGCCGAGGGCGAGAACTTCGACGCGGCGGACGATGACGCCCTGGCCGCCGAGCTTCGCAAGGAGAAGGCGATGGCCGCGGCGGCCGGCGTTCCGGCCCGCACCCCGAAGGCGCGCCCGCAGAACAAGCCGCGCCGCACCGGTGGCGGCGTGTCGTCGGGGAAGCGGAAGCGCTGACCCGGATGGAGCTGGAAAAGGCCCTCGGCCTGATCGCCGAGGTGCCGGACTTTCCCGAGCCCGGCGTGCTGTTCCGCGATCTGAGCCCGCTCTTCGCGGACGGCCCCGGGTTCGCCACGGTCGTCGACGCATTGGCCGGCACGCTCGGCCCCGGGGTCGAGCTGCTGGCCGGCGTCGAGGCCCGCGGGTTCCTGCTCGCCGCGGCCGTCGGGTACGCCCGCGGCCTCGGCGTGGTGCTCATCCGCAAGCCCGGCAAGCTGCCGTCGGTGGCCGGCCGGGTCGACTACGCCCTCGAGTACGGCACGGCGAGCGTCGAGCTGCCGGCCGACGTCGTGCACCCCGGCCGGCGAGTCGGCGTGATCGACGACGTACTCGCCACCGGCGGGACGGTCGCCGCGACGGCCAAGCTGCTCGAAGACGTCGGTGCCGTGGTCGACGGCGTGTCGGTGGTGCTGGAGCTCGCGGCGCTGGGCGGTCGTGGCGTGCTGGCGGGTCGCCGGGTCGAGGCGCTGCAGGTCGTCTGACCCCGCGTCACCAGCACGAACGGCCGGGAAGCCGGGGCGCTCGCGCGGCGTTGAAGAAAACGTGGCTCCGCCGGTGTTCGGCGGCGCGCCGTCTGCCGATCGGACGTAGGCGGCGAGGCCACGCGGTCGAACGGCTACCCTGGGGGTTCGAAGGCCGCACGAGCAGCAGGAGGTGCGGGTGAGCCAAGAGCTCGACGCCGGGGTGCCCGCCAAGCCGGTGCCCGCGAAGGATGGCTCCGGTGCGCGCGGTGCGCAGTCGGTGCCGCCGCCGAAGGCAAACGGGGCCGCGCCCAACCCGTCGGCGACCCGCCGGGTGCGGGCCCGTCTGGCCCGCCGCATCACGGCCCAGCGGGCCGCGCCCGTGAAGCAGGTGCTCGAGCCGCTCGCCGTCATCCACCGCGAGCTGCACCCCAATGCGGACCTCGCGCTGCTGCAACGTGCCTACGACGTCGCGGAGGAGCTGCACCGCGACCAGCGGCGCAAGTCCGGTGACCCGTACATCACGCACCCCCTCGCCGTGGCCACGATCCTCGCCGAGCTGGGCATGGACACCACCACGCTGGTGGCGGCGCTGCTGCACGACACCGTGGAGGACACGGGCTTCTCGCTCGACCAGCTGAAGGCCGACTTCGGCGACAAGGTCGGCGAGCTCGTCGACGGCGTCACCAAGCTGGACAAGGTGAAGCTCGGCATGTCGGCCGAGGCCGAGACGATCCGCAAGATGGTCATCGCCATGGCGAAGGACCCGCGGGTGCTCGTGATCAAGCTGGCCGACCGGCTGCACAACATGCGCACCATGCGCTTCCTCCCGCCGGAGAAGCAGGCTCGCAAGGCCCGCGAGACGCTGGAGGTGCTCGCCCCGCTGGCCCACCGCCTCGGCATGGCGACGGTGAAGTGGGAGCTCGAAGACCTCGCGTTCGCGATCCTGCAGCCGAAGAAGTACGACGAGATCGTGCGCCTGGTCGCCGACCGCGCGCCCTCGCGTGACACGTACCTGCGCAAGGTGATCGCCGACCTCACGAGCAACCTCGTGTCGTCGCGGATCACCGCCAAGGTCGAGGGCAGGCCGAAGCACTACTACTCGATCCACCAGAAGATGATCGTGCGCGGGCGCGACCTCGACGACATCCACGATCTGGTGGGCGTGCGGATCCTCGTGGAGGACGTGCGCGACTGCTACGCCGCCATGGGTGTCGTCCACGCGCTGTGGCAGCCCGTGCCCGGCCGGTTCAAGGACTACATCGCCCAGCCGCGGTTCGGCGTGTACCAGTCGCTGCACACCACCGTGATCGGCCCGGACGGCAAGCCGCTGGAAGTGCAGATCCGCACCTACGAGATGCACCGCACGGCCGAGTACGGCATCGCGGCACACTGGCGGTACAAGGAAACCAAGGGCACCCACAGCGGCAACTCGATGGACGTCGACGAGATCGCGTGGATGCGCCAGCTGCTCGACTGGCAGCGTGAGGCCGCGGACCCGGGTGACTTCCTCGAGTCGCTGCGCTACGAGCTGGCCGCACGCGAGATCTTCGTGTTCACGCCCAAGGGCGACGTGATCACCCTGCCGGCGGACTCGACCCCGGTCGACTTCGCCTACGCCGTGCACACCGAGGTGGGCCACCGCTGCATCGGCGCCCGCGTGAACGGCCGTCTCGTGGCTCTCGAGCGCAAGCTGGAGAACGGCGAGAACGTCGAGATCTTCACTTCGAAGGCGGAGAACGCCGGCCCGAGCCGCGACTGGCTGCAGTTCGCCGGTTCGCCGAAGGCGCGCGCGAAGATCCGCCAGTGGTTCGCGAAGGAGCGCCGCGACGAGGCGATCGACGCGGGCAAGGAGGCCATCACCAAGGAGATCCGCAAGGTCGGGCTGCCCATCCAGCGGCTCGTCTCGGCGGAGTCCATGGGCTCGGTGGCCAAGGAGCTGCGCCACGGCGACATCTCCTCGCTGTACGCGGCCGTGGGGGAGGGCCACACCAGCGCGAAGCACGTGGTGCAGCGGCTGGTGGCGCTCATCGGCGGTGTCGACGAGGCGGAGGAGGAGCTCGCCGAGCGGGCCACCCCGTCCACGGTCACGCGGCGACGCGGGTCCAACGACGTCGGCGTGATCGTGAAGGGCGCCAGCGACGTGTGGGCGAAGCTCGCGCGTTGCTGCACCCCGGTGCCGGGCGACGAGATCCTCGGGTTCGTCACGCGCGGCGGCGGGGTGAGCGTGCACCGCACGGACTGCACCAACGCCGACGACCTGCGCACCCAGCCCGAGCGGCTGGTCGAGGTGGAGTGGGCGCCGTCGTCCTCGTCGGTGTTCCTGGTGGCCATCCAGGTCGAGGCGCTCGACCGGCACCGGCTGCTGTCCGACGTCACCAAGGTGCTGGCCGACGAGAAGGTCAACATCCTCTCGGCGTCGGTCACGACCTCGCGTGACCGCGTGGCCGTGAGCCGGTTCTCGTTCGAGATGGGCGACCCGAAGCACCTCGGCCACGTGCTGAAGGTGGTGCGGGGCGTCGAGGGCGTGTACGACGTCTACCGGGTCACGTCGGCTTCCTGACCCCGAAACCACGAGCGGAGCGCCTCGGTCACTTCGGCGGGGCGCTCCATCGGGGGCAGGTGGCCGGTGCCGGGCAGGTCGAACCGGGTCGCCCCGGGGATTTCCCGCTCGAACTTGTCGGCGAGTTCGAGCAGTCCCGAGCCGTCTTCCCGGCCGATGATCACCAGCGTGGGTGCGGTGATTTCGCCGAGGCGGTGGCGGGTGTCGGGGATGTCCTCCGTCCACTTAGGATTACTCCACTCGCGGCGGTGGACGCTCTCGCACAGTTCGAGGGCTCGGGCGTAGAAGTCCTGGTCGACGTCTGTTCGTGTCCGATGTGGACCAACGACGAGGTAGCGGACGTTGGCGTCGGCGATCGCCCGGACGTCCTCCTCGTCGATGCGTTCGGCGGTGTGGGCCAGGTAGCGCGCGAGCTTCTCCAGCGGTACAGCGGCGAGCATGGCCTCGCGGCTTTCCGAGGCGATCGGTTCGGGCCACTCGTGCCCGGACAGTCCGGCGCCGATGAGCACGAGACGGGTGACGCGGTCGGGCGCGGCCAGTGCGGCGTCGAGCGCGTAGGCGCCGCCCATCGACGAGCCGGCGAGCGCGGCCCGGTCGATGCCGAGCGCGGACATGACCGCGAGCAGGTCACGGTGGTGGGAAACGGTGCCTTCGGCCGCCTGCGAGTCGCCGTGGCCGCGGCGGTCGTAGCGGATCACGCGATGGTGCTCGGCCAAGGCCGCGAACTGGTGGTCCCACATGCGCCGATCGGCGAGCCCGGCGTGCAGGAGCACCACGGGCGGGCCTTGGCCGGCCTCGTCGTAGCCGAACCGCACGCCGTCGACCTCGATCATCCCCATGGGCGTCCCGCTAGCGCGGGGAGCTGGTCACAGACGCGGGTTTCGCGCAGGGCGATCCCGCTAGGGTGCTGGCATGACCGACGGATTCGAGTTCACGCGCGACGGCGAAGTCGCGCGCCTGACGTTCGCCCGGCCGGAGAAGATGAACGCCATCACCTACGGCATGTGGTCGGCGATCCCGGACGTCGTGGCCGAGGTCGAGGACGACCCGGCGCTCAAGGTCCTCGTGCTCACGGGCGCGGGCAAGCACTTCTCAGCCGGCGCCGACATCAGCGAGTTCCGCGATCTGCGCTCCACCGCCGACGGCGCGGCCACCTACGACAAGGCCGTCGACGGCGCCGTGGCCGCCCTGACCTCGATGCGCAAACCGTCGGTCGCCATGATCCAGGGCAACTGCATCGGCGGCGGTTGCCAGCTGTCCGTGGCGTGCGACTTCCGCTTCGCCTCAGAAGACGCGCGCTTCGGCATCACGCCCGCCAAGCTGGGCATCGTCTTCCACTTCGACTCGACGCGCCTGCTGGTCTCCCTGGTCGGCCCCGCGAACGCCAAGTACCTCCTGCTGTCGGGCGAGCTCGTCGACGCCGTGCGCGCCCGCGAGATCGGCCTCGTCAACGACCTCCACTCGGGGGAAGGCCTCGCCGCAGCCACCGCGGCCTTCGTGGGCACCCTCTGCTCCCGCTCGCAGGCCTCGATTCGCGGAATGAACCGCATCATCGAGAAGATCGCCGGCGGGCAGCAACACCCGGACGACGAAGTGGACGCCATCCGCCTGGCCGCACTGCACGGCGAGGACTACGCGGAGGGCGTCGACGCGTTCCTGAACCGCCGGCCGCCGAAGTTCACGCACCGGTGACGGACACTCAGATCTCGTCCCACGGCGTGCTTTCGTACGCCTCGGTGAGCAGCCGTGCGGCCGCGGGGTCGTTGCGCAGCACCACACCGTCGACGGACGCGACCGGCCGGCCCACGGTCTCGGAGTTGGTGAGGAACCCGGCGTCGAAGCCGGGCAGCTCGTGGGGGCGGACCCGGCGGGTCACCTGCGCGACCCCGGCGACGGCCAGCCGTTTCTTCAGCAGGAGGTAGGTGATGCCCGGCAGCACCGCTGCTTCGGGCCACACCACGGTGTCGCCTTCGAGGAACCCGAGGTTCCAGACGGACGCTTCGCTGAGGTGTCCACTGTGGTCGATGAACACCGCGTCGTCGTAGCCCGCGAGCACGGCCTGGCGCGAGTGGTGGATCAGGCCGAACGTGCCGGTGTGCTTCACCTCGGGCAGGTCGCGCTGGTACCGCACGGACCTCAGCCGGATCGGGTCGGCGACGTGCTCACGCGGGGGACCGGTGCGCACGAGGATTTCGGGCTCCATGACCGGATCTTCTTCGTTGGAGCGGGAAGAGATGAGCACGCGCACCGACAGCGCGCCCCGCCCGGCGACGAGCTTGCGGACGTAGCCGCGGACCCGGTCGAGGTCGAGTTCGCTGTCGAACAGCAGCCGGGTGCTCGTGGCCAGCCGCGTGAGGTGGAGGGCGAGGCCGCGGACCCGGCCGTCGCGGACCTGCATCGCGGTGAAGTGGCTGTAGCCGCCCAGAACGCGAGCGAGCTGAACGGCGCCGGGTTCGGCGCCGTTCAGCTCGAACGGGAAAAACACTCAGGCCGCGACGTTCACGGCCGTGAACTTGACCTGCTTCTTCGGCTCACCGGTCGCGCCGTCCTGGCCGACGGTGCCGATGCCCGTCTTGGCGATCGAGTCCAGGACCTTGAGGCCTTCGTCGGAAATACTGCCGAAGATGGTGTAGTTCGGGGGCAGCTCGGCGGTGCCGTAGACCATGAAGAACTGGCTGCCGCCCGAGTTGGGCTGGCCCGTGTTCGCCATGGCGAGAATGCCGCGGCCGTACTTCTCGCCGTCGATGAACTCGTCCGGGATGGTGAAGCCGGGGCCGCCGGTGCCGTCGGTCGTCACGTCGCCCTTGGCGTTCGGGTCGCCGCACTGCAGCATCTGCAGGTCGGTGACGCCGAGGCGGTGGCAGATCGTGTCGGTGTAGAAACCCTGCTTCGCCAGGCTCACGAAGGCCTCGACGGTGCACGGCGCGAGTGCGCGGTCGAGCGTGATCGGGATGTCGCCGGCGGTGGTCTTCATCGTGATGTCGACCTTGCCCTGCGACGCCACGTTCTTGCCGTCCGGCGGCGTGGTCTTCTTCGGCGGCGGCGCGCTGTTCGTGTCGGCCGGGTACGTGCACGTGGTCGGGTTCGGCAGGGCCTTCGGCCGCGTCGGCAGCGCGGTGCGCTGCGTCGGGATCTGGCCGACGGTCGGCACCGGCGGGGCCGAACTCGACGGCGGCGGGCTGGCGGCCGCCGTGCTGTCGTCGCCACCGCCGCTGTTCACAACCCACACGACTACCCCGGCCACGATGAGAACAACACCGCCGACCACTCCAGCGCCCACGATCTTGCGTCGCTTGGCCCGGTCCCGCCGGCGCTCGATCTGCCGCTCGAGTTTCCGCTTAGCGGCTTCACGGCGCTGCTGGTTGGTCGCCACCCGCCCTCCAGTTCAGGCTCGATGTCACACGTCTGAGGTAGCGGCAGTGTATGGGCACAGCCTGTGAGGACTCTGTACAGGGGCCGCTAGTCTCGATCCGATCGTGATCGGCGCCGCTTCGCCAACGCCGGGACAGGAGGGGTTTGGTGCTCGTCGTCGGATTCGCCGCGGGGCCGCTGCGCGCGAACTGCTACCTGCTCGCCCCGGCACCCGGCGGCGGGTGCGTGGTGGTGGACCCCGGGCAGGAGTCCGCCCCACCGCTCGCGGCCGCGCTGGCCGAGCACGGGCTCACGCCGGTCGCGCTGCTCGCCACCCACGGTCACCCCGACCACGTCGCCGGCGCTGCCGGCCACGATCTCCCACTGCACCTGCACCCGGCCGACCACGAGTGGTTCGCGGGACCGTCGGTGCCGCTGGCCGAAGGCCCGCTCGAAGAGGCGGGCCTGGCGCTCGAGGTCGTGGCCGTGCCCGGCCACACGCCGGGGTCGGTGGCTTTCGCCGTGCAGGCGAGCGAAGGTGGCAGGCTGGTGCTCACGGGGGACACGCTGTTCGCCGGGTCGATCGGGCGCTCCGACGGCTCCGGCGCCGAACTGGAGAGATCGTTGCGCACGAAGCTGCTGACCCTGCCCGACGACACCGTCGTGCTGCCGGGCCACGGGCCCGCCACGACCATCGGGCGCGAACGCGCGACCAACCCCGCGCTCACGGCGGCGGAGGCGTGACGGGCATGACCGAGCAGGACGGCGTCAAGGGCGCACCGGAACGGCTGCCGCTGTTCGCCGAGGACGCGAAGCTCACGCGCCGGCGCGCATGGTCCGGTTTCGTCGGCGCGGTGATCGTGGCCGCGGCGTTCGGTGGCATCGCAGGGCTGATCGGCGGGCAGCTGGTGGGGCTGATCGTCGCGGTGATCGTGGCGCTTCCCTTGCTGTACATCGTCCTTTACACACTGCGGCGCCGGATCTGGCTCGAAGGCACGACATTGGTCGTGCGTACGTGGGGCATCCGGCGCATCGGGCTCGTCGAGGCGGAGCGGCTCGACATCGTCATCGGCGACGTGCGCGGCACCCGCACGGTGAGTCTGCTCGTGAACGCGGGCAAGCGGCGCAAGACGGTGAAGGTCGACCTCGCCGTGTTCGCCGGCACGGGCGGGCGCGAGCTGGGCGCGCTGCAGCTGCGCCGGGTCGCCGACGCGCTGCTGAACAACACCGAGGCCAACGGGCTGGTGTTCTCCGAGCTGCTGGTGGCGGAGCTGCGGTCGGAAGCGCGGGGCGACGCCGTGGCCGAGCGGCCGCTGTACCGGCTCGCGTCGGCCGCCCCGGCCGGGCGCTACATCCAGCGGTTCCCGATGGAGGCCGTCAGCCGCTTCGTCGCGACGCTGGAGTGACGCCGTCCTTCGGGACTTCGTCCATGCCGTCGACGCGAGCGCGGATCTGCTCCACCTGGTCGGCGAGGTCCGGCAGTTCTTCGGCGACGTAGGCGAGCAGTCGCTCGAGATGGCGCAGCGTCGCCCGCACGTCGTCGAGCGCGCTCGCGATCCGCGGGACGGCCTCGGCCGCTTCCGGCAAGGCCGCCAACAACCGCCGGACCAGGTGCATGGTGACCCGCGGTCCCACCAGTACGGCTGAGAACACGACCCCTCCTCGGGTACGGACGTACTCGCCTCGGTCGCGGACTTCGTACCGCAGCCACCGGGTCCGGTTCCCGCCGGGGCTCGCTCGTGTTACTGGTGTGCCGAGGGGCCATCCGTGGTGCTCAAGAGGTGGTCGACCGGCTCGCGCGCCGCGATCAGCGCCGCCAGGACCGTCGTCACGGGGACCGCCGCGACGATGCCCACGGACCCCGCGAGCGTGCGGATGATCTCCGACGCGATGTCCTCGCTGCCGAGCAGCGCGCCGAGCCCGACGCCGGAGATCGACGAGTACAGCAGCACCGGCAGCGCGGCGCCGGCGTAGGCCATCACGAGGGTGTTCACGGCCGAGCCCACGTGGTCGCGGCCGATGCGCAGGCCCGAGCGATAGAGTTCCCGCCACCCCAGCGAAGGGTTCGCGCGCCGCAGCTCCCAGACGGCGCTGGTCTGCGTCACCGTCACGTCGTCGAGCACACCGAGCGCGCCGATCACGACGCCGGCGAGCAGCAGGCCGCGCGCGTCGATGCCGTGGCCGAGTGAGCCGATGAGCGTGGACGTGCTGTCGTCGAGGCCGGTGAGCGAGGCACCCACGGAGAAGATCGCCGACAGGATCCCGATCAGCGCGAGGCTGACCAATGTGCCGAGCACAGCCACCGACGTTCTCGCCGACAGCCCGTGCGTCAGGTACAGCGCGACGAACATGATCGCGCCGGCGCCCGCGATCGCGACCAGGAGCGGGTTCTCGCCGGCGAGGATCGAGGGGAGCACGAACAGCACGATCACCACGAAGCTCAGCACCAGCGCGACGAGCGCCGCGAGCCCCTGCCAGCGACCGAGCACCAGCACCGCGAGGGCGAACAGCGCGGCCAGCAGCACGAGCGGCGTGCCGCGCTGGAAATCGACGAGCTGGAACGACGCCGGGTCGGTGGCGTTGCCGCCGTTGTAGGCGAGGACCACCTTGTCGCCGGTGGAGAAGCGCGGCGTGCTCGGCTCGATCGGCACGATGAGCTGCAGGGGTTTCCCGTCGCCCGGGCCGTCGGTCATCGTCAGGTCGACGGTGAGGCACGGCTTCTGGTCGGGGTCGGTGTCGGCCCCGACCTGCACCTGGCCGTTCGCGAGGCACGGCCCCGTGACGGTCGCCGTGATCAACGCCTGCACCGGCGTGCCCTGCGGCACCACACTCGTCGGCGACGCCTTGCCCCACGGGTACAGCACGACCATGCCGACGACCGTCGCGAGAGCGAGCGGGACGAGCAGCCACATGACGAGCTTGCGGACGCGGGTGGAGGCGGGGGCGGCTGGGCCATGGCCGTGTCCATGACCGTGGCCGTGTGCCTGCGCGGTGAGGGCGGCGCGGAGGCCCTTGCGTGCGGGCGGTTCGGCGGGTTCCGGCGCTTCGTCCGGGCTCGCGATGGTGCGGGGGCGGCGGCCGGTGGGGGGCGGTGTGTCGCCGGAGCGCCGGCCGGTGGCCGGCCGGGCCGCTTCGGCGTCGGGTGACGGGGAATCGTTTGTGACGCGCGAGGTTTCGCCGTCGCGGCGTGCTTGTCCCTGGGTGCGACGGGAGGGTGGAAGTGGGGTTTCGCGGCTCTGGCGGCCCGCGGACGACGAGCCGCCGTCGGCGTGGGGCAGCGGGGTTTCGCCGGTGCGGCGACCTCGTGCCTCCGCTGGGCGTGCGGGCGGCACCGGAGTTTCGCCGGTACGGCGCGAAGGTGGGGCGCCCCGGCGGCCGGTCGGCGGAGGGGTCTCGCCGCGGCGACGTGGGGGGATCGGGGTTTCGCCGGTGCGGCGGCCGGCGGGTGGTGGGGTTCCGTCGGCGTGGCGCGAAGACAGCGGAGGTTGCCCGGTTCGGCCGGCCGGCGGGGTTCCGTCGGCGTGGCGACTCGCCCGCGGGGGCGTGTCGCCGGTGCGGCGGCCGGCCGGCGGGGGAGTCTCGCCGGAGCGGCGTGGTGGCTGGGTTTCTCCCGTGCGGCGGCCGACGGGGTGGTCGCCGGAGCGGGGCGTGGCTCGGCGCACCTGTTCTTCCGCTCCGGGCCAGCGGGGCTCGTCTCCCGTGCGGGGGCGGCGCGGCCGGGCCCCGGACGCCGGAGGAGCAGCGGGGTCGCCGGCCACTCGGCGGATGGGGCCGGTGTCGTCGACGTCGTCGGGGTAGTCGGGCGGTGCCACGGCGCACATCCTGCACTCACGCCGTGGCCGTCACCCGTACCGGGTGGGGACGACCCGGTCGATTCCGGCGTTTCGCTCAGCCGAGCGCCTGGCGCAGGTGCACGCGGCGGTAGGCGGACGGCGGGGTGTCGAAGTGGTCTAGGAAGGCCTGGCGCAGCGTCTCGGTGGAGCCGAAGCCGCAGCGGCGGGCGATGGCGGCCAGGGGCAGGTCGGTGCCCGCGAGCAGCCGGGCGGCGTGCTCTGCCCGGACGGTGCGCACGTATTTGCCGGGCGTGGTGCCGAGATGCGCGTCGAACAACCTGGTCAGCTGGCGGGTGCTGATGCCCGCCTGCCGGGCCAGCACGGGCGTGCCGAGGTCCTCGCCCAGGTGTTCGGCGACGAACGCGGTGAGGTCGCGCACCTGCCGGTGCTCGGGCGGCGGGCCGGACAGGAACATGCTCATCTGGGCCTGGTTGCCGGGCCGCTGTAGGTAGGTCACGAGGGCTCGGGCGGCTTCGCGGGCGAGTGTCGGGCCGTGGTCCTCCTCGACGAACGCCAGCGCGAGGTCGAGCCCGCTGGTGACGCCGGCGGAGGTGTAGACGTCGCCGTGGCGGATGAACAGCGGCACCGGGTCCACGGTCACCGACGGGTATTTCGCGGCGAGCTGCGCCGCGTACGCCCAGTGCGTGGTCGCGCGGCGGCCGCTCAGCAGGCCGGCGGCGGCGAGCACGGTCGAGCCGGTGCAGACCGACGCGGTGCGCGTGCTGTGCCGGGAGAGCCGGCGGACGTGTTCGAGCAGGCGTTCGTCGCCCGCCGCCGCGCGGTGGCCGAGGCCGCCGGAGACGACGATCGTGTGCAGCGGCCCCGAAACCTGGTCCAGCCGCACGTGGGGCGTCAGCGTGATGCCGGACTGGCAGCGGAACGGGTGTCCGTCCACAGTGGCCAGTCGCAGGGTGTAGCCCGGGCGCGCGCCGAGCCGGTTGGCGGCGTCGAGCGCGTCGGAGACGCACGCGATGTCGAGCAGCTCGGCGTCGGGGTACCCGACGATCACGACCTGCCGTGCTGGCCCCGGCATGATCGAACGTTAGCAGGTCAGCAGGCCGATCGACATGGTTCGCAGGATTCCGGACATCGCGAGCCCGTTCGCGCGCCCGCGAGGGACGGTGGGACGCATGACCGAAAAAACGTTCGCCTTTGTCCTCTACCCCGGCCTGACGGTGCTCGACCTCGTGGGCCCGCTCCAGGTGCTGAGCGCGTTCGCCATGGCGGATCAGGATTTCCGCGTGGTGGTCGTAGGCGAGACCCTCGACCCGATCGGCACCGACACGCCCCTGCGGATCGCGCCCAGCCACACCTTCGCCGACGTCCGCGAGCCCTACGGCGTCCTCGTCCCGGGCGGCTCCGCGCCGACCCTGGAGGCGCTCGCGAACCGGCCGCTGATCGGCTACCTGGCCAAGACCGCGCGCACGGCCGAGCTGATGACATCCGTCTGCACAGGCGCCCTGCTCCTCGGCGAAGCCGGCCTCCTCGACGGCCGCGAGGCCACCACCCACTGGATGTTCCGCGACCTCCTGCGCGCCTTCGGCGCCACCCCGGTCGCCCGCCGCTGGGTCGACGCGGGCTCCGTGATCACCGCCGCGGGCGTCTCGGCGGGCATCGACCTGGCCCTGCACCTCGTCGACCGCCTCGCCGGCCCCGACGTCGCCCGCACCGTCCAGTTCGGCATCGAATACGACCCGGAGCCGCCGCTGGGTCCGCTCGACTGGTCGAGCGCCCCGCACGGTGCGTTGAAGCCGTTGCTGGAACACGCCCTGGGCGACAACGTCCTGGCCGACCGGCCGGACCTGAAGGCGAAGCTGCTCGCGCACGCCTGAGCCGGAGCTCCGGCGCGAAGGGACCGTTCGCGCATCGCTCTTCGCCGCTGGACGAGTGCGTGACACCCGAGCAACCACGGCGGCTGATCGGACCCTCCGTTCGCCTCATCCGAGCGGGCCGCCGGGGGCTGCCCACCACTGAGGGCGATGGGCAGCCCCCGGCCCAGCAGCACCGATGACCGTTCCGCGGCCGTTCACTCACTCTGGGTGACTAGTGAGGTCGCCCACCTGCGCGCCGCGCGGGGGTTGACCGGGCCGGAGGAGCGCGTACCGTCAGGCCAATGCCCCAGCGCCGAGGGGATTCCGGCCTCACCCTCCTGACCACCGTCCGCGACGACGACCTCGTGCTCGTCACCGCCGCGGGCGAGATCGACGCCGCCTCCGTCGGCGACTTCCGGACCGTGCTGGCCGAAGCGTGCGTGG
Source organism: Amycolatopsis sp. NPDC023774 (assembly GCF_040639695.1). Classification (NCBI taxonomy): domain Bacteria; kingdom Bacillati; phylum Actinomycetota; class Actinomycetes; order Pseudonocardiales; family Pseudonocardiaceae; genus Amycolatopsis; species Amycolatopsis sp. NPDC023774. The sequence goes on from NZ_JBFAAJ010000022.1 coordinate 59,612, forward strand.
TGGGGCAGAAGCTCGTGGTCGACCTCTCCCGCGTCGGGTTCCTCAGCTGCGCCGGCCTGCGCGTGCTGGAGGAGACGAGCCGCACGCGCCCCGCGTTGTCCGTGGTCGCGACCGGACGGCTCGTGCTGCGGGTCTTCGACGTCACCGGCGCCGCCGAGGCCCTCGACGTGCGGCCGCGGCTCGTGGACGCCTGCGCGGCCGCCCGCGCCTGACCGGCCGCCGAACGGGTGGGGATCACCCGGGTCCGTGCGAGCCACGCCGATCGTGGGTACCCCACCGGTGAACCCGATCAAGGGAACGCGACTACGGCGAGGTGATCCGGGATGTCCACCACGACCGAACGCGCCGGCGGGAGCGGCGCAGTCGGCGCACTGGTCGGCGGCGCCGCGGGGCTGGCCGTGCTGGCTGGTCTGTACTTGATCATCGGCCCGTGGCTGGCGCGGTTCGGCGGCGCGGCCGAGCTCGCGATCAGCAACACGGTGGCCGGTCTGGCGATCATCGTGCTCGCCGCCGTGCGCGCGCGCACCGCCCGCCCGCAGGCGCTCACGTGGATCCTGCCGGTGCTCGGTGCCTGGGCCGCGGTGTCCCCGCTGGTCCTGCGCTACGGCGACGAGACCGCGCCGTCGGCCGGAGCGTTGACGGGCAACATCATCGCGGGTGCCGTCGTGCTGCTGGCCGGCATCGCGCTGTGCCTGCGCCGCCCGGCCACCCGGGCTCGCTGAGCAGCCCGCGCCAGCGTGGCGCGGACTTCGGCTCGTGCACGACCTTCGCGGCGAGCACGGGCCGCACCCAGAGCGCGCGGGGGTGGCAGGGCACGTCGGCGAACGGCGGCCGCGGTGTGCCAGCTCCGCGAGCGCAACGGCGAGGCAGCCGAGTTTCTCCTGCGAGAAGCCGACTCCGACGTTGCCCGCATAGCGCAGGTCCGCGCCGTCGGGCACGGCCGGCAGCAGTGAGCCGAAAGTCCCCGCTCGCCGGCCGCCGCCGGGGCGCCAGCCGGCGATGAGCACCCGGCGCACGTCCGGGGACGCCACGAACAGCCAGTCCGTGTTCGCCCGGCCAGGCTGGTACGGGCTGCTCCGGCGTTTCGCGAGAAAAGGCCGGGCAGGCCGTGGTCGCGGCTCGCCGCGACCAAGCCGCCATCGCCGAAGTGGGTCGGCGACACCTGCCAGTGGTCGCCGGCGAGACCCAGATCGTCGAGCAGCGCGCGGCGCTCGACCGTAGGGCAGGTCGAGCCGCGAGCGGCCGTCGAGGTGCAGCGCGTCGGAGACGACGAAGGTTGCCGTCCCCGAGTCGGCGCGCCGCGCCGGGGTCGGCTTACGTGCGGCGGCGCAGCCCGTCGGGGTCGGGCCGGCCCGCGGCGAAGACCACGATCTGCCCGTCCAGCAACGCTTTCGTGGACCCGGGTTGCGCGGCGAGACCACGAAGTTCCGGGTAGCGCGCGGTCACGTCGGCGCCGGTTTCGTCGACGGCCGGCGCCCGCGCCGCCCGTGCGCACGAGGGTGCGACGGCCCGGCCACGCGAACTCGTACGCCCAGTCGTCGTCCCCGGCGATGGAGGGCATGCGGCCCGGGTGCGCGGGCATCGGATCGGTGCGAGGAACCTCGGTGTGTCCTCGTGACAGGGCTCGGCGGGGTCGAGGCGGACGCAGCCGCCAGCCGTCCGCCGATCCGGCACCGTGGTCGAGTTCGTAGCGGCCCAGCAGCCGTTCGCCGTACAGCACGAACTCGATGCGGTGCACGTGTCAGTGCACGGTTTCGTAGCGGCCGCGGTCCCACACCTCGACCGTCCCCGCGCCGTACTAGCGCTGTACTCGCCCGCCGGGATCTCGCCTTCGAAGTCCGCGTAGTCCACCGGCCAGTCGTCGATGCGGATCGCGAGCCGCCCGCGGCCGGGGGAGCGGGCAGGCCGCGCGGGCCGGCCCACGACGTGAGCACCCCGCCGCGTTCGAGCCGGAAGTCCCAGTGCAGCCGCGACCACGAACACGCCACGGTTCTCGACGGGATGTTCGTCGACAGGGTGGCGGTCGCCAGGGTGCTCGGGGAGCGGTTCGGGAGCCTGGCCGAGTGCGCGTCGGCACCGGCGTTCGGCGAGTTCGTCCGCCATCGCAGACGTGGCACCCCCGTCCCTCAGGGTGCGCGCCCACCTTGGCGCCGCTCACGCCAGTACGCGCTCCAGCCACGCCTGCCAGGCCTTGCCTTCCTGTTCGACGTCGGCGTCGCCGGCGAACAGGTGGTGCCCGATCGCGATCGGCATCCCCAGCACGGACCGCTCGTGGAAGCGGTAGAGCGCGTCCGGGGTCCGGATGCCCGCGTAGTGCGGGGTCGTGTAGTCGAGGATCCCGTCGACGGTCCCCACGCCGTCGACCGCGAACCGCACCGGCTGCCCGACCTCGGGCACCTCCGGCAGGCCCAGCGCGCGCACCAGCTTCGTCCAGGCTTCGAGCGAAGCCGAGGACTCCGGACCGGCGGCGAGAACGAACCGCGCGCGGCGGCCGGGAAAGTACCGCAGGAGCTGGCCGAGCGTATGCAGGTACATGTCCCAGCCGTGGCTGAAACCCTCGTGGTACTCCTCGCCCCAATCCTGCGCGGTGAAGCCGTGGTGGATGAAGCGCAGCACCGACGTGCCGCCCTCGGCGGCCTCCACGAGGAACTCGAACGCGTCGAAGCTGCCGTCGGGCGCCGGCGTGGCGCGGTAGGCGAACCGCCGCGGGGGGTCCCAGGTGGTGATCTCGGCTTCGCTGGTGAACTCGCCCATGGCGAAGCGGACCCGCCGCGCCTGCACGTCGACCTCGTGCTTGCCCATGAACCACGAGTCGATGCCCGGTCCCGTGGCCACGGCGTCCCACACGGCCTCCGGGGGCGTGGGCAGACGGACCTGCTTGGTTACGTCGAACTCGTGGGTCATGACCGGTTCCTCCTCACCTGACGGAAACCCACCGTGTCATTGACAAGAATAGTTGTCAAGGGCGAGCGACGTTTGCCGAGAGGTGCGAGACTGCCGGGGAACCGAGGGAAAGGACCGCTCATGGCGACCGTGGCCGACCAGCTGGTCGACGTTCTCGTGCAGTCCGGCGTGCGCCGCATCTACGGCGTGGTCGGCGACAGCCTCAACCCCGTGGTGGACGCCGTACGCCGCACCGGCGGCTCGGCCCGCGGCGGGATCGACTGGGTGCACGTGCGCAACGAGGAGGCCGGTGCGTTCGCCGCGGCCGCGGAGGCGCAGCTCACGGGTGAGCTGGCCGTGTGCGCGGGCAGCTGCGGTCCCGGCAACCTGCACCTGCTGCAAGGGGTCTACGACGCGCACCGCTCGGGCGCGCCGGTGCTCGCGCTCGCGTCGCACATCCCGTCGACGCAGATCGGCACCGGCTTCTTCCAGGAGACGCATCCGCAGCAGTTGTTCGCGGAGTGCTCGCACTACTGCGAGCTGGTGAGCGGCCCCGAGCAGATGCCGCGGCTCGCGCGGATCGCGGTGCAGAACGCCGTGGGCCGGCGCGGCGCCGCCGTGCTGGTGCTGCCCGGCGACGTCTCGCACGAGTCGGCCGTGAACGAGACGGGGGTGTCGGCGTCGCTCGGTACTCCACCGGCCATCGTGCCGGCCGCGGCCGACGTCGACCGGCTCGTGGAGCGGATCAACCGCGCCGAGAAGGTGATGATCATGGCCGGCGCGGGCTGCCGCGACGCCCACGAAGATCTCCTCGCCCTGGCCGACACGATCGGCGCGCCGGTCGGGCATTCCTTGCGGGGCAAGGAGTACGTGCAGTACGACAACCCGTTCGACGTCGGCATGAGCGGCCTGCTCGGCTACGGCTCCTGCTACGACGCGATGCACGAGGCCGACCTCGTGCTGCTGCTCGGCACCGACTTCCCGTACGACACGTTCCTGCCTCAGCGCAACACCGTGCAGGTGGACATCGACCCGGCTCGCATCGGCCGCCGCTCGGTGCTCGAGTTCGGCGTGCTGGGCGACGTCGGCGCCACGATCCGCGCCGCCCTGCCGCGGCTTCGGCGGCGAGAAAACCGCTCGTTCCTGCACACCATGCTGCACAAGCACGAACGCAGCCTGCAGCGCGTGGTCGACGCCTACACCAGCGACGTCGCGCAGCGCGTGCCCCTGCACCCGGAGTACGTGGCCGACATCCTCGACGAGGAGGCGGCCGACGACGCGGTGTTCACCGTGGACACCGGCATGGGCAACGTCTGGGCGGCCCGCTACGTCACGCCCAACGGCCGGCGCCGGCTGATCGGCTCGTTCGTGCACGGCAGCATGGCCAACGCCCTGCCGCACGCCATCGGCGTGCAGTCGGCCGCGCCGGGCCGCCAGGTCGTGGCGATGTGCGGCGACGGCGGGCTGGCGATGCTGATGGGGGAGCTGCTCACGCTGAAGACCCACGCGCTGCCCGTGAAAGCCGTGGTGTTCAACAACTCCTCGCTCGGCATGGTGAAGCTCGAGATGCTCGTGGACGGCCTGCCCGAGTTCGGCACCGACCACGACTCCGTCGACTTCGCCGCCATCGCGCGCGCGGCCGGCCTGCACTCGCGCCGGGTCGAGAAGCCGGCCGACGTACGCGAGGGCATCCGCGAGATCCTCGACCACGACGGCCCCGCGGTGCTCGACGTCGTGACCGACCCCAACGCGCTGTCGATCCCGCCGAACATCACCGCCGCCCAGGTGCGCGGCTTCGCGCTCGCCGCGAGCCGCACCGTCCTCGGCGGTGGGGTCGGCAAGATGCTGCAGCTGGCGAAGTCCAACCTGCGCAACGTGCCTCGCCCGTAGAAGCCGGCCCCGGGAACGCATCCGGGGCGGCGCCGCCGTGTTTCACCACAGCGGCACCGCCCCGGATCGGACAGCCCGGCGGGTCAGTCTGTCTCGGCCATCGCCTCGGCGAACTGCGCCGCGTACAGGCGGGAGTACGCGCCGCCCGCGTGCAGCAGGGTTTCGTGGTCGCCCTGCTCCACGATGCGGCCCGACTCCATCACCAGGATCACGTCGGCGTCGCGGATCGTGGACAGGCGGTGGGCGATCACGAAGCTCGTGCGGCCCTCGCGCAGCGAGTTCATCGCGTGCTGGATGAGCACCTCCGTGCGGGTGTCCACGGAGCTGGTCGCCTCGTCGAGGATGAGGATGGCCGGCTTCGCGAGGAACGCCCGCGCCACCGTGATCAGCTGCTTCTCACCGGCGCTGACCGTGCCGCCCTCGTCGTCGATCACCGTGGCGTAGCCGTCGGGCAGCGTGCGCACGAAGCGGTCCACGTACGTCGCCGTGGCCGCTTCCACGACCTGCTCGTGCGTCACGTCGTCGGCGCCGTAGGCGATGTTCTCCTCGATGGTCCCGCCGAACAGCCACGCGTCCTGCAGGACCATGCCGGTCTTGTCGCGCAGCTCCTCGCGGTCCATCTTCGCGATGTCCACGCCGTCGAGCGTGATGTGCCCGCTGTCGATCTCGTAGAACCGCATCAAAAGGTTCACCAGCGTGGTCTTGCCGGCGCCGGTGGGGCCGACGATCGCGACCGTCTGGCCCGGCTCCACCGTGAGCGAGAGGTTCTCGATCAGCGGCGTGTCCTCGAGGTAGCGGAAGGACACGTCGTGGAACTCGACCTTGCCGTGGACCACGGCCGGGCGCTGCGGGTCCGCCGGTTCGGGGTCCTGCTCCTTCGCGTCGAGCAGCGCGAACACCCGCTCGGCCGAGGCGACACCCGACTGCAGCAGGTTCGCCATGCTCGCGATCTGCGTCACCGGCTGGCTGAACTGGCGCGAGTACTGGATGAACGCCTGCACATCGCCCAGCGTCAGGCTGCCCGACGCCACGCGCAGCGCGCCGATCACGGCCACCAGCACGTAGTTCAGGTTGCCGATGAACATCATCGCCGGCTGGATCGTGCCGGAGATGAACTGCGCCCGGAAGCTCGCGTTGTACAGCGTGTCGTTCTGCTCGCGGAATGTCGCTTCGGCCTCTTCGCGCCGGCCGAAGACCTTCACCAGCGAGTGGCCGGTGTACATCTCCTCGATGTGCGCGTTGAGCTTCCCGGTCGTCGCCCACTGCTTGATGAACTGCGGCTGCGCGCGTTTGCCGATCTTGGCCGCGACGAACACGGACGCGGGCACGGTCAGCAGCGCGATGATCGCGAGCAGCGGTGAGATCAGGAACATCATGACCAGCACGCCGATCACCGTCAGCACCGAGGTGACGATCTGCGAAAGCGTCTGCTGCAGCGACTGCGCGAGGTTGTCGATGTCGTTGGTGACGCGGCTGAGCACCTCACCGCGCGGCTGGCGGTCGAAGTAGCGCAGCGGCAGCCGCGCCAGTTTCTCCTCGACGTCGCGGCGCAGCGAATAGACCGCGCCCTGCACGAGGCTCGTCGTGAGCCGCGCCTGGATCAGGCCGAAGAACGACGCGACCACGTACAGCGCCAGCACGAGCAGCAGTACCTGGCCCACGGCTGTGAAGTCGATGCCCTGGCCCGGCGTGATGTCGGCGCGGGAGAAGATGTCCGCGAGGGTCGTGTTGCCCTCGGCCCGCAGGCCCGCGACCACCGCGTCCTTCGTGACGCCGGCGGGCAGGCTCTTGCCGATCACGCCCGCGAAGATCAGGTCGGTGGCGCGCGCGAGGATCTTCGGCCCGATCACGGTCAGCGCGACGCTCGCCGTGCCGAGCACCAGCACCCCGATCAACGCCGCCTGCTGCGGCCGCAGCAGACGCAGCAGCCGGACCAGCGACCCCTTGAAGTCCATGGCCTTCTCCGGCGGCATGCCGCCGGCCATGAACCGCCCCGGCCCGGCGGCCGGAGCGACGTTCTTGTTGCGCGCCGCCGTCGGCCGCTCGCCGACCTCGGTCGCGACGGCTCCGCTGGTGCCCGCTTCCTCGCTCACGCCGCCTCCTGTTCGGTCAGCTGCGAAAGCACGATCTCCCGATACGTTTCGTTGCCGTCCATCAGTTCGTGGTGGGTTCCGGTGCCGACGACGCGCCCGTCGTCGAGGACGATGATGCGGTCGGCGCCCCGGATGGTGCTCACGCGCTGGGCGACGATGACCACCGTCGCCTCGCGGGTCTCTTCGGTCAGCGCGCGGCGCAGTGCCGCGTCGGTCGCGTAGTCCAGCGCGCTGAACGAGTCGTCGAACAAGTAGATCTCCGGTTTGTGCACCAGCATCCGCGCGATGGCGAGACGCTGGCGCTGCCCGCCCGAGACGTTCGTGCCGCCCTGGGCGATCGGGGAGGCGAGCCCTTCGGGCATCTTCTGCACGAAGTCCTTGCCCTGCGCCACCTCCAGCGCGTGCCAGAGCTCCTCGTCGGTGGCGTCCGGGTTGCCGTAACGCAGGTTGCTCGCCACCGTGCCCGCGAACAGGTACGGCTTCTGCGGCACCATCCCGACAGCAGAGGCGAGCACGGCCGGGTCGAGCTCGCGCACGTCGATGCCGTCCACGCGAACGGTGCCGGCGGTGGCGTCCATGAGCCGGGGGATCAGGTTGAGCAGCGTGGTCTTGCCGCTGCCGGTGCTGCCGATCACGGCGGTGGTCTCACCGGGTCGCGCGCTCAGCGAGATGTCGCGCAGCACCGCCTTCTCCGCGCCGGGGTAGCAGAACTCGACGCCGCTCAGCTCCAGCACGCCGTGCACGCGGCCGGGGGAGACCGGCTCGAGTGGCGGGCGGACGCTCGACTCGGTGTCGAGGACCTCGGAGATACGCTCGGCGCTCACCTCGGCGCGCGGCACCATCATGAACATGAACGTGGCCATCATGACCGACATCAGGATCTGCAGCAGGTAGGCCAGGAACGCGGTGAGCGCGCCGATCTGCATCGAGCCGCTCTCGATGCGGTGCCCGCCGAACCACAGCACGGCGACGCTCGAGACGTTGACCACGAGCATCACGGTGGGAAACATCAGCGCCATCAGCCGGCCGACGCGCAGCGACACGGTGAGCAGCTCGTCGTTGGCCTGGCCGAAGCGTTCGCGCTCGCGCTTGTCGCGCACGAACGCGCGGATCACGCGGATCCCCATGATCTGCTCGCGCATCACCTGGTTGATCTTGTCGATGCGCACCTGCATGAGCCGGAACGCCGGGCGCATGCGGGCGATGATCAGCCCGACGGCGACGCCCAGCACCGGCACGATCACCAGCAGCAGCGATGAGAGCGGCACGTCCTGGTTCAGTGCCAGGAGGATACCGCCGACGCACATGATCGGCGCCGACACCATCAGCGTCAGCGTCATCAGCACCAGCATCTGGATCTGCTGCACGTCGTTGGTGGTGCGGGTGATGAGCGAGGGTGTGCCGAACTGGCCGACCTCGCGGGCGGAGAAGTCCTGGACTCGGTGGAACACCGAGCCGCGCACGTCGCGGCCCAGGGACATGGCGGTGCGCGCGCCGAAGTAGACGGCGCCGATCGAGCCGGCGATCTGCACCAGCGTGACCAGCAGCATCATGCCGCCGACCCGCATGATGTAGCCGGTGTCGCCTTTCACGAGCCCGTTGTCGACGATGTCGGCGTTGAGCGTCGGCAGGTACAGCGCGGCGAGTGTCTGTATCAACTGCAGGACGACGACCAGCCAGATGGTCGTCTTGTAGGGGCGCAGATGACTGCGCAACAGCCGGATCAGCACGGGACGGTTCTCCCCCAGGGTGGTGTTCTGTGATGGTGTGTCTGTTTTGGACGGTCAGGGTGGCTCATGGTGCGGTGGCGCTCGCCGCGGCCGCGGTCAGGGCGGGCATGCCCGCGGACGCCTCCCGCAGCAGGTCCACGAACGTGGGCAGGAACTCCACGTCCGGCCCGGAGGTCAGCCACGTGTGGAACGCGATGCGGGAAGCGCTCTGTACGATCCCCGCGAGCATCCTCGCGTGCAACGGATTTGCGGTGCCGCCCGCCCGTTCGGTGACCGCTTCGGCCAGTACGCGCTCCACGGTGGCGTGCGCGCGCAGCATCTCCGCGAACAGCCCGGCGTTGCGCAGCATGTCGCGCATGTGGCGCACGTCCTCGCGCCGGGGTGAGCCGTCGCGCGAGGCCTGGTCCACCGCCGCATTGATCACGGCCTCCCACAGCGGCTCGTGGGCCGGTCGGGCCCGCAGCGCCTCCCGCACGCGCTCCTGCTGCGCGACGATGAACGAGCAGACCGCTTCCTCCTTGCTGGAGAAGTAGTTGTTGAACGTGCGCGGCGACACGCCGACCTCGCTCGCGATGTCCTCGACCCGCAGCTGGTCCAGGCCGCGCTCGAGCGCGAGCCGCAGCGCCGCGGCACCCAGCGCCTGCCGGGCCGCCAGCTTCTTGCGCTCGCGCAGCCCGAGCACGGGCGCCACGGATTCGGAGGTCATGCGCATCAGCGTAGCAAAAGTGCGGGGCACGCAATAATCTGCGTGCCCCGCACTTTTGCGGAGTGCGGGAGTTTCAGGGAAGCCGCTACCCTGGGTGACCGGTTCCGCCCGGTCGTCGCAGGTCAGGCTGGGCCGGTCGGGAACCGCGCCGACCGGCGGGACTGTCGGGATCGGATGATCCGGGTTACGGTTGTTACCGAGCGTGAGTGGAGCACCGGCGGACGGCGGAGGAGCGCACATGCGGTCGATGTGGAAGGGCTCGGTGTCGTTCGGGCTGGTCAGCATCCCGATCCAGCTGTACGCGGCCACGGAGAACAAGAACGTCTCGCTGCGCCAGGTGCACGAGTCCGACGGCGGCCGCATCCAGTACAAGCGCTTCTGCTCGGTCGATGGGCAGGAGGTGCCCTACGCCGAGATCGCCAAGGGCTACGAGCTGCCCGACGGCGAGATGGTCGTGATCACCGACGCCGACCTCGCCGACCTGCCACTGGCCACGCAGCGCACGATCGACGTGCTGGAGTTCGTGCCGCTCGAGTCGATCGACCCGATCCAGTTCGACAAGACCTACTACCTCGAACCGCAGAAGAACGCCGTCAAGCCGTACGTGGTGCTGCGCGACGCGCTGCACAAGGCCGGCCACGTGGCCATCGCCAAGGTCGCCGTGCGCCAGCGCGAGAGCCTGGCGCTGCTGCGCGTGGTGTCGGACGTGCTCGTGATGACCACGATGCTCTGGCCCGACGAGGTGCGCACCCCCGATTTCCCGTTCCTGCGCGAGGATCCGCCTCAGGTGCGCCCGCAGGAGCTGACCATGGCCGGCTCGCTGATCGATTCGCTGTCGGAACCGGTGTTCGAGTCCGAAAAATACACCGACGGCTACCGCGAAGCGCTCGAATCCGTGATCGAGGCCAAGGTCTCGGGCAACGAGACGAGGAAACCCGGCGCGGTGGGGGCCAAAGCCGACGTGGTCGACCTCATGGCGGCGCTGGAGGCGAGCGTCTCCGAAGCCCGCAAATCGCGCTCGGCCGCGCCGGCCAAGAGCACCTCGTCGCGCTCGCGCAAGGCCGCCTCCGACGAAGAGAAGCCGACCAAGAAGGCCACTCCGCGCACGCGTCGGCCGAAGAGCGCCTGAGCGAGTTTCCCGTCGAGTGGCGGGAAAGCCGCGGGAATTCCCAGCCGGCCCGGGATCACCGGACCGGGTGCGGCGACACGCCGCCCGTATGCCAGACTCTGGCGCTCACCGGTGGTACCAAGAAGCTGTCCGGTCTGATAAGAGCCGGTTTCGGAATGACCCGGTTCGAGAGCACGAGAGCGGAAGGCGGCCTGAGCATGGAGTGCGCGTTCTGCACCAGCGGGATCGACCACTGTCACGGCACCCTGGTGGTTCACCCGGACGGCGGGTTCGCCGAGTGCACGCACGAGAGTTGCGCGGACCTCGACCGTGTCCGCCACGCCCTGATCATCGACTGCCACACCGTCGACGCGGAGTGCTCCTGCACGCTCGCCGTCGAGGTCGAGGCGGAGCTTCGGCAAGCTTCCTGAGCCCTCCCGCGGCCCAGTGACCGTGCCGGCCTCGTTCCCCGGCAACCCGGGGAACAAGGCCGGCGCGGTTTCCACCGAGGATTTCCCCCGTCCCGGATCCTTACCCGATTGTGTATGCAGTTGTGTACACCGGCTTGGCGATGTGCTAACACTGACGGGGTCCTTCGGCTCTCCCTCCCCCTCGGAGCCGGAGGACCTCTTATTTCCGGCCTCCGGTCTCCGCCGGGCGGCCCCGGGCTCAGTAGCGGTAGTGCGCCAGCTTGAACGGGCCGGCCATGTCCACGCCGATGTACTCCGCCTGCTCCTTCGTGAGGTTCGTCAGCTTCGCGCCGAGCGCGTCGAGGTGCAGCCGTGCCACCTTCTCGTCCAGCAGCTTCGGCAGCCGGTGCACGCCCACCGGGTACTCGCCGGGCTTGGTGAACAGCTCGATCTGTGCGATTGCCTGGTTCGCGAACGAGTTCGACATCACGAACGACGGGTGCCCGGTGGCGTTGCCGAGGTTCATGAGCCGGCCCTCGGACAGCACGATGACCGAGTGCGCCGCGCGTCCCTCGGCCGCGGGGAAGGCCCACTCGTGCACCTGCGGCTTGATCTCCAGCTTGCGGATGCCAGGCACCTTGGCGAGCCCGGCCATGTCGATCTCGTTGTCGAAGTGGCCGACGTTCGCGACGATCGCATTGTGCTTCATCCGCGCCATCTGCGCGGCGGAGATGATGCCGAAGTTGCCCGTGGTGGTGAGGAAGATGTCGCCACGCGCCACGACGTCGTCCAGCTCGACGACGTCGAGGCCCTCCATGGCCGCCTGCAGCGCGCAGATCGGGTCGATCTCCGTGACCACCACGCGCGCGCCCTGGCCGCGCAACGCCTCCACAGCGCCCTTGCCGACATCGCCGTAACCGCAGACGACGGCGAGCTTGCCGCCGATCATCACGTCGGTGGCGCGGTTGAGGCCATCGACCATCGAGTGACGGATGCCGTACTTGTTGTCGAACTTGGACTTCGTCACCGAGTCGTTCACGTTCATCGCCGGGAACAGCAGCGTGCCCTGTCGTTCGAGCTTGTAGAGCCGCTTGACGCCGTTGGTGGTTTCCTCGGTCACGCCGCGCACCTCACCGGCGATGCGTGTGAAGCGCTTCGGGTCGGCGGCGAGGCTCTCGGCGAGCGTGCGGAGGATGATCCCGTACTCCTCGGGGTCGGCGTCCGTGGCGGCCGGGACGGCGCCCGCGGCCTCGAACTCGACTCCCTTGTGGACGAGCAGCGTCGCGTCGCCGCCGTCGTCGAGGATCATGTTGGGGCCTTGCCCTTCGGCGAACCGGAAGAGCAGGTCGGTGCACCACCAGTACTCGTCGAGCGTCTCGCCCTTCCACGCGAACACCGGCGTGCCCTCGGGCCGCTCGGCCGTCCCGTTCGGACCGACGACGACGGCGGCCGCGGCCTCGTCCTGGGTGGAGAAGATGTTGCAGGACACCCAGCGCACGTCGGCGCCCAGCGCCACGAGGGTCTCGATCAGCACCGCGGTCTGCACGGTCATGTGCAGGGAGCCGGCGATGCGGGCGCCCTTCAGCGGCTGCGCGTCAGCGAACTCGCGCCGGATCGCCATCAGGCCCGGCATCTCGTGCTCGGCCAGGCGCAGCTGCGTCCGCCCGGCCTCCGCGAGCGCCAGGTCGGCCACCGCGAACTCGAGTCCGCCGACGTTCTGCAGTTTCGGTCTCATAGAAGTTTCGCTCCCCTTCGACACGGTTCTGGTTTCTGTTTGAGGGCACGGGGAATCGCGGCACCACCACGTTCGGCGGCGCCGGGCTCACCCGGGAGGGTTCAGGAGGTGCGCAGGCCGTCCGCCGGTTTTTCCTTCGGCGGCACCACGGGTGCCGGCGACGTCCGGGTCGGCGACAGCTGGGTCGACAAAAAAGGCACCTCCTTCGCAGGAGGCGCCCTTGTCCGGAACTCGCGGGCCGAGCGTGGCGGAAACCTTTCGGCTTCCGTCGCAGCGCCTCTCGGCCCGGAGTGCGCCTTGGCGGCGCACGGTTGGTTTTACCGGTTTTCACCATGGCAAGGCGGGCCGGAGGCTGTCAAGCGTGCGGGCCGGGCAGGTCGATCTCGGTGTGGCGGGTGGCCAGGGTCTCGGCCAGCACGGCGAGCTTCACGTTGAGGCCCTGTGACGTGCGACGGAGGATGTCGAACGCTTCGTCGGCCGAGATGCCGCGCCGCTGCATCAGGATGCCCTTCGCCTGGCCGATCACGTCGCGCGAGTCGATGGCCTTGCGCAGATGCGCCCGCTGGAGGTCCGCGGCCGTCACCGCGTTGGTGGTCGCCAGCGCCAGCGAACCGTGGGTGGCCAGCAGCAGCGCGAGGTCGCGGTCGGTGGCCGTGAGCGCGCCGGTTTCGCGCGCGTAGACGTTGAGAGCACCGGACAACTGCGGCTCGCGGGCGTCGGGCAGCAGCGCGATGGCCAGCATCGAGCCCATGCCGCGTTCGGCCGCGGCCGGTCCGAACTTCGGCCACTCGGGCTCGTGGGCGAGGTCCTGGCTTTCGGCGTGGGCCGGGCCGTCGGGGCGGGCCGCGTCGAGGCAGGGACCCTCCCCGGTGCGGTACTGCACCTGGTCGAGCTCGGCGGCGACCGGATCGGTCTCGATCGGGGTGTAGAACAGCCCGTCGGGGGAGCGCAGCGTGACGCTGACGACGCTCGCCCCGGGGATCACCCGGACCGCCGCCATCACCAGCTGTTGCAGTACGCCTCCGACCGTCGTGACCTCCAGCAACGACCGCGTGAGGTCCCGGAACTCGCCACCCAGCCCGCCGAACCGGGCGTCGGAACCGGTCGCGGGGAAGCCGTTTTCGGACATGCGTCACCTCACTCGTGTGCCGGAGTGCCGATTACCCCGCCGGCAGGCGTCGCCAAACGCGCACCTGCCGGTCACCGCGTCGGGATCACGCGGGCGGATGGGGGAACTCCGCGCGCACGCCGAGCAGGCGGACCGGCCGGCCGAGCGCGAACATCCCGAGCACCTCGCGCGCGGCGCGCCCGATCGCCGCGGCGTCCGACGTGGGCTCCGGCAGCGTCATGCTGTGGGTGTGGGTGTGGAACGGCGCGAAGCGCACCTTCACCGCGACGCGCGCCGCCGGGCGGCCCTCGTCCACGACGTCGCCGGCGACCCGCACGGCGAGGGCGTCGATTTCTTCCGCGATGCGCGCGGGATCGGTGAGGTCCTGCTGGAACGTCGTTTCTCGGCTGCGGGAGCGCGCGACGTACGGCGTGGCGGTGACCTCGGCATCGCCGATCCCGCCCGCCAGCACCCGGTACCACGGTCCGAGGCGCGGGCCGAAGCGCGCGGCGAGGTCGTCCGCGTCGGCACCGGCCAGCTGCAGCACGGTGGTGAACCCCGCTTCGGCGAGCTTCCTGGCCGTCTTGCGCCCGATGCCCCACAGCGCGTCGGTGGGCCGCTCGGCCATCACGGTCCACCAGTTCTCTCGCGTCAGGCGGAAGATCCCGGCGGGTTTCGCGAACCCGGTGGCGAGCTTGGCGCGCAGCTTGTTGTCGCCGATGCCGACCGAACACGAAAGCCCGGTCTCGTCCTCGACGGCCCGGCGGACCTCGGCCGCGAACGCCTCGGGGTCGTCGGCGCCGGCGGTTTCGGTGTCGAGGCCGAGGAACGCCTCGTCCCACCCGAGCACCTCGACCACCACCGGCAACTCACGCAGCCGCGCCATGACCCGGTCGGAGACGTCCTGGTAGGCGGGCGCGTCGGTGGCCAGGAAGACCGCGTCGGGACAGCGTTTCGCGGCCAGCCGCAGCGGCATTCCGGACTGCACGCCGAACTCGCGCGCTTCGTAGGACGCGGTGGCCACCACTGCGCGCTCCGCGGGGTCGCCGTTGCCGCCGACGACCACCGGCCGGCCGCGCAGCTCGGGCCGGCGCGCGATCTCGACCGCGGCGATGAACTGGTCGAGATCGACGTGCAGAACCCAGGCGGACACCGCACCAGTGTGCGGCGCGGACCCGGGTAAGCGCACATCAACCGTGCCGCGTCCCCGCTACGTCAGAGGCGGCCGTGCCCGCGCACAATGTGCAGCGCCACCCCGCCGCCGGCGGCGAGCAGCGCGCACAGCGTGAAGGCGGGGCTCGTGGTGACGAGACCGGCCACGAGCAACGCGACGGCGGAGACGTCGAAGAGCACCGCGAAAAGGGTGAGCAGGCGGCGGTTCGGCGCCGGCTTGCCCCGCGAGAGCGCCGTCGCCAGTTCCGGATCGCTGAACTCGAACCAGCGTTCGATCTTGTCCAGCTCGCTGCGTTCGTGGTGACTGAGCATGGAGATCTCCTTCGGCGGCGCGCCTGCCGTCACGTCCGCCAGATACCCGGGGCCGCCGTGATCCAATCGCCGATCCGGGCGCTCCCGGCGGATTCACCCGGCCGCCCCACCCGTATAACGGTCTATACATCGAATCCTGGACCACCGTGCCGGTTTCTGTGTCTACTGTGGATGCTTGATCGGCCGGACGGGTGACCCCGGTGCTCACGTAACGCAGCACAGTCCGCCGCCGGTTCCCTTGGCGGGCAAGGGAACCGCCGCCGGGTCACCGCGCGCAGGTCGGCTCGGGGCCGACGGAGCGTTCGCGGGGCGATTCGTCGATCCCGGCTGCGCAGCGGATGGACGGGTCGACGTGGTTGCCCTCGATGTGGGTGATGGTGGAGACCGCCCGCGATGCCGACGTTCGCCGAAGAAGCGGATGCCGGCGCCCCCGTGGGGTTCGGTGAGGCTGGTGTTCCGCAACGTCACGTGGTCCCCGTCGAGCTCGCCGCCGGGACGGACGGCTGGGGTGCGGGCGAAGCCGCCGGCCACCACCCAGCCGGCGTCGACGCCGATACCCGAGACCTGACGCCCGGCCCCGGACTACGCCTGGAGGTGATCCGGCGTGCCGCCCTCGGTGATCTTCAGCCGGGTCGCGCCAGGCCGCCCGGCGGGTGCGCGCACGCCCGTCCGGACGACGGCGAGCTCGGCCGTCGCACGAGTGTCGTGCCCGTCATCGGGGTGCCTTCGGGTCGTGCCAGTGGTCGTTCGTGCCCGGGCTAGGCGGGCGCCGGGGGAGCGGACTCGATCCGGGCCGCTGCCTGCCACCGGACGTGATGCATTATCGTCACCGGGAGTTACCGCACAGAGGTCCGACCACGCCGAGGGGAGCGTCGGGCGAGGGTGACCAGCTGAGCGCGCAGCGCTATCGACTGCTCGAGCGGATCGGCACCGGGGGCATGGGCGTGGTCTGGCGTGCGCACGACGAGCAGCTCGACCGCGAGGTGGCGCTCAAGCAGGCCGGCTCTCCAGGCCCGGCTCTCCGATGCGGTCAGCGGCGACACCCTGCGTCGCGAAGCCCGGCTCGCCGCCGGGGTGCAGCACCCGAACGTGGTGACGTTCTTCGACGTCGTCGCCCAGGGTGACGAGCTGTGGCTCATGTGGAGTACGTGCCCTCGCGCAGCCTCGCCGAGGTCCTCGCCGCCGAGGGCAGCCTGCCTGTCCGGCCGGTCGCCGAGATCGGCGTGCAGGTCGCGGGCGCGCTCGCCGCCGTGCACGAGGGGGGCGTCGTGCACCGCGACGTGAAGTCCGGCAACGTGCTCATCACCGGCGACGGCCGCGCCAAGCTCACCGACTTCGGCATCTCGCGGTCGGTCCGCACCGACGAGACGGTCACCGACTCCCCGCACATCGGCGGCACCCCGGGCTACCGCGCCCCGGAGGTCGCGAAGGGCACCCGCCGACGGCCGCATCCGACGTTCTCCCTGGGCGCCACGCTGTTCTCCCCCGTCGAGGGGGCTGCGCCCTTCAGCGGCAGTAACGAGTACGCGACCATCCGGCGTGCGGCCGAGGGCGCGATCCCGCCGGCACGCAAGGCCGGTGACCTCGCCCCGCCCTCGCCGCGTTGATGCGGACGGCTCCCGAAGACCGGCCCACCGCGGCCGCCGCGCACGATCTGCTTGTCGCCGGCGTGGGCGGGCTGCCTCCCGCGCCGCCGCTGCGCCGCCGGCCCGACGGGCGCCGCCGGCGGTTCGTGCCCGCGGGGGCGGTCGCCGTCGTCGTGGTGCTCGCGGGCGTGGCCCTGATCCTGCTGCCCGACGGCGGCAAGCCGCGGACCCCGGCCGCGGCTTCGAAGGTGCCCGCCGCGCCGGCGAAGCTCGGCATCGGGAAGGACCCGCGCTCGGCCGATCCGTGCCGGCTCGTGGACGCGGTGGCGCTGCGCCCGTTCGGTGATCCCGAGGTCGATCCCGATTACGGCAACTTCGATCGCTGCGACATGATCCTCAAGCGGGGCAACGGTTTGCAGGCTGATGTGAAGGTCGAGCTGGAGGATCCGCCCTCCGGCAGCGCCGCGCCGGAGGGGCAGCGCTGGCGCTCCGGCCCGTTCGAGGTGTTCGGCGACCCCGCGCGGGACGGCGCCTGCGTGCGCCTGATCCGGCTGCAGGACGAGTACCTCGTCCGCGTGACCGTCTCCGCCGACGACGGCGACGACCTGGGCACGTGCAAGCCCGCCGACATCGCGGTCGCGTCGGCGGCGAAGGTGCTCACCGTGGCGGGTGTGCCGGCGCGATCGACGCCCGTCCCGGCCGGCTCAGTGTCCGAGGTGGACGCGTGTTCGCTGCTGAGCTCCGCCTCGCTCGGCAGCACCGCGGGCGTCACGGCGCCGGTGCAGGTGGTGCCGGGCTACGGCGACTGGACCTGTGACTGGGACAGCTCGGCGTCGGACCGCGCGGTCACGGTGATCTTCGACCGCGACCAGCCGCCGGACGGCGACTCGGGCCGGCTCGTCAAGGTTTCCGGGCACGACGCGTACCTCGCGACCGACGAGTTCGCCGGCAACACCTGCCAGGCGCTGCTGGTCTACCGGCGCTACACCGACGCACAGGGGGAGGCCGCGGTGGAGCAGATCAAGGTGGTGGTCCACGGCGACCCGCCGTCGCAGGACCTCTGCGCCCCGGCCACGTCGCTGGCCGGCGACGTCGTCGCGAAACTGCCGCGGGCATGACCGCGCTGCGATCCGGCTGGGCCGGCCGAGTCCGTCGGCGCCGAGCACGGCAGCCTCGCCTACGGGGTGCCGCCCGCGGCGCCGGGCACGATCTTCGCGCCGGCCGTGACCGGCGGCGTGCGCATGCCGCCCCGCGACGGCTGGGAAGTCCTGTTCGGACGCAACCGCGAGGACGTCCACGTGTGCGTGGGAGAGGACGACCGGAAAGCCAGCCGCAGACAGGGTTTCCTCGTGCGCCGGCGCGACACGTGGTGGATGTGCAACACCGGGCGGCAGCCGCTCCGCCTGCCCGGCTCGCGCCTGTTGTTCCCCGAGGAGGAGCCCGTGCCGCTCGCGGAGGGCTGCACGGCGGTGTTCGTGCGCGGTTCGGCCGAGCGCGAGCCCCTGCTGGAGCTGTACGTGTCGGGAGCGGACGGACGCCGGCCGCAGTCGCGGCCGCAGGACGTGACCGAGCCTCCGCGCATGTGGCGGCTGAGCCCCGAAGAGCGGCTCGTACTGGTGTCGCTGGCCCAGCGGTACTTGCTCCAGCAGCCCTACCCGCAGCCGATGGCGTGGCGGCAGCTCGCCGAGCTGGCGCCCGAGAGCCGCTGGACGCCCAAACGGGTGGAGCACCTCGTGGTCGCCGTGCGAACGCGGCTCGCGCGCGCAGGCGTCGCGGGCCTCACGCGTGAGGAGGTCGGTGAGCCGGTGGGCAACTCCCTCAACGACAACCTCGTGAAGGAGCTCCTGCTGTCCACTTCGCTGGTCCCGCCGGACCTCGCGCTGCTCGAACCACCCGACGAAACCGCACCGGGAGGGGTCCCGGCGCCGCCCGGTGAGCCTCGCGGCGCGCGGTTGGGGCGGGGCCCGCGCCGGAACGGCTGGGGGACGTCGTGGCGAGAGAGGGGCTGCGGGCACTGCCCGCCGGGCATCCGAGCCTGGCGCGGGGGTTCGCGTCACCACTCGGCACGCTGGTCGTGCTCGGGCCCGCCGGGGGAGGGCTGGTGCCGCCGTCGGCGCCCGGCCCGGTGACGTTCGGGCGCGACACCGCAGAGGTCTCCGTGCCGGTCGGGGAGGACGATCGGCGTGTCAGCCGCCGCCACGGCGTGCTGGCGCACCACGGCGACCGCTGGTGGGTGCGGGCGACGGGCACGGTCCCGTTGCGGCTGCCGGAATCGCGGCTCCTGTTCACCGGCGCGGCGCCGGTCGCGCTACCGGCGGGCTACCTGCCGTTGTTCGTGCACGGCTCGCGTGGGCGGGCACGTGCTCGAGGTGCACGTCGCCGACGGCGGGCCCGTGGCGCCACCCGCGGCGGACGGGTGTGCTCGACGCGCGCGAACGGCTGGCGCTCACCGTGGTCGGTCAGAGCTTCCTGCGCTGGGAGGCACAACCGCGGCCGGTGCCGGTGGAACGGGCGGCGGCCCAGCCGCGGTGGTGGACCCCGGCGGCGAGTGGACCGCGTTGGCCGTGCGCGCCGCCCTCGACGGCGGCCGGGCCCGGTTCCACCCCGCGAGCGGCGATGACCGGTTGCTCGGTGACCTGCTCGCCACGGCCGTGCTCGTGCCGCCCGACCTGGCGTTGCTGACCGCCGAACCTGTGCCGCAACCGCGAGTGCACGACTGGACACAGAGGACAGTCGGCTCGTAGCACGGGTGCCGAGCGTCACACGGCGGTTCGCTGCGGCCGCTCGGCGCCGCGCAGCCGGGACTCCAGAGTGTCGAGCACAGCGCTGAACGCGCCGAACTGCTCGGGCGTGAGCGCGTCGATGAGCAGCTCGCCCACGAGCGCGGCGTGCCCGGCGGCGGCCTCGCGAAGCTGTGACCAGCCGAGCTCGGTCAGGAAGGCGATCACACCGCGGTCGTCGGAGGTGCACGAGCGGCGCCCGACCAGCCCGGTCTTCTCCAGCTGGCCGACCTGGTAGCTCAGCCCGCTCTTGGACGTGAGAGCCGCACCCGCCAGCTCCGTCATGCGCAGGGCGCCGCCGGCGGCGGCGAGGCGCGCCAGAACTTCGTACTGTGGGTGCGAAAGCCCCGCGTCGTCGCGAAGCTGCTGTTCGATGCGCCGGTTGAGCTGTGAGCTCACCGCCAGGAAGGCCTGCCAGGTCTTCAGCTGGCGATCCGTGAGCCATCGGGGGTCGGCCATGCACCCATGGTAACGCAGGTTGTTCGAATTTGAACCATGTTGTAGGGTCGATCAAGTCGTGGTTCGAATTTGAACCACCTGGGAGAACGGAGCAGCCGATGGCGACGGTGGCGGAGGTGCGTACGCGGGTGCGGATTCCGCTGCGGCTGGGCGACGACCTTTCCGTCGACGCGGAGGCCGTGACGTTCCGCGGGCTCGCCGACGGGCTGGAGCACCTCGCGTTCGTCCTCGGCGAGCCGGGCCCGGTACCGCTCGTGCGCATGCACTCCGAGTGCCTGACCGGCGACGTCTTCGGCTCGGCCCGCTGCGACTGCGGCCCGCAGCTGCGCGAGTCGATCGCCCGGATCTCCGAGACCGGTGGCTACCTGCTCTACCTGCGCCAGGAAGGCCGTGGCATCGGCCTGTACAACAAGCTCGACGCGTACGCGCTGCAGGACGGCGGGCTCGACACCTACGAGGCCAACGCCGCGCTCGGCCTGCCCGAGGACGCCCGCGACTACACCGCCGCCGCGCAGATGCTCACCGCGCTCGGCGTCGGCCGGCTCGACCTGCTGTCGAACAACCCCGACAAGGCCGCGCAGCTGAGCGCCCACGGTCTCGAAGTGCGCGACCGCGTGCGCACGGGCGTGTTCGCGACGGAGACCAACGTGCGGTACCTGCGGGCGAAGGTCGAGCACACCGGCCACAGCCTCGTGCTGCCCGCCGGGTTCGGCCACGCCGGCCTCGCCAGCTGAACCATCCACATCGGATCGTCTGCGTCAGGGCGCCGACTCCCGCACCACCAGTTCGGTCGGCAGCACGGTCATGCCGTCGAGAGGGGTGTCACCGGTCAGCTTGCCGAGCAGGCGCCGCGCCGCGGTTTCCCCGAGCGCCCGCAGGGGCCGGCGCACAGTCGTGAGCGGCGGCTGCGTGAACGCCGAGAGCGGCAGGTCGCCGAACCCGGCCACGGCGACGTCCCCGGGCACGGCGCGGCCGGCTTCGCGCAGTCCGGTGAGGACACCGGCGGCCACCACGTCGTCAGCGGCGAACACCGCGTCGAATCCGAGGCCCGAGGCGACGAGCCGCCGCACGGCGGAGCGGCCGCTGCCCGCGGTGGAAGCTGCCTCGGTGACGGCGTTCCCGGTGAGCGGTGAACCGGCTTCGTCGAGTATGGACCGGAATCCGGCGAGCCGGGCGGCGGCGCGTTCGCCGGGACCCGTCACCACGGCGACGCGGCGCCGGCCGCGCGCCAGGAAATGCCGGGCCACCGCGGCGGCGCCCGCGGCGTCGTCGGCCGCCACGGAAGGGAATGCCGAGCGCGCCCCGTCGATGACCACGACGGGGAGGTCGGAGTCGCGCAGTGCGTCGTTGTCCGTCACGGCGGGTGGCGGGTCGAGCAGCAGCAGTCCGTCGAACGCGTGTGCCCGCACCTGGTGCGTGAAGCGCGTCAGCGAGTCCGCACCCCGGGCCGCCGTGCTCAGCAGCAGCCCGTGGTCGCTCGCCTCGACGACGTCGGCCACACCCTGCAGCACCTCGCCGACGCCCGGTGGCGAGAGTCCCGGCACGAGCAGCCCGACCAGCCGGGTCCGGCCCCTCGCCAGGCCGACGGCCCCGGCGCTCGGGATGTAGCCCGTCGCGGCGATGACTTCGCGCACGCGCACGGCGGTGGCGGCGTCCACGTCGGACTTGTTGTTGAGCACCCGGGACACGGTCGTCTTGCTCACCCGCGCACGGCGGGCGACCTCCGCGATCGTGACGCGCATCGGTCCTCCAGGGGAATCCGAGCACCGGGCGGGTTGCCTTGCCTTCAACGTACTCGCCTGTCCGACGGTCGCCGGGCGTCCGTTCGGCGGTGTCCGTTCCGCCGGAAGTGACATGTATAACAACCTATACGGCAACGTGGAAGCACGTGTTCTGATGGCGGGCGTGATCATCGACGCGGGCGAATTCGTCCTCCTGCTGCTCGCCGGGGTGGGCGCCGGCCTGGTCGGCGCCACCGCCGGACTGGCCTCGCTCGTGTCGTACCCCGCGCTGCTCGCCGCCGGGATGCCACCGGTGGTCGCGAACATGACCAACACCGTCGCGATGCTCGGCACCACCGCGGGCGCGGCCGCCGGCGCGCGGCCCGAGCTGAAAGGGCAGTGGCGCCGTCTCCTGCCGCTGTGCCTCATCACCACGGCCGGCGGTGGCTGTGGCGGGCTCGTGCTGCTGCTGACGCCGCCCGGCGCGTTCACCGTGGTGGTCCCGTGGCTGATCGGCGGTGCGTCGCTGATCCTGTTGGCAGGTGCGCGGTTGCGCCGATCGGCGGAAGGCGCGGAGCGCCACGGCATCAGCCCGGTCACCGGAACGGCGGCGTTCCTCGTCGGCGTGTACGGCGGCTATTTCGGTGCCGCGGCGGGCGTTCTGATGCTCGCGCTGCTCACCACCGTGTGGACGCAGCCGCTGGCTCGCACGAACGCGGCCAAGAACATCGCCACGGGCACGGCGAACCTGATCGCCGCGGCCGTCTTCGCGTTCACCGGCCGCGTGCTGTGGCCCGCGGCGCTCGCCGTGTGCCTGGGATCGGTCGCGGGGTCCTGGCTCGGTTCGATCCTCGTGCGGTACCTGCCCGCGACCCCACTGCGGATCGCGATCGCGATCGGCGGGCTCGTACTCGCGGTGGTGCTCGCGCGCCAAGCCTACTCCGGCTGATCGCAGCGGAACCGTTGCCGACCAAGGCTGACGCGCGGGTACCCCAGGGGGCATGATCGGCGGGTACCCGAGCAGGAGGCCAGATGAGCATTGTCGGCACCCGCGTGGTGCGCGTCGAGGACGAGAAGCTGATCACCTCGGGCGGAACCTACGTCGACGACTTGCGGGAGGCGGCGCTCACCGGCGCGGTCCACGCGGTCTTCGTGCGGAGCCCGATCGCCCACGCGCGCATCTCCGGCATCGACACAGAAGAGGCGAAGCAGGCACCGGGAGTCGTCGCCGTTTTCACGGCGGCGGATCTCGACCTCGCGCCCCAGCAAGTCGGTCCCGTGACCGAACCGTTCCTCGCCACGGACGTCGTGCGGTACGTCGGCGAACCCGTCGCGCTGGTGCTCACCGAAGAGCGCTACCAGCTGGCCGACGCGGCGGAGCTGGTCGACGTGGACTACGACCCGCTGGACGCCGTGGTGAGCATCGACGCCGCGCTGTCCGGTGAAACCGAGTTGTTCCCCGGTGGTGGTGTCACCGGCAACGTCATGCAGGTGAACGGCGCCGAGGAGTTCGACGACGCCGTGTTCGCGGACTGCGACGCCGTGGTCACGCAGACGATCCTCAACCCCCGAGTGGCCCCGGCGTCGCTCGAGGTGCGCGGTGGATCGGCGGCGTGGGGCGAGGACGGGCGGCTGACGCTGTGGCTGTCCACACAGAACGCCCAGATCGCCCGGACCACCGTGGCGGGTGCGCTGGGACTCGACGAGGAACGGGTGCGAGTGATCGCGCCCGACGTCGGTGGCGGCTTCGGCGCCAAGATCGGCGCCGACCCCGAGGCGAGCCTGCTCGGCTGGGCCGCGCGTGCCGTCGGGCGGCCGGTGCGGTGGACCGAGTCGCGCAGCGAGAACCTCACGGCGATGACCCACGGCCGGGCGCAGCAGAACACCGTGACCATCGGCGGGAAGCGCGACGGGACGGTGCTCGCGTACCGGATCGACGTCGTGCAGGACAGCGGCGCCTACCCGCGCGCGATGTTCCTGCCCACGCTGACCGAGATGATGGCGCCCGGCGTGTACCGCTTCCCGGTGGTGCAGACGCGCAGCCGCTGCGTGGTCACGAACACCACGCCCATCGCCGCCTACCGCGGCGCGGGCCGGCCCGAGGCGACGGCCGCGGTCGAGCGTGCGATGGACCTGTTCGCCGCAGAGATCGGGATGGATCCCGCCGAGGTCCGGCGCGTCAACTTCATCCGCCCGGAGGAGTTCCCCTACACCACGCCGACCGGCGGGGACTACGACACGGGCGAGTACGCGGCGGCGCTGGACAAGGTGCTGGCGGCCGCGGGTTACGCCGAGCTGCGCGCGGAGCAGGAACGGCGCCGCGCCGCGGGCGATCCGGTGGCACTGGGTCTGGGCATCGCGGCCTACGTCGAGATCACCGGCGGCGACGCGAGCGGCGAGAGCGGTCGCGTCGACATCCATGAGGACGGCTCGGTCACCGCATACACGGGCAGCTCGCCGCACGGCCAAGGGCTCGCGACGTCGCTGGCGATGCTGCTGTCCGACCAGCTCGGCGTGCCGCTGGCGAAGATCACCGTGAAGCACGGCGACACCGACGAGGTCCCGCGCGCGGTCGGCACGTTCGGCTCGCGGTCGCTCCAGCTCGGCGGCTCGGCGATCCGGCAGGCGGCCGACGAGGTGATCGCCCAGGCCCGGGAGCTCGCGGCCGACCTGCTCGAGGCGGCGCCCGAGGATCTGGAGCTCGACACGGAACGCGGGGTCTGGCAGGTGCGCGGCGCGCCGTCGAGCACCACGCTGGACTGGGCACGGATCGTGTCGTCGGCCGAGAGCACGGCGTTGTCGGCCGACGTGTGGTTCGGCGACGGCAAGCCGACGTTCCCGTTCGGCGCGCACCTCGCCGTGGTCGAGGTCGACACGGAGACGGGCAAGGTCGAGGTGCGGCGGCTCGTCGCGGTCGACGACGCCGGGCCGGTGGTGAACCCGCTGGCCTTCCGCGGCCAGCGCCACGGCGGGCTCGGCCAGGGCATCGCGCAGGCGCTGCTGGAGGTCGTGAACTACGACGAGGACGGCAACCCGACCACGGCCACGCTCGCGGACTACTCGTTCGTGACCGCGACCGAGCTGCCCGACTTCGAACTGGTGGACATGGCGACGCCCACGACGCGGAATCTCCTGGGGGTCAAAGGCATCGGCGAGGCCGCGACGATCGGGTCGACGCCGGCAGTGCACAACGCGGTGGTCGACGCGCTCGCCCACCACGGCGTGCGGCACCTGGACATGCCGGCCACCCCGATGCGGGTCTGGGCGGCCCTGAACGACGTGAGGAAGGTGAACTGACGTGCGGGTCTCCATCGAGGTGAACGGCCGGACCACGGCCGGGGAGGTGCCGGACCGGACGCTGCTGGTGCATTACCTGCGCGACACTGTCGGGCTCACCGGGACCAACATCGGCTGCGACACCACGTCGTGCGGCGCCTGCACGGTCCTGCTCGACGGCGAGTCGGTGAAGTCGTGCACGGTGCTGGCCGCGCAGACCGACGGACACGAAGTGACCACAGTGGAGGGTCTGGCCGGTGACGACGGCGAGCTGCACCCCGTGCAGCGCGCGTTCCGCGAGCAGCACGGTCTCCAGTGCGGGTTCTGCACACCGGGGATGATGATGGCTTCGGTGTCGCTGCTGAAGGAGAACCCGCGGCCGTCGCGACGCGAGGTTCGGGAGGCGCTCGAAGGGAACCTGTGCCGCTGCACGGGTTACCACAACATCGTGAGTGCCGTGGTCGAGGCGTCCGGCCAGGAGGTGGACCGGTGATCCCCGCCGAGTTCTCCTACCGCCGGGCGTCCACTGTGGACGAGGCGCTGGCGCTGCTGGCCGAGCACGGCGAGGACGCGAAGCTGCTCGCCGGCGGGCATTCGCTGCTGCCGCTGATGAAACTGCGGTTCGCGGCGCCCGAGGTCGTGGTGGACATCGCGCCGCTCGACGAGCTGAAGTTCGTGCGGCTCGACGGAGACGAGGTGGTGATCGGCGCGCTGTCGCGATATCACGACCTCCACGGCGACCCAGTGCTCGCCGAGCACGCGCCGCTCGTCGCGCACGCGTCCGGTGCCGTCGGCGATCCACAGGTCCGCCACCGCGGCACGCTCGGCGGTTCGCTCGTGCACGCCGACTCGGCCGCCGACCTGCCCGCGGTGATCCTCGCGTCCGACGGCGTGCTCGTCGCGCGCGGCCCGGCGGGGGAGCGGCGCATCCCGGCCGCGGAGTTCTTCCTGGGCCCGTTCACCACGCCGCTGGAACCGGACGAACTGCTGACCGAGATCCGCTTGCCCAGCCAGGCCGGGCTGGGCTGGGGCTTCGAGAAGTTCACGCGCCGCAACATCGACTGGGCGATCGTGGGCGTGGCGGTGGTGGGCAAGTCGGTGGGCCTGATCAACCTCGGCGGCACCCCGCTGCGCGCCGCGGCGACGGAGAACGCCCTGGCGGACGGCGCTTCGGCCGACCAGGCCGCGGCACTCGCCGCCGAGAACACCTCGCCGCCCGACGAGCCCCACGCGTCGGCGGAGTACCGGCGGCACCTGGCGCGCGTGCTGACGCGGCGGGCGCTGCTGACGGCGGGCATCGCCTGACCGTTCGGCCGGTGGGGAACGGGCGTGATCGTGACGTCCGTTTCCCGCCAGCCGCGGGCGGCCGCGGTGCGCAGACTCGGGGGCGTGAACACGACGTTTCCCTTGCACACGGCCATCGAGCCCGGAATCCTGTACTTCGGTACCCCCGTGGTGCTGATCTCGACGACCAATGAGGACGGTTCGGCGAACCTCGCCCCGATGTCCTCGGCGTTCTGGCTCGGCTGGCGAGCCATGCTCGGCCTGGGCGCGCGCTCGAAGACCACCCAGAACCTGCGGCGCACGCGCGAATGCGTGCTGAACCTGCCTTCGTCCGCTCTCGCCGCGGCCGTCGACCGGCTCGCGCTCACCACGGGCTCGGACCCGGTGCCACCGGGCAAGCAGCAGCGCGGCTACTTCCACGTCGCCGACAAGTTCTCCCGCGCGGGCCTCACACCGGTCCCGTCCGAGACGGTCGCGCCCCCGCGCGTGGCCGAGTGCCCGGTGGCCATGGAGGCCGTCCTCGAGGCCACCCACCCCTTCGCCGCCGGCGACGAGCCCCAGCACAGCTCCGTCGTGGGCCTGGAAGTACGCGTCCAGCGCGTCTTCGTCCACGACGACATCCGGCTGCCCGGCACGGACGACCACGTGGACCCCGACGCGTGGCGCCCGCTGATCATGAGCTTCCAGAAGCTCTACGGCCTGGGCCCCCAGGTGCGCGAGTCGACGCTGGCGTCCATTCCGGAGCGGCTGTACCGTGGTCCGGACATCGACCGAGCGCGGCGGGCGCGTGTCCGGACCCAGTGACAGCTTCCGAAAGTCGACCGGTCAGCCCGCGGTCCACGCTGCCAGTGCCGGCGCCAACGCCTTGATCCCCGCGGTCACCGCGGCGCGGCCCTTCGCCGACGACGTCGCGGCCGGCTGCTGCGTCAGGAGCACCACGACGTAGCGCGAGTCGACGATCCCGGTGGTGTTGAGCACGAGCGCCGATCGCAGGATCATCCAGCCCTGCTTGATTTCCCACGTCGCGCCGGCCATGCCGTCCGGGATGCCGAAGTACTGCGGGTAGCCGTCGTCGGCGGGCTGGCGCGCGTCGGCCATCGCGGTGAGCAGCGGTTGCGCCGTGGTGTCGGGGACGGTGTCGGTGAGGTAGCGGTAGGTGCTGACCACGTCGTCGGGGCTCATCTTCGTCATGCCCCACTGGCCCGGGTCCGTCGGTTCGAGCGTGTGCGAAAGCCCGATGAGGTCGGCCATCCGCCCGACGATCGCGGTCCCGCCGTCGGCTTCCCAGAGCTTGTCGGCGATGGCGTCGTTGCTGCCGGAGATCATGTCGGTGAGCTCGTCGGCGGTGTCACCGGCGGGGACCTGCCAGGTGCCGTCGTCGTACAGTGAGTCGAGCGCGATGAGCAGTTTCACCACGGAAGCCGTGTAGTACGGGGTTTCGGCGTCGCTCAGCGCGAGGGTCTTGCCCGTCTTCGTGTCGTACACCGCGAGTCCGACCTTCGTGCCCCTCGACGCTGCGGTCACCGCGTCGACGACGTCGTCGGCCACGGCCGAGGGGTCGGGCAGGGGAGTCGAGGGCGTGGTCGGTGTCGTCGACGACGTCGGTGGTTCGCTTGTGGGCGGCGGTGCGGGGGAGGACGAAGGCGGCGGCAGCGTCTGCGCCGCAGGCATCGTCGTCATGTGCCGCGTGCTCGCCGTGACGACAACTGCCGTCGTGAGGACCGTCGCGGTGAGCCCCGCGGCGGCGAGCGCCCATCTCAGCCGTCTTGCCATACCGGGACAACGCCGCGGAGCCCCTGCGTTGCAGCCGATTCCGCCTGTCTGTTTCCTGTGTGTTGCTGTGCAGGCGCTGTGTTCGGCCGGACGGCCCAGCGCCCGCCGGCGCGTGCTACCGTCGATGACGGCTTGCACCGCGAAAGGCAGCGAACACGGTGTGGTGGAAGGAAGGGAGCGGTGATGGCCCGACGCATCCAGTGGTCCGGACACGCGTGCCCGATCGCCCGGGCGGTCGACGTGCTCGGCGAACCGTGGACGCTGCTGATCCTGCGCAACGCCACCACGGGCACCGCGCGCTTCGACGAGTTCCGCGACGAGCTCGGCATCGCCGACAACGTGCTCACGACCCGGCTCGCCAAACTCACGGAAGCAGGGCTGCTCGCGCGGGTGCCCTACCGTGACGGCGGCCGCACCCGCCACGAGTACCGCCTTACGAAGGCGGGCGCCGACGCGCTGCCGGTGCTGCTGTCCCTCGCCGAGTGGGGCGACGAGCACACCCGTTCCGATCCGCCCGCCGAGCGCATGCTGATCGTCCACGGCGCCTGCGGGGCGCGGACCCGCCCCGGCACGCTGTGCGACGAGTGCGGAAAATCGATGCGCCGCGAGGACATGCTCTGGTACCGGCCGTGGCGCTCGTCCGAACCCGTGGCACTCGCCGAACCGGTGAGCTGAGCCTGCCTCGAGGGCGTCCCGCACTCGCGGGCGCCCCCTTCGACGTGCTTACGGTCCGAGCTGACTTGCGCGGAGAAAGCCAAGGTTCACCGTGCGGGCATGTCGCAGCCACGTCTGGCGGAGGTCCGCGTGTCCGCCGCGCGGGGCGTTCGCTGCCGGTGCGGCGACGCTCGCCGCCCTGTACGTCGGCAACAACCCGCCGAGCGCGCTGTATGCCTTGCTGCGCACCACTTTCGGCTTCTCCGCGCTGATCCAGACGCTGCTCTACGCGGTCGCGGTCGCGGTGATCGTGCCGGCGCTGCTCGTGTGGCCGGGCCGCTGTCCGACGCCGTCAGGCGCCGGCTGCTGATCCTGTCCGGTCTCGTCGCGTTCCTCGCCGGCGACGTGGTTTTCGCGCTCGCCTCCGACGCGGGCTGGCTGTTCGCGGCTCGGGTCCTGCAGGGTCTGGGCATGGGCGCCGGCGCCGCGGCGGCGCAGGCGATGCTGAACGACAGCGCCGGCCAGGACGCGTGTGACCAGCGCCGAGCATCCCGGACCGCCACGGCGTGCGTCACCTTCGGGCTCGCGCTCGGCCCGCTGGCCGGCGGCCTTCTCGCGCAGTACGGCCCGCTGCCGCGGCAGCGGGCCGTTCGTGGTCCACGCCACGGCTGTCGCCGTGGTGGTGCTGCTCGTGGTCCGCACGCCGCGTGCGGTGCGCTCCGGCGCTGGCGCCAGCCGCGGCTCGGTGTGCCGCCCGTGGTCCGGCGGACGTTCCTCATCGCCGGGGCGTCGTCGTTCCTGGCGTGGGCGGTGCTCGGGATGTTCTCGGCCGTGGGGCCCTCGCTCGTGTCGCGAATGCTGGGCTCGGCCAACCTCGCGGTCGCGGCGGGCGCGCTCACCCTGATGATCGCGACGTCCGGTTTCGTCCAGTTCGGGGCGGGCAAGCTCGCGCCCACGGCCGCGCAGGCGATCGGGCTCGTGGTGCTCGCCGCGGGGTTGGCGCTGCTCGTCGTGGCGAACGAGGTCGGCGTCGCGTGGCTGGTGGTAACGGGGACCGGCCACGGGCTCGTGTTCACCGGTGCGCTGGCCGAGTTCACGGTCGTGACGCCGCCCGCCGAGCGCGGCGCGGTGATCGGCAGCTACTACGTGGTCAGCTACCTCGGTCTCGGCGGCCCGGTGATCGGCGTCGGCCTGCTCTCGCTCGCGCAGGGCCTGTCCGCGGCCACCGTGCTGGTGGCCGCCGTGGTGGTCGTGTGCTGCCTCGTGCTGGCCCCGCTGGTGTTCCTCGAGATCCGCCGCTGCGCCAATCCACAGTAGACGGTCCACACGGGAGGGGAAGACGCATGTCCGTACGCCGGGTCGCGCACGAGACCGTGCGGCTGGAGGTGCCCGTGGCGGCGCCGTTCACCGGGTTCCGCGCGCGGTACGCCGACGCCGTGCCGAAGCTCCGCGGCGACGAACTGGCCGGCTCGAGCCGGGTCGAGCTTCGGTCGGCCGCCGATGCGAGCCCGCCGCACGGGTTCCTGTGCTACTGGGAGACCGACGTCGGGCCTTTGATGAGCCTCGCCGCGCCCGTGCACGGAGTACCTGATGGGCAACCACACGATCGCCCGGCAGATGTTCGTGCACGAGCCCGGCGTGCTGCTCTACGCGCCGCTGCGCACCACGATCCACGAGGACGCCGACGGTGTCGCGTGGTTCACCGTCGACCTCCCGAGCAGCCGCTTCGGCAGCTTCGGCGACCCGGCGGTGACCGCCTCGGCCGTGACCTCGACGAGAAGGTCGCGGCCCTGCTGGAGCACCTCGGCGCGCCGGTAGCCTGACCGCGGACGTGCCACCGGGTGAAGGGGGAGCCGTGGCGACGGAGCGGATCGGGCCGCCGGCGATCGCGGGGGAACGGGAGATGCTGCGCGCGTTCCTCGACTTCCACCGCGCGACGCTCGCGATGAAGTGCGACGGCCTCTCGGACGAGCAGCTGCGCCGCCAGTCGATGCCGCCGTCGACGCTGTCGCTCCTCGGGCTCGTGCGGCACCTGGCCGAGGTCGAGCGCACGTGGTTCCGCCGCGTGATCGCCGGCGAAGATGTGCCTCTGGTCTGGTCGGCCGACGGGGACTACCAGGTCGCCTACGACGCCACCGAGGGCACGCGGGCCGAGGCGTTCGCCGCGTGGCAGGCCGAGGTGGAGCACTCCCGCCGGATCGAGGCGGCCGCCGAGTCGCTGGACGTCGTCGCGTACAACGCGCGATGGGGCAAGGATGTCTCCCTGCGGCTGGTGATGCTGCACCTGATCCACGAATACGCCCGGCACAACGGCCACGCCGACTTCCTGCGCGAGGGTGTCGACGGCGTCGTCGGGGTCTGACCGGGGCCGCGCGCGGCCCCGGGTGTGAGAGCGCCGACTCCTGACTTGTCCTAGGCAAGTCAGGGGCCTAGCGTCGGAGCGGTGACGAGCGCGAAGCGAATTCTGGTGGTGGGTGCCGGCGCGACCGGCGGGTTCTTCGGCGGCCGGCTGGCGCAGGCCGGCCGTGACGTGACCTTCCTGGTGCGCCCCGGGCGAGCGGCCGCGCTGATGGAACGCGGCCTGCGGATCACCGGGCTCGGTGAAGAGACGGTGCTCACGCCCAAGCTCGTGCGCGCCGGTGAGCTCACCGAGCCGTACGACCTCGTGCTGTTCACGGTCAAGGCGGCGGGACTCGAGCAGGCGATCGAGGACGTGGCGCCGGCGGTCGGGCCGGACACCCTCGTGCTGCCGGTGCTCAACGGGCTGCGCCACATCGACGCGCTCGTGGCCCGCTTCGGTGAGAAGCGGGTGCTCGGCGGCGTCGCGATCGTGATGACCACTGTGGACGGTGCGGGCGACATCCGCCGGCTCTTCGATCTCCAGTCGCTCACCTACGGCGCCCGAACCGGGCCGGCGCCGGCCGGGCTCGCCGAGGCGCACGAGCTGCTCTCGGGTGCGGGCTTCGACACGGCGCTGTCCCCGGACATCACGGCGGCGATGTGGGCGAAGTGGGTGTTCATCGCGTCGATCGGGGCCGTGACCTCGCTCATGCGCGGCACCGTCGGCGACGTCGCCGGGCAGCCGGGCGGGATCGCGTTCGCCGAGGCCGTGGTCGCCGAGTGCGCGGCTGTCGCGGCGGCCGCCGGGCACCCGCCGGCGGCGGCCGTCCTGGCGAACGCCCGCGGCACCGTGACCGAGGTCGGCTCCCCGCGCGCGCCTTCGCTCTACCGTGACCTCACCGCGGGGCTGCCCGTGGAGGGCGAGCAGATCTTCGGCGACCTCGTGGACCGGGCGCACGCGCTGGGGGTGTCCGTACCACTGCTGGAACTGGTGCGGCTGAACCTGCGCGTGTACCAGTCACGGCTCGGCTGAGCCTCCCGAACGAACCCCGGTTCGGCGCCCCGGAGAAGTCCGCGAACTTTTTCCGGACCGCGGTGAACCGAATCGGGTCCGGCCCACGTGATGGGTGCGGAAGGGCGCGAAGGTCGTGCCCGGGTTGACACGGACGGATGGTCTTTCGGGCACCGGTTCGAGTGGTGATTTCCCGCCACACCAGGACTGCTACGCTCCGATCAGTGACATCTGCACCCCTTTTGGCGCAGGTGTCCGGACCGCGGCTCAGCGCCGTGCACGACCCGCCGTGGGGAAGGAAGCTCTCGGGTATGGCGGACAGGTTCGAGTTCGTTCTCGACGTCTTCGAAGCTCTTGTGGTCAGCCAGGCAACCGGCGGTGACATCCGCCAGTACCCATTGCGGATCGGCACGGTGCCTTCGGATCCCATCCGGTTCGTCCGCGTGGCGACCCAGGTCTACCGGGCGATGGAGGACAAGCGGCTCTCCACTCACGGGGAGCTCAGCCCCCACGTGCAGACGGCGTTCGGGCTGCTCGCCCGGCCGCGCGTTTCCGTCGCGGTGGCCGGGGTCGACGGCGTCGGCGCCGACATCGCGGTGCTCGCCCTCAGTGACGGCAGGCAGGCGCTCGGGATCACGCAGAACCCGCATACCGACGAACTGCTGTTCTCCCTCTTCGCCGACGAGGACCTCGTCGACGTCGTCACCGGCGTGCTGCCTCCGGCACGCGCCGCGACGACCGGCGCCCACACGGTGAACCGGCAGGCGAAGCGCGCCGTGTCCGCGATGACCGCGCGGCGCATCGCCGAGGCGGCCGAGGACGAGGAGGAGACGGACGCCTTCGGGATGATCGAGGTCCGCGGGACCGTGCGGCCCAGCCGCACCGACCCCCGCGTGACGCCGACGCCCGGCAGCACCGAGGTGCTCGAGCGCGTCATGGCCGCGCCGCGCCTCGGCGGCGGGCACGTCACCGTCACCGGCTGGGGCCGGCACGGCGAGCTGCGCGCGGCCGACCCGCTCAGCTGGCTCGACACGCAGGACGGCCGGTACCTGATCCACACCACCCACGGCGAGGCCGGTGACCTCAGCGCGGACTACGTCCCCGCAGGGCGATCCGACGTGGCCCGCGCCGTGCAGAACGCCATCGCCGCCGTCTACTGACGCGCGCGCACCAAAGAGGAGGGAGATCCGGTGGCCGACGACGCGACCCCGGTGAAGATGACCGCGCGTGAGCTGACGCCGCAGTTGTCCGGGACCGAGCTGAAGCGATTGGCGCAGACCGGCAGTTTCGCGGTGGACGACACCACCGGCAACCAGATGATCGAAGCGCTCGAGGGTGTGATCGACACCCTTCAGGCGCGGTGGGACGCTTTGCAGAAGCTGGGCACGGCCCCGCCTCTGTCGGCCACGGCGACCGGTCAATGGGTGTCGAACCACATGCTCAACACCGCCAGTGACGCTCAGGGCTTGCTCACGCAGCTGCAGGCGGCGCGTGACGAGTTCCCGACGTACGTCGAGGCGATCAAGCTGGCGAAGCAGAACTACAGCAACACCGAAGCCGGAACGCGCGACACGATCAAGCGCCTTCCCGTCGACGAGCTGACCTGAGGAGGATCTCGTGGCCATGACAACCGACACGTCCACCTCGGCGGTCTCAGACCCGTCGTCACCGGACTACGACCCGCACAGCCCCTACTACGACGTGACGGCCGACTCGTCGTCGAAGTACTTCGTCGGCCCGGTCAAGCCGGACGACGTCGCCTCCGGTGACCAGATCCGTGCCGAAGCCACCAAGGAGATCGACGACGAGATCGCCCAGGGCTGGCTCGGCCCCGTCGTCGACCCGAAGACGCGCAACGACAAGATCCAGGAGCTCTACGAGCAGCGGCTCGTGGAGGCGAAGTCCGGCCTCGACGGCGGTCTCCAGCTGCGCCAGGCCGACAGCGCGCCCTACACCGACTGGTCTCAGGCCACGCACGAGCAGATGCAGCAGGCCATCACCCAGCAGGCGAACTCGGGCACCGTGGCCGAGGCGTCGGAGGAGTGGGTGCGGGTCGGCAACGACCTGGCCACGCACCAGCAGAACCTCGCGCAGGCGATCAGCGCCAGCACGAGCAACTGGCAGGGCGCGGGCGGCGACGCGGCGCGCGAGCACCTCGCGAACGTCGGCAAGTGGCTCGGCAACACCGCCCAGGGCGCGACCCTGGCCGGGCGCCAGCAGGAGATCCACTCGCAGGCGTTGAACGAGACGCAGATCGCGATGGCCGCGAACCCGCCCGTGCAGTTCAACGTGCAGGAAGCCAACGCGCAGCTGCAGCAGATCAAGGACCCCACCGAGTACGCCGCGCAGGCGTCCAAGGCGATGGCGACCTTCACCGAGCAGCAGGCCGCGCGCCAGCAGGCCGCGCAGCTGATGACGCAGTACGACCACACGATCGGTTCGGCCGTCGTGACACCGGCGTTCGCGGCTCCGCCGAAGCTGCCGGGCTCGACCGCCGCGAACGGCGGCGGCGCGGGTGGCGCCGGCGGTGGCGCGGGTGGCGCCGCCGGTGGCGGTGCCGGGAGCCAGGGTCTTCCGGTCGGTCCCGACGGATTGCCGATCGGTCCTGACGGTCTGCCGGTCGGTCCTGACGGTCTGCCGGTCGGTCCCGACGGACTGCCGATCGGCGGTGCCGGTGCCGGGAGTGGTGCCGGCGGTGGCGCGGGTGGCGGTGCCGGGGGTGGCGCCGGCGGTGGCTTCAACGCGCCGCCGCTCACCGTGCCCGACGGCCCGGGCGGCGTTGGTGGCGGTGGCCTCGGCGGCGGCTCGGGGAGCGGCGCCGGTGGCGGTGCGGGCGGCGGTGCGGGTGGCGGCGGTGGCTTCAACCCGCCTCCGCTGAACGTTCCCGACGGTCCTGGCGGCTCCGGCATCGGCGGTGCCGGTGGTGGCTTCGGCGGCGGCTCCGGCCTGCCGAACGACGAGACCACGAAGACTTCGGGCTTCACGCCCCCGCCGCTGACCGTGCCCGACGGGCCCGGCGGTTCCGGGATCGGCGGCGGTGGCGGCTTCAACCCGCCCCCGTTGAACCCGGGCGGCGGTGTCGGTGGCGGTGGCCTGGGCGGCGGCTCGGGTTCCGGCACGGGCTTCACCCCGCCGCCGTTCAACCCCGGCACCGGCGTCGGCGGCGGCTCGCTCGGCGGTTCCGGTGGCCTCGGCGGGGGATCGGGCAAGATCCCGACCATCGGCCGTGGTGGCGGCATCAACGGCGAGAGCATCAGCAGCCGCCTCGGCGGTGGCGGTGGCGCCGGTGGTGGGATCGGCGGCATCGGTGGTGGCGCCGGCATCAAGGGCGCGGGCCTCGGTGGCGCGGGCCTCGGTGGCGCGGGCTCCGCGGCGGGCGCGGGCGCCGGTTCCGGTGCCGCGGCGACCGAGGAGGAGCTGGCCGCACGTGGCGGTGCCGCGCAGGCGGGCGCCAAGGGCGCGGCCGGTTCGCCGGGTATGGGCGGCATGGGTGCCGGCCAGAAGGGCGGCAAGGGCCCGGAGGACAAGGAGCACAAGATCGCCGACTACGTGGAGTCGGACGACCCGAGCTTCTTCGCTCCGGACGAGGTCGTCGCGCCACCGGTGATCGGCGACTGGAAGAACAAGGACTGGAAGTGAGGCGGGGATGACCAGCGGAGGCTTCGACGTCGAACCCGACGAGCTGACGGCGCACGCCAGCCACCTCGACGGGCTCGTGGACCGGCTGAACAGCGCCGTGCAGGCGGCGGACTACGCGTTGAGCGACGACGCGTACGGTCTGCTCTGCGCGTTTCTCCCGCCGATCGTGAACCCGACGGGGCAGCAGGCCAAGGACGCGGTGAGCGCCGCGGCCGAGGGCATGCAGACCACGGCGGACAACGTCCGCACCACGGCGCAGGCGTACCTGGACGGCGACACCCAGGAGGCGCAGCCGTTCCTCAAGCAGCTGGCCAGCAGCGACGACGCGGCGGGCTTCACCAGCGGGGACTCGGGCAGCTACGCGTCGGGCAGCGAACCGCTGTCGCCCCGCATCGGCACGACGGTGCCGAGCGAGCCGCTGCAGGCGCCGCTGTCGCCGCGCATCGGTACGACGGTGCCGGACGAGCCGTTGCAGGCGCCGCTGTCGCCGCGCATCGGTACGACGGTGCCGGACGAGCCGTTGCAGGCGCCGCTGTCGCCGCGCATCGGTACGACGGTGCCGGACG
>NZ_JBFAAJ010000022.1:95948-143938 GCF_040639695.1 Amycolatopsis sp. NPDC023774
GAGCCCGTGGCGAACCCGTCGTCGTTCCGGATCGGCACGGTCACCGAGTAACCGCCGAGTCTCGACCGTGGCGCCGGGCGATGACTCGCCCGGCGCCACCCGAACAATTCAGCAGTAGGCAGATCGAGGAGTACGAACACCATGACCAGTGCGGGAGGGTTGGGTGACCTGATCAGGGACCCCGACGAGGCGATCCGGCGGATGGACGAGTGGGCGGCGGGCTTCGCCCGCAAGGCCGAGCGTTACGCGGCTGCGCAGCAGGAGACCGAACGGCTGCGCCTCACGGCGTCGAGTCCCGACGGCACCGTCCGGGTCACCGTCGGCGCCGACGGGGTCGTGTCGGACCTGGTCTTCGGGTCCAAGACGCGGACCATGCCGCAGGAGGAGCTGGCCCGCATGGTGCTGGACACCATGCGCCGCGCGCAGTCGGGCATCACCCAGCGCGTGGCCGAGGTGATGAGCGAGAACCTCGGCGACGAGGACCAGGACACCCGCACCGCGCTGCTCGGCAGCCTCCGCAGCCGCTTCCCGGACCTCGACGAGCCCGAGGACGGCCCGGGCGAGCCGGAGCCCCCGGCTCCGACCCCGCCGCCGGTGCCGCCCGCACCGTCGGCCGGTGGCGCCGCGACCCCGCCGCCGCCCGCCGCTCCGGCCGGCCCGCAGACCGCGCCGCGCCGCCGGGGTGGCATCGACCCGGACGAGCAGGACAACAACCCCTGGTGACGTCCGGTCTCCACTGAGGACGATGGACTCGCTGGTGCCTGGAGGTGTTCCGTGGTGGCGGCCGGCTTTTTCGGCCGGCCGCCACCACGAGTGAATCGCCATGACGATGGCTGGTGCCGGCCGAAAACAATGGGTGAGTTACCGGCTACGTTATCGCCCGGAATTGTGCCTGTCTTTCTTCTCAATTTCTGATTCTCCCGGCAGGGTTCGCTCGCCGGCATAGGAGGGGTGTCGAAGTGAGCAATCCGTTGATCGTGCCCACGAAGGATTCGACCAAGGCGTATTCGGGAATCTCCCTGCTGGAGGACGCGAACAGCCTGGCCCAGGGAATCGAGTCGGGTGACTGGGCGTCGGCCGCGATGGGTGCCGTCGGGACCGGGCTCGACATGTTGTCGGCGGCGATGGACCCCTTCGGCGCGGCCCTGGCGGCCGGCGTGGGCTGGCTGCTGGAGCACGTGGGGCCGTTGAGAGAGGCGCTCGACGGCCTGACGGGCAACGCGGACCAGATCCAGGCGCAGTCGGAGACGCTGGCGAACGTCGCGAAGGAATTGGGCGCGGTCGCGACGGATCTGACCGACGAGGTGAACGCGGATCTGCAGTCGTGGTCGGGCGCCGCCGCGGATGCCTACCGGCAGCGGGCGCAGGATCTGAGCGCGTCGTTGCAGGCGGCGGCGAAGGGGTGCGAGGGCGCGGCCGGCGGGGTGAAGAAGGGCGGCGAGGTCGTGGCCGCCGTGCGGACGCTCGTGCGCGACATCATCTCGCAGCTGATCGGGCACATGATCAGCTGGGCGCTGCAGGTGGTAGCAACGGTGGGCATCGGGCTCGCGTGGGTCATCCCCGAAGTGGCCGAGAACGTCGCGAAGACGGCGACGCAGATCGCGAAGCTGGTGACGAGCCTCGTCAAGGCGCTCAAGGCGCTGGCCCCGATGCTGAAGAAGACGGGGCAGCTGTTCGAGGACGTGGGCAAGGGCCTCAAGGACATCAAGGGCGGGAAGGTCGCAGGCCCGGGCAAGACGGGGGAGCTGAGCGGAACGCCGAAGGCGCCGCCCGCGAAGTCGGGCGGTGGTGGCGGCGGGGACGGGACCAAGGCGTCCGGTTACCAAGGCGCGCCGAAGGACTACACGCCGCCGCCGGGCAAGTCGGCCGGTGACGACGGGACCAAGGCGTCGGGTTACGAAGGCGCGCCGAAGGACTACACGCCGCCGCCGGGCAAGTCGGCCGGTGACGACGGGACCAAGGCGTCGGGTTACGAAGGCGGCGGCTCGAAGGACTTCACGCCGCCGCCGGGCAAATCCGGCGCCGGTGACGACGGGACCAAGGCGTCGGGTTACGAAGGCGGCGGCTCGAAGGACTCCTCGCCCCCGGCCGGCAAAGCCGGTGGCGCCGACGAAGGAACGAAGGCGTCCGGCTACACCGGTGGCGGGTCAAAGGACAGCACCCTGCCGGCAGGCTCGAAGTCGGGTGACGACGCGACCCACGCGTCCGGGTCGCCCGACGGTACCGGAGCCGCCGGGGATGTGCCCCCGCCCGGCGGCGGGAGTCGCAGCCTGCCCAAGGACGACAGCACCGGCACGCCCGGCACGAAGAGCCTCAAGGACAGCAACGCCGATCCGCACGAGAACAGCACCCCGGTCAAGGACCGCACCGACTGCGGTGACCCGATCGACGTCGCCACCGGCTGGATGATGCTCACCCAGACCGACCTGACCGTGCCCGGCGCGCTGCCGCTGGAGGTCTCGCGCACGCACCTGTCGTCCTACCGTGCCGGCCGGCTCTTCGGTCCAACCTGGGCGTCCACAGTGGACCAGCGGATCGAGGTGGGAGACGACGGCCTACACATCGCGCTGGCCGACGGCAGTATCCAGACGTATCCCGTCCCGGCCGACGACCCGGTGCTGCCAGTCGCCGGCCCCGCCCGGTCACTCTCCCGGTTCGAGGGCGGCTATCTCGTCACCGACGACGACCAAGCGCATTCCCTGTTCTTCACCGACAACGGGTCCGGCGTCTGCCCGCTCGCGACGATCGGCGACGGCGACGGCAACCGGATCGAGGTGGTCCGCGACGAAAACGGCGTGCCCGTCGCAATGGTCCACTCCTCCGGCACCAGCGTGCTGTTCGACAGCGCCGACGGCCGGATCACCGCGCTGCGCGCCCAGGACGGCACCATGCTGGCGGCCTACTCCTACGACGCACGCGGCCGGCTCACGGAGATCGTCGACCAAGCCGGCACGCCCACGCGGTTCACTTACGACGCCGACGGCCGCATCATCCGGTGGGAAGACGTCAACGGCCGTTGGTACGGCTACGGATTCGACAGCGCGGGCCGCGTCGTGCGCGCGACCGGCACCGACGGCTATCTCGGCTGCGCCATCGAGTACGACCGCGAGCGCCTCGTGACCACCGTCACCGACTCGCTCGGTGCCGTGCGGCGGTTCCACCTCGACGACCGGCTTGACGTGATCGCCGAGACCGACCCGCTCGGCCACACCACGACGTTCCGGTACGATCAGCACGGCCGGATGCTCACCCGCACCGACCCGCTGGGCCGCCAGACCCGCTGGGAACGTGACGAGAGCGGTCACGTCACAGCCGTCACCGCGCCCGACGGCACACGCTCGCTGACCGAGTACAACGAGCTCGGCCGCCCGTCCGCCGCGATCGGCCCGGACGGCGCCACCTGGCGGTACGAGTACAACGAACGCGGCAAGGCCGCCGCGGTCGTCGACCCGCTCGGCGCCCGTACCACCTTCGGCTACGACGAACGCGGCAACCTCACGATGATCACCGACGCGCTCGGCGGTACCACCCGCATCGAGTCCGACCCCGCAGGCCGGCCGCTGACCGTCGTCGACGAGGAAGGCGCCGTCGTCCGCTACACCTACGACGACCTCGGCCGCACCACCTCCGTCACCGACCAGCTGGGGGCGGTCACCCGGTACCGCTGGGCCGGCGGCGACGAGCCGGCCGAGGCGATCGGCCCTGACGGCGCGACCTGGCAGTGGCGCGACGCCGCGGCGGGCAACACCCAGGACCGCAGTGATCCGCGCGGCAACCGGACCCGCACCGAGTACGCGCAGTTCGACCTGCCCGTAGCGGTGACAGGCCCGGACGGGCAACGCATCGAGTTCGCCTACGACACCGAGCTGCGGCTGGTCTCGATGACCAACGAACAAGGCTTCGTGTGGCGCTACGAATACGACGCCGCCGGCAACCTGGTCCGCGAGACCGACTACAACGGCCGCACACTCACCTATCGCTACGACGCAGCCGGCGAAGTCATCGCCCGTACCAACGGCGCAGGAGAGACCACCCAGTTGGAACGGGACGCGATGGGCCGTGTCGTCCGCCGCACGACCGGCAGCGACGTCGCGACCTTCGCGTACGACGCGGCCGGCCGGCTCGTCGCCGCCCGTAACGCGGACGCCGAGGTCACCTTCGCCTACGACGCGCTCGGGCGGGTGGTGGCGGAAACCGTCGACGGCCGTCCGGTGCACTCCGAGTACGACGCGCTGGGCCGCCGGGAGGTGCGGCGCACACCGTCCGGCGCGGAATCCCGCTTCGACTACGGTCCGGCTGGCACTCTCGTGGCGCTGCAGGTGGGGAGCCGCACCATCCGGTTCGACCACGACCTGGCCGGCCGCGAGCGCGTCCGACGCCTCGGCGCCGTGGAACTGCACCAGAGCTGGAACTCCGCCGACCGCCTCACGTCGCAGAGCGTGAGTTCAGGCGCGCGGACGGCGCAGCATCGCGAATACGGTTACCTCGCCGACGGCTACCTCAGCTCGGTCACCGATGCGCTGTCCGGCCCGAGGACGTTCGACGTCGACCGCACCGGCCGGGTCCGCTCCGTCGCCGGTCACGGCTGGCAGGAAAGCTACGCCTACCTCCCGTCCGGCGTCATCGCCCAGGCGCAGACTCCCGGTGCACCGTCCGCCGGCCCCCGGGAGTACCGCGGCACGCTCCTGGCGTCGGCAGGCGCGCTGCGCTTCGCCCACGACCCCGAAGGCCGCACCACGGTGCGCGCGACCGGGCCCGACGGCCCGCGGTGGCAGTTCCGGTGGAACGCCGAAAGCCGCCTGACCGCGGTCGTCACCCCGAACGGCGAGCATTGGCGCTACCGGTATGACGCTCTCGGGCGCCGCGTCGCCAAGCAACGGCTTGCCGCCGACGGCCGGATCACCGAGCAGGTCCAGTTCGCCTGGGACGGCGGCATCCTCGCCGAACAGGTCCACAGTGGACCCGGCAGGCCGCAGATCGCGACCGTGTGGGAATGGTCGCCCGACACCGGCCGTGCGCTCGCCCAGACCGAACGCGTCCTCGGCACCACGGATGAGCGATTCCACGCGATCGTCACCGACCTCGTCGGCGCGCCCAGCGAACTCGTCGACGAGCGCGGCGAGGTGGCCTGGCACCGCCAGGCCACGCTGTGGGGCAAGGTCCTCTCCGCCCCCGGCGGCGCGACGACCCCGCTGCGTTTCCCCGGCCAGTACCACGACGCGGAAACCGGGCTGCACTACAACGTCAACCGGTACTACGACCCGGAGACCGGCCGGTACCTCTCGCACGATCCGCTCGGCCTCGACCCGGGCCCGGACTCCCAGGCGTACGTGCTCAACCCGACCGCGCTGGCCGACCCGCTGGGTTTGATGCCGAAGGCGACTCCGTGCGCCGCGGCGAAAAAGAAGGCCGCGCAACAGAACCCGTCGCCGTACGGGAAGAAGCCCAATCCGCCGAGGATCCCACCGGACGGCACCTACGGCAAGACGGCTGCGGAGATGAAACGGCTGAACCACGAGTACTTCGACGAGATCAGCAAGGACCCATCCTGGCCGCACAGCAAGAAGCAGCTCTCCGGCGAGCACACCCACCAGTCCGAACACCCGATCGGCTACCACGCGCTCGCACCCGATTTCACGCGCGGCGCGACCGCCGACGCCAAGCGGATCGAGAACGACGCACCCGCCTACCAGGAGTCCTACCAGGCGCACCGGGACAACATCGGCACCGGTAACCGGGTCGAGCCGGACGGCTCGGGGCTCGACGCCAGGGGCTACCGCGAATCACTCGACAATGCGGTGAGAGGCGGAAGGCCGAGCGACGCGATCCAGCTGAACCAGCTGACCTACGCCAACCAGCACATGAAGCCGGCTCTCGAGAAGAACCCGGAATGGAAGGGCTACGACGAAACCCCGGACGAACCGCGCTTCAAGCAGAAGACCGAGCCCAATCCGGCCTATGACAAAGACACCACGCCTCAGGAACCGAAGAGGCTGCCAGTGATGGAAAACGCGCCCGAAAGGGACAGCTTCCGGCCGACCGCAGGTACCACCCAGGGCAAGATCGCCGACGACTCTTACCACCGCATGGTCGACCACATGCGGGACCGGCCGATCGAATACAGCAACCGGCAAGGCGGTTTCGCTCATACCCCCGGCCCGGACAGGCGCGACGTCGCGGAAATGCACCTGGCGCGGGACACCGCGCGATCCGGGCAGTAC
Organism: Amycolatopsis sp. NPDC023774; assembly: GCF_040639695.1. Lineage (NCBI taxonomy): Bacteria > Bacillati > Actinomycetota > Actinomycetes > Pseudonocardiales > Pseudonocardiaceae > Amycolatopsis > Amycolatopsis sp. NPDC023774. Next base: position 102,170 of record NZ_JBFAAJ010000022.1, read on the forward strand.
CCGACCCGGGCCGAGGAGGATGCGGCCGTCGAACGGACCTTCAACCACCGGACCCAGGCGGACGATGCCAAGGCGCAGCAGTACGACCACGCGCACGATGCGGCCGAAGCCAACCGGGCCGATCGCCCGGCGCCCGGCCAGAAAGCGGAGGACTACGCGGTCCAGCGCCAGGAGGAAGCCATGGCCCAGCGGCTGGGTATCTCCCCGCAGGAGCTGCGCGACCGGCTCGAGCGTGCGCGCGAGAATCAGAAGGACGCGATGGACGTCGACTGACGCCGCCCGGTAACCGGCACTCCCCGCGCCGCGTACCCGTTCAAGCAAGCCATGGTCGCACGGAGTTCAGCGGTCTCGGCCCGACCACCACGTCGTGCACGCGGGGGAACGGCCCCGGGCCGAGATCCGGCGGCGCCATCGCGAGGTGCCGGAGGCGGCGATCGTCGTGCTCGTCTCCGGCGCGACTCAGATCTGCGCCCCGGCGGCGGAACTCCAGGGACGACGGCAAGATCGCGAAACAGCACGGCCTGGCCTGACCCGCCGGCCATGGTGTCGGAAAGGCGGGTCAGGCTGCGGGGCGTTCCTGGCAGCCGGACCGGGGTGGTCCTACAGGCTCGGCCCGGTCACCACTTGTCCCAGTGGGTCACCTCGTCGGGCGCGGGTCGGGACGCGGGGCGGAAGTCCGTGCCCTTCGTGTAGGCCAGCGGCGTCAGCACGGCCTGCGCGACGGTCTCGTAGGGAATGCCGAGGATGTCCGCGACCTCCTTCTCCCGGACGGTGTGCATGGACGTCCACGCGGTGCCGAGGCCGCGGGCGCGCGCGGCGAGCATGAAGCTCCACGTCACCGGCAGCACGTTCGACATGCCGGCGGCCGCGATGGCGCGGTCAGGGCCTTCGTTGCAGGCGAGCACGAGCACCGGCGCTTCGCCCATGTGCTCGCCCAGGTAGTCGGCCGAGCTGGCGACGCGCGACTGCACGCGGTCGCGTTCGGTTTCGCCCGTGTTCTTGCCCGGGTAGCCGGGGGAGGCCTTGTACTGCGCGAAGATCGAGCCGTAGATCTCGCCGATGGCCCGGCGCTTGGCTTCGTCGCGCACGACCACGAAGCGGGCTGTGACGATGTTGGAGCCGGCCGGGGCCTGCAGGGCGAGGGCGACGCACTCGCGGATGAGGTCGTCGGGCACGTCGCGGGTGAAGTCGAGGCGCTTGCGTACCGAGCGGGTGGTGGACAGCAGTTCGTCGGGGGAAAGATCCAGCATGTCGCGATCATAGATCGCCGGGATCCACCGGGCGGTGCGAGAACGACACCTCAGTGCGCGCGCAGGCCTTCGATCAACAGGTCGGCGAACCGGTCCGCGAGCTCGTCCGTGGTGAGCGACCCGTCGGGCGAATACCAGACATACGCCCAATTCAAGATGCTCGTGAGCGCGATGCCGGCGATGCGCGGGTCGGCCTCGCGGAATTCGCCGGTCTCGATGCCTTGCGTGATGATGCGGCGCAAGCCGGTTTCCCAGCGGTCACGGCTGTCGATCACGGCTTGCTGGCGGGGCTCGCTGAGGTTGCGCCACTCGTGGAAGAAGACGGTGGCGAACTCCTTGTTCTCGCCGATGAGCTTGAGGTCGCGCGCGGCGACCTGGCGCAGCTGCTCGGTGGCGGTGCCGCCGGCGGCGAGGATCTCCTCCATGTCACGCTCGGAGCGTTCCATGATGCTGTGCACGATCGCCTCGAGCAGGTCCTCCTTGCTCTGGATGTGCACGTAAAGGCTTCCGGCGTGCACGCCGACCTCCCGGCCGATGTCGCGCATCGAGGTCCCGTGGTAGCCCTTGCGGGCGAACAGGCTCGCGGCGATCTCGACGATGGGCGTGACGTAGTCGGTGGCTCGTTCGGACACCCGCCCATTAGACACTACGGCGAGTGACGAGTCGATGGGCAGACCGCTTGCAACAACTGTTTGTTGACCGATGGCGCCCGTGCGGATAGCGTCCGGAGGCGAGACTTGGAGGCAGCCCGACGATGCGCTACTACGAGATCGACCAGAGGACCACCGCGCACATCCTCGCCGACAAAGCCGCCCGCGTCGGCGACCGCCCGTTCCTGCACTGGGCGGGGCGCACCTTCACCTACCGCGACCTCGACGAGATGACCAACCGCTACGCCAACGGGTTCGCCGCGCTCGGCGTTTCGCGGGGCGACCACGTGGCCATGATGATGCCCAACGGCCCGGAGTTCCTGTGGACGCTCTGGGGCCTGGGCAAGCTCGGCGCCGTGGCGGTGCCGCTCAACACCGCCGCCAAGGGCGAGCTGCTGCGCTACTTCCTCGACCAGTCCGACTCCACGGCCGTGTGCGTGGCAGGCGACCTGCTCACGCGCCTCGCCGCCGTGCTGCCCGAGGTGCCGGCCGTGCGCATGGTGCTGGGGCTCGGTTCCGACCCGGCGCAGCTGGCCGCGCTCGACGGGGTCACCACGCACGATCTCGCCGACCTCGGCCAGGCCTCGCCCGAACCGCCGCAGCCGGCCGAACCCGTGCGCTGGAACGACCCGCACCTGATCCTCTACACCTCCGGCACCACGGGCCCGTCGAAGGGCGCGATCTGCCCGCAGGCGCAGGGCCACGCCGTGGGCCATCAGATGGCTTCGCTCAACTCCTACCGCCAGGACGACGTGCTCTACACGTGCCTGCCGGTCTTCCACGGCAACGCGCTTTGGTACACGGTCTACGCCGCGCTGTGGGCGGAAGCGTCCGTGGCGCTCTACCCGCACTTCTCGGCCAGCCGGTTCTGGTCGCAGATCCGCGAGTCGAAGGCAACGGTGTTCAACTGCCTCGGCGCGATGGCGAACATCATCTGGCAGCAGCCGCCCTCGGAGCGCGACCGCGACCACTCGGTGCGGATCTGCATGATGGTGCCGAACTCGCGGGAGCTGGCCCAGGGTTTCCTCGAGCGCTACGGCACGCGCGTGACGTCGGTGTACGCCATGACCGAGAACTGCGCGGTCACCGTGTTCAGTCCCGAGGACTCGCCGGAGAAGGTGCCCTCGGCCGGGCGCGTGCGCCCGGACATGAGCGTGCAGATCGTGGACGACGAGGGCCGCGCCGTGCCGGCGGGCGAGGTCGGCGAGATCCGCCTGCGCCCCAACGAACCCGGCATGACCATGCTGGAGTACTACAAGATGCCCGACGCGACTGTCGGAGCCACGCGCGATCTGTGGTTCCACACCGGCGACCGCGGCTGGGTCGACGAAGACGGGTACCTGTTCTTCTCCGACCGCAAGAAGGAAGCCATCCGCCGCCGCGGGGAGAACATCTCCGCCTACGAGGTGGAGACCATCGTCTGCAAGCACCCGGCGATCCTCGAGGCCGCCGCGGTGCCCGTGGCTTCCGAGCTGGGCGAGGACGACCTGATGGTGTACGTGGTGCTCGAAGAGGGCGCGAGCGCCACCTACGAGGAGATCATCGCGTTCTGCGACGAGCGCATGCCCTACTTCATGGTGCCGCGCTACCTGGAGTTCATCGAAGGCCTGCCGAAGACGCCGAGCGAGAAGATCGAGAAGTACAAGCTGAAGACCGCCGCCGCGGACCGCGTCGGCGAGCTGTGGGACCGGGAGGCGGCGGGCATTGTCATCAGGAAGTGAGGCGGTCGGGTTCAGTGTGGACGGTCCCGTCGGCCGGATCACGATCGACCAGGAGGCCACGCGCAACGCGCTCAGCCCCGGGGTGATCGCGGGTCTGGACAAGGCGATCGCGGCCGCCGGGGACTGCTCGGTGGTCGTGGTGCGCGGGCGGGGCGGGACGTTGTCGGCCGGTGCCGAGCTGAAGTTCCTGCGGTCGGTGCTGGACGACCCGGGCGCGGTGCGCGAGTACATCACCTCGATCGGGGTGACGCTCGACCGGCTGGAAGCCGCGCCGTTCGTGTCCGTCTGCGTGATCGACGGCTACGCGGTGGCGGGCGGCTGCGAGATCATGCTCGCCTGCGACCTCGCCGTGGTCAGCGAAACCGCGCAGATCGGCGACCGGCACCTCGAGTACGGGCTGCTGCCCGGAGCCGGCGGCTCGGTGCGCCTGACCCACGCCGTCGCCCCGGCGATCGCCCGCAGGCTGCTCTACACCGGCGAAATCGTCGACGGCGCCACAGCCGCGCGTTTCGGGCTCGTGAGCAGCGCGGTGCCCGCGGCGGAGCTCGACGACGCCGTCGAAGCACTCGTCGCGCGCCTCGCCCGGCACGCGCCCGACGCGTTGCGCGGCATGAAACGCCTGCACCGCACGGCGCTCGCCGACGAACCCGCCGCCGCGATCACCGCGGAGCGGGAGACGTTGCTCGCGCACTTGGCCGGCCCGACCGCGCGGGAGGGGCTGGCCGCGTTCGCCGAGCGGAGAGCGCCGCGGTTCGGCAGTCTCTGACTCAAGATCGCCGGTGGCCCGGCACGGAAAGGTAAACCCATGAGCACAGACATCGATCGCCCGGTCTCGGGCCGGTGGTTCGAACAGCTGGAAGTCGGCACCGTGGTGCGGCACGCGACGCGGCGGACCGTGACCGAGACCGACAACGTGCTGTTCACGACCATGACGATGAACCCGGCGCCGATGCACCTCGACGCCGACTACGCCTCGCGCACCGAGTTCGGCAAGCCACTGGTGAACAGCATGTTCACGATCGCGCTGGTGGTCGGGCTCTCGGTGTACGAGCTCACGCTGGGCACAATCGTCGCGCAGCTCGGGATGTCCGACGTGGAGTTCCCGAAGCCGGTGTTCGCCGGCGACACGATCCGCGTGGAGAGCGAGGTCGTGGAGGCCCGGGCGTCGAAGTCGCGCCCGCGCGCCGGGATCGTCGTGTTCGAGCACCGCGCCTACAACCAGCGCGACGAACTGGTGTGCCGGGCCAAGCGCACGGGCCTGATGCACCGCCGGCCGGAAGGGGATGCCGCGTGATCACCGAGTACTTCGACCGCATCAAGGTGGGGGACACCCACGTCAGCCGGGCCCGCACGATCACCGAGACCGACATCGTGCAGTTCGCCATGTTCACCGGCGACTGGCACCCGGCGCACACCGATGCGGAATACTTCGGGGCCGACCCGGTGTTCGGCGGGCGCGTGGCGCACGGCGCGCTGTCGCTGTCGGTCGCGCTGGGCCTGGTCACGTTCTGGCCCGAGGCGATGAAAGCGTTCTACGGCATCGACCGGCTGCGGTTCGTCACGCCGGTGCGCGTGGGCGACACGATCCACGTCGAGACCGAGGTCACCGAGCTGACCCCCCGCGGCGACGGCAGGGGCGTGGTCACCTCCGCCTTCCGGATCCTCAACCAGCGTGGTGAGACCGTGCTCGCGGCGTCGCTGAAGACCCTGGTGGTCACGGAGGAGGCAGCGCGATGAGCGAGGTGACGGCCGAGCTCGAGAAGGCCGAAGAGGTCGCGCTTGCGGGCGGCGACGCGAGCCGCTGGCCGAACAAGCTCCCGGTGCGGGAACGGATCGCGCTGCTGCTCGACCCCGGCAGCTGGGTCGAGGACGGCCTGCTCGCCGACGCGGCGGGCGACGGCCTGCCCGCCGACGGCGTGCTCACCGGCGTCGGCACGGTCGAGGGCCGGCCGGTCGCCGTGATCGCCCACGACTTCTCGGTGAAGGCCGGGTCGTGGGGCGAGCTGACGTGCGAGAAGCAGGTGCGCATCCTGGAGCGCGCCGACCGTGACCTGCTGCCGGTGTTCTACCTCGTCGACTCCGCCGGCGGGCGGCTGACCGACCAGCTCGGCTTCTTCTCCGGGCGGCGCGGGGCGTCGCGGATCTTCCAGCTGCAGGTGAAGCTTTCCGGGCGGGTGCCGCAGATCTGCTGCCTGCACGGGCCTTCGGCCGCGGGTGGCGCGTACATGCCGGCCTTCACCGACTGGGTGGGCATGGTCGCGGGCAACGCGTCGATGTACCTGGCCTCGCCGCGGGTCGCGGAGAAGGTCACCGGCGAGCGCACGACGCTGGAGGAGATGGGTGGCGCGGTCATGCACGCCACTGTCTCCGGCTGCGGCGACGAGGTGTTCGACGAGGACTGGCAGGTGATCGCGGCGGCACGGCTGCTGCTGTCGTACCTGCCCGACGACTGGCGCTCGGCCCCCGCCCGTGCCGAGGCCGTGGCGCCGGAGATCCCGGACTGGCCCGAGGGTCTGATCCCGGAGGACCCCAACGCGGCCTACGACGTGCGCGAGGTGATCCTGCGGCTGGTGGACGCCGGCAGCTTCTTCGAGATCAAGTCCGCGTGGGCGGAGGAGATGGTGACGGGGTTCGCACGTCTCGGCGGGCAGACCGTCGGGCTCGTCGCGAACCAGCCGTCGGTGCGCAGCGGTGCGATCTTCGTGGACTCGGCCGACAAGGCGGCGCGGTTCGTGTCGATGTGCGACGCGTACAACGTGCCGCTGGTGTTCCTGCAGGACGTGCCGGGCTTCATGGTCGGCGTCGCGGTGGAGCGGCAGGGGATCATCCGCCACGGCGCGAAGATGGTCGCGGCGATGGCGAGTGCCGAGGTGCCGAAGTTCAGCGTGGTGCTGCGCAAGGCGTATGCGGCCGGCTTCTACGCGATGTGCGCGCCGGGCTTCGAACCGCGGGCCACGATCGCGCTGCCGACCGCGACGATCGGCACGATGTCGCCCGAGGCTTCGGCGAACGCGGTGTACGCCAACAAGGTCGCCGCGATCGAGGACCCGGCCGAGCGCGAGGCGTTCGTGCAGGCGCGCGTGGCCGAGCAGGCCGCCGACTTCACGCTGCTGCGCCTGGCCGGCGAGCTGCACGTCGACACGGTGGTGAAGCCGGAGGCGCTGCGGGCCGAGCTGTTGGGCCGGCTGCGCGCGGCCGGGAGCTGGGAACGCTCCGGTCACCGTCGCCATCACCTGATCAGCCCGGTGTGAGGGAGCTTTGATGTCGGACGGACTGGTTCCGCGCAGCCTGCTGTTCATGCCGGGCTCGAAAGCCTCGATGATCGCCAAGATCCCGGCGATCGCCCCTGACGCGGCCGTGGTCGACCTCGAGGACGCCGTGCCGGCCGCGCAGAAGGCCGAAGCGCGGGCGACGACGGTGGCCGCGCTGGCCGGCTTTGCCGCCGGGCCTTCGACGACGTTGCTGGTGCGGGTCAACCCGATCACGTCGCCGTGGTTCGCGGACGACCTGGCCGCGGTGGCTTCCTTGGGTGGCGTCGGCGTGGTGCTGCCCAAGTACGAGCGGCCCGAGGAGATCGACGCGGTGCGGGCGCGGGTCGGCGCGGACATGCCGGTGATCGCCGGGTTGGAGACCGTGCGCGGCGTGGCGTTCTGCCGCGAACTGCTGCGCACGGGGATCGACTCCGTCTACTTCGGAGCGGAGGACTACATCGCGGACATCGGCGGCGTCCGCACCGCCCGCGGCGACGAGGTCTTGTACGCCCGCAGCGAGGTCCGGCTCGCCGCCCACCTGTGTGGGGTGTCCACTGTGGACCAGGCGGTCGTCTCGATCCGCGACGACGACCGGTTCCGCGCCGACGCCCACCAGGGCCGCGCGATCGGCTACACCGGCAAGATCTGCGTGCATCCCCGCCAGGTCGAGCTCGCCCACGAGGTCTTCACACCGGCCCCGGACGAAGTCGCCCACGCGCGAGCCGTCCTGGCGGCCGCAGACTCCGGCGTCGCGGTCGTCGACGGCCAGATGGTCGACGACGTCCACGTCCGGATGGCGCGCACGGTGCTGGCGCGCGTGCCGGGGGAGGGCTGATGCGCGTCGGGTTGATGTTTCCGCCCGGGGCGGATCCGAGGGAGATCCCGGCGGCCGCGCGGAGGGCGGAGGAGGCCGGGTTCGATTTCTTCTGTTGTGGCGAGCACGTGTTCTTCCACGGGCCGATCACCAACGCGTTCGTCGGGCTGGCCGCTGCGGCGGGCGCGACCGAGCGGATCAGCCTGCTGAGCGCGCTGACGATCCTGCCGGTGTACCCCGCGGCGCTGGCGGCGAAGCTCGTCGCGACGCTGGCGGTGGTGTCGCGCGGGCGGTTCGAGCTGGGCGTCGGCGTGGGTGGCGAGCACCCGCCCGAGTTCGAGGCCGTCGGGGTGCCGCTCGCGGAGCGCGGGCGCCGGGCCGACGAGGCGCTGGAGGTGCTGGAGCGGCTGCTCGCCGGCGGGCGGGTGACCTTCTGCGGCGAGTTCACCACGATCGAGGACCAGGAGCTGCAGCCCGTGCCCGACCGGCGCCCGCCGGTGTGGGTGGGCGGGCGGCGCCGGGCGGCGATGCGCCGGGCCGCGCGATACGGTGACGTCTGGCTGCCGTACCTGGTCACGCCGCAGCGGCTGGCCGACAGCCTGAAGCAGGTGCAGGAGCTGGCCGGCGAGAACGGCCGCCGGCCCGAAGACGTTCGCGGTGGTGTGTACCTGTGGTCCAGTGTGGACACCGACGGCGACCGTGCCCGCCGCGAGGTGGTGTCGTCCGTGAGTCAGCTGTACAGCCAGGACTTCGAGGGCTACGCCGACCGCTACCTGCTGTTCGGGACGCCGGCACGGGTGCGGGAGCGGCTCGCGGAGTACGCCGAAGCGGGCGCGGAAAGCGTGGTCTTCGCCCCGGCGTGTGCCGAGGCCGACCGCGCGATCGACCTGTTCGCCACCGAGGTCCTCCCGGGGATCCGGGAGAGGGGAGTTACCCGTGTCTGAGTTCCAGAAGGTGCTGGTCGCGAACCGGGGGGAGATCGCGGTGCGCGTGATCCGCGCCGCGCGCGACGCCGGGCTGGATTCGGTCGCCGTCTACGCCGATCCGGACGCCCGGGCGCCGCACACCCGCCTCGCCGACGAGGCCTACGCGCTGCACGGCAGCACGGCTGCCGAGTCCTATTTGGACATCGACAAGATCCTCGACGTCGCCAAGGTCAGCGGCGCCGACGCCGTGCACCCCGGCTACGGGTTCCTCTCGGAGAACGCCGACTTCGCCCAGGCCGTGCTCGACGCCGGCCTGGTGTGGATCGGCCCGGGTCCGCAGGCGATCCGCGACCTCGGCGACAAGGTGACCGCGCGCAAGATCGCCCGGTCCGTCGGTGCGCCGCTGGTACCCGGCACCGAGGAGCCGGTGGCGTCGGCCGACGAGGTCGTGGCGTTCGCGCGCGAGCACGGGCTGCCGGTGGCGATCAAGGCGGCGTTCGGCGGCGGGGGCCGCGGGCTCAAGGTCGCCCGGACGCTCGAGGAGATCCCCGAGCTGTTCGACTCCGCCACCCGTGAAGCTGTCGCGGCATTCGGCCGTGGTGAGTGTTTCGTCGAGCGCTACCTCGACCACCCGCGGCACGTCGAGGCGCAGGTGCTCGCCGACGCGCACGGCACCGTGGTCGTGGCCGGCACCCGCGACTGCTCGCTGCAGCGCCGCCACCAGAAGCTCGTGGAAGAGGCCCCGGCTCCCTTCCTGAGCGAGGGGCAGCGCGAGCTGATCCACTCCTCCGCCAAGCAGATCTGCGCGGCGGCGGGTTACCTCGGCGCGGGTACCGTCGAATACCTCGTCGGCACCGACGGCACGATCTCGTTCCTGGAGGTCAACACCCGCCTCCAGGTCGAGCACCCCGTGACCGAGGAGACGACGGGCCTCGACCTCGTGCTGGAACAGTTCCGCATCGCGCGCGGCGAGCGGCTGGAGCCGGCCGACCCCGAACCGCGCGGGCACGCGTTCGAGTTCCGCATCAACGGCGAGGATCCGGGCCGGGGCTTCCTCCCGATGCCCGGCACCGTCCGTCGCTTCGACGTGCCCGAGGGCCCCGGCATCCGCCTCGACTCCGGCGTCGAGGCGGGCAGTGTCGTGGGTGGGCAGTTCGACTCGATGCTGGCCAAGCTGATCGTCTCCGGGCCCGACCGCGCGACGGCGCTGGCCCGCAGCCGCCGCGCGCTGGCCGAGCTGGAGGTGGACGGCCTCGCGACTGTGGTGCCGTTCCACCGCGCCGTGGTGCGCGACCCGGCGTTCACGGCCGAGGACGGGTTCACCGTCCACACGCGCTGGATCGAGGAGGACTTCGCCAACACCCTGCCGGAGTACTCGGCCGAACCCGCCGACGACGGCAAGGTGTCGATCTCCGTCGGCGGGCGTGCCCTGCGGGTGCCCCTGCCCGGGCTGTCCGAAGTGGGCGCCTGGGCCGACGAGATCCGTGCGGCTTCCGCGGCGGTGACGCTCGGTCCGCGCGCGACGGCCGCGTCCGGCGACGCGGTGACCACGCCGATGCAGGGCACGGTCGTGAAGCTCGCCGTGGCCGAAGGCGACTCGGTCGAGGCCGGCGACCTCATCGCCGTGGTGGAGGCGATGAAGATGGAGAACCCGGTGAAGGCGCACAAATCCGGCGTGGTCACGGGGCTCGCGGTGGCCGTCGGCGACAGCCGAGCCCAGGGCGAGGTGCTCTGCGAGATCGCTGGGTAAAGTCCACCGGTACTTTCCGTTGGCACGACAGGGGAGTGGGCTCGTGGACCTCGGAATCGCCGGCCGCACGGCCGTGGTGTGCGCGTCGACCCAGGGACTCGGACGGGCCTGCGCGGTGGAGCTCGCCCGGGCGGGCTGCACCGTCGTCGTCAACGGACGCTCGGAGGACTCGACGCGCGCCGCCGCCGAGGAGCTCGCGGCGGAGACGGGCGCCACCGTGGTGCCCGTCGCGGGCGACCTCGGCGACCACGCCGTGCAGGACGCGCTGCTCTCGGCCGCCGGGCCGGCCGACATCCTCGTGAACAACAACGGCGGCCCGCCGTTCCGCGACTTCCGCGAGGTCGACGAGGAAGCGCTGTTGGCCGGCGTGCGCGCCAACATGGCCACGCCGATCAGGCTGGTGCAGCAGGTCGTCGACGGCATGGTGGAGCGCCGGTTCGGCCGGATCGTGAACATCACGTCCGGCTCGGTCAAGATGCCGCTCGCCGGGCTCGACCTCTCCAGCGGCGCGAGGGCGGGCCTCACCGGGTTTCTCGCCGGCGTCGCCCGGTCCGTGGCCCACGCGAACGTGACGATCAACTTCCTGCTGCCCGGCTCGTTCGACACCCGCCGCCTGCGTTCGGGTCAGGAAGCGGCGGCTGCGAATGCGGGAGTGACGCCGGAAGTCGTCGCGGACGGGCAGCGCGCGTCGATCCCCGCCGGCCGGTTCGGCGAGCCCGCGGAGTTCGGCGCGGCCTGCGCCTACCTGTGCTCGGCGCAGGCGGGGTTCGTCACCGGTCAGAGCCTGCTCATCGACGGCGGGGCGTACCCGGGCGTGCTCTGACGCCCGGGTACGCCCCGCACGTCAGCCGACCCAGACCGTCTTGAGATTGCAGAACTCCCGGATCCCGTGCGACGACAGTTCGCGGCCGTACCCCGAGCGTTTCACGCCGCCGAAGGGCAGCTCCGGGTACGACACCGTCATGCCGTTGATGAACACCTGCCCGGCGTCGAGGTCGTCGATGAACCGCTCGATCTCGCCGGCGTCCTCGGTCCACGCGTTGGACCCGAGGCCGAACGACGTCGCGTTCGCGATCTCCAGCGCCTCGTCGAGGTCCGCGACGCGGTAGAGCGAGGCGACCGGGCCGAACACCTCTTCGGTGAAGATGCGCATCTCGCGCGTGATGTCGGTGATCACCGTCGGCGGGTAGAACCAGCCCGGGCCCTCCGGCCGCTGCCCGCCGCACAGCACGGTGGCGCCCGCCGACACGGCCTCGTCCACCAGCTCCTCGACGTCGGTGCGACCCTGTTCCGTGGCCAGCGGCCCGACCTTCGTGTTGTCGTCGAACGGGTCGCCGACGGTCAGTGCGCGCATTCGCTCCACGAACTTCCGGGCGAACTCGTCGTAGACGTCGGTGTGCACGATGAACCGCTTGGCCGCGATACATGACTGGCCGTTGTTCTGCGTCCGCGCCGTCACCGCGGTCTCGGCCGCGCGGTCGAGGTCGGCCGAGGGCATGACCACGAACGGGTCGCTGCCGCCCAGTTCCAGCACGGTGTGCTTGACCTCGTCCCCGCAGATCGCGGCGACCGAGCGCCCTGCCGGCTCGCTGCCGGTGAGCGTGGCGGCGACGACGCGGGCGTCACGCAGGATCGGTTCGACCTGGCGAGAGGAGACCAGCAGCGTCTGGAAGCAGCCTTCTGCGAACCCGCCGCGGCGGAACACGTCTTCGAGGTACAGGGCGCACTGCGGCACGTTGGACGCGTGCTTGAGCAGCCCGACGTTGCCCGCCATCAGCGCGGGCGCGGCGAAGCGCATCACCTGCCACAGCGGGAAATTCCACGGCATCACGGCCAGCACCACGCCGAGCGGCTGGTAGCGGCCGAGCGCGCGCGACGCGCCGACCACCGACGGGTCCGGCAGTGGCTCGTCGGCGAGGAACTCTTCGGCATGGTCGGCGTAGTACCGCATGCCCTTGGCCGACTTCAGCGCCTCCGCGCGGGCCGAGGCGAGCGTCTTGCCCATCTCGGTCGTCATCATCCGCGCGACGTCGTCGGCCTCCTTTTCGAGGAGGTCGGCGGTGGCGTGCAGCAGCGCGGCGCGCTCGGCGAACGTGGTGTGCCGATAGGTCTGCCACTCCTCGTGCGCGATCCCGATCCTGTTCCGGACCTCGGCCTCGGTCAGCTCGGTGAACTTCTTGACCGTCTCCCCGGTCGCGGGGTTGATGGTGGCGATCGCCATGGGCGGAGCCGTCCCTTCTCCTCGTCGCGGTACGGCCGCGCGGGCCGTCCCCAGCACGAGACTAGGTCTTCCCGCCCCGCGCGGCAGGCAAACCGGCGGTGGACAAACCGGCGCCAGCCGAACCAGCGTCCGGAATCGTCGCAGCACGAAGCCCCAGGCTCGTGAGTCCCTGGGGGCTTCGGCTCAGCCCGCCGAGGCGGGAGTGGGAACCCGGCCGCCGCGCCCGGTCGGGGTCGCCACGCGGTGGCCGGGAGCTCATTTGCCGGGAAGGTGGCCTTCGTCGTCGCCGGTGTCGGAGTTGCCGTCGTAGATCACTGAGCCGTCGTCCCGCATTCAGGTGCCGATCGTCGTCACCTCCAGCGGCTCGGCGAGGTGGAGTTGCACGGTGTAGCCGTAGAAGCGGGCATAGAGCAGGACGTTGGTGAAGGCCGCGTCGGCTGCGCCGGGGTGGTTTTCCAGGCGCCACAAGGTGAGTGGGCTGATGCCGAGGGTTTCGGCGACCTCGTCGCGGGTCAGCCCGGCTTTCCGGCGGAGGGTGTGCAGGTGCTGGGGGAGGTGCCAGAGTTCGGACATGGCCTGGGCGTCTCCGGGGTTGTCGCCGTGGGGCATGCGCTCGCGCCAGGGTGGGCGGCGTTGTCCGGGGTCGTCTTCGACGAGGACCACGTGCAGGCGGTAGCCGAGGAAGCGGGCGTAGGCGTCGAGGGTCGGCAGGGTCTGGCTGGTGCGGGCCCGCGTTCGGAGCGAGTGGATGTTCCCGGCGAGCATGCCGAGGATCCGCCCCGCTTCCCGCAGGGTGAGGCCCTCGGCGATCCGGATCTCCTCCAGCCGCGCGGCGACGACGTCGAGTTGCTCGAGAGCCGACCGCTGGACCAGTGCGGTCATCGCGGCCGCCGGAAACAGGCGCGGCAGTCTTGTGCCTTGTCACGGTCGTCGCCGAGTTCCTGCGACAGCTCGGAGCGGAACGCCCACCGCGCGGGAATGACGACGCCGTCCCGCGTGCAGCCGGGGCTGAAGGTGTCCCGTGCCTCGTCTTGCAGCTGAGCGCGCGGGTACCGGTGGTTGCGGGTGTCTCCCGCCCAGAAATGCACGGCGAACAGGCCGCGCTCGATCATCGCCGGTGACCGCTCGCCGGTCACCTCATCGGACACTGTGGTCATCGCCCAACCTCCCCGAGTACGTCAGGTGTGCACGCGGCTACACTTTGGAGCAGTACTGGCAAGAGTGCAATATTTACACTTCCGCCTCACTCGAATGGAGCAGGATCGTGTCCAAGCCGCCTTCCCTACGCCGTCGGCGCCTGGTGTCGGCACTTCGCCGGCTGCGCGCCGAAGCGGGGCTGACCATTGTGGACGCCGCCGAGGCGGCGGGGTTCTCCGAAGCCAAGCTCAGCCGAATCGAAACGCTGCGGCACATGGTCAACGGCGACGACACCTACCGGCTGGCCCAGGTCTACGAGGCGGACCAGCAGACAACGGATGCGCTCGTGCAGCTCGCGCGAAGTTCCAAGCAGCGCGGTTGGTGGGCGGCGTACTCCGACGATGCGCTCGGCAGGCTGACCGACTACATCGAGATGCAGGCCGATGCAGTTCGCATCCGCGAGTTCGAGGAAGGCATCGTGCCGGGTGCGCTCCAGACCCGCGGATACACCGAAGCCGTTCTGCGCCTCGGCCTTCCGGATGCGAGCGAGGAGACGATCCAGCAGCGGCTCAAGGTCCGAACCGAACTGCAGGACAGTGCCCGCTCCCGAGACCTGCGGATGTGGGTGATCCTCGACGAGATGGCGCTGCGGCGCCCGGTCGGCGGTCGCGGCGTGATGGCGGACCAAGTGACCGCGCTGATCTCGGCCGCCAACTCGCCCGGCATTCGTGTGCAGGTCCTCCCGACCGACGTGAGCGGCCACCCGGCGATGGGGACTCCTTTCACGCTGCTCGATCTTGCCGATCGGGCCACATATGTCTACCTCGACACCCTCGCCGGTGGCTCGTACCTGGAGGAGACTCGCGACGTGGACCGGTACGAGTCGGCCTGGGAGGCGCTCCAGGCGACAGCGTTGAGCTTCGAGGATTCCACTAGCCTGATGGAGACCATCCGAACCGAGCACCAAGGCGGGTAGAACGTGAGCGAGACCCGGCGGTGGCGCACCTCGTCGTATTCGAGCAGTGAAGGGCAATGCGTCGAGGTCGCCGTGGGCATCGAGTCGGTCGGCATCCGGGACACCAAGGACCGTCAGGGCGGCGAACTCGACGTTCGCGCCGCCGCGTGGCCGGCCTTGCTGGAGCAACTCGGACGCTGACCGCGCATGCGAAGGCCCCCAGCGATTCGTGAGCGCTGGGGGCCTTCTGCTGTCTCTGCTGCCGGGATTCCCGGACTCAGTCGACGGGCTGCAGGACGAAGTCGTAGCGCGCCTCGACCCACGGCGCGGCCGACTCGCCGCCGTCGGGTGTCGGGCCCGGCTCGCGGGGCTCGAAGGCGACCACGAGCTCCTGCTTGGTGCCGAACACGACGTCGCTGTCGAGGTACTGGGCGCCTTCCTGGAACAGGTGCGTGATGAGGGGCTCGTGGCCCTCGGCGTTCACGAGGAAGTGGACGTGGGCCGGACGGAAGTGGCTGATGTCGGTGCGCGAGATCAGGTCGCCGACGGGGCCGTCCATCGGGATCGAGTATCCCTTCGGGGCGATTGTGCGCACGCAGTAGATGCCGTCGGCGCGAGTGGTGTACTTCGCGCGCAGCCGGGCCTCGTCGACCTCCGGCAGCTGCGACTCGTACGAGCCGTCCGCGTCCGCCTGCCACACGTCGAGCAGCGCGCCGGCGACGGGGGAGCCGTCGAGGGAACGGACGGTGCCGCTGACGTAGAGGGGGGTGCCCTCGACGCCGTCGGACATGTCGCCGCCGAAGTCCAGCTCGGGGGAGCCGTCGATGTGGAACGGGCCGAGCACCGTGGCCGGCGTGGCTTCCTTCGCGAAGGCGTGGTTCATCTGCACCACGAGCATGCTCAGGCCGAGTACGTCGGAGGCGAGGATGAACTCCTCCCGCTTCTCGTCGCTGATCTGGCCCGTTCGGGTGAGCCACTGGATCGCGGCCATCCACTCCGGTTCGGTGAGCCGCACTTCGCGCGCGAAGTCGTGCAGGTGCCGCACGAGCGCGGTCATCAACTCCTGCGTGCGCGGGTCGTGCGCGGTGCCCCACCGCCGCTCCGCGAGCTCCGTGATGTTGTCCTCGGTGACGAGCTCCATTGACGTCCTCTTCTCGGCCGGTTTCCGCGGGGGTCAGGGCGTGTAGGGGTCCGGCTCGACGGGCCGGTTGTTGAGGTCCACCGCGAGGAAGATGTCGTTCCCCACGGGATGGCGCAGCTCCTCGGCAAGCTGGCCGATCAGCCCGGCCGTGCGGGCGAGCAGCGCGAACCCGCGCAGCAGCTCCAGCGGCAGCCCGAGGTCGGCCAGCGCGGCGCCGCAGACGCCCGCGCCATTGAGCGGCAGCGTCTTGCCGAGCACCTGCGGGTGGACGCGGCCGATCGCGGTGAACAGCGCCAGGTGCGGGCCGACGAGCCCTTCCTCCTCGGCGATCTCCAGCAGGCGCGGCGTGCGCGGGTCACCCTGCTTGTGCACGTGGTGCCCGAGTCCGGGGACGAACTCGCGGGCTTCCCGTTTCACGCGCACGGTTTCGAGGGCGAGCGCGTCCCAGCCGGCGTCGTCGGTGGGGAGGTCGCCGGCGGAGGCGAGCACCTCGTGCAGGAAGCGGCCGCAGTCTTCGGTGACGCCGAGGAAACGCGAGCCGCCCCCGAGCAGGCCGGCGGCGAGCGCGCCCTGGATCGAGTCGGGCGCGGAAAGGTAGGTCAGCCGCGTGACGATCGCGGTCGGGGTGAAGCCGTGGTCGGCCAGCGCCGCCAGCACGGCCTCGAACACGCGGGTCTCGCCCGGCGTCGGCCGGCGCTGCGTCGCGAGCCAGAAGGACAGCTCGCCGAAACCGACCTTGCCCATCACGTCCTGCGCGAGGTCCTGGCCGAGCAGGGTGATCTTGTCGAGCGACGACGCTCCGAGCGCCGTCTCGTACACCGGCTCGTTCACTCGGCGTCCTTTCCTGCGAAAACGTCGTTTTTGGGGAGATCACTGCGTGGCGTGCCCAGCCAGGCGCGCAGCTCGGCGCCGTGCTCGTCGAGCTCGGGCGGCGGCAGCCGGTAGGACGCCGGGGTCGCCGAGAGCCGCAACGGGTGGCGCGTGGTGGGCACCGCGCGGTCGCCTTCGCCGACCTCGACCACGGGGTCGAGCCCGAACCGTTCGGCCATCGCGAAGCCACCGTCGATCGTGGAGATCGGGCCGCACGGCACGCCCACCGCCGTGAGGGCCTCGAACCAGTCGACGGCGCCGCGGGCGGCCAGGTGCTCGACGAGGATCGGGCGCAGCTCGTCGCGGTTGCGCGTGCGGTCGGCGTTGTGTGCGAAGCGCGGGTCTTCGGCGATTTCGGGGATGGCGAGCACGTCGCACAGCTTGCGGAACTGGCCGTCGTTGGCCGCGGCGACGATGAGGTCGTCGTCGGCGGTGGGCAGCGGTTCGTACGGGAACACGCTGGGGTGCGCGTTGCCCATCCGGTAGGGCACGACGCCGCCCGCGACGTAGGCGGAGCTGTGGTTGACCAGCCCGGTGAGCGCCGAGGACAGCAGGTTGACCTCCACGAGCTGACCGGCGCCGGTCGCGTCGCGGTGGCGCAGCGCGGCGAGGATGCCGATCACGGCGTGGTTGCCGGCCATCACGTCGAACACGGAGATGCCGGCGCGGTACGGCGGCCCGGCGGGGTCGCCGGTGAGGCTCATCAGGCCGGAGATCGCCTGCACCATGAGGTCGTAGCCGGGCACGTGGCTGCCCGCGCCGGAGCCGAAGCCGGTGATCGACGCGTAGACGAGGCCGGGGTTGGGGGCGCGGACGGTCTCGTAGTCGAGGCCGTACTTGGCGAGGCCACCGGGCTTGAAGTTCTCGATGAGCACGTCGGCGCGCGCGGCGAGCTCGCGCCCGAGCGCCGCGTCGGCCTCGTCGCGCAAATCGAGGGCGATGGAGCGCTTGCCGCGGTTCACGCCCAGGTAGTAGGTGGAGGTCTCGCCGCGCACCGGCGGCATCCAGGTGCGGGTCTCGTCGCCCTGCGGTCCCTCGACCTTCACGACTTCGGCGCCGAGGTCGGCGAGCAGCATCGTGGCGTACGGGCCGGCCAGCACCCGGGAGAAGTCCGCCACCAGCAGCCCCGACAGCGGCCCGGTGCCCGCTCCCGCCGGGGAGTCTTCCATGCTTCGCCTCTCTTCGTGTCCGTTAGACGGACCATTGTCCGCCAAGGTCGTACAGCCGAGAGTCTGCGCCAGTGCGGCGCGCCGGTCAAGCGCGGGTCAGGACACGGCCGGCGCGGCTGCGGCGGCAGTGTGCGGCACGTCCTGCAGGCGCGCGAAGTCCGCGCTGATGTCGCCCGCGGCCTGCAGCAGCAGCGGCAGGTGGTGGCCGATCAGGCGGTCGACCGGGGTCTCGGCGGCGTGGCAGTTGACGTTGACGCTCGCGATCACGCGGCCGGACCCGTCGCGCAGGGGCGCCGCGACCGAGCGGATCCCGAGGGTGAGCTGCTCGTCGGTCAGCGCCCAGCCGCGGGCGCGCACCTCGCGCAGCTCTGCGTCGCGTTCGGCGTGGCCGGGTTGCCAACGCGGCACGAGCCCGGAGCGCGTCGGCTCGGCGAGCGTGGTCTCGAGCTCCTCGGGCGACAGGGCTGCGAGCAGGACTTTGCCCAGCGACGTCGGCAGCGCCGGGAACCGGGTGCCGATCTGCACGGCCAGTGACACGATCTTGGGTACCGAAACCCGGGCCACGTAGACGATGTCGGAGCCGTCGAGCTGCGCTATCGAGCAGGACTCGTTCGTCTGCGCCACGAGCTTCTCCAAGTGCGGGCGCGCGACGTCCCACAGGCCCATCGACCGCACGTAGGCGACGCCGAGCTCGAGCACGCGGGGCGTGAGCGCGTAACCCCGCTCGGCCGCGCGCACGTAGCCGAGTTCTTCCAGCGTCAGCAGAATCCGCCGCACGGTGGGGCGGGCCAGCTTCGTGGCGGTCGCGACCTCGGCGAGCGTCATCACCGGCTGGTGTGGCCGGAAGGCGGCGATCACTTCGAGCCCGCGGGCGAGCGCCTCGATGAAGTCCGGCCCGGTTCCCTCTCGTGGCATGGCACGACCTCCTCACGGCGTGGCGGGCACTGCGTCCCGCGAAGCGTATCCGCTCGCTGTCCGCGAGACGGACAGCATCGCCCGGCCTCGCGCCGCGCCGGGCCCCGCCGGGCATTGACAGGGGCTCCACGGTGCGCAAAAGTGTCTGCACCCCACTGGTTGTCCGTCAAGCGGACGATTGTACGCGTGCGGGGTCCGTGGGGCTCCGGCGTGGAAGAGAGGCAGCCATGAGCGAGCCCACCGGCCGGCCGGTCGTCCTGCGCGGCGGGACCGTGCTGACCGTCGACGCCACCCGCCGCGTGCTGCCCGGGCACGACGTGCTGGTCACCGGCGACAAGATCACCGCCGTCGGTCCCCAGCTGGCGGTGCCCGAAGGCACCGTGGAGATCGACGCGACCGTTGGCATCGTGATGCCGGGGATGATCGACACGCACCGGCACATGTGGCAGACGGCGATGCGCGGCTACGGCGCCGACTGGACGCTGACGCAGTACTTCGTCTGGTACTACCTGGAGCACGGAAAGACTTTTCGCCCGGCCGACGTCCACGCGGGCAACCTGCTGTCCGCCTGGGAAGCGCTCGACGCGGGCGTGACGACCACAGTGGACTGGTCGCACGGGCTGCAGACGACCGAGCACGCCGATGCGGCCGTGGACGCGCTGCAGGCCGTGCCGGGCCGGTTCGTGCTGGCGTACGGCAACATCCAGGACGCCCCGGCGCGCTGGACCGCCACGCCGGAGTTCCGTGAGTTCGTCGCGCGCCGCATGACCGGCGACCCCATGCTCGGCTTCCAGCTCGCGTTCGACGTGACGGGCGACCCGGCGTTCCCGGAGAAGCCGGCGTTCGAGGTCGCGCGCGAGCTCGGCGTCCCCGTGACCACGCACGCGGGCGTGTGGGGCGCGACCGGCGATGACGGCATCCGTCTCATGCACGACCACGGCTTCATGACGCCCGAGACGGTCTACGTGCACGGCGCGTCGCTCTCGGCCGACTCGTACCACCGGATCGCCGCGACGGGCGGTTCGGTGTCGGTGTCCACCGAGAGCGAGCAGAGCGCGGGCCAGGGCTACCCGCCCACCTGGGCGCTGCGCTCGCACGGCATCCCGGTGTCGCTGTCGATGGACACGTCGGTGTGGTGGAGCGGCGACCTGTTCTCCGCCATGCGCACCACGCTGGGCGCCGACCGGTCCCGCGAGCACCTCGAGGCGCACGCGAAGGGCGACACCGTCACGCACGCCGCGCTGCGCGCCGACCAGGTCGTGGAGTGGGCCACCCGGGGCGGTGCCCGGGCCCTCGGGCGCGAGGCGGAGCTGGGCAGCGTCGAGGTCGGCAAGAAGGCTGACCTCGTGCTGGTGAAAAACGATCATTCGCCCGTGTCGTTCCCACTGCTCAACCCCCACGGCCACATCGCGTTCCAGGCCCAGCGCGGCGACGTGCACACTGTCCTGGTCGACGGTCGCATCGTGAAGCGCGACGGCCGCCTCGTGGACGTCGACCTCGCGGCGGTGCGCCGCACGGTGGACGCGACGGTCGAACACCTGCGCACGCAGCTGGGCGACGAGGCCTGGGAGCAGGGGATGAATCCCGACGTCCCCGCGGCGAAGGTCCTCGACAACCCCTACACCTACACCGAATACCAGAGCGGCAGCACCCACGGCGGGTGACCACTGTGGACGTTTCCGCTCGCTTCGCCTTACGGTGGGGTGAGCGGGACGTCCGAGGTGGGAGGCCGACATGGCAGGCGGTGCTGAGCGGTCGCGCGTGCCGGCCCCGATCGAGCCGATGCTCGCGACCCCCGACGGCGGCCTCCTGCGCGACGGCCCGGACTACGCCTACGAGTTCAAGTGGGACGGCTACCGCTCCATCATGCGCGTTGCCCCCGACGGCACCACTGTGCTGACGAGCCGCAACAACAACGACTTCACCGCTCGCTTCCCGAAGCTGCTGGGCGTGTTCGGTGACGCGTTGGGCGGGCGGCCCGCGGTGCTCGACGGCGAGATCGTGGCTCTCGACGAGCAGGGGCACCCCGACTTCGGGCTGCTGCAGAACCACGACGCTTCCGTGGGTTCGGTGTCGTACTTCGTGTTCGACGTGCTCCTGCTCGGCGGCGACTCACTGCTGGACGCCACGTACGACGAACGCCGCGCTGTCCTCGAGACCCTCGAGGTGCCGGACCGCCGCCTGGCGGCCATCACCCCGTCGTACACCCACACGGACTTGTCGGCGCAGGGGATGTCGCCTCGGGACCTGCTGGACGTGGCGCAGAAGACGATGCTCGAAGGACTGGTGGTCAAGGCGCGCGCCTCGAAGTACCACCCGGGCCGGCGGAGCCCGGAGTGGCTGAAGCACCCGCTGATCCGCACCACGGAAGTCGTGCTCGGCGGCTGGCGGCCGGGGCAGGGGCGGCGCGCTTCGACCCTCGGTGCGCTGCTTCTGGGTGCGCATGATCCTTCTTCCGGTGATCTTCTTTATCTGGGTGATGTGGGGACTGGCTTCACGGAGCAGATGCTCGTGGTTCTGCGGAAGACTCTGGCGCCGCTTGAGCGGTCGGTGAACCCGTTCGCCAACGAGGTGCCCCGCGATCGGGCCCGCGGGGCGCATTGGCTGGCACCTTCGCTTGTCGGTGAGGTCGTGTACCGCCGCCTGACTCCGGGCGACCAGCGGCTCCGGCACACGGCTTGGCGGGGGTTGAGGCCGGACCGGGTGCCGGGTGAGGTGAAAGTTCCGGCGATGTAGTGCGCAAGCGCGAAGCGACGAGAGTGCGACTGGGGTTTCCGCCGAGCACTGTGTGGTGCGTCGCGTCGATGGTCCTGTTCCACTTTGGACCCCGCACTCCGTGACGTTCAAGTCAGCTGTCATGCGCCGCGACAGCGGTGTCGCCGGGGAGCCTGCGACTCCCAGGAATCCGGGGCCTGTCCTCTTCGGCTGCAGGAAGTCCGGGGAGGGCCAGACTGAGATCGCCGAGATCGGCAGCGTGCGGGGATTGTTCGCGAAGTTCGAGGGTTCGACGCGGCCGGCGACGTGTTTTCGCGGCGCCATTGGAGCAGACCACGGACGAGCAGCGGGCGAGGTCTCTCGCGTCGAACGGGCTGGGGCAGGTCAACGTGGTGCGGGCTGCGCCGCCGTACATCGCGGACGGGGATGTTCACCCTCATCACCGGTGGCGCAAGGGGTCTCGACCAGCAAGCCGCGCGCAGGCTGATCACCGCCGGGCACACCGTCCACATCGGAGCGCGGGACGCCACGCGGGGCCGCGCGGTCGCGGACCGGCGGGGCGCGGTTCCTGCCGTTGCTGCGGCCGTTCCGGTGCGCCGGCGATCGTGAACGTGAGCAGCGGACTCGGGTCGTTCGGCACCGTGGACCACCCCGAGCGGTTTCCTCTGCCGGTGTACGCGTCGTCGTCGACGGCGGCGGTGGGGATGCTGACCGTGCAGTACGGGCGTCCTGGCCGAGTCGGCGCGTGGGCAGCGAGTGGCTCATCGCCTGCTGACGGGGCTGGCCGACGCGGGCCACGACGTCACCGGGCGGGCGGTGCCGCCGTAGCCTGCGTCGAGCCGGTCGGCCGGTGCTGACGCACCCGGTTGCGGTGCACTTTTCACTGCCGGTAGCCGACCATCCGAGGGCGTCGTCAGCAGCACCGCGGCCGAACCTGACCAAGACTCGTCAAGAAGCCTGGCGGAATCGCGGCAGTGTCGGAGAGCCCGGTCAGCGCACGGCAGGGGTCGTCATCGCGTAGGCCGGACGCCGAGCAGGACCGGGTGGGGTCGAGGGCTACGAGCACCGCCGATTCGGTGCACCGCAGGAGAATTCCCGGACCGTGCGTACCCGGTCAGGCCGGATCGCCGACGCACCGGCACCCGCCGGCGGCAGCACCGATTCTCTCGAACATGGCAAGACCGCCGAAGCGCGCGACGCTCGCCTGCAGCCGCCCGAGAGGAGCCCGGTTCCGCGGTGACCCGCCGCGCCGGGCGGAGGACCCGTAACGTACCCGCGCCCGAGCCGGCCGGAGTTGCCCGAAAGCGGGGTTACCATCCGATTCATGCTGCGACGACGTTTCCCGGTCGCCGGGCCGTGGCGTGCCCCACGAAGCCCGGCGTCGCGTCGTGCGGGAACTGGCGCGCAGCGAGCCGACGGGTGAGTTTCCGCCGCGCGGCCCGTCCTGGCCACCCACCGACCACAATGGACATCCGACAGCCGGTGAGATCGGGGATCGTCTGCCGGGAGCTGTCTTCGAGCCGGGGAGGCGCCGATGACTGCCACCTATCCGCCGCGCCACAGTCCCGCGCGGATCGCCGTGATCGTCATCGCGGTGGTCGTGCTCGTGATCGGCGTGTGCCTGGCCATCGGGGGCGGCGTCCTGCTGCTCGTGTTCGGCTCCGGCGGGTCGCTGAAGTCGGGGCAGCACGACGTGACGACCCCGACCACGGCGATCGTCACCGACACGGCGCAGATCACCGACACCGGCCGGCTCACCCGGGCGCTCGGCTCGCCGTCGGTGCGCGTCCACGCGACGGGCGGCAACGCGTCCGGCCTGTTCATCGGCATCGGGCCCGCCGCGGACGTCGACCGGTACCTCGCCGGCGTCGCGATCGAGCAGGCGCGCAACTTCGACCTCGACCCGTTCGCGCTCGACGCCGTCCGCCGCGACGGCACGGCACTGGCGGCCCCGCCGGCC
Source organism: Amycolatopsis sp. NPDC023774 (assembly GCF_040639695.1). Classification (NCBI taxonomy): domain Bacteria; kingdom Bacillati; phylum Actinomycetota; class Actinomycetes; order Pseudonocardiales; family Pseudonocardiaceae; genus Amycolatopsis; species Amycolatopsis sp. NPDC023774. Next base: position 125,615 of record NZ_JBFAAJ010000022.1, read on the forward strand.
ACCCAGCCGTTCTGGGTCGCCTCCGGAGTGGCCGACGTGACCTGGCCGATCACCGACGGCGACTACCGCGCGGTCGTGATGAACGCCGACGGCACACCCGGCGTGAACTCCCGCCTCGGCGTCGACCTGAACCTGCCGGGCCTGTTCGGGTACGCGCTCGGCTTCTTCATCGGCGGGCTGGTCCTGATCGCGGCCGCCGTTGTCGCGCTCGCCCTGGGCCGGCCCCGCAGCCGGGCGCCGGAGCCGACCACGCCGACCCCGCCGCTGTTCTGAGACCGCGGACCGGGCCGGCCACCATGGCAGAACACACCGCGACCGTCGAGCACGCGAAAACCCCCGAGTTCCTCACCCGCGCACGGTCGATCGCGCTGGTGCTGTGGCGGCGCGCGCCGTTCACCACGGCCGTGGTCGTGGCCATGGTCGCGCTCGGCCTGGCGACGGGCACGCTGTGGAGCGCCGTCGAGACGCGCGAGTGGTTCCCGCAGGTGTCCTACGGTCTGCCCTCGCTCCTCGACGGCCGCTGGTGGACATTCCTCATCGGTCCGTTCTTCGCGCTGAACCCCCTCTTCTACCTCCCGGTGGCCGCCGGGTTCGCCTTGCTCGTCGGCCCGGCCGAGGCGCGGCTGGGCACGCGCCGGACTGCTGCGATCGCCGTCGGCGCGCAGCTGGCCGCCACCCTCGGCGCTGCGCTGGTCCTGTTGGCGCTGCGCGGCACCGGCTGGGTGTGGGCGACGCAGCTCGCCGGCCGCACCGACGTCGGGTTCTCCGCGGGCGGGCTCGCCGTGGTCGCGGTGGTCAGCGCCACCGTCCGCTCGCCGTGGCGGCTGCGGTTGCGTGCGCTGCTGTGCGTGTACGTCGGGGTGTCCATCCTCTACATCGGCACGCTCGCCGACGTGGAGCACCTGCTCGCCGTCGGCTTCACGCTGCCACTCGCGCGCCGCCTCGCCGGCCCGAAACGCCTCCGCGCCACGGGCCGCCCGACCCGGCGGGAGTGGCGGCTGCTCGCGGTCACCGGCCTCGTCATCGCGGGCGCGGTCCAGATCGTGGTGCGCATCGCGCCCGGTGTCAGCCCGCTCGGCTCCACGGCGGGCCAGGCCAATTCGGTGCCGGAGCTGGCCATCGTGCTCGTGGTGATCGCCTTGATGATCAACGGGCTGCGGCGCGGCAAACGCGCCGCGTGGCGGTGGGCGGTCGGGCTCGCCTCGCTGATCGTGGCCCTCGGCGTCGTGATCGCCGTGGTCGTGGTCGTCGCGGAGATCTTCGGCCTGGCCTACACGATCGAGAACGCGTCGTTCCTCATCGCCGACGCCCTGCTCTGGGGCGCCATGCTCACGCTGCTGATCGCGGCGCGCGGCGCGTTCCGGGTGCGCTCGCGACGGAAACGGCGCCGCGCGCTCGGCTCCCGCGACCTCGACGGCGCCACCGAGCTGCTGCAACGCCACGGCGGCGGCACGCTGTCCTGGATGACCCTCTGGCCGGAGAACTCCCACTTCTTCGGCCCCGACGGCGAGTCCTACCTCGCCTACCGCCGCCACGCCGGCGTGGCCATCGCCCTCGGCGACCCGATCGGCCCCGGCACCGCGGACACGATCCGGGCGTTCGCGGAGCTGTGCGACAGCTCCGGGCTGGTGCCGTGCCTGTTCTCCGTCACCGACGAGACCACCACCGTCACGGACGCGCTCGGCTGGGCGCGTGTGCAGGTCGCCGAGGACACCCTCGTCGACCTCGAAGACCTGGAGTTCCGTGGGAAGGCGTGGCAGAACGTGCGCTCGGCGCTCAACCGCGCGGTGAAGGAGGGCGTCGCCTTCCGCCTGGTGACGCTGGCCGACGAACCGTGGTCGCTCGTCGCGCAGGTCCGCGCGATCTCCGAGGAGTGGGTGGGGGGACAAGGGGATGCCCGAGATGGGTTTCACCCTCGGCGGCGTGGACGAGGCGCTGGACCCGCGTGTCCGCGTCGGCCTGGCCGTGTCCGTGGACGGCGTGGTCCAGGGCGTCACGTCGTGGTTGCCCGTGTACGGCGGCGACGGGCGGATCGAAGGCTGGACGCTCGACGTGATGCGCCGCCGCGGCGACGGGTTCCGGCCCGTGGTGGAGTTCCCCATCGCCTCGTCCTGCCAGGCGTTCCGCGCCGAGGGCGCGAAGTTCGTCTCACTCTCCGGTGCCCCACTGGCCCGCGCCCCGCAGGCCCCACCCGCCGCGCCGCTCGAACGTCTCCTCGACTCCTTCGGCGGCGCGATGGAGCCCTACTACGGGTTCCGCTCGCTGCACGCGTTCAAGACACTGTTCAAGCCTCGCTACGTGCCGATGTACCTCTCCTACCGCGAAGAGGCCGACCTGCCGCGGATCGGCGTCGCGCTCGCGCGCGCCTACTTGCCGGACGCCTCCCTGGGCTCGCTGGTGCGGATGGGGAAGAACTGACGGGACGGTCGGGCACCCTGGCGGCTCTTGGCCGTTTCCCCCCTCGACCTGCGCGGACTAGGCTCGCCGGGTTGATCAACGGGGGAGAGGACGGGATGGCTGAGCAGGTCCTGGTGCGCGGCGAGCAGGTGCGCCGCGCCGCGGTGGCGAGCGCGTTCGGCACGACGATCGAGTGGTACGACTACTTCATCTACAGCACCGCCACCGCGCTGGTGTTCAACAAGCTCTTCTTCCCGTCGCTCTCACCGGCGGCGGGCACGCTGGCGGCGTTCGCGACGCTCGGCGTGGGCTTCGTCGCGCGGCCGGTCTGCGGGATCGTGTGGGGGCACTTCGGCGACCGGGTCGGGCGGAAGGCCATGTTGGTCGCGTCGCTCGTCCTGATGGGGCTCGCGACGGCCGCGGTCGGGGTATTGCCCACGTTCGCGCAGGCCGGCGTGCTCGCGTCCGTGCTGCTGGTGGTGCTGCGCGTGCTGCAGGGCATCTCGGCCGGCGGCGAATGGGGCGGCGCGGGCTGATGGCCGTCGAGCACGCACCCGCGGGCCGGCGCGGGCGCTACGGCTCCTTCTCCCAGATCGGCGTGCCCGCCGGGCTGATCATCGCGCAGCTGGTGTTCTTCGCGGTGACGAGCTCGCTGTCGCCGGAGGAGTTCCGGTCGTGGGGCTGGCGCGTGCCGTTCCTGGTCAGTCTCGGGCTGGTGGCCGTGGGCCTGGTGATCCGCCTGCGCGTGGCCGAAAGTCCCGTGTTCGCGCAGCTGCGGGAGACCGGTGAACGCAGCCGCGTGCCGATCGTCGACGTGCTGCGCCGGCGCCCGCGGAGGTGACCGTGGCGGCGCTGAGCTTCATCGCCAACACCGCGCTGGGCTACGTGTTCTTCGCGTACCTGTTGTCCTACGGCACCTCCGTGCTCAAGCTGAGCAGCACCACGATGCTCGTGGAGATCGTCGTCGGCAGTGTCGTGTGGCTCGTGAGCATCATCGCGGGTGCGATCTGGTCGGACCGCTTCGGGCGAAAACGGGTGTACCTCGTGGGTTCGGTGCTGCTCGTGGTGTGGTCGATCCCGTTCTTCCTGCTCGTCGACACGCGCCAGCCGTGGCTGCTCGGGGTCGCGGTGTCGTGCTGAACCTCGGCCTGGGCGCGACCTACGGGCCGCAGTCGGCGTTGTTCGCGGAGCTGTTCGAACCGCGCTACCGCTACAGCGGCGCCTCCTTCGCCTTCGCCTACGCCGTGGGCGCGGTGCTGGGCGGTGGGTTAGCGCCCCTGATCGCGACCGCGCTGCAGACGTCGACCGGCACGTCGCTTTCGGTGTCGCTGTACATGGTGGCGGTCGCGCTGATCAGTCTCGGCGCGGTGATCGCGTTTCCGCGCTCGCCGGCCACGCCAGGCTGAGATCGACAGGATTGCGGCGGGCAGTGGCGGAGCCGGTGTTCCTCAGGCCGCGGAGTTCAGGTCCAGCGCCCGCGTCCCGGCCGGGGTGAGCTCGGCCGGCACCCACTGCCCGCGGGCGACTTCCCGCACCGGCCGGACGAGCGCGGCGTGCGTGAGCGCGTGCGCGGTGGGCTGGTCGGAGCAGAGCAGGCCGTCGATCCGCAGGTCGGGCTCACTGCCGGCGCCGAGTTCGGCGCGGCCGCCGCGACGGTGCGCGCTCGGGCGTTGAGCGGTGTCGGCGTCATGGCGGTTCTTTTCCGCGTCCCTGCCCTCGAACCCGGATCCGAGGTCCCGCCGGTTCACCCCCGCTCAGGAGATCGCCAGGTCCGCCCGCAGCGGCGCGCCGCGCGTGGCCCGCCACACGGCGGCCGGCGTCAAGGGCATGTCAGCGTGGCGCACCCCGAACGGGGCCAGCGCGTCGACCACCGCGTTGACCACGGCCGCGGGCGAGCCGACGGTCGCGGACTCGCCGATGCCCTTCGCGCCGATGGGGTGGTGCGGCGAGGGCGTGACGGTCTCGCCGAGCTCCCAGGACGGGCACTCCAACGCCGTGGGCAGGAGGTAGTCCATGAACGAGCCACCGAGGTGGTTGCCGTCGGCGTCGAAAGCCATGAGCTCCATCAGCGCCATGCCGATGCCGTCGGCGAGACCACGGTGCACCTGGCCCGCGACGATCATCGGGTTGATCCGCACGCCGCAGTCGTCCACGGCGATGAAGCGGCGCACGCGCACCTGGCCGGTGTCCGCGTCGACGTCGACCACGCACAGGTATGCGCCGAACGGATAGGTCAGGTTCGGCGGGCTGTACACCGTGCTGGCGTCGAGCTGCCCCTCCACACCTTCGGGCAGTGCCAGATCGGAGTGGGCGGCCAGCGCGATCTCGCGGATCGTGTGCCCTCGGCCGGGGACGCCGCGCACGAACCAGCGCCCGCGTTCCCACTCGAGGTCGTCCGGGCTCACCTCGAGCATCGCCGACGCGACCTGCCGCGCGCGCTCGCGCACCTTCCGCGCCACCGTCACGGCGGCCGCGCCCGACACCGGCGTCGAACGCGAGCCGTAGGTGCCGAGGCCGAACGGCGTGTGGTCGGTGTCGCCCTGCACGACCTCGACTTCGTCGGGCGGGATGCCGAGCTCGGCCGACACAAGCTGGGCGAATGTCGTCTCGTGGCCCTGGCCCTGCGACATGCAGGACAGCCGCAGCACGGCTGAGCCCGACGGGTGCACGCGCAGCTCGGCGCCGTCGGCCATGCCGAAGCCGAGGATGTCCATGTGCTCGCGTGGGCCGGCGCCCACGGCCTCGGTGAAGAAGCTCAGGCCGAGGCCCATCAGCTCGCCGCGGGCGCGCTTCTCGGCTTGTTCGCGGCGCAGCTCGTCGTAGCCCGCGATCTCCTTCAGCAGCGTCAGCGCGCGCGGGTAGTCGCCCGAGTCGTACTGCCAGCCGGTGGCGCACGTGTACGGGAACTGCTCGGGCCGCAGCAGGTTGCGCATGCGCAGCTCCGCCGGGTCGAGCCCCAGCTCGCGTGCGAGCACGTCCATCATCCGCTCGACCACGTAGACCGCTTCGGTGATCCGGAACGAACACGCGTACGCGACGCCGCCCGGCGCCTTGTTGGTGTACACGCCGGTGACCGAGCAGAACGCAGCCGGCAGGTCGTAGGAGCCGGTGAACACGTGGAAGAAGCCGGCGGGGAACTTCGCGGGTTGCGCGGTGCCGTTGAACGCGCCGTGGTCGGCGAGCACGCGCACGCGCAGCCCCAGCAGGCGGCCGTCGCGCGTCGCCGCGATCTCGCCGCGCATGTGGTAATCGCGGGCGAACGACGTGCTCATCAGGTTTTCCGACCGGTCCTCGGTCCACTTCACCGGCCGGCCGGTGACCATCGAACCCACCACTGCGCACAGGTACCCCGGGTACATCCCGACCTTGTTGCCGAAGCCGCCGCCGATGTCGGGTGCGACGATGCGGATCCGGTGCTCGGGCAGGCCGGTGATCCGCGAGTACAGGATCCGGTGCGCGTGTGGCGCCTGCGCGGTGGCCCACACCGTGAGCTTGCCGGTGATCGCGTCGACGTCGGCCACGGCGCCGCACGTCTCCAGCGGTGCCGGGTGCACGCGCGGGTAGAGCATGTCCTGCCGAGCCACCACCTCGGCCTTCGCGAACGCGGCTTCGGTGGCCGCTTCGTCGCCGGAGGACCAGTCGAACACGTGGTTGTCGGCCTTGCCGAGGTCGTCGCGGATCACCGCGGCGCCGGTGGCGAGCGCGGCCGGGGCGTCGACGACCACCGGCAGCGGCTCGTACTCGACGTCGATCAGCTCGAGCGCGTCTCTTGCCGCGTAACGATCTTCGGCCACGACGAACGCGACCTCCTGGCCCTGGAAGCGGACCTTGTCGGAAGCCAGCACGGCTTGCACGTCGTGCGAGAGCGTCGGCATCCAGGCCATCCCGCGCTCGGCCAGGTCTTTCCCGGTGAGCACGGCGCGGACCTTGGGATGGGCCTCGGCCGCGCTGGTGTCCACCGACAGCAGCCGCGCGTGGGCGTGCGGGCTGCGCAGGATCGCGCCGTGCAGCATCCCGGGGAGCACGAGGTCGTCGAGGAACGTGCCGCGCCCGCGCACGAAGCGGGCGTCTTCCTTGCGGGGCAACGAACCGTAGGTCATGGGGCCGCCCCGTCCGGGTGCTCGGCCGCCCACCGGATCGAGCGGACGATGTTCTCGTAACCGGTGCAGCGGCACAGCTGCCCGGAGATCGCTTCGCGGATCACGTCCTCGCTCGGGTCCGGGTCGTGGTCGAGCAGCCAGCGCGCCGTCATCAGCATTCCCGGCGTGCAGAACCCGCACTGGATCCCGTGGCAGGCCACGAAACCCTGCTGCACTGCGTCGAGCTCGGCGCCGTGTGCGAGGTCCTCGACGGTGCGGACTCGCTTGCCGTCGGCCATCGCCGCCAGCACCGTGCACGACTTCACCGGCAGGTCGTCGAGCCACACCACGCAAGTGCCGCAGTTGGAGGTGTCGCAGCCCCAGTGCGTGCCGGTGAGCCCGAGGTCGTCGCGCAGGAGGTGGACGAGCAGCAGGCGGGGCTCGACCGTGCGGCGGTGGGGTTCGCCGTTGACCGTCACCGTGATCTCCACGCCCGTCAGCCTCCAGCCCGTTTCGCCGCCCGGTGCAGCGCCCGGGTGGTGAGCGTGGCGACGAGGTGGCGCTTGTAGTCCACCGGGCCGCGCTGGTCGGCGGCGGGGGAGCAGTGCTCGGCCGCGATGACCCCGGCCTTCTCGAAGCGTTCGGCCGAAGCGGCGCCACCGCGCAGGAAATCCTCGGCCTCGGCCGCGACGAACCGCGGCGCGCCGACGGCGGTGAGTCCGATGCCGGCCTCGGCGACGTCGCCGCCTTCGAGCACGAGCTCCGCCCCGGCGGCCGCCACCGCCCAGTCACCCGCTCGGCGGCCGACCTTCGCGTAGGCGCTGCCGCTGCCCGCGCGGATCGGCAGCCGCAGCTCCACGAGCAGCTCGGCCGGGCCGACGACCGTGCTGTACGGACCGGTGAATAACTCGCGCACGGGCACCGTTCGCGTGCCCTCTTCACCGCGGATCACGGCGTCGGCCCGCACCGCGGTGAACGCGGCGGACAGATCCTCCGACGGGTCGGCCTGGCACAGCGAACCCCCGACCGTGCCGCGGTTGCGCACGATCGGGTCGGCGATCACTCGCTCGGCGTCGGCCAGGACCGGGAACAGTGCGCCGGCCTCGGCCGAGGCGAGCAGCTGCGCGTGCCGCACCAGCGCGCCGATGCGCAGCTCGCCGCCGGCGACCTCGATCCCGCACAGTTCGGTGAGCTCGTTGACGTCCACCAGCGCTTCGGGCCGCGCCAGGCGCAGTTTCATCATCGGGATCAGGCTGTGCCCGCCCGCGATCACGCGGCTTTCCGGGCCGTACTTGGCCAGCAGCGCCAGCGCGTGCTCGACGCTCGTGGCCCGCTCGTACTCGAACTGCGCCGGCACCTGCATGACGGTCGATCGTCCCCGCCGCGCGAATCCGCCGCAACCGCGGATTAACCGATGGCCTAATTTGTCCAGGCACCGGTTCCGCCCAGCTCGGCGGGGGTTAAGCAAAGGATTAATCGCGGATTGTCGTGCCCGTGGTCCGGGCGGAGCATCACGAGAGCTGACCAACGGCGGAAGCAGGTGCGCGTCATGCGGATCGAGTCCGACGGGCACAGCCGTGGCAACCCACGGCTGTTCGAACTCGTCGAGGACGCACCGAAGCAGGGCCCGGGCCCGACCGTGTGGGCGTGGCCCGACCTCGTGGACTTCCTGAAGGTGGCGGGCCGCCCGGTCGCCGGGCCGTGGCCGCCACACCAACGGCCGCGCGAAGACCCCGAAGAGGACACGCTGCCCACGGCCGTGGCCGAACCTCCCGAGAACGGCTGAGGAGGCCCGCGTGTACCCGTCCCGGTTCCGCTACGAAGCCCCCCGTTCCCTGGCCGAGGCGCTTGACCTGCTGCACACCGGCGGCGAAGAGGCCAAGGTCCTCGCGGGCGGGCAGAGCCTGGTGCCGCTGATGAAGCTGCGTTTCGCCGCGCCCGCGCTCGTGGTCGACATCAACAACGTCTCCGGCCTCGCCCACCACGAGCTCGACGCCGAGGGCAACCTCCATGTCGGCGCGCTGTGCCGGCACGCGGATCTCGAACGCTCGCAGCTGCTCAAGGCTGTACAGCCGACGATGGCCGCGGCGGCGCCGTTGATCGCCGATCCCCTCGTGCGCAACCGCGGCACGCTGGTCGGTTCCCTGTGTCACGCCGATCCCCAGGGCGACTGGGCGTCGGTGGTGCTCGCGCTCGACGGCTCGATCGTCGCGCAAGGGCCCGCCGGTCGGCGCCGCATCGCCGCGCGCGACTTCGTGCTCGGCCCGTTCCAGAACGCGCTGGGGCCCGACGAGATCGCTGTGGAAGCCGTCATCCCCGCACCGCGCGGCACCCCCGCGGGCGGTTACCTCAAGCTGGAGCGCCGGGTCGGCGACTTCGCCACGGTCGGCGTCGCCGTTGCGGTGGAGACGCAGGCCGGCACGGTCACCCGTGCCGGCATCGCCCTCACCGGCGTCGGCGGTTCGACGATCGAAGCCACCGATGCCGAGCACGCGCTCGTGGGCGGTCCGTTGACGCCGGACAGTGTGGCGGAGGCCGCGGACCTGGCCGCCGCGGCGGCGCGCCCGAAGACCGACCATCGCGGCACGGCCGAATTCAAACGGCACCTGGTCCGCACGTTCGTGGTGCGCGCGCTGGACCGCACCGGGGAGGAAGCGGCATGACGAGCGTCCACGAGATCCACGAGGAAGCCACCGGCGACGTCCCGATCCGCCGGGTCACCGTCACGGTCAACGGCGCACGCCGCGTGGTCGAGTGTGAACCGCGGCTGCTGCTCGCACACCTGCTGCGCCAGGGCCTGCGCCTCACGGGCACGCACCTGGGCTGCGACACCACCAACTGCGGCGCCTGCACCGTGCTCGTGGACGGCCGCGCGGTGAAGTCGTGCACGATGCTCGCAGTGCAGGCCGACGGGCACGAGGTCACCACGGTCGAGGGGCTCGCGACGGCGAGCGAGCTGCACCCGCTGCAGGAGGGCTTCCGCGAGGAACACGGCCTGCAGTGTGGCTTCTGCACCCCGGGGATGATGCTCTCGGCCAAGGCCCTGCTCGACGAGAACCCCGATCCTTCCGAAGAGGACGTCCGCTGGGCACTGTCGGGGAACCTCTGCCGCTGCACGGGTTACCAGAACATCGTGAAGTCGGTGCTGTGGGCCGCCGCCAAGCTGCGGTCCGAATAGGAGGCTCGACGTGTCGCAGGCGTTGGACGAGAACAAGATCGGCGGGCTCGGCGTCAGCCGCAAGCGCGTGGAGGACAACCGGTTCGTCCGCGGGCGCGGGAACTACACCGACGACATCGTGCTGCCCGGCATGCTGCACATGGAGATCCTGCGCAGCCCGCTCGCGCACGCGCGGATCAGGTCGATCGACACCAGCCGGGCGTGGGAGATCCCGGGGGTGCGGCTCGTGCTCACGGGCGAGATGGCCGCGACCCGCAACCTCGCGTGGATGCCTACGCTCTCCTACGACACCCAAGCCGTGCTCGCCACCGACAAGGTGCGGTTCCAGGGCCAGGAAGTCGCGTGCGTCGTCGCCGACGACCCCTACATCGCCAAGGACGCGTGCGAAGCCATCGACGTCGAGTACGAACCGCTGCCCGTGATCGTGAACCCCGACCAGGCCGTGGCCGAAGGCGCCCCGCTGATCCGTGACGACAAGGCGGGCCAGGCCGACAACGTGGTCTACCGCTGGGAAGTCGGCGACCAGGTCGGCACCGACGCGGCGTTCGAGCAGGCCGACGTGGTCTCGAAACTGCGCCTGCACTACCCGCGTTCGCACCCCTCGCCGATCGAATGCTGCGGCTCCGTGGCCGACTTCGATCGCGCGACGCAGAAGCTCACCGTGTACATGACCACGCAGGCGCCGCACATCATCCGCGCCGCGGTGGCGATGGTCGCCGAGCTGCCCGAGCACCTGATCCGCATCATCTCGCCGGACATCGGCGGCGGCTTCGGCAACAAGGTACCCGTGTACCCCGGCTACGTGTGCTCGATCCTGTGCTCCATCCTGCTGGAGCGGCCCGTGAAGTGGATCGAGGACAAGACCGGCAACCTGATCTCCACCGGCTTCGCCCGCGACATGTACCTCGACGGCGAGATGGCCCTGCGCGCCGACGGCAAGATCCTCGGCGTCCGCATGCACGCCGAGGCCGACCACGGCGCGTTCTTCGCCGACGCCCAGCCCAGCAAGTTCAAGATCGGGCTGCTGCACTCGACGTTTGCCTGCTACAACGTGCCCGCCGCGCACCTGACCGCGCGCGGCACCTACACCAACAAGGCGCCCGGCGGCGTCGCCTACCGCTGCTCGTTCCGCGTCACCGAGGCGATGTTCTTCCAGGAGCGCATGGTCCACCAGGCCGCGCAAGACCTCGGACTGGACCCGGCGGAGTTCCGGCGGCGCAACTTCGTCCGCGCCGACGCCTTCCCGCACCGCACGCCGTTCGGGTTCCTCGTGGACTCCGGGCAGCCGGAGGCGTGCCTCGAGGTGGGGCTGAAAGCCGTGGGCTACGAGGACTTCCTGCGGCAGAAGGAAGAAGCGCGCCAACGCGGGCGGCGCCTCGGCATCGGGATCTCCACGATGACCGAACCGCTCGGCGCCGGCAACAGCCGCGAGTACGACATCCTCGGCATCAAGATGTTCGACTCGGCCGAGCTGCGCGTGCACATGACCGGCAAGGCGCTGCTGCGGGTCGGGGCGAAGAGCCAGGGCCAGGGCCACGAGACGACGTGGGCCCAGATCGTGAGCCACGAGCTGGGGATCCCGGCCGACGACGTCACGGTCGAGGAGGGCGACACCGACACCGCGCCGTTCGGCATGGGCACCTACGCCTCGCGTAGCACACCGGTGGCGGGCGCGGCGATCTCCATGGTGTCGCGCAAGATCCGGGCGAAGGCGCGCAAGCTCGCCGCGCACCTGCTCGAAGTGTCCGAAGAGGACCTCGAGTGGGAGCTCGGCCGGTTCTCCGTGCGCGGGGTGCCCGAGCACGGCGTGACGATCCAGGAGTGCGCGATGGCGGCCTACGGCAACATGCCCGACGGCATGGAGCCCGGTCTGGAGAACCACGCCTACTACGACCCGCCGAACCTGACCTGGCCGTTCGCCGTCTACATCGTCACCGTCGAGGTGGACCCCGAGACCGGCGTGTGGGACGTGCTCAACACCGTGGCCGTGGACGACTGCGGCGTGCGCATCAACCCCATGATCGTCGAGGGACAGATCATGGGCGGGCTCACCGAGGCCTACGCGATGGCGAACATGCAGTTCATCACCTTCGACGCCGAGGGCAACTGCGTCGGCTCGAACTACCTGGACTACCTGCTGCCGACCGCGTGGGAGACGCCGGGGTTCGAGCTGCACAGCGAGGTCGTCACGCCTTCGCCGCACCACCCGATCGGCGCGAAGGGCGTGGGGGAGTGCGCCGCGGTCGGCGGGCCGGCGGCCTTCGTGAACGCGGTGATGGACGCGCTGGACGACACCGGCGTGCGCAACATCGACATGCCGTTGCTGCCCGACCGCGTGTGGGAGGCCCTGACACAGCACCACGACGTGTCCGGCGCGCCGCCGGTGCGGACGGACGAATGAGGTGCCCGAAATGTCCATGACGGACTCTGCCGACAGCTGGGACGTCCTGGCGCAGGCCGGTGAGCTGGCGCGCCGCGGTGAGGCGTTCGCGCTCGCGACCGTGGTGTGGCGCCAGGGCCCGTCGTCGGGCAAGCAGGGCTGCCGCGCGATCATCACGGCCGAGGGCGAGCTGCGCGGGTGGATCGGGGGCGCGTGCGCCGAGCCGGCTGTGATCCGCGAGGCGCGGCAGTCGCTCGTCGAAGGCACGCCGCGGCTGCTGTTGCTCGGTTCGCCGGAGCAGTTCGGGGCGGCGGTGCCCGCGGGGATGACGGTGGTGCCGATCTCGTGCCAGAGCGAGGGCGCGCTCCAGGTCTACATCGAGCCGATGCTGCCCGTGCCGCACCTGGTGGTGGTCGGGCGCTCGCCGATGGCGCACACGCTGGTGGAGCTGGCGGGTTCGCTCGGGTGGCATGCGCGGCTCGCCGAGCACACGGAGCTGGACGGGGTGACCGAGCGGTCCTTTGTGGTCGTCGCGACGCAGGGCCACCACGACGAGGAGTCGGTCGAACGGGCGCTGGCCGCGCGACCGGCGTACGTCGGGCTCGTCGGCTCGCGCCGGCGCGGGGCGAGTGTGCTCGGGTACCTCGCCGACCGCGGGGTGGACACCGACGAGCTGGACCGCGTGCAGGTGCCGGCCGGGTTGGACCTCGGCCGCGTGTCGCACCGGGAGATCGCCGTGTCGATCCTGGCCGAGCTCGTGCGGATCCGGGCCGCCCGCGAGGTGCCGTCCGGGCCGCCGGAGCCCGCTGCCGCGCCGGACGCGGCGGAGCCGGTCGACCCGGTGTGCGGCATGACCGTGGAGGCCGGCGACCCGGTGGCGTTCGAGGGCCACGAATACAGCTTCTGCTGCGCCGGCTGCCGCGCCGCGTTCCTGCGTGACCCCGGCGCGTACGCCAAGAAGGAGAGCCGATGCTGATCCGCAACCAGTTCGAGGTCGCGCAGCCCGTGGACAAGGTCTGGCGGTTCTTCGACGACGTGCCGGCCGTGGCGACGTGCCTGCCGGGCGCCGAGCTGACGGAGGACCTCGGCGACGAGCGCTACCGCGGCCGCGTGAGCATCCGGATGGGTCCGGTGTCGCTGCGCTTCGACGGCCTGGCCGCCATCACCGAACGCGACGACGACGCCCGGCGGATCGTGGTCGACGCGAGCGGCGCCGACGAACGCGGCCGGGGCCAGGCGGCCATGATCGTCTCAGCGAGGCTGGCCCGCGCGGCTTCGGGCACCCGTGTCGACGTCGACCAGGACCTGCAGGTCTCCGGCGCCGCGGCGCAGTACGGGCGTGGCATGATCTCGGACGTCTCGTCGGTGCTGATGCGCGAGTTCGCCGTGAACCTCCAGGACGCCATCGCGCGCGCCGAACGCGGGGAGACGGGGGAGTCTCGCCACGCGGCGGCCCCGGCCCGCGGGTTCACGATCGGCCTGCAGGCGACGCTCATGGCGCTCAAGCGCGTGTTCCGCCGGTTCTTCGCGCCCTACCCGAGCACCCCGGCCTGAGGAGGCAACTGTGGTCCTGTGGTGGATCGGCAACGCCGTGCTGCTGTTCGTGGTGCTGCCCGTGGTGATCGCCCTGCTCAACCGCGTGCTGGCCGCCGTCGAGCGGATCCGTGCCGCGGCCGACGACATCCTCGTGGGCGGCGTGCGCCTCGCGGGGCAGCTCGAACCCGTCCCGGAGGCGCTCGCGCGCACCGACCGCACCATCGGCGAAGTGGCCGTCGGCGCGACCCGGTACGCCGGCAGCGTCGCGAAACTGCTGGGCTGAAAGGAGTTCCGCCATGCCTGCCGCCGCATGGGCCACCCTGGCCATCAGCGCGCTGATCATCCTGTTCGCCGCCGTCGGCCTGTTGCGCGTGATCCTGCACCTGCGCCACGTTCGCCGCACGCTCGGCAGCGTGCTGGGCGGCGTGCGCGTGATCGCGGAGGAGACCGCGCCCGTGCCCGCCGCGCTGGGCTCGGTGAACGCGAACCTCAAGCCGGTGCGCGATTTCTGCGAGTCGGTGTGAACGCCGAAGGAGGCGAACCGTGACCACGGGCTGGATCATCGGATTTTCGATCGGGGTCGTCATCGTGCTCGTCGTGGTGGCGCTCGTGGTGCCGATCCTGGTGCTCGCTCGCTCCATCGGCCAGGCCGCGCCGCTCATCGACGACGAGCTGAAGGCGGCCGAACGCAACACCGCACCGCTGGCCGAGTTGCGCACCACCATCGACCACGCCGAGGTCATCGTCGCCGGGCTGCGGCGTGGCCGCGAGCGACTGGGAGGCTGATCCGGGTGTCCACACAGGACGAGACGTTGTGGTGGATCGCCATCGCCGCGGGATTCGTGGTGATCCTCGTGGTCGTGGCTCTGCTGAGCCTGCTCATCCGCTACGTGAAGGCGATCGACCGCCGGGTCGCGGGCATCCGTGACACGCTGCACGGCGCCGCCCACAACACGCAGCGCACCGACCTGATCCCCGTCACGGCCACGCGCGTCGACGCCGTGCTTGCCGAAGGCCTGCAGCACCATCTGTTCCTCGGACGGGTGCTCGGAAAGGTGAAGTCGTGACCACCACCCTGGTCGTGCTGACCGTCGTAGACATCGCCCTGCTCGTCGCGGGCCTCGCGGTGTACTTGTTCTGGGTCGGCGGCCTGCTCGCGCGCATCGCGACGAACCTCGAGGACTGCGCGGAGACCGTGCGGCGCATCAGCACCCACGCCGAGACGATCGTGCCGGGCGTCTCGCACATCAACCGCACGGGCGGGGTCGTGGCCGGTGCGTTGCCACTGCTGTACGGGATGGCGGAGGAGATCGTGGTGGGTGCGACGTACACGCCGCCGACGGGGGAACGCCCGCCGGCGCGCCCGGCTTCGGGCACGCGGCGCTCGCGGCTGCACGACGCGGTGGGGTTCGCGCGGCACTGATCCTGTTCGGCACCTTCAGGTGCATCGAGGAGGCGAAGCTAGCCTCCCGGCCGGTCACGCCGCCTGGCTCCTGGTCCTCCACGGCCGAGTGCGGCGCCGACGTCATCCCCGCGGGGTGATGCCCGCCGGGTGCGCGACCCGACAGGGTCGCGGGCATCGCCACAACCGGCGAACCATCCGAGCGGCTGGGGCCGGTGCACGGGCAAGCGGGCAGGGGTGATCGTAGGCGAGACGTCGACCGGCTTGGCGACGACGGCTGCTCTGCGCCGCGGCCGCACCGACCGGGACCCTGATCGCGTTGCTGGTCGCCGTGGGAGGGGCGGTGCTGATCGTGCTGCCCGGGTTCGTGTTGCTCTACGTGCTCGATCAGCGTCGGCTGCTGCCCGAGGAAGGTGTCGAGGACCCCGCCGACCGCGCCGGCGACACGGAGCCCGGCTGAGCCGGACCGCAATCACCTGCGAAAGGTGATTGCCGCGCCGCCCGGTCCATCGATCGTCGAAGCAGGCCCGCGACTTCGCGCGTCACGACTGTGAAGGAGCTCCCGTGAACGCCACGACCTCGCCCTTCCCGCGGATCGCCGACTACGCGTTCCTGTCCGACTGCCACACCGGTGCCCTGGTCGCTCCGGACGGATCCGTCGACTGGCTGTGCCTGCCCGAGTTCGACGCCCCGAGCGCCTTCGGCAACCTGCTCGACCGAGGAGCCGGATCCTTCCGGTTCGGGCCCTACGGGATCAACGTGCCGACCTCGCGCGCCTACGTGCCGGGTACCAACGTCATGACCACGGCCTGGCACACACCACGCGGCTGGCTGCTGGTCCACGACGCTCTGACGATGGGCCCGCGGCGTGGCCACGACACGGTCACGCCCCACACCAGGCCACCGGCCGACAACGACGCCGACCACTTGCTCGTGCGCACCGTCGAGTGCCTCGAAGGCGAACTGGAGGTCGAGCTGGTCTGCGAGCCGGCGTTCGACTACGGGCGGGTGCCGGCCGAATGGACCATGGACGGCGACGATCACCACGCCGACGCGACCGGCGCCGGCCACACCTTCCGGCTGAGCACCGACATGCTCATCGGCATCGAGGGTGGCACCGCGCGCGCCCGGCACGTGCTCGCCAAGGGCGACAAGGCGTTCTGCGCGCTGTCGTGGGCCGAGGGGCTGGCCTCGCCGGCCGACGTCGCGGAGGCGCAAGCCCGGATCGACGCGACGGTCCAGTTCTGGCGCACCTGGCTCTCCCGGGCCCGCATCCCGGACCACCCGCTGCGCCCGCCCCTCGAGCGTTCGGCGCTCACCATCAAAGGCCTGACCTACATGCCGACCGGCGCGACGGTCGCGGCACTGACCACATCGTTGCCCGAAGCGCCGGGCGGCGAGCGCAACTGGGACTACCGCTACACCTGGATCCGCGACACCACGTTCACGCTCCAGGCGCTGCACTATCTGAACCTGGACTGGGAAGCCGGCGACTTCATGCAGTTCGTCGGCGACCTCGAGCCGAACGCCGACGGTGGCCTGCAGATCATGTACGGCATCGACGGACGCCGGGACCTGACCGAGTCCACTCGCGACGATCTCGGCGGCTACGAAGGCGCCCGGCCGGTCCGCGTCGGCAACGGCGCCTTCGACCAGCGCCAGAACGACGTTTTCGGCGCGGTGCTCGACTCGCTGCTGCTGCACACCGCCAGGAGCAAGCACCTGCCGCGCCGGCTGTGGCCGCTCGTCCAGTCGCAGGCCGCGGCCGCGATCGCGGCGTGGCGCGAGCCGGACCAGGGCATCTGGGAGGCGCGCGGCAAGCCGCAGCACTACGTGTCGTCGAAACTGATGGGCTGGGTGGCGCTCGATCGCGCCGCCAAACTGGCGAACATCCGCGACGACGCCGCGCTCGCTAGCCAGTGGCGTTCGACGGCGGACGAGATCCGGGCGGACATCCTCGAGCACGGTGTGAGCGAACGGGGCGTGTTCCGGCAGCACTACGACACCGACGCGCTGGACGCCTCGACTCTGCTCGCGGCTTTGTTCGGCTTCCTGCCGGGCACCGACGAACGGATGCGCAAGACGGTCGACGCGATCGCCGACGAGCTGACCGAGAACGGCTATGTCCTGCGCTACAAGACCGACGAGACCGACGACGGGCTGTCCGGAAAGGAAGGCACGTTCCTGATCTGTTCGTTCTGGCTGGTCTCCGCGCTCGCGATGGTCGGCGAGATGGACCGCGCGACCAGCCTGTTGGAGCGACTGCTGCGGATCTCGTCGCCGTTGGGTCTGTACGCGGAGGAGTTCGAAGTCGAGCGGGCGCGGCACCTGGGCAACTTCCCCCAGGCGTTCTCGCACCTCGCCCTGATCCAGGCAGCGAGCCGGATCATCCTGGCCGACTTCATGGCGGAGCTGTCACTGTGACCGCGCAGCGAACCGGGAACCGGAACGCGTGTTGCGGGACGGCGGGCTGGTGGGAGTCGCGTGTGCCCGGCGGCTCGGTGACGAGGGCATCGGGGTGACGGGCGGGTGGACGTGTTGCCCGACCTGACGGTCGAGGAACACCCGGGCGTGTACGCGATCGGAGACGCCGCGAACATCCCGGCGCGGCATCACGAGACGCTGCCGCAGCTGGGCTCGGTCGTCGAGGTCGGCAAGCACCGGCACCAGGTCGACGGCCCGGTCGCGTTCGCCGCCTGGCTCGGAGTCCACGCGATGCTGCTGAGCGGCGCGCACAGCAAGGTCGACGCCTTCGTCTCCTGGGCGTGGGACTACTTCGAACGCGACCACGCCGCGACCGTCGAGCGGTCCACGAAACCCCAGCGCAGCGCCTGGGAGACGACGCCGCGGACGTCCCGCACATCTCTCTCAGGGGAGGCGACTCCTCGACGTCAGCCGGCCGTGCCTGACGAGGACGGCCGACGCGGGATCGCTCCGCGTCGGCGACCGGCCACCGGAGCGGCTCGGCTGAGTCTGGTCAGTGTGAGGTCCAGGGGGTGCGCCAGCCGCCGAACCCGGCCGTGATCTCGTGGGCCGCGGCCGGACCCCAGCTGCCGGGGGTGTAGGTGTGCACGGGCGGTGGCGCGTCGAGCAGCGGCTGCATGATCCGCCAGGTCTCCTCGACGCTGTCCTGGCGGGAGAACCGGGTGCTCTTCCCGGTCATGGCCGCGTGCAGCAGGGTCTCGTACGGTGTCGGGCCCTCGCCGCCCTCGTCGGCGAACTCCATGTCGAGCTCGATCGGCGCGATCCGGGCCACGTCGGCACGATGCGCGTCGACCTGGATCCGGACCCCGGTCGACGGGTCGAGCCTCAAAACGAGCTGGTTCGGCTGCGCCGCGTGCCCGACCAGCCC
>NZ_JBFAAJ010000023.1:0-50987 GCF_040639695.1 Amycolatopsis sp. NPDC023774
CACGGATGAACGACGCATTCCCCAATGCCCACATGGTCCACCTGCCGGTGCACGCGTCATGGCTCAACCAAGTGGAAATCTACTTCTCCGCCGTGCAACGCAAAGCCCTCACACCAGACGACTTCGAGGACCTCGACGAGGTCGCGGACCGGCTCCTGTCCTTCCAGCACCGGTACAACACCACCGCAACCCCCTTCGACTGGAAATTCACCCGCGACGACCTCAACCAGCTGCTCGACCGGATCGGCCGTCACGACCGCCACGCCCCGCCACCGGCAGCATGATCAACCCCGACGAACTAACAGGCGCGACCACTAGTTCCTGCCGCGCGCCGAGATCTGCTGCACGGCCCAGCCGTTGCCGTCAGGGTCGGAGAAGTGGAAGAAGCCGATGTTGTCGAGGTCCTCGGGCCGGCCCGTGGCCGGGTCGGGCCCGAGGAGCTGGATCTCGCTGACGTCGACGCCGCCCGCGAGCAGCGTCTCGCGGGCGCGCGCCAGGTCGGCGACCACGAGTTGCAGGCCCTTGAGCGAGCCGGGCGGCATCGGGGGCACCACGCCCTCGCCGACGACGATCGAGCACCCGGAGCCCAGCGGGGTCAGCTGCACGACCCGGGCGCCGGGCCCCACCACGGTGTCGTGGTCGACGTGGAAGCCGCACTGCCCGGCGTAGAACGCCTTGGCACGGTCCACATCGGACACGGGAACGATGACGACCTCGAGTGTCCAGTCCATCCCCGAGTTCTAATCGGGCAAACCGGGCGGGTCAAGGTTCAGCGGTTCAACCACGCGGGCGTCAGCTACCTAGGAATCGCGCCAACGCTTCGCGTGCCTTCGCGTCCCGGGAAGCCAGCGCCTGCAGCTCCCCGGCGAGCACCGTCACCCACTCCTCGACGTCGGTGTCCCGGCGGCTGATCACGACCCCGCGTACCACCTGGCGAATCTCGCCCGTGACTCCGCCGGACCGCCCGGCCGTGAGCACGAGCAACTGGTGCGGCGTCGACACGCGCACCTCCACCGGCTGCCCGAGGCGCCCGGCCACGCGGTCGGCGAAGCTGCGCCGCCGGTCGATCTCGACCATGCCCGGCGGGAGGGCGTCGCCGAGGGTCTCGGACAGCACGCGCGTGTAGGACTCGACATCGGCGCGATCGGTGCGCAGGGCTGCCACCAGCAGGTGGAACTCGCCGGCCGGGCCGAGCTCTGACCCGGACATCAGTCGGTGAGAGGCAGCACGAGCTGCGGTTTGGTGATGCGGTGGTCGGGGCGCAGTGGCTTCACGGCGGTGCCGATGGCGAAGAACTCCGTCGTGTGCCCGCCCCATCGATGCGGCAGTGACAGCAACTGCACCCCCACGATGCCTTCGGCGTGCAGCTGCTCGGCCTCGGCCTGCATGCGTGACATCGCCAGCTCACGCGCGTCGTAGAGGGCCTCGGTGTACTGCGGGATCTCCACGTTCTGCCCGATGTTGCTCATCGCCTGGCGGAAGCGCTGGTGCGCGATGTGGTAGACGCACGTGCCCATCACCATGCCCAGCGGCGCGTACCCGGCCTGCACGAGCGTCCAGAAGTCCTGGCCGGACAGGTCGGAGGTGAACGGCTTGCCGGTGTTGTTGCGCCACTCGCCGGGTTCGTCGGCTTTCACGGCGGTCCCCACGGCGATGAACTCCGCCAGGTCGCTGCCGAACTCCTTGAACTCGATCTCCAGGCGCACGGCCACGATCCCGTCGGCGCCCAGCAGGTCGGCCTCGGTCTCCATACGCGTCATCGCGAGCTCGCGCGCGTGGTACATCGCGGCCGACAGGCGGTCCATCTCCTGGTTCTTGCTCCAGCGCCCCATCTGGAACCCGACGTGGTAGATGCTCGACCCGAGCACCAGGCCCAGCGGGCGGAAGCCGGCCTCGCGCACGAGCAGGAACTCGTTCACGCTCAAGTCGGACGTGAACAGGCTGGTCGCCTGCCCCGGCCGCATCTCGGCGAGCCGGCGCATCGCATCGTCGGGGATGTGCTGCGCGGTGGGGTCCGTGGTCGTCACAGGGCCTCCTTCAAACTCGGTTGAGCGGCAGGATGGTGAGCGCGGACGTGGGCGCGGCGTCGCCACTGTGGAACCGGGCGATGGCGGTGCCGAACACGCTCGCCACCCCGGCCACGGCCACCTCGCCCAGCTGCCACGTGTCGAGCGACATCCGCGACACGATCGCCCCGTCGGCGCTGGTGGTCTGCACGGTCTTGCGGAACTGGCTGCGCGCGTCGGCCCGCACCTCGGTGACGAGCCGGGTGTGGGCGTCGACCTCGATGTTCCCGGCCCACATCGTGGTCTGGTACTGCATGTTGTAGTCGAACGTGGTGTGCGCCGAGATGCCGATCGCGACGGCCGCCGGCACCCAGCCGGCCTGCATGAGCTTGCCGACGTCCTGGCCCGGCAGCTCGGTGGTGAACACGCGCCCGGGGCGTTGCCGCGTCTCGGCGCGCACCGCCGTGCCGAGCGCCACGAACTCCTGCATGGTCTCGTCGAGCCGCGTGACGGACGTGGTGATGCCGAGGACCCCGTCCGCTCCGATGGCCTCGGCCTCCAGCCGTAGCCGGTTCAGCGCGGTGCGGTAACCCTGGCGGAGCGCGTCGGCGTAGATGGCGGCCTGCTGGTTGGGCGTGATGCCGAACCCGGAGGTCCAGCCGAGGCGCTCGACGACGCACCCCATGACCTCCCCCACGGGGGTGAATCCGGCGACTTCCCCGCCGACGGCGCCGGGGACGCTCAGCAGCGAGGTGCGCAGGCCGGACGAAGCGAACCGGTCGACGCGAGCCCGCGCGACCGGCGGCAGTCCACGGCCATCCCAGTCGGGCACTCGGACCTCCTCGCGGGCCTCGGCGCGGCCCTCAGCATCCATCGTGGCACGCGACGGAGGCGAAGTCGGAACGAGAAGGCGGGGTTGTCCGGAACGTCCTTCAGTGTGTGGCGAGCTCCACGCGGTTGCGGCCCGCCTGCTTCGCCCGGTAGAGGGCGGTGTCGGTGGCGACCAGCACGTCGTCGACGCCCGTGAGGTGCTCGGCCGGGTAGAGCGCGCAGCCGATCGACACGGTCAGGTCGCTGATCACCGTGTCGCGCTCCGGCAGGGGCACGACGACCTGCGGGATGCGCCGGCGGATGCGGTCGGCGAGCTGCCCGAGGTGCTCCATCGTCGGCACGTTGGGCAGCACGATCGCGAACTCCTCGCCGCCCCAGCGGCCGCAGATGTCCTGGTCGCGCACCTCGCTGCGCAGCGCGATGGCGATCTCGCGCAGCACGACGTCGCCCGTCGGGTGGCCGTAGGTGTCGTTGATGGCCTTGAAGTGGTCGAGGTCGAGCAGCAGCACGCCGACGGTCCCGTTGCCCGTGCGGGCCCGCTCGAGGTACTGCTCGGCCAGCGTCCGCCACCAGCGCTTGGTGGCCAGGCCCGTGGTCACGTCGGTGCGGGCGTCGCGCTGGAATTGCGCGAGCAGCAGGCCGCGGTGCAGCGCCACCAGCGCTACGACCACGCCGGTGAGCACCAGCGGGTTGGCCAGCAGGAGCAGTGCGGCGGTGACCAGGCCGAGGCCGATCGCGCCGGCTTCCAGCAGCTGGTCACCGAAGCCGGAGAACAGGTCCGACAGCGAGCGCGGCGGGCTCGAGAGCGCGATGGCGACCATCACCAGCGCCGTGTTGATGGCCCAGCGCAGGGCGGCCGCGAAGATGACGACGACCAGGTCGGTGAGGCCGGGCAGGAAGCCTGCCGCCGGCACGCCGGGGTAGTGGTGCATGCCCAGCGCGAGCACGGCGACCGCCGCCTGCGTGCCGCACAGCACCGACGCGGCGGAGAAGATCCAGCGGTGGGGGAGCACCGGCCGTTCGCGTGGCCAGACGCGCCACCACGCCACCACGTAGGTGAACACGACCATCGCCGTGGCCAGCACGGCCGGCAGCGCCACCACGGCCGCGATGCTCCACACGGCCTTGGTGTCGACGTACGCCACCGTCGGCGCGCGGTTGTACTCGCGCTGGCGCTCGATGTGGCGCGTGGCCTCGATGGCGGCGGCCGCGCACACGGCCAGCACACCGAAGCGGATCAGGTCCTGCTGGTGCACCGGCACCAGCCACGCGGTACTCACCGACGCCAGGATCGCCAGGAAGTTGACGAGGAGCACAAAAGTCCGGACATAAGAGGGCAACCGCCAAAGGCGCCAGCCCGTCAACCATCCGGCAGACCGGTTTGCTCGTCCGCGCACTCTTCACCTCACCCGGTTGGCTTCTACCGTAAACGACGGGGCGCGCCGTGTGCCGCCCGTGGTCCGGACTATGGGACCTGGCCGAGGAATTTCGCCCGGACAGCCCAGCGTCCGGCCCGCGCAGAGGGGAGGTGAGCACGGACTGTAGTGGTGAGCCGCCGCGATTCCTTGGCGTACCTGGGAATCCGCGGTCTCCGGCCACTGAAGCCACTGACGTACGACAACCACGATCGGTGACCGGCGGGCTCCGCGAAACCGCCGGTCGGCGCGGTCCTGGCGAGGAGGTGACGACGGTGCGCGACAACAACTGGACGGTCTCGGCCTGAGTGGTCTGGACCCTTGAGCTCGACCTGAGGTCGAGAGTTACGGGTGTTTTCGGTGCGTTCTGGGGAGGAGGTGTCCACGGTGCAGGACAACAACTGGTGAGTCCGAACTGCTGGCGAACCGCTGCGGGGAAAGGAGGGTCTGGCGGTGCGGGACAACAACTGGTGACGGCCGAAGTCCGCTGAACAGCCGAGGTGAAAGGGGGTAGAGCCGTGCGTGACAACAACTGGTGACTGACGACTCCGGTGGAGCACAGGCAAGGAAGGAGGTTGCGGAGATGCGTGACAACAACTGGACCCGCTGAGGCCCTGAAGTCAGACCAACGGACACGACGAGCGGAGAGGAGACGCCGGTGCGCGACAACAACTGGACGCGCTGAAGCAAGTGGTCAACGTCCGTGACGAATCGAGAGGAGATGCCCGTGCGTGACAACAACTGGACCCGCTGAACTCCGCCGGCGACCCCGACGGCCCCGACGGCCCCGACCAGTGGAGAGGAGCGCCAGGTGCGTGACAACAACTGGACTCGCTGAACCCCGCCCGGCAACCGCGACGAGCCCGACCAGCCGAGAGGAGTGCCAGGTGCGTGACAACAACTGGACCCGCTGAGACGAAGCCCGGCGAACACCCGACGAGGGGGTGAAAGGCATGCGTGACAACAACTGGACGTGAATCCTCGCGAGAGAGCCCGACCGTGCACGAGCACCACGAGCACCACGAGGAGGTGGGCCGGTCACCGGACGTGAGCTGTGAGGTTCAGGACGCGGCAGGTGGCGTGGCCCCGTCGAGGGGACTTCGACGGGGCCACGCCGCGCGCAGCCACGCCGTGGCGGCGAGGGTGGCGACCGTCGCACCGGCGACCGCCGCGACGGCCACCACGGTCGTGGGCGCGAGCACTTGGGCGAGCGCTCCGGCGGCCGCGATGGCCAGGCCCTGCGACGCCCGCAGCGCCGCGATCGCGACGCCGATCACCTGGCCGCGCTGCTCGGGCGGGGCGGCCAGGCCGTACTGCACCTGCGTGATCAAGTCGTGCGCGGAGAACATTCCGGACAACATCCACAAAACCACCATGACGACGAGCCCGGGCGTCCAGCCCGTCGGCAGCAGCACCAGGCTGGTCGCCACGGCGAGCGGCCCGAGCAGCCGTGCCTGACGCACGCGCGGCACCCGGCTGAGCAGCACCGCGCCGAGCAGTGACCCGACGGGGTTGGCGATGAGCAGCCACGCCAGCACGCCCGTGCCGCCGAGCTGCGCGGCGATCGGCACGGCCAGGCCCTCGGGCACCACGTAGAACCCGCTGCAGCACGCGATCGCCAGCAACGACCGCAGCCGGCGGTCTCGCCCGACCAGCCGGCAACCCGCAACGAGCGAAGCCCACTGGGAAGCCGCCGCCGGAGCCCGCCCGGCGACTTCGACCGGGTGTGGTCCGAGCCCCCACCGCAGGGCGAGCGCCGACACGGCGAACGTCACCGCGTCCACCGCCAGCGCGCCCGTCACCCCGAGCCACGCGACCACCGCCGCGCCGGCCCCGAAGCCGATCACGAGCGCCGCCTGGTAGGTCGAGGACAACATCGCCTGGCCGACGGGCAGCCGGTCGGGCCCGAGGATGTCCGGCAGCACGGCCTGGCGCGCCGCCTGGAACGGCCCCGCCGCCAGCTGAACGACCACCAGCAGCGCCGCCGCCACCGGCCACGGCAGTCCCGGAATCGCCATCACGGCCACGAGCCCCGCTCGCACCACGTCGGCCACCACGAGCACCGTGCGGCGCGGGAACCGGTCGGCCAGGCCGCCGAGCGCGCCGCCGAGCAGGTCAGGCAGGTAAGTCAGCGCGTAGGTGAGTGCCGCCCAGCCCGCGGATTCGGTACGGTCGAACACGAGGACGGTGAGCGCGACACGAGCCAGTTGATCACCGGCGACCGACAGCACGTGCGCGAGCCACAGGGCCCGGAATTCGGTCACGCCGAACACGTTTCGGAATGACGGGGCCTCGGTGCTCATATGATCAGAGTGTCCCGGTTCGGCCACGCGGAGCAACCCCCGCGCCCACCGGTGGGTCGTAGGGACACCCGGGCGAGCGCCGTGAAAAACTTGGCGATCGCCGTCCGTGAACGTCGCACTGAGGGGTTTTTTCGTTGACCGAGGAGAGCCGGCAGATCGCCGGTCGCTACCAGCTCGTCGAGCTCATCGGCAGCGGCGCCATGGGCATGGTCTGGCGCGGCGAGGACAAGATCCTCGGCCGCGTCGTCGCGGTGAAAGAACTCCTCATGCCGATGAACCAGGGCGAGGAGAAGGTCAACGAAGCGAAGAGCCGCGCCATGCGCGAGGCTCGGATCGCCGCGCGCCTGCAGCACCCCAACGCCATCTCCGTGTTCAACGTGGTCGAGTACGAAGATCGCCCGTGGCTGATCATGGAGTACTTGCCTTCGCGCAGTCTTTCGGCAAAGCTGCACGACGACGGCCCGCTGAGCGTCGACGAGGTCATCCCCATCGCCGTGCAGCTGGCCGGGGTGCTGGCCGCCGCGCACCGCGCCGGCATCGTGCACCGCGACGTGAAGCCGGGCAACGTCCTGCTCGGCGAAGACGGGACCGTCAAGGTCACCGACTTCGGCATCTCCCGCGCGGTCGGCGACGTCACGCTGACCGCGACGGGCGAAATCTCCGGTACGCCCGCGTTCCTGGCCCCCGAAGTCGCGCGCGGCGAGGAAGCCATGTTCGCCTCCGACGTCTTCGCCCTCGGCGCCACGCTCTACATGGCGGTGGAGGGCGCGCCGCCGTTCGGCACGGCGGACAACGCGATCGCCCTGCTGTACCGCGTGTCCAGCGGTTCGATCAACCCGCCGAAGCAGGCGGGGAAGCTGGAGCCGCTGCTGCTGAAGCTGCTGGAGCTCAAGCCCGAGGACCGGCCGTCGATGGCCGAGGTGCTCACCGAGCTGCGCGAGCTCGACGGCGGCGTCACGCCCGTCGCCGCGGTGCCGATCCCGCTGACGGTCCCCGCGGCGCTTCCGGCTGCTCCGGCTCCGGCCGTCGCTCCGACGACTCCCGCCCCGGCGCCCGTCGACCGAAGACGGCGCTCGATGGTCCTCGCCGGCCTCGGCGCCGTGCTCGTCGTGGTCGTCGTCGTGGTGATCGTGCTGGTGAACCGCAACAGCGGCACGGCCCCGACCGCCGGTGGCGCGGCTCCGGTGATCAACTCGTCGTCCGCGAACTCCCCGGCTCCGACCACGAACCCGCCGACGACGCCGACGACACCGCCGCCTTCGAGCACGCCGTCGGTGCCCAGCAGCCCGCCGTCGTCACCCTCGAACAGTCCGGTCAACTCGCCGCGGTCCATGGAGGCCGCGCTGACGAACTACTTCTCGCTCATCCCCGGCGACCTGCAACAGGGCTTCAGCCTGCTCACGGACAACTTCAAAGCCGCCAAGCACCAGACTTTCGCCACGTACCAGAACTTCTGGGACGACTACCGGTCAGCGCGCGCGAGCAACGTCAAGTCGATCGGCCCGGACACGCTCAGCGCCGACATCACCTACGTGTCCGCCAGTGGGGCCAGCCAGACCAACCACCACACGTACCACATGGTCAACGACAACGGCGTTTGGAAGATCGACTCCGAGACCTGATCGCTCACTCCAGCAGCAGTTCGATGGCCCCGGCAGCGTCAGCGACGACGTGGTCAGGCGCGTTTTCGTCCCCGCTCCACGTGCGCCCACGATCGACCCACACCGTGTGCAGCCCCGCGGCCCGGCCGCCGGCGACGTCGGTGTCCTCGCCGTCGCCGACCATCCAGCCGTCGCGCATCGGCGCCTCGCAGCGTTCCGCCGCGATCTCGAACAGCCGCCGGTCCGGCTTGGCGACGCCTTCGTGCTCCGAGATCGCCCACCCGTCCACGAGCCCCGCGACGCCCGTGCACAGCAGGGTGGCGAGCTGGTGCTCGGCGTTGCCGTTGGTCACCACGCCGATCCGCCAGCCCGCCGCCCGCAATCGCGGCAGGCCGGCCAGCACGCCCGGCGCGGCGGGGATCAGCGCCGGGTGCCGCTGCCGGTACGAGTCGAGCAGCTCCGCGCAGGTGTCCCGCAGGACGAACCGGTCGCGCACGGCTTTGAAGAAGACGTCGCGCGGCGCGAGCCCGTCCTGGTCGGCGGACGCCAGCCAGGCGGCGTCGTCGGGCGTCAGGCGGTGTTCGGCGCAGAACTCCCAAGCCCAGCGCCGGAGACCCTCCGCCCGGTCGACGAGGGTGTTGTCGAGGTCGAACAGCACGAGCCGCACCGAACGACCCTAAGCGGACACCGCGCGCACCCGCACGTCGATCCGGCCCGAACGACCCGAGCGGCGCAGGCCGGCCGTCGGTCAGCGCGCGAGCAGCTCCAGGGCGACCTTCCCCGGCCGGGTCACCGCTTCGGGGTCGAGCGCTGGAGCTCACGGCCACGAAGCGCGTCGCCGGCTTGCGCGCGCGAGGGCTTCGTGCAGGCGGAGCGCGAGGCCGAAGTGGCCGAGGTGGTTTGGTGGCGAACTGGTGCTCCCGCGAGCTTGGCGACGGAGTCGCGGTCCGCCAGCTCGAGGTGCTTGACGTCGACCGACGCGTTGCCCGTGCCCGCCGTGATCGCCGCGGCGGTGCGAGGCCCGGCCCCGGTGTCGCGGACGGCCAGCGTGGCCTCGGCTGCCACTGCCGGACGCGCGGCGCAACCGCGACCTCCTGCTCGCGTCCGCGGTGCGGCGTTCTCCGAGAAGGGCTTCGACGCCTCGCTCAACGCGATCGCCGAGGACGCGGGCGTCGGCATCGGCGCGCTGCACCGCCACTTCCCGACGCGTGAGGCTCTGATCGAGGCCGCGTACCGCAACGAGCTGGGCCAGCTCTGCCACGCCGGCCCCGCGCTCCTGCAGGAGCTGCCGGCCGACCAGGCGTCGCGTACGTGGCTGGACCGCTTCGTGGGCCACCTGACCACGAAGATCGGCAGGTTCGACGCCCTGCGCGCCGTCTCCCCGCTGATCGCCGCCGGCGCCCTCCTCGTGGACGACGTCCTCATCGGACTCGGCGGCATCACGCTGGCGCCCGGCGAGCCTTCACAACGCGAGCAGGCAGGGCGGCTGCTCGACCTGCTGCTGGACGGGCTCCGCTTCCGCGGCTGAACCTCCGCCCTTGACCTTGACATAGTGACAAGGTCTTCACTGGGTCGCAGGAGGTGGTCCCGATCAACACGCCACACAAGAACAAGAACTCCAACCTGCTCGAAGCGCTCGGCGCCGGCAACTCGTCGGTGCGGCTGCGGGCGGCGCTGGCGGCCGGCACGGACGCCGACCCCGGGCTGCTCGAGACGCTCGTGGCGCGGTGCGCGGTGGAGCCGGACTTCTTCGTGCGCGACATGCTCACGTGGGCGTTGACCCGGCTGCCGGCGGAGCTCACCGTGCCCAGGCTCGTCGTGGAGCTGCGCTCCGGCCGTGCTCAGGCACGGAGCCAGGCGTTGCACACGTTGTCCAAGATCGGCGACGGGAGTGTCGGGTCCGAGATCACGCGCTCGTTGCTGCGTGACGCCGACGACGAGGTCGCGCGGAGCGCGTGGCGGGCCGCCGTCGTGCTCGTGCCCGAGGTGGGAAAACCCGCGCTGGCGGAGGAGCTGGCGGCGCAGCTCGGACGCGGGGACCGGAGCGTGAAGCTGAGCCTGAGCCGGGCGCTGGTCGCCCTCGGAGACGGGATCGAGCCGGTGTTGCGGAAGGCGCTGGCGAGCGCTGATCCGGTGGTGCGTGCTCACGCCCGCGCGACGGAACAGCTGCTGCACGACCCGGAGGCGGCGTTCGACCCGGCCGTCGACGAGGCGAAGCGGATCGCCGCGCTCGGGCCGGAACGCGCGGCGGAGGTGGCCGGTGCTGATCGGTGAGGTGGCGCGCCGCTCGGGGGTGAGTGCCCGGATGCTCCGGCACTACGACACCCTCGGGCTGGTGCGTCCCACCGGCCGCACCGTCGGCGGCTACCGCGAGTACTCCGCCGAGGACATCCGGCGGATCTTCCACGTGGAAAGCCTGCGGTCGCTGGGGCTGTCGTTGCGCGAGATCGGCCGGGCTCTGGAGGATCCGGCGTTCGCACCGTCCTCATTGGTCGGTGACCTGATCCGGCGGACCGAAGACCGCCTGAAGCGGGAGCAGGAGCTGCTGGAGCGGCTGCGGCGGGTCGACGCGTCGGCGCCGCCCGGTTGGCAGGACGTCCTGCGCCTGGTCGAGCTGTTGCACGGGCTCGACTCGCCGCATGCCGCACGGCGGCAGCAGGCCGCGCTGGCTCCTGCGGAGGAGGTGCCGGCGGACCTGCTGGCGGCGGCCGTGCTCGCCGAACCCGATCAGAACGTCGCGGGCGCGTTGCGGTGGGCGCTCGCGCGGGCGGGTGGCGACGCGCTGGCGAGCCTGGCCGCGGGCGTGCGTTCCGCCGACGTCGAAGTCCGGCGGCGCGCGGTCCGGGCGATTGCTTCGCTGCCGGGGGACGATGCGTCGGCGGTGCTTCGTGAAGCGCTCGGCGACTCGGACCCGGCCGTGCGGACGCGGGCGGCTTTGGCGTTGGGCGGCCGTGGTTTTCCCGAGGCGGTGCCGACGCTCGTCGCCATGGTGGTGGACGGTCCCAACGACGTCGAAGCGGCCGAGGTCCTGGGCGCGCTGTCGCTGGACGCCACGTGTGCCGGCCCGATCAAGGCCGCGCTGGCCGACGAGCTCGCTGCCCACCCGTCGGATTCGGCCGTGCGGATCCGGTTGACGCAGGCCCTCGCCGAGCTGCCGGCGGCCGAAGATCTCCTTCAGCAGCTGACCCGGGACGGCGACCCGGCTGTCGCCCTCGTCGCCTCGGCTCTCGCGCGAACGCGGCGTTCCGACAGCTGACCTCCGTCGGGGTCGGCGATGCCCACCTGGTGTGGTGGTCGCGACCGCTCAAAGCTCGATCGAGGACCGGTTCGCGACGGCGACCGCGCGCAGCGCGAGGACCGGTACAGGGTACGGCGGTTGCGCCGATTGGGTGACACGAGGGCCGTTTTTGACGGTGTTCGATGCGAACATGTGTTCGTGTCGACCGAAGGCCCCGTCCTCCACGCCGACCTCGACGCGTTCTACGCGTCGGTCGAGCAGCGCGACGACCCGCGCCTGCGCGGCCGGCCCGTGATCGTCGGGGGCGGAGTGGTGCTGGCGGCGAGTTACGAGGCGAAGAGGTTGGGCGTGCGCACGGCCATGGGCGGTGCGCACGCCCTGCGGTTGTGCCCGGACGCCGTGGTAGTGCCGCCGCGGATGGCGGCGTACAGCGCGGCGAGCAAGGCCGTGTTCGAGGTCTTCCGCGACACCACGCCGGTCGTTGAGGGGCTGTCGATCGACGAGGCGTTCCTCGACGTCGGCGGGCTGCGGCGCATCGCGGGCAGCCCGTCGGAGATTGCGCGGCGGCTGCGCGCGGAGGTGCTGGCGCGGGTCGGGCTGCCGATCACGGTCGGGGTGGCGCGCACGAAGTTCCTCGCGAAGGTGGCCAGCGCGGTGGCGAAGCCGGACGGGTTGCTGGTCGTGCCGCCCGAGGGGGAGCTGGAGTTCCTGCACCCGCTACCGGTGGAGCGGCTGTGGGGCGTGGGGAAGGTGACGTCGGAAAAGCTGCGCGCACGCGGGATCCGCACCGTGCGGCAGGTGGCGGAGCTGCCGGAGGTGGACCTGGTGTCGATGCTCGGGAGGGGAGCCGGGCACCACCTCCACGCGCTGTCACATGGTCTGGACCCGCGTCCGGTGCAGGTCGGGCGGCGTCGGCGGTCCATGGGTTCGCAGCGGGCTCTGGGGCGTCGGCGGCGGTCGATGGCGGAGCTGGACGAGCTTCTGGTGTCTATTGTGGACCGACTGGCGCGGCGGCTGCGGTCGGCGTCTCGGCTCACGCGGACGGTCGTGCTGCGCATGCGGTTCGCCGACTTCACGCGGGCCACGCGGTCGCGGACGCTGGTCGAGGCCACCGACCACACCGAGACGTTGCTGGCCGCGGCGCGGAAGTTGTTGGTGGAGGCCCAATCGCTGGTCTACGACCGGGGGCTCACCCTGCTGGGGATCTCGTTCTCGAACCTCGCGCCGCACGGGTCGGTGCAGCTCGTGCTGCCGTTCGAGATCGAGGACGGGGTGGCCGTCGACACGGCTGTCGACGGGATCCGCGATCGGTTCGGGAGCACCGCGATCACGCGCGGGTCGTTGCTGGGGCACGACCCGGGGATGTCGGTGCCGCTGCTACCTGACTGATCTCCACCGGCCGCCGGGTGCATCGGGTGAAAAACTCACCGCGAATCAGCGACGGGTGCTCTGAATGGCGCTGTAACGAACGAAGGGCTTCGGGCGACGGAGGGGCAGCTACGTTTTCCCGAGTCTTCCCGGAAATGCCAGAGCGGTACCCCTCGGACGAAATAGTGAGAAAGCATGGAAAAGCAAAGACGCCGGCGTGGTATCACCATTCTCTCGGTGGTGGCGGCCTCAGCCGCGATGCTGTTCGTGGCGCCCGACGCGGCGCTCGCGGCCCCGCCCAGCAGCGCGATCGACGTGAGCCCCACGAGCCTGCAGCGCGGTGAGACCTTCACGGTCACCGAGACGCTGTACAACACGCAGGACTTCGTCGTCACCGGTGCCAAGGCCGCGCTGTACGGCAAGGAGACTCCGATCACCGAAGTCGCCGACGTGGTGTCCTGCAACGTCGCGTGCGGCGTGCTCGGCAGCAGCCTCCGCGCGACTGTCGGCGACCTCGCGCCGAGTCAGAGCACCACCGTCACCTTCACCCTCAAGGTGAAGGACACCGCCCCGACCGGCTCGGTCACCCTGCAGGACCAGTTCGTCGGCGACAACTTCGCCTTCGAGACCCTCGACGGCCCGGCCATCAGCATCACCCCGGCCACCGACTCCGCCGACGTCGCCGTGTCGCTGACCGCCGCGCCCGCGGGCGTGCTCAGCTCGGAGATCACGTACACGATCACCGCGAAGAACAGCGGCCCTGCCACCGCCACCGGCGTCAAGCTCCAGGCGACACTGCCCAGCGGGCTGCAGTACTCGAAGTCCGCCGGCTGCACGGCTTCCGGCCGCACGGTGACCTGCGACGTCGCGTCCCTGCCCTCGGGCTCCTCGGCCAAGGCGAGCTTCACGGCCCGCGCCGGCCTCCTGGCCCTCGGCACGCTCACCACCACCGCCCAGCGCCAGGCGAGTTCACCGACGGACCCCAACGCGGCCAACGACAAGGCGTCGCGCTCCTGCCGCGCCGTCACCAGCTTGCTCATCAGCTGCTGACCTCTCACCGCGAAGCGGCCCGGCACCCCTCCACGGGGCGCGGGGCCGCTTGACGTCGCGCGCGTTAATGCGCAGGTGGACGTTTTTCCGCACTCACCCGATCGGGTTGACAAGACATTTTCCACGAGGTCTGTCCACACTGCCGGGATAACAATTCATCCGTAGCCCTATTTTCCCCCTCGTCACATTCGTCCGAATGGATTTCCGACGCTCTTCGTAGGCGGGGTTGTAGTCGCGGCCCGAAGCCGCCGGTCTCGAGCAGAGACCCGGCAATGTGGTTGGCGAGGTTGCGGATTCGGCGGCGGTTTGCCGGGTCCGCCGTACCTGGTAGGGCGCGGGCTGGATCCGGCGCCGGCACTGCTCGAGCCACTCACGGATGTGTCGCCACGCGGGCGTGTCGACCCCGGACACGTGGACGCCGTCGAAGCGATGCTCGTCGTTGGTCGGGGACCTGCTTGCGCTCGGCCAGGACCGCGTCGTTGGCGGTGTTCCGTGAACCCGCGAGGCCTTCGGCGATCCGGGCCACTCTGGCACCCCCAGCGTGAAGAGCCGGACGGGTGATCATCCCGGGGTAACCCAACGTCGCCCAAGGATTCTCGAGTCTCGGGCACGCCCATGGTCTGCGGGGGCGGGTGATCGTCCGGTGGCGTTGGGCCCCGTCAGGCGCGGTCGTGGAGGGTGACCTGGTAGCCGTCGGGGTCGGCGAAGGTGAATGTCCGACCGAAGGGGCCGTCGATCGGCGCGGAGATGATGGTGTGACCGTCGGCGACGAGAGCATCGTGAATGGCCTGGACGTCGGTGGCGTGGAGCCAGATCGCGGCACCGATGCCGGGCCGGGCAATGGATGCGAGGTCCGTGCCGGGAACGATGTCGCGGAGTGCGAACGCGACCGGCTTCGTCTCGAAGACGACGGCGTGCGCAGGCCCGGCCTGCGAGCGGACGAGGCCGAGGTACTGCTCGTAGAACGCCTGCGAAGCGTCGAGGTCGCGTGTTTGGAGCGAGATGAAGTCGGGGCCGGTTACCGGCATGGTGATACTCCTTGTTTGCATGTCAGCCTTCTGACACGAAGCAACCTATGTCAGAATGCTGACATGAGTCAAGACGGTGTCGACCTGGACAAATCACTGGGCTACCTCTTGAAAGAGGCGTCAAGCGTCCTGCGTGCGGCCATGGAGGAGGTGCTGCGGCCGCTCGGGATGAGCGTGACGCACTACTCCTGCCTCGAGCTGCTGGCTCAACGGCCCGGATTGTCGAACTCCGAGCTCGCGCGGGGCGCGTTCGTGACACGGCAGTCGATGAACGTGCTGCTCCAGGCCCTGGAACGAGAGGGCCACGTGACCAGGCCTGCGCAGGCACCCGTCGGGAAGGTCCTTCCCGCGCGGCTCACGCCTCGCGGCCGACGGAAACTCGAGAAGGCGACCGTAGCGGTCCGGTCTGTCGAGGTCAGAATGCTGGCCGGCATGACCGAGGCCGAGCAGTCAGACGCGTTCCGGATCCTGAAGAGCATGATCCATTCCCTGCGCGATGGCGACGACGGTGCATAGCTCACGCCGCGCCCGGACAGGAGCGCCGCCGGGGATGAAAATCCGTGCCGGCAACGTCGAAACCGACAGACTCCCCGACATCACCGCCCGCGATGCCGTCGGAGAGGAAACCACGATCTTGCGGTTCTCGGTCTGCGCGTTCGTCACGGTCTTCGCGGCGTTGATCCCGGCGTCGTAGTCCGTGCCGCTCTGGAAGCTCTTCGCGGTGAACTTGCCGATGCCGCCGATCAAGGCCGAGTCGAGCACCTCGTCGATGTCACGGGTGCCGTTCCTGTTGTCGTCGGCGGTCGGGGTGGTCAGGGGCTGGTCGCCGGCCGCCGGATGCACGTCGGCCGCGGCGCCCCCGGTGCCGAACACGGCCGCGTCGGCGCTGCCGATCACGGTGTTCGGGGCCGCCGCGTCGTTGTTGAACGCCGTGCCGCTCGTTCCGCCGGCAGGTTGCCGGTCACGGCCGCGGTCGGTGGGAACGTCGCCGCCGGACCTGCGGAGTTACTCGGCCGATGCGGTGAGTGACACAGCGTGGCCGTCACCGGTTCCGGGCGAAACCAGTTCCCGGAGCCGGTCGAGATCTTTTCGAGCCGACGGTTTTCCGGGCCGGTCGCGCGCTGAACGCAGATCCGCCAGGTATGAAAGACCGGGAACCACGACTTCCAACGGCGGACCGCTCGCGGTGAGCTCCGAAAGCCGTTCCGGCGGCGCCGTTTCAGCGGGTTCGACGAGGAACGGCAGAACGAGCTTGTGGTGGTGATAGGTGTAGGCCCTTCACCACGATGGGCAGCACGGTCTCGTCCGCCTTCAAGCCCGCGATCAACCAGGTCAACAACTTCAAGGCCGGCTTCAACGACACCCAGGCCGCGGCGAGCGCGTTCAGCGGATCGATGGGGTCGCTCGGTGGCAAGGTTCGGACCGCGTTCGACCCCGGGATCAAGGCGGTCCAGAACTTCAACTCGGGTTTCAAGTCGAGCGAGTCGGCGGCGAGTGCGTTCACCGGTCGGATGGGTACGGTCGGCGGGGCGGTGAGCTCTGCCTTCAACACCGGCAAGTCCGTAATGAAGGACTTCGGCAGCATCGGCTCGTCGGTCGCCAGCAAGGTCAGCACCGCGTTCACCACCTCGGCCCAGACCGCTCAGGCCCGGTTCACCAAGGCGTTCGCCACGATGCGCTCGGGCGCGGGCGGCACCATGGGCGCGGCACACCGCGAGGAACAGTTCCGCGTTCCGGCTCAGCTGCGGGTTCGACGAACTCTCGGCTTCCCTCAGGAATCGTGTGAGCAGTGGTTTCTCGTCGCCGATCGTTCGCAGCCGCGCCTGGTCCTCGGGGGTCACGTACGGGTACTTCTCCACCACTACGTTCTGGTAGAAGGGATCCCGCGTGGTCGCCAGTCCCAGCAGGACGTCGAGCTCGTTGATCGCGGAGAAATCACCGGCGTTCGCGCCACGGTATTCGGCGTTGCCCACGCGATAAGTTTTGAAATACGGGCGCACGTTGAAGAAGAACCGCTCCACGTCCAACGTATTGGAGAGCGTCCGGTTGAACCGAAGCACATCTTCCAGCGCCGCTCGCGCCGTCTCCAGCAAATACGCCGAAAGCGGGCTCGACACCCCGATCGGCACAACGCGGCGAACGGCCTCGGCGGCGCGTTGGTAAGCGAAGACGGCCAACCCGTTGTTGGTCAGGAAGACAGCCTCGTCCTCGAGCGAAGTGAAGGTCTGGAACTGTCCGCCACTGGCGGGGTTGTACATCGCCTGGTGCGCGAAAACGAACCGCGGCGCCACGCCCAGCGAGGACCCGAGCAACGATGCCAGCGCCCAGGCGGACGACAGCTCCTCGGCACCCGGCCCAACCGATTCGTGCCTCCGGCAGGCGGCGAGGTGGTAGCCCACCATCCCGAGAAGCTGATACTTCTCCCGCTCTACCACGGGGAGCGCGCCCTCGTCGAGGATGCGGCCGATCAGGTGGTGACCTTCGGCGACGATGGCGTGCTTGAGCTCGTCCAGCTCGGGACGGCCGTCGAGGACCTCGCGCCGCTCGGCGAAGTACGCCTCTTCCAGCGCGGTGTTGTACTCGACGAACTCGTTCCTGATCCACCGGTCGAACCGGGCCACGGAAGTCGTCACCGCGCCGAGGATATCCGCGGTGCTACAGCCGGTCGAGCCCGCCGAGCATGCGGTCCAGCACCCGCGTGCGGGCTTGGGCGTCGTACGCGCCGACCGGCGGGTGGGCGTACAGCAGCTCGTCGTCGACCAGTTCCTCGACGAGCTCGCGCGCGGTGCCGATCGAGAGGTTGAGGTACGCGGACAGCTCGGCGACCGACACCGTGGACACGCACAGCTCGCACGCACTGCCGTAAGGCTCCCGCAGCAGGCGGCTCAGCCGACGGCCCAGCTCGGTGGTCGAGACCAGTGTCTCCAGCGCTAGCTCGTGACTGACGTGCACGGGCGTGCGGGTACGCGCGTACGGCCGCACGAGCGGCAGGTCGCCGGGTTCGCCGGCGCCTTCGGCGGGGTCGGACACGCGGTGCCGGCCCGGTGTCCCGTCCGGCTCGGTCATGCCACCACCTCCTCGCGCTCTAGTGGCAGTACAGCACCGTGATCACCACCGTGCCAACTCCGCGCGGCAAACTCTGTCCGAAGTGGACTTGAGGCGGACCTGAAAACGACGGCGGCCGGGGCGCGGCGCGAACGCTGCACCCCGGCCGGCCGGGTGGAGGTGATCAGGCCGCTTCGGCCTTGGCACGCGCCTTGTGACGCCCGCGCAGGTCGAGCTCGATCTGCTCGAGCGTGCGGCCCTTGGTCTCGGGGACCAGCCACTTGGTGAGGCCGAACAGCACGACGTTGATCCCCGCGAACAGGAACATCGAACCGCCGAGCCCCAGTGCCCCGGGATCGGAGATGATCGGGAAGATCGCGCTGATGATGCCGGTGGCGGCCCACAGCACCACGCTGCTGATGCCCATGCCCGCCGCGCGGACCTTGAGCGGGAACACCTCGGCCATCATGACCCACACGACCGCGCCCCAGCCGAGCTCGTAGCCCACCAGGTAGAGCACCATCGCGACGAGCATCAGGATGCCCTTGGTGGTCACGTCGTCCACCTCGATCACGATGAACCCGGCCGCGACGAGTGTGATCACCATGAGCACGTTGCCGATCAGCAGCAGCGGCTTGCGGCCCCAGCGGTCGACGACGAACACCACCCACGCGGTGAACAGGAACTTCGTGACACCCAGCAGCACACCGGACAGCAGCGCCGCCTGCGTGGCGAAGCCGAGGCCGATCAGCATGGTCGGGAAGTACGCGTTGACCGCGTTGACACCGCTGAACTGCTGGCCGACGGCGAGCAGCAGAGCCACGATCAGCATCGGCCGGACCATTGGCGCCCACAGGTCGCGGAAGCGCGTCTTGGCCGATTCCGCGTCGAGGCGGATGACCTCGCGGATGGTGCTGATTTCCTCGTCGACGTTCACCGAGGTGCCGTGCGAGCTCTTGAGGACCGAGCGCGCGTGCTCTTCCTGGCCGTTGGCGACCAGCCACCGCGGCGTCTCGGGCAGGAAGATCAGGCCCACGAGCAGGATCACGGCCGGCACGACGGCACCGGCGAACATCAGCCGCCAGTTGCCGGACGGGCCGAGGCCGTAGCTCACGAGGAACGCGATCAGGATGCCGAGCACGATGAAGATCTGGTTGAGCGCGCCCATGGCACCGCGCTGGCGGGCCGGGGCCAATTCGGACAGGTAGGTCGGCACCGTGGACGAGGAAAGTCCGATGCCGACGCCGATCACGAGCCGCGAGATGATCAGCAGCGCGAAGCTCGGCGACGCGCTCGCCGCGACCGTGCCGATGATGACGATGACCGCGGCCACCATGATCGTGCGGCGCCGGCCCAGCTTCTCGTTCATCCGCGAGGAGAAGATGGCACCGATGATCGCGCCGACCGAAAGGCTGGCGGTGATCACGCCCTTGTCCCACCCGGTCAGGTTCCAGGTCTTGCCGATGAACGGCAGCACACCCGAAATGACACCGAGGTCGTAACCGAACAGGATGCCGCCGAGGGCACCGAAGAAGTACAACGTGGTCCTGTTGATGGGCCGCCGCGCCGCGGCTGTCTGTGTCATTGCCGAGCCGTCTCTTTCTGGGGCTGGCCGGCCGGTCCGGTTCGCTGGGGGGTGGCCAGCGCCGTCGGGCCGAGCATGGTGGGTCTCGAATAGCCGGGTTTCCTGGCTGGGCGCGCCGGAGTTTCACAGCGCAGGGCTGCGAAACGGCTGGTTCCCCCGCGCGCAACGCCTTTCCTCGTCACGGGCCGTTCAGCCGCCAAATCCGCCGGCGCGTTCCGACGAACTTCGCCGTACACATTCACACGCGGCCCATCCGTGGGCAATACACCGGCTGATAACTATTCAGTCACGTGACTGGCATTCACATATGTGGACACGGTAGGGGCGAGAGTGCCCAGGTCAGGCGCAGTGGTACAGACAATGCGGATTTCCGGTGTCGTCTCGGAACCGCGCGCATACGCCGTTCGTCGTACGGTGTCGTCTGGTCGCCTGGGGAAGACGAGGTACGCATGGGTGCGGGATTCGAAGTCGTTCCGGCGACGGTGAGCGAGGCGGCGGGTCACGCCCACCGCGCGGCCGCGACCGTGCGCCCGGTGGACCTGGCCGGCCCGCTCAGTGGGATGGCGACCGGAATGCCGGGTGGCACGAGCGTGACGGCGGCGGCGCAGCTCAGCGATGTCTGGCACGAGGCCGTGCCGCGGTGGGCGACCGACACGGACGCGTACGGCGAACAGCTCGACGACGCCGCGCGCGGCTACCGCGGCACCGAGCGGCAGGCCACCGACGACGTGAACGGGGCGGGCCGGTGATCACCTGGGGGGATGTGCGGAGCTGGCACGCCGGGTCGATCGGCACGGTGGCCGATCTGGTGAACCAACGCTGCGAGCAGCTCCTGGCCGCCGACAGCGACGTCGAAGGCATGTCGCGCCTCGACGGCTGGACCGGTGACGCCGCGACAGCGGCGCAGGCTCGCGGCACCGCGTTGACCACGAGGCTCGAACAGCTCGTGGCCGAGGCCTCGGCCGTTCGACGCGGAGCACACGAGACGCAGCTGGCCGTGGAACGGATCACCGCCGACGTCCGCGACACCGACGATTTGGCCTCGCACAACGGGTTCGCCATCGACGACGGCGGCTGGGTCACCACCGTGCCCGGCCCGGGAGCGCTTCCCGACGAGCGGATCCGCGTCGAGCTGTCCGACCGGATCGAGCAGATCCTGCGCCAGGCCACCGACGTCGACGCCGATTTCGCCGGCATCCTCACGCGCGCCGCGCGCGGCGAGATCACCGACCAGGGTGCCACCTCGCTCGCACAGGCGGCCGACGCCGGCACTGCCCAGAGCGGCCTGTCCACCATCGGCCCGCCGCAGGGTGGCACACCCGGGGACAACCGCGCGTGGTGGGACAGCCTGTCGACCACGGAGCAGGGCACGATCCTGCGCGACAACCCGGACCTCGTGCGCAACCTCGACGGCGTCCCCGTGAAGGACCGCGACGCCGCCAACCGCGTTGTCCTGCAACGGGAAATGACCCGGCTGCGGAACGATCCGAGCGGCGACGCGAAGGCCAAGCTGCGTGGGCTCACCGAGATCGACAACCGCCTCAACGACACCGGTCCGGGCAAACCGCAGGCGTACCTGGTCCAGCTCGACACCGGCGGCGACGGCAAAGCCGTGGTCGCCGCGGGAAATCCCGACACGGCCACGGATGTCGCGACCTACGTGCCCGGCACCGGCAGCGAGCTCTCGAAGATCGGCGGCGACCTCGGACGCTCGGACAAGATGTGGCAGTCGGCGACGATGGCGGGCTCGCCGTCGGCGTCCGTGATCACCTGGGTCGGCTACGACGCGCCCGATGAGCTGTGGGACGCGGCCGGCGAAAGCTATGCGGACCACGGAAAAGCCGACCTCTCGAAGTTCGAGGAAGGCCTGCGCGCATCGCACGACGGCGCGCCTTCGCACAACACCGTGCTCGGCCACAGCTACGGCACCACCGTGGTCGGCCACGCCGCGCGCGATGGTGGCCTCGCCGCCGACGAACTCGTGTTCGTCGCGAGCCCGGGCGTCGGCGTCGACCACGCGAACCAGCTGCACCTCGACGGCGTGCCGCGGGACCAGGTGGCGCAGCACGTGCACTCGACCCTCGCCGAGCACGACATGATCAAGGTCACCAACGTCGGCGTCGCCGGCCACGACCCGCTCGGACCGAGTCCGGCGGGGTCGGGCTTCGGCGGCCAGGTCTTCGACTCCGCGCCCGGCACCAAGGGCCCGTGGTACGAGGGCGGGCTGTCCGGTGCGGCGCACAGCCAGTACTGGGAGGACAACAACCCTTCGCTGCGCAGCTTCGGCCGCATCATCGCGGGGAAGCCGGGGTGAGCGCCCGCCGCGCGCTCGCCGCGCTGACCGTCTTGCTGACCTGCGTCGCCTGCTCCCCCGGAGGTGGGGCCATGGAAACCACGATGACCGAGAAACAAGCCCACGACCGGGTCGAGGACTACGTGCGCGC
Source organism: Amycolatopsis sp. NPDC023774 (assembly GCF_040639695.1). Lineage (NCBI taxonomy): Bacteria > Bacillati > Actinomycetota > Actinomycetes > Pseudonocardiales > Pseudonocardiaceae > Amycolatopsis > Amycolatopsis sp. NPDC023774. The sequence goes on from NZ_JBFAAJ010000023.1 coordinate 21,915, forward strand.
CGCGTTCGAGGCGCTGCCGGGCACGGCGTCGCGCACCTTGTTCTCGCAGAACCGGTCCGAGTGCACGGACCCGACCGACGACGGCCCGCCCGGGCGGTTCGAGATCTCGGTGACGTACGAGATCACCGGCGTGCAGGTGGCGGCGTTCGGTGAGCACGTCGACGCCGTCGTCACCTGGTGGCGGGCGCACGGCTTCACCGTCGTCACCGATCGGCGGCCGACCGACCAGTACGTGTTCGCGCGCAACGCTTCCGACAGCTTCGACATGTCGATCCAGGCCAACGAGCTCGGCAAGCTGTACCTCGGGGCGACCTCGCCGTGCGTGTGGCCGAACGGGGTGCCGGAAGCCGCGGGGGAGCCCTCGGAAACCGTTGTGGCCGCGGCGCCTGAGCCTGAGCCTGAGCCCGCTCCGAAACCGCAGCCGCGTCCTCGTCGTGCGGCGGTGGACGACGAGGACTTCGGCGAGACGAACTGGTCGGACGGCGGCACGGCCTTCTGACTCAGGCGGACCGCACGGCGGAATAGCCGCCGTCGACGCTGAGCGTCGTGCCGAGGATGTTCAGCGCGTCGTCGCTCGGCAGGAAGAGCACTGCGTTCGCGATCTCTTCCGGCGTGCTCGCGCGCCGCGACGGGATCGTCGCGAGCATCGGCCGCACGCACTCCAGGGCCTGGTCGGCCATGCCGTCGAGGCCGTTGATGGAGCCGAGGTTCACGATCGCGCCGCTGCCGCGCGCGGCCATGCCCGGTGCCAGCAGGCCGGTGAGCAGCATCGGCGCCTCGACGTTCACGGCGTGCGCGGCGTCGATGAGCTCTTCGACCAGATCGGCGGTGGACGACGGGAAGATCAGCAGGGCGGCGTTGTCGACCAGGATGTGGAGCCCCCCGCCGGCTGCCCGTTCGGCGTCGCGGCCGCTCACCAGCACGTGGGCGCCCTCGGCGGCGAACGCGCGCGATGGCGACGCCGATCCCGCCCGTCGAGCCGGTGCCGAGCGCGGTGCGGCCTTCGAAACGTGAGGTCACGGTAATTCTTCCGGTCTCGGAATGGACTGGCGGGTGCGACCGTGCCCGCGCTAAATTGGACTGGTAAGTCCAGAAAGGTGTGCCCGTGACCCAGACACTCACCGCCAAGGGCGCCGCCACCCGGCAGCGCATCGTCGAGGGTGCTGCCGAGGAGATCCGCGAACGCGGCGTGTTCGACACCACGCTCGACGACGTCCGTGCGCGCACCGGCACCAGCAAAAGCCAACTGTTCCACTACTTCCCGGATGGCAAGGAGCAACTGCTGCTGGCCGTCGCGGAGTTCGAGGCCGAGCGCGTGCTGGGTTCGCAGCAGCCTCACCTCGCTGCGCTGAACACGTGGGAGGCGTGGCAGTCGTGGCGCGACACCGTGGTGGCGCACTACACCGAGCAGGGGCAGTTCTGCCCGCTCAACGCCGTGATGTCGCAGGTGGGCCGCAACACCCCGGGCGCGCAGGCGGTGTCGACGCGGCTGGTGGAGCGCTGGCTCGCCGAGCTCGCCGCGGGCATCCGCCACCTGCAGGCGGCCGGCGAGGTCGGGGCGTCGGTCGACCCTTCGCGTGCGGCTTCGGCGCTGCTGGCCGGGCTGCAGGGCGGGGTGGTGATGCTGCTGTCCACGGGGTCGTCGGCGCACCTGGAGGCCGCGCTGGACGTGGCGATCGAGAACCTGCGGCGGAGCTAGTTTCGGATCGGGATACTGCGAAACGTGCGCGGTATCCTGGGGGTATGGAAACAGTCGCGGATCCCGAGGTCGTCCGGGCGTTGCGCGCGCTGGCCAACCCCGTGCGACTGCAGCTGCTTGCCTGGCTGCGCGAGCCCGCGCGGCACTTCCCGCTCGACGGCGGGGTGCTCGACGTCGGCGTGTGTGTGAGCCATATCCAGGCGAAGGCGGGCCTGGCGCAGTCGACGGTGTCGGCGTACCTCGCGGAGCTGGAGCGCGCGGGCCTTGTGCGGTCCACGCGGGTGGGGAAGTGGACGCACTACCGGCGTGACGAGGAGCGGATCGCCTCGCTGGTTTCCGCGCTGGGGCAGACGTTGTAGGTCTGGTGCGGTTCGGCTCGGTCCTCTTGGTTGCGTGTCATATCGTAATTCTGCGATACCCCGATGTGTGACGCGAGGAGAGGCTGTGGACGGGCTGGGGAAGTTCGGGATCTGGACGTTCGACTTCGAACACCAGCCCGCTGGTTCGCTGCGAGAATCGGTGCAGGAGCTGGAAGGACAGGGCTGGCGCGCGATCTGGGTCCCGGAGCTGCTGGGCCGCGAAGCCCTGACGCACGCGGGTTTCCTGCTCGCCGCGACCGAGCGCATGCACGTCGTCAACGGCATCGCGCAGATTTGGTCCCGCCAAGCGCGGTGGACGCAAGGTGCCGCCCATCTGCTCGCTGACGCCTATCCCGGCCGCCACGTCCTCGGCCTCGGCTACGGCGGCGCTTCCCGGTCGGACGTCAAACCGCTGGCCGCCATGGCTGCGTACCTGGACGAGATGGACGCCGTGGAAAGCCCGAACCCCGCGCCGGCTCAGCCGGTCTGCCGCGTCCTGGCCGCCTATGGACCCAAGATGCTGCGCTTGGCCCGCGACCGCGCTGCCGGGGCCCACGCCTACCACGTCACCGTCGACCACACCGCGCAAGCACGCGAGATCCTCGGCCCGGACGCCTTCCTGGGCGTCGAGCACGCCGTCCTCTTCGAACGCGATCCTTCGGTGGCCCGCGCCACCGCGCGGGAACACCTCGCGCCCTACCTGACGTCGAAGTACAACGTCGCCAAGTTCCGCCGCCTCGGCTACCCCGAAGCCGAGATTTCGCACGGCGGCTCCGACCGCCTCATCGACGCTCTCGTCTTCTGGGGCGACGTCGACACCGTCGTGGACAAGCTCCGTGGCCACCTCGCGGCGGGCGCGGACCACGTCGGCATCCAGGTCATCGGCACCCCGCCGGGCACGTCGGCGATGCCGCACTGGCGCCGCCTCGGCGAAGCCTTGCTGCCGGAGAACTGAGCCCGAAAACGCCGACGGGCCGGCTCGCCGCCGTCGCGAGCTGGGTGCGGTTCTCGGCGATCCGGGACGTCGCTCGCCGCACTCGGCTGCGACGTTGCTCACTTAGCCTCGGCGGAAACGGTAAGGGGCCGATCGTTGTCCGGGTGGGTGTGACTCGGTCCGGCCTCGCCCCGCGTCCGAAGCGGACTACGCCGGCGCGGCCTCGGCCATGCCGCGCTGCCGCTGCTCGGTGAAGTGCCGCTGCCGGGACGCCGGGCCCGAACCGTCAGCGGGCCGGTTCACCGCCGTTGCGCAAGCCGTGTTGAGCTGCGCTCGGCGGAACCGGAGCCGCAAACGCCGACGGGCCGGCTCATCGACCGAAGTCGGTGAACCGGCCCTGCGCGACCCGGTTACCCGGGGTCTGAGACGAGGCTCAGGCGTTCTTGACGGCCGAGATCTCGAACTCGAGGGTGATCTTGTCGGACACCAGCACGCCACCGGTTTCGAGTGCGGCGTTCCAGGTGATGCCGTAGTCCTTGCGGGAGATCGTGGTCGAGCCGTCGAAGCCCACGCGGTCGAGGCCGTACGGGTCCTTCGAGGAACCCTCGAACTCGAACGGGATGGTGATGGACTTCGTGACGCCCTTGATGGTCAGGTCACCGGTCACGTCGAAGCTCGTGTCGCCGGTCTGGGTGATACCGGTGGACACGAACGTGATCTCGGGGTACTCGTCCATCGACAGGAAGTCGTTGCTGCGCAGGTGGCCGTCGCGGTCGGCGTTGCGGGTGTCGATGCTGTGCGTCTTGATGGTCACCTTGGCGCTCGACTTCGCCGGCTCGTCGCCGTTGACGGAGAAGGTGCCTTCGAACTCGTTGAACGCACCGCGCACCTTGGTCACCATGGCGTGGCGGGCGACGAACCCGATGCGGCTGTGGGTGCCGTCGATGGTGTAGTCGCCGGTCAACTGGGGGTAAGTGGTGGTCGCGCTGGTCATTTTTCTACTTCCTTCGGTTCGCTCCCCCAACCACTTGGTTGAGGGCTCAACTGGACTCTAGCCCACATAACCTGATTGCGCGAGCAAGTATTCCGGTAGACTGCCCGTATGGTGGACAGAGTGCCGTTGAGCAGGGAAGAAGAGGCCGTGTGGCGGCCGTTGACGCGGATCATCACCGTGTTGCCGCGCGTGCTGGAAGACCATTTCGTGAACGAGACCGGCATCTCGATGACCGACTACACCGTGCTCGTGTCCCTGTCCGAGGCCGAGGAGGGGTGGCTGCGGCTGTCCGATCTGGCCAAGGCCACGGCACTCTCGCTCAGCCGCATCAGCCGCGTCGTCGACAGCCTGGTCAAGCGCGGCCTGGTGGAGAAGGTCAAGTGTGAGAGCGACGGCCGCGTGGCCAACGCGTCGCTCACCGAATCGGGCCGCTCGAAGCTCGCGGGGGCCTATCCGGGGCACCTCGCGCGCGTACGGTCGCACCTGTTCGACCACCTGGCCCCCGAAGAGATCCGCGGCGCGGGCCCGATCCTCGCGCGGGTGGCCGCTGCGCTGGAGCCGGACGGCGCCCAGCCGTGCCCAGAGTGACCGCAACCCTTCGACGAAAGTGGTGACATGACCGCCGACAAGGGCGAGTTCAAGCGCGACCAGAACTATCTCGCCGACCGCATCACCGCCGACGGCCGCGACGGCTGGCCGGTGGAACCCGGCCGCTACCGCCTCGTGATCGCCCGTGCCTGCCCGTGGGCCAACCGCGCGGCGATCGTGCGCCGGCTGCTGGGCCTCGAGGATGTGCTGTCCATGGGCATCTGTGGGCCGACGCACGACCAGCGCAGCTGGACGTTCGACCTCGACCCGGGCGGGCGCGACCCGGTGCTGGGCATCGAGCGCCTGCAGGAGGCCTTCTTCAAGCGCGACCCGCAGTACCCGCGCGGCATCACGGTGCCGGCGATCGTCGACGTGCCCACCGGCCAGGTCGTGACCAACGACTTCAAGCAGATGACGCTCGACCTGTCACTGGAGTGGCGCGCGTACCACCGCGAAGGCGCCCCCGACCTGTACCCGGAACACCTGCGTGCCGAGATCGACGACGTCGCCGACAAGGTGTTCCACGATGTGAACAACGGTGTGTACAAGGCCGGTTTCGCGGGTTCGCAGGAGGCGTACGAGAAGGCGTACAACGCGCTGTTCGCCCGCCTCGACTGGCTCTCCGAGCGCCTCGCCACCCAGCGCTACCTGGTCGGCGACACGATCACCGAGGCCGACGTGCGCCTGTTCACCACGCTCGTCCGCTTCGACGCCGTCTACCACGGCCACTTCAAGTGCAACCGCGAGAAGCTCGCCGAGATGCCGGTGCTCTGGGCGTACACGCGCGATCTGTTCCAGACTCCCGGGTTCGGCGACACGATCGACTTCGACCAGGTCAAGGAGCACTACTACGTGGTGCACCGCTCCATCAACCCGACCGGCATCATCCCCGCCGGACCTGATCTGTCAGGCTGGCTGACTCCGCACGGCCGCGAGGAGCTGGGCGGTCGTCCGTTCGGCGACGGAACCCCGCCGGGGCCGCCGATCGAAAGCGAGAAGGTGCCCTCGCTGGCGGCGTAACGCGTTTCGCCGCTGCTGGGCCCACGAGGGCAGCACCCTTACCCGGGGTCCCCGGACCTGCGCTGATGTCGCCGGTCCGGGGGACGTCCGCGGGTAGCGTCGCGCTCATGACGAGGGTGGTGTTCCTGCTCGCTCCTCAGGCGTACCTGCTGGACATCGCGGGCGCGGCCGACGTGTTCCTCGCCGCGCGCTCGCTGGGCCTGCCCTACGAGCTGGCCTACTTCGCCGAGGAACCCGACGTGCCCACCGCCGAGGGGCTGCCGGTGCGCGCCTCGACCCGCGTCCCCGTCCTGGGCCGCGACGACATCCTCGTGGTCCCCGGCGGCGCCGGCTTCACCCCGGGCGTCGCCCCCGCCATGCCGCGCGGGCTCGACCTGCTGCGCGTCCACCACTCGGCGGGCGGCCTCGTCGCAAGAGTCTGCGCGGGCACCGTCGCCCTCGCCGAGGCGGGCCTGCTCGACGGCCACCGCTGCACCACCCACCACGACCTGCAGGACGACTTCGCCCTGCACTACCCGGCCACCACCGTGGTCCGCGACGTGCTCTACGTCGTCGACGACCGCGTTGCCTCCTCCGCCGGCATGGCCAGCGGCATCGACCTGGCGCTGCACCTCGTCGCCACCGCCCACGGCCCCGGCGTCGCGGGCCGCATCGCGCGTTCGCTCGTCTTCTACGCGCGCCGCAACGGCCAGCAGCCCGTCACCGGCGCGCTCCGCCACCGCAACCACCTGTCCGACCTGGTGCACCGCGTGCAGGACCTGATCGAGACGCGCTACGCGGAACCCTTGCGGCTTTCGTCCCTGGCGCGGGAACTGGGTTGCAGTGAACGGCCGGTCACGCGGCATTTCGTCGACGCCGTGGGCATGACCCCGTTGCGCTATCAGCAAACGCTGCGGTTGGAACACGCCGAGCACCTGCTGGCCGAGGGGTCGACCCTCGAGGCGGCGGCCCGTAGCGCCGGCTTCGCGGCCCTGTGCTCACTGCGGTCGCTGCGGAAGTCGAAGGAACCGCAGCACCAGTAGGTTTCGTCCCTGGTGGATCGAGGGACGTGCCGGCGCTCGATCGGCGCCGGCCCACCCACCCGAGAGTTCCTTACACCGCAACCCGTCCGCCGTCCACCGGCAGCACCGCGCCGTGGATGAAGCTCGCGCCACCGGTCACCAGGAACACGATCGCCGCCGCGATCTCGTCCGGGCCGGCGGGACGGCCGGCGGGCGCGAGCGACGCCAGCTGGTCCAGGCTTTCACCCATCCCGGCCGTGCCTTCGGTGCGTGTCGGGCCGGGGCTGACGGCGTTCACGCGCACGCCGCGCGGGCCGTACTCCGCGGACCACGACTTCGTCAGCAGCTCGAGCGCCGCCTTGCTGGAGCCGTAGAGGCCCATGCCCGCGGCGCCGAACTCCGCGACCATGGTGGACACGTTCACGATCGACCCGGCACCGCGCGTGGCCATCGTCGGCGCGAGGGCCGCGACGAGGAAGTACGGCGCCTTCACGTTCAGCGCGTACACCGCATCGAAGTCCTGCTCCGACGTGTCCTCGGTGGGGCCGAAGGGGAACACGCCGGCGCTGTTCACCAGCACGTCCACGTGACCCGTCACGGCGAGGGCGCGCGAAGCGAGGTCCTGCGCCGAAGCCGCGTCGGCGAGGTCGGAGGCCAGGAACGCGGCCTGCCCGCCCTCGGCGACGATCTCCTTCACCACCTGCTCACCACGGCCGGCGTCGCGACCGCTCACGAGCACGTGGGCGCCCAGCGTCGCCAGAGCCACCGCGGTCGCACGCCCGATGCCGCTCGTCGCGCCCGTGACCAGAGCCGTGGTTCCCGACAGTTCTGTCGTCATTTCAGTCACTTCTCCCGAGTCCGGCCGCGCCGTGGTGCGCAGCCGCCTCGTTCAAGCGAAACGGGCCGATCAGCCTTCCGACCTGGCGATACGCCTCGCTTATGACCCCTATAAGACGTCCAGTGCCGCGACCAGGTGCCCGAGGTCACGCCGGTGCGACGACGCCGGCCACACGGCCCACGTCCGTCTCACGAGCGGGGATCCGAGCAGCGGACACCACGCCAGGTGCTCGGGGATGGGCTGCGTCCAGTTCGGCGGCGCGAGCGTGAACGCGCCACCCCCGCTCACGGCAGCGAACTTGAGCTCGGAGATCAGCGAGTGCCCGGCCGTCGTATCGGGGCCGATTTCGAGCCCGTGCGAACGGAAGATCGCGGTCACCTCGTCGTGCCACGCCGGGCTGCCCTCCCGCGCGAACCCGATCCACTCCAGCCCGACCAGCGCGTCGAGCCGGATCCCGTCAGACCCGCCGAGTTTGTCGGCCAGCTCCTTCGACAGCAGCACACCCAGCCTCTCCTCCAGCACCAGCATCGCGTCGAACTCCGGCCCCACCGGCCGCTCGCGCACGAGGCCCAGCTCGAGCTCGCCCTTCTGCAACAGCTCGAACTGCCCGGTCGTCGCCGCGTGCACCACCTGCACCCTCGTGCCCGGAAACGCTTCGGCCAGATCGGCCAGCGCCCGCGACATCAAATCCGGCGGCAACTCCAACGGAAGCCCGACGCGCAACAGACTCCCGGACGCGTGCCGCGTCACCGCCGCCACCGCCTGGTCATGCCGCGCCAGCACCGCGCGCGCCTCACCCGCCAACGTCATCCCCGCCTCGGTGGGCTGCACCCCCGCGTTGCTGCGGACCAGCAACTGCACCCCCAGCTGCCGCTCCAGCGCCTGCACCGTCTGCGACACGGCCGGCTGGCTCACGTGCAGCCGGCGCGCCGCCGCCGACAGCCCGCCCTCCTCGACCACGGCGACGAACGCACGCATCTCCCGGATCTCCATGGTGGCTATCGCACCACGGCTGTCCATGGGGGTGGGTGGCAGCGTCTCGGCGCCGGAGCGGGGTGGAGGAGCCAGATTGCTTGGCACTCCCGGGGCCCGGTGACCCACCAATCCAACGGTTACCTTCCGGCCGTCACGCAGCTCAGCCACCTCGGGAACGCACCGCTCAGCGAGCCAGCCATCTCTGCCCAATGGTCACCGATCGGCAGACACGACTCCCGACTCAACCACCTGACAAAGCCGTCGGTTTCTCCGGCTGACATCTTATTTCAATCTTTTACCTTTGCCATTTACGGATTAAAAGATCAAAAGATTACCTGGTAATGACTCCCCGAAGTTTCAATTGTCACGACGGCTCGGGGTAGCTTGTCAAGGCGGGAAAGAGTACCTCGACAAGCTACCCCGAGCCGTGTGGGTTCACCTTCGTCGGGGGCGGCCGGGGAAGGGTCGGGGGGTTGGCTCAGGAGATTTTGGGCTTGGGTGCACCCGCCGTCTGCTTCGGGAGATGGGTTTGGCCGGTGGACAGTGGGGGGCTGGTTGTCGGTGTGGGCATATTGCAGATTGGCGGCGCAACCGGTGTACTTGGGGTGTTACTCCAGAACTGAGAGGACCATTGCCCTCAGTTCCTCCATGCTCATCGGTGTCCCATCATCGTCCACTGTGATCAGTTGGCCCAGCCGTACAGCATCGGGTGAGCTGTAATCTAATCCGCCGCTCAGTTCGTGCGCAGTCTTCAGCAAACGTGCCGCGTCCTTCGCTCGGCCGGTGCGAAGAGCGTGATCCGCGATCCCCACAACCACTTGTGACAAATACATCGCGTCGCCGGTTGCGGTGGTCAGGTCGAAAGCGGTCCGACGCTGGGTTGCCGCGGCGGGGAGGTTGCCGTTGTCCGCAGCCACGAATGCGCGCGACTGTGCCATCAGTGCCCGGAACAGGGGATGCAAGGGAAGGTGCTGAACCAGGCCTTCCGCTTGATCGAAGAACCTCGCCGCAGCATCGGAGTCGCCACGCCACCGTGCCAGGTCGCCCTTGGCTTGGGCCAGGCCGGCGAGCGCGTCGGGGGAGATCACCACGGCCGCATGGCGGTCGGCGGCTGAGAGGGCGGCTTCGGCGGAACCGGGGTCCCCCTTCAGCCAGAGGAGATGGGCTTGCCGCCCCCAGATGTGGAGGACGTCGTCGACGGTGCCGATTTCGGTGAGGACGTCGATGGCTTCGGCGTAGTGGTCGACGGCTCGGTGCAGTTCGCCGTTGCGGGCGATGATTTCGGCGAGGCTGCTCAGCGCGAGGGAGTGGCCCCATCGTTCGCCGGTGAGGCGGAACAAGCGCACGGATTCTTCGAGGTCGGTTTCGGTGGAGGCGCGGCCGTGGCCGGTGTTGAACTGCAGGCGGGCACGGGTCAGGTGGGCGTGGGTGCGAAGCCAGGGGTCTTCGTCGGTCAGGAGGGTGTCCAAAGTGTCCAGACGCGGGGGTGCGCCGGTTGGGGTGCCGGACAACAGCTGTTCTAGCGGGACCATGAAGCGGAGCGCGGGGTGAGCGCGGGGGCCGCCTTCCGTCAGTGCCAAGGCGGTGTGGATCCAGGACTCGGCGGAGCGGTCGTCGGCCAAGCCGGCCGTGGAGAAGAGGACGCAGAGGGCGTTGGCGGAGGCGCGGTCCTCGTTGTCCACTTCGCCGGCGACGGAGAGGGCCGCGACGATCAGGTCCATGCCTTCGGTGCGGTGGCCCCCGAGGAGCCAATACCAGCCGGAGGCGACGACGAGGCGGATCGCGGTCGCTGCGTCGCCTGCCGTGATGGCGGAGCGGACGGCGGAGGTGAGGTTGCCGTGGTCGGCAGTGAGACGGGGAAGCCATTCGAGCTGTTCGGCGCGGCGCAGGTGGGGGTCGGCGGCTTCGGCGAGCTGGGCGAACCAGGTGGCGTGGGCACGTCGCAGCAGCTCGCGTTCGCCGGCTTCGGTGAGGCGTTCGAGGGCGTAGGCCTTGATCGTTTCGAGCATGGTGTAGCGCGGTTCGGGGGTGTCCGAGACAACGACGAGCGACTTGTCGACAAGGGTGGTGAGCAGGTCCGGAGCATCCTCGGTGCCGCAGACCGCGGCGGCGGCCTCGGAGGTGGCGCCGCCGGAGAAGACGACGAGTCGGCGGAGCAGGGTGCGCTCGGCGTCGGACAGGAGTTCCCAGCTCCAGTCGACGACGGCGCGCAGGGTGCGGTGCCGGGGGAGCGCGGTGCGGCTGCCGGCGGTGAGGAGGCGGAAGCGATCGTCGAGGCGGGCGGCCAGCTGGGCGATGGTGAGGGAGCGCAGGCGCGCGGCGGCCAGTTCGACGGCGAGGGGCATGCCGTCGAGGGCGCGGCAGATGCGGGTGACGGCGTCGACGGTGGAGGCGTCCACTTCGAAGCCCGGGCGCACCGCTGCGGCGCGGTCCATGAGGAGACGCACGGAAGCGCAGGTCATGGCTTCCGCGACGCTCGCGTCCTGCGCCGGCACGGCCAGCGGTTCCACCGGCCACAGCGCTTCCCCCGTGACGGCGAGCGGTTCGCGGCTCGTCGCGACGATGCGCAGGCGCGGGCACTCGCCGAGGAGGCGTTCGGCCAGTTCGGCGGCGGCGTCGATGACGTGTTCGCAGTTGTCCAGCACCAGCAGGGCTTCGCGGCCGCGCAGGGCGCCGACGGCCCGGTCGATCGGCGAGCCGCTGGTGGTCAGGCCGAGCTGCCCCTGTTCTCGCAGGCCGAGGGTGGTGAGCACGGTCTGGGTGACGTCGGCACCGCCGGTGATCGGGGCGAGCTCGACGAGCCAGACGTCACCCGGTGCACGGTCGCGCAGTATGCGGGCGGTTTCGGTGGCCAGGCGCGTTTTCCCGGCGCCGCCCGGACCCGTGAGCGTCGTCAGGCGGTATTCGGCGACGAGCTTGGCGACCTGGGCGACGTCGTCGTCGCGGCCCACGAAGCTCGTGAGGCCGGCGCGCAGGTTGCTGCGCGGTTCGTCGTGACTGTCCACCCGGGAGTCGCGCAGGATTGTGGTGTGCAGGGCGGAAAGCTGCGCCGACGGGTCCGTGCCGAGCTCTTCGGCGAGGGTTTTGCGAAGGCGTTCGTAGGCGGTCAGCGCATCGGCGGGCCGCCCGGCGGCGCACAGAGCACGCATGAGGGCCGCGGTGAGGCGCTCGCGTAACGGATGTTCCGACAGGAGGATTCTGAGCTCCGCGGTCAGTTCCCCGCCGCCGCCCAATCGCAGCGCTGCCTCGGCGTGGTCCTCCGCCGCGCCCAGCCGCAGCTCGGTGAGCCGGGCGAGCGGGGCTTGGAAATAAGCGCCATCGGCTTGAACGGGACCCCGCCACAGGTCCAGCGCCGCCCGCAGCAGCGTGACGGTCTCCACATCGTCCCCGTGCCGCGCCTTCGCGGCGAGCTCCTCGAACCGCGTTACGTCCACGCTCGCCGAGAGCCGGTACCCCGCGGACGTCGACTCCAGCGTCACCCCGGCCTTGCGCAGCCGCGAAACGAGCGCCTGCAACGCGTTGGCCGTCGCCGGCGGGTGCTCGCCCCACACCGCGTCGATCAGCCGGGCCGCCGGCACCTCCCGGCCGGGCTCCAGCGCCAGCGCGCTGAGCAGCGCCCGCAGCCGCGCACCCGCGACCTCGACGGGCGCGCCGTCGTCCGTCCGGACCTCGAGGGGGCCGAGCAAGCTGATCCGCACCGTTCGATTCTGCCCACTCCGCGGCGCCGGCACCTCGGGGAGATCCCCGGAATTCCAGGGCTCGCTGGGCCTCGATATCCGCGCGGACCGGTGCGGATGGCGGCGATCCGCCGTCGACGAGCGGATCGCGGCAGATCCGGCCCTTGAGAACTCGCCCGGCGGTTCTGCTCGAGAATTACCCTGGTTATTTCGGTGAGTTACGTTCGGTGAGCTTCCGAGGACGACGATGAGTTACCCGCCGCAGCCGAACGGGCCGTATCCCAGCGGCCCTACCCCTAGCAGCCGTACCCGCAACAACAGCCCTACCCGTACCCGCAACAGCCGTACCCGCAACAGCAGTGGGCCCAGCCCGGCAACCCACCGCCACCACAGCAACCGAAGAAGCGGAGCCTCCTCTGGCTTTGGACTCCCTGGGGGGCGTCGTGGTGCTGGCTGCCGGCGTCGGTTCACGGGCTTCGTCGCACCCGGGTTCTTCCTGAACAAGAACCATCCGGTCGGCGCCGCCCGTACTCTGCCTGAGCCGCAGTTCATGAACGAGTTGCTCGGCAAGCTCAACGCCCACGACCTCGCCGGAGCCGCCGGGTACGTGTGCGAGTCGGCGGACGAGAGCCCGGCGTCGCTCGTGAACGGGCATTTCGCGGACCCGAACGTGGGGCACTACCGCATCCGACAGGTCGAGCCGCTGCACGAGATCACTCAGTTCGTGCACGTCGACTCGGACTACCCCGGAAACCCGACGCCCCGCCGCGCCACGTTCATGCTGCGGAGAGGGCCCGACGGCGGGTTCTGCCTCTTCGGCATCATCTGACCGGCGGCGACACTCCACGGCAAGCCGCGTCGTTCCCGGGGGTTGGCGTGGTTGGTACCTACAGTGGCCGGGTGACTACGCCAGCGCAGCACAAGCGCGAGCAGGCGACGGCGCGCGTCGCCCGGGTGCAGGAAAGCATGCGGGCGCGGCTGGATGCCCTGCCGGAAGCCGGGGACGAGCGGACGCGTGCCCTCGACAGCCTGGTCACCGCGGCGGAGGACCTGCTGCGCACGGAGCACGAGGTGGAGATCGCGACCGAGCAGGTGCGGGCGGCGAAGCTGGAGGCGCAGCGGGCCGGCGCGCAGCGGCTGTCGCTGTACCTGGCGGCGGCGCCCGCCACGGTGGGGATGGTCGCCGGCGCGCTGATGCTGTTCGGCGGCATCAGCGCGGTGTGGATCCTGTTCGCGCTGCCGCTGCTCGGCGCCGGGCTGCGGATCGCGCTCGGGCCGCTCGGGCCGACGCCCCGGATGGTCGACCGGCGCCTGCGCGCCGCGTACGCGGGGGCGGCCGCGGCGGGGCTCACGGCCGCGTCGCTGCTGGTCCCGGGCGCCGTGCAGACGATCCTGGTGGTGCTCGCCGCGGTCGCGACCGTGGTCACCGTCGTGTTCCTGGTGCAGGAGGTCCGATGACCTACTCCGAGTACTACCCCGACACCGAGTACTACCCCGAAGGCGAGGAGGAAACGGACAGCCAGTTCGAAGCGCTGTCCGACACCGTCGACGGCATGCAGGAAACCGTCGTCGACCTCGAGTCGCGCACCGGGCGCGAGCTGACCGAGCTGCGCGAGACCTTCGAGTCCTTCTCCGACGCCCAAGCCCGCCACGAGTCCCGCCTCGACCTGGCCACGCGTCAGCTCGAACGGCTGCGCCAGCGCCTGCAGCTGCTCGAACGCGCGGTGCGGGTGTCGGAGAAGGTGCCGGTGGTGGACCTCGACGACGTCGGGCCCGCGTTGCGCAAGCTCGCCGCCGACGCCGAGCGTCGCCACGCGCTGGCCGCGCAGCTGATGACGGCCAACCAGCGCCGTCCGTACGAAGAGGACATCGCGCGGCTGCCGCAGGCGCGCGAAGCGTTGGCAGAGAGCGAAAACGCGCTCATCAACGTGCTCGCCACCCTTGCCACCACCCAGCACGGCGACGAGAACCGCGGCAACGCGCCGGCTCGACTGTCCGAAGTGGCCGCACGTCGCCGCGGTGTCCTCGACCGCCTGCTGCCCGCCGCAGTCAAGGACGCCGAGGCCGCGCAGCAGGTACTGACCGCGGACGACGTCACGCGCACCCGCGTGCTGCCCCAGATCGAGAAGTCCGAACGCGACTGGGAAGAGCTGCACTCCATGCTGCGTGAGCGCATCACCGACGCGATCGGCTCCAGCGCGCTGCTGCCGGTGTGGTTCACGCACGCGTTCGGCGTCGCCCCGCCGTCCGGGGCGGCGGGCGACCGGTGGATCCGCGCGGCGACGTCGGCGCTGGCCTACCGCGTGACCCACGGCGTGACCGACCAGGCGCTGCCGCTGGGCGAGCCCCCGGGCGACGACACCGACTGGACCCAGCCGCAGTGGTCCTGGCGCGCCCGGCTCGAGCAGGACATCGAGGACCTCGACATCAGCGGAGACTGACGGCGGCAGCTCACGCCTGCGCGATCCGCACGAGATTTCCCGCCGGGTCGCGCACGGCGGCGTCGCGCACACCCCAGAACTGGTCGGCCGGCTCCTGCAGCACCTCGGCACCGGGCGCGGCGGCGACCTTGGCGAATGTCTCGTCGAGGTTGTCCGTGCGCAGGTTGATCGCGCCGAGCTCACCCTTCGCGAGCAGCGCGGCGACGGTGTCGCCGTCGGCCTTCGAGCGGCCGGCGTGCGGCTGCGACAGCACGATCTCGATCTCGGGCTGGGTGTCGGTGGTGAGGGTGACCCAGCGGAAGCCGTCGTTGGCGACCTCGTTGCGCACCTTGAAACCCAGCGTGTCTCTGTAGAACGCGACGGCCGCGTCGGGATCGTCGACGATCACGTGCACGGCGGCGATGGAAACAGTCATGCCGTGAGGTTATGCGGGTGCGCCGACAGACGCTTCTCCAAAACTGCTCTGCCGCGGCGCGCCGCCGGTCTTGCGCGGCCGCGTCGCCACCATCGTCTGGCACGGCGGCACGGCGGCGACGTGCTCGTGGTCGCGCGCGCGGTAGGCCGAGGGCGTGTCGCCGACGAGCTCGGTGAACCGCGCCGAAAACGACCCCAGGCTCGTACACCCGACGGCGAAGCACGCTTCGGTGACGGTGACACCGTTGCGCAGCAGTGTCTTGGCGCGTTCGATGCGGCGGGTCATGAGGTAGGAGTACGGCGTCTCGGAGTACGCCTCGCGGAAGCGGCGGCTGAAGTGCGCCGTCGACATCAATGCCGTGCGGGCGAGCGCGGGCACGTCGAGGGGTTCGGCGTACTCGCGGTCCATCCGGTCACGGGCGCGGCGCAGTCTGCGCAGCTCGTCGAGGTCGGCGCTCATGGGTCCATTCTGCACTGCTCAGCGCGGTTCCTCCGGTGATTCGGCCGAATCGGGCGCGAGCGAGCGCTGCGCCCACGCCACGTCCCGCCACGCTCCGTGTTTCCACCCGATGCGCCGATAGGTGCCCACGGGCTCGAAGCCCAGCGCCCGGTGCAGGCGTTCGCTGGGCTCGTTGGGCAGCGTCATCCCCGCGACGGCCGTCTGGAACCCACGCTCGGCAAGACGCGTGAAGAGCGCTTCGTACAGCGCGCGGCCACCACCCGTGCGTCGCCGCCCCAGCTCCAGGTACACGCTCACCTCGCACGACCAGCGGTAGGCTGCCCGCTCCTTGAAGGGCCCGCCGTACGCGTACCCGGCCACGCGCCCTTCGATCTCCAGCACCAGCCACGCGTGCGTCTTCGCGGCGCGCCGGATGCGCTCCGCCATCTCGGCGCTCGTCGGCGGCTCCGTCTCGAACGTGATCGTCGTGTCGCGCACGTACGGCGCGTAGATCTCCGCGCACGCTTCGGCGTCGCGCTCGTCGGCGTCTCGGATCAGCATGGTTCACTATAGTAGCGGATACTGGCTGTTATAGTGTCACCTTGTGACGGACCCCCTGTCAGCCTCCCTGGCTGCGACCCTGCGCGACGCCCGCCTCGCCCACGACCTCTCCGCCGGCACTCTGGCCGAACGCTCGGGTGTCTCGCGCGCCATGATCGGCAAAATCGAACGCGGCGAGGCCCAGCCCACGGCCGTGTTGCTGAGCCGGCTCGCGACAGCTCTGGGCCTGACCTTGTCGGAACTCGTCGCGCGCGCCGAGGCGGGTTCCGACCGTGGCCTGATGCGGGCTTCGGATCAACCGACGTGGACCGACCCGGTCACGGGATACGTGCGCCGCGCTGTCTCACCACCGGGTTCCACGGAACTCGTCGAAGTTTCCTTGCCGGCCGGCGCCTCGGTCGGCTTTCCGGCGGATTCGTACGCGTTCACGGACCACCAGATCTGGGTCCTGTCGGGCCACCTCCGCTTCGTCGAGGGCGCCACCGTGCACGAGCTCGACGCGGGGGACTGCCTGCAGCTGGGCCGCCCTGCGCCGTGCACCTATGTGAACCCGACCCCGGACGCTTGCCGATACCTGGTCGTGCTGACGAAACGCTGAGCCTTCTTCGCCGGTATGGTCTGTGTTCTTGGGGGGCACATGACCGACACGCTGACCCGACGATCCATCGGCGCGGGCGAAGCCCTGGCCGCCGCCGGCGGCCTGCTTTCCGGCGCCTTCGCGGCCTTCGCGTACTACAACGACGGCCTTCGCATTCTCGCGCACGCCTTCGTCCTATGGATCGTGCTGGTGGTTGCCGTCTCCGCCGGCCGCGGCCCGCGCCGCGCGTATGTCCGCACCGTCGCCGCCCTCCTGCCGGCCGTGGTGGCGTTCTACGTCGGCAAGAAAGTCATGTACGGCATCGAATACCCGGGCATGCCGTACGCGATCGACACGCAGACCGTGGTGCTGTGGTGCGTTCTGGCCGTCCTCGCCGGAACCCTCGGCCTGGCCTTCCGCTTCGTCGGCGCTCCCACCCGCGCCGGCACCCTCGCCACGGCCGCCGCCGCGGGCCTCCTCCTCGCGGACGCCGCCCGCGAATGGCTCCACCGCGGTTCGGCGGTCCTCGCTGTGGCGACTCTGCTCGCTCTTTGCGTGGTGCTGGGTCTGGGGGTGCGTTCGCTGCGGCAGGTGGGGTTTGTGGCTTTGTGGGTGGTGCCGTTCGCCTTGGCTGCCACGGTGTTGGTGGCTGTGCCCGACCTTCTCGAGTCGCTTGTGTGACGTTGCTGCAACGCGTTGCGCCCGGCTTGCCGCACTGCCAACGCTTCCCCAACCGGGAGTCCCCACCCCACAGGCATGATCCCCGAACCCACCCACAAAAAACGGCTCTTCGCAGTGATGTGTCGGTAGTTTTCCTGGTAGCAGGGGGCACGCCGTTGCTGGGTCCAGGTTCCTGAGCGCAATGAACACCAGCGTCACAAACTTGCCTGGATCGCCAAGACAGATTGTTCGAACATCCCGACGCCCTGATCTCATAGCTCATCAGAGCCCAAAAAAGCCGGCCGGCACCCACACGGGCGCCGGCCGGCGAAACGAAAAGCTCAACTGAGCTCCGGGACCACCTTCGAGGTGAACAGCTCGACGCCCGACCGGTCGTACGCAGCTTCGAGGAAGTTGGCGATGGCGTAGGTCATGCCGAGACCTTCGAGTTCCTTCAGGCGTTCGACGATCTGCTCCGGGGTGCCCACGAGCGGCCCGTTGTGGTAACCGGCGACGGTGGACTCCAGGACGTCCGCGGGCAGGTGCGGCTCGTAGTGCGAGCGGACCCACGCCAGGCGGTCCTGCACGTCCTTCTCGGTCTCGCCGATCACGACGTTGTAGTTGGCCGAACGGACGATCTTGCCGAAGTCCGTGCCGACGTCCTTGCAGTGCGCCTCGAGCACCGACGACTTGTGCTTGAAGCCCTCGACGTCGCCGGCGAAGTTGGTGTACTGGGCGTACTTCGCGGCCGTGCGAAGGGTTTTCTTCTCGCCGCCGCCGGCGATCCACAGCGGGATGCCGCCGTCCTGAAGGGGAAGCGGGCGGGAGATCGCGCCGTCGACCTGGTAGTGCTTGCCGTTCAGGGTGGCTTTGCCCTCGGTCCACAGCTGGCGCATGATCTGCACGCCTTCGTCGAGCATGGCGAGGCGGTCACCGGCGCTGGGGAAGCCGTAGCCGTACGCGAGCCACTCGTGCTCGTACCAGCCGGCGCCGATGCCCATCTCCACGCGGCCGCCGGAGATCACGTCGATCGTGGCCGCGACCTTCGCGAGGTACGCCGGGTTGCGGTACCCCATGCAGGTGCACATCTGGCCGAGCCGCACCCTCGAAGTCGCGGCGCCGTAAGCCGCCATCAGGCTCCACGCCTCGTGCGTGGCTTCCACGTCGCTCGGGACGGGCACGGTGTGGAAGTGGTCGAAGACCCAGATGGACTCATAGGGGCCCTCGTCGGCGAACCGCGCGAGGCCGAGCATGGTGTCCCAGTGGTCGGCCGGGTCGATACCGACGAGGTCGTGACGCCAGCCCTGGGGAACGAACAATCCGAATCGCATGGCCCCGACCCTAGGCCTGGAGCGCACTCCAGGTGCAGCTGAACCGGTGATAATTCACAGTTTCGGCAGCTGCTGCTCCACACCCAGCAGCGCCGAGAACGGATCACCGACGGTCTCGACTCGTTCGAGGACTGTCCGAATCGTCCAGCGGTCGGGAGTGAGCTCCGGATCGTCGAGCTCCTCCCACCGCAGCGGCACCGAAACCGGCGCGCCCGGCCGAGGGCGGACGCTGTAGGGCGCGACGAGCGTCTTGTTCAGCACGTTCTGCGTGTAGTCCAGCCGCGCCTTGCCCCCGCGGCGGTCCTTGTGCCACGCCCAGCTCACGAGATCGGGCAGCGTCCGCCCGATCGTCTTCGACACGGTCTCGGCCCACTTGCGCGTTTCCGCATACGTGTAGCGCGGTTCCACGGGCACCCACACCTGGATCCCGCGCTGTCCCGTGACTTTCGGCAGCCCGACCAGCTCGAGGTGTGCCAAGGCGGTGCGGTGCAGGCGGGCCAGCGCGAGGACGTCGTCGAACGACGTCTCCGGACCGGGGTCGATGTCGAACAGCGTCCACGTGGGGTGCTTGACGTCCTCGATCCGCGACGTCCACGCGTGCAGCTCGAGCGCCCCGAAGTTCGCCAGCCACGCCAGGTCCGCGACGCCTTCGGGCACGAGGTACTGCTGCACGTCGCCGGGGTCGGCTTCCTCGTAGTGCCAGCGGTGCAGCCACTTCGGCGCGTGGTCGGGCACTTCCTTGTGCCAGAAGCCGGGTTTCTCGATGCCGCCGGGGAACCGGTGCGTGTTGAGCGCGCGGTTCGCGAGGTAGGGCAGCATCGTCGGGCCGATGCGCGTGTAGTACCGGATGAGGTCGCGTTTGGTGATGGGGTCTTCGCCGTCACGGCCGGGGACGAGCACCTTGTCGAGGTTGGTCAGCGCCAGCTTCTGCCCTGCGACAGCCCAGCTGCCGCGCGAGTCCAGCTCGTCGAGGGCTTTCAGCTCCGCGGGAGACGCGGGGGTGAACTCGGGCGTGAGCCGCACCTCCGCCTCGGCCGCGGGCAGGTCGCCGCGCCAGAGCGCCGGAGGAGCGGCCTTGATCTCGTCGTTGGTCAGGCCGCTCTTCACCGATTTCGGGTGGTCTTCGGCGTCCCAGCCGGCGGTGGCGTGCTCGTCCTGTTTGTGCAGCAGCAGCCACTGCTTCCCGTCGCCGTCGCGGCTGGGATGGATGAGCACGAAGCGGCCGGCGAGCTTCTCGCCGAACAGGTCGAAGTGCAGGTTGCCGTCGGCGAGCGCCTGCTCGGGGTCGTCGCTGTCGACGGGCTCCCACGTGCCCCGGTCCCACACGATCACGTCGCCACCGCCGTACTCGCCGTGCGGGATCACGCCCTCGAAGTCGGCGTACTCGAGCGGGTGGTCCTCGACGTGCACGGCCATGCGCCGCACCTTCGGGTCGAGCGTCGGGCCCTTCGGCACGGCCCAGCTGATGAGCACTCCGCCGAGCTCCAGACGCAGGTCGTAGTGGAGGCGGCGGGCGCGGTGACGCTGCACGACGAAGCGGTTTCCCGGCGTGGTGCCCGCGTCGCCGCCCGCAGGCTCGGCTGTGCGCTGGAAGTCGCGCATCTCGCGGTACTTCTTGAGCCGCTCCGCCGCAGAGTCCATCGTCCGCCCTCCTGAAGGCAGCGTAGGACACTTTCGGTCAGGGAGCCTGGTCCTCAGGCGGGATCAGTGCCTCGGACGCCGCCTGGCTGGGCGTCGCCCGGTGGCGGCCGCCCCGGCTCACGTGGCCCTCGTCGCGCAGGCGCTCGATCATGTGCGGGTAGTGCAGCTCGAACGCCGGCCGTTCGGAACGGATGCGTGGCAGCTCGAGGAAGTTGTGCCGCGGCGGCGGGCACGTCGTCGCCCACTCCAGCGAGTTTCCGTAGCCCCACGGGTCGTCGGTCTCGACGCGTTCGCCGAAGCGGTAGCTCTTCACCACATTCCAGATGAACGGCAGCACCGAAGCACCCAGGACGAACGACCCGATCGTGGAAATGGTGTGCATGAGGGTGAACCCGTCGGTGGACAGGTAGTCGGCGTAGCGGCGCGGCATGCCGGCGTCACCGAGCCAGTGCTGGATCAGGAATGTGGTGTGGAAGCCGAGGAACGTCGTCCAGAAGTGCCACTTGGCCAGCGGCTCGTCGAGCATGCGGCCGGTGATCTTGGGGAACCAGAAGTAGATGCCGGCGAACGTGGCGAACACGATCGTCCCGAACAGCACGTAGTGGAAGTGCGCGACGACGAAGTAGCTGTCGTGCACGTGGAAGTCGAGCGCGGGCGCGGCGAGGATGACGCCGGTCAGCCCGCCGAGCAGGAACGTGACGAGGAAGCCGATCGACCACAGCATCGGCGACTCGAACGTGAGCTGTCCCTTCCACATCGTGCCGATCCAGTTGAAGAACTTGATTCCCGTGGGCACGGCGATGAGGAACGTCATGAACGAGAAGAACGGCAGCAGCACCGCGCCGGTCGCGAACATGTGGTGGGCCCACACCGTCGCGGACAGGCCGGTGATCGCGATCGTCGCGAAGACCATCGTCCGGTAGCCGAAGAGCGGTTTGCGGCTGAAGACGGGGATGATCTCGGTGACGATGCCGAAGTAGGGCAGCGCGACGATGTAGACCTCCGGGTGGCCGAAGAACCAGAACAGGTGCTGCCACAGGATGGCGCCGCCGTTGGCCGGGTCGAAGACGTGCGCGCCGATGTGTCTGTCGGCGAGCAGCCCGAACAGCGCGGCCGTGAGGATCGGGAACGCGAGCAGGATCAGCACGCCGGTGAGCAGGATGTTCCAGGTGAAAATGGGCATCCGCCACATCGTCATGCCGGGGCAGCGCAACGTGACGATCGTCGTCACCATGTTCACCGCGCCCAGGATGGTGCCGAGCCCCGAGATGATCAGCCCGGTGATCCACAAGTCGCCGCCGATGCCCGGCGAGTGAATGGCGTCGGACAGCGGTGTGTACGCGGTCCAGCCGAAGTCGGGTGGGCCGCCGGGCGTGAGGTAGCTGCTGATCACGATCAGCCCGCCGAACAGGTACAGCCAGTAGGAGAACGCGTTCAGCCGCGGGAACGCCACGTCGGGCGACCCGATCTGCAGCGGCACGATGAAGTTGGCGAAACCGAAGAGGTTCGGGGTCGCGTACAGCAGCAGCATGATCGTGCCGTGCATGGTGAACAGCTGGTTGTACTGCTCCGGTGACAGGAACTGCAGGCCCGGCTGGGCGAGCTCCGAGCGCATCAGCAGCGCGGTGAGGCCGCCGATGAGGAAGAACCCGAACGACGTCGAAAGGTAGAGGACGCCAATCGTCTTGTGATCCGTCGTGCGGGCGATCTTCAGGATCTGCCCGCCCTTCGGCCCCCGCCACACCGGTCGCAGCGGAACCGGAACGGGCCTGGTCACGGTGTCGGCCATCGGTCCTCCCCTCAGGGCGTACCCATTGTGGGCGCGGTCGCGAGGAGCGGGCGGGGCCGTTTTTTCAACGTGCTTTCCGGTGCGCTGCGGGCTACCTCTGCAGCGGCTTGTCGTCGTCCGCGACGCAGGCCTGCACGTGGGTGCGAACGGAGTCGTCGGCGGCGACGCAGGCTTCGGCCTCCGTGGCGGCGGTCGCCTGCTGGAGGAGGCTGTAGAGCTGCTCGCGCTGCTCGAGGCTCAGGGCGCAGAGCACCTCGTCCTCGACGGCGGCCATCGCGAACTCGGCTTTGGCGAGCTTCTTCGCGCCGACGTCGGTGAGCTCCACCACGTGCCGGCGGCGGTCCTCGGGGGAGCGGCGGCGTTCGATGAGGTTGTCGGCCTCGAGGTCGTTGAGCAGGCCGACGAGGTTGGTGCTGTCGATGCCGAGGGTGGCGGCCAGCGCCTGCTGGGTGCTGCTGCCGTGGTCGCGCAGCACGGTGAGCGTGAGCAGGTGGCGGGGGCGCAGGTTCATGGGCGCCAGCACCGATTCCGCCCGCGTGCGCACGCGGCGCGAGAGGTGGTCGAGCAGGGCGCCGCACCGGTGGGGCGGCTGGTTGACGACCGGGAGCGAGGCCATGCGTCCAGTATACGAGAACTCACGAGTCGTCCGTGTGATATAAATGATTTGCTCTACACAAACGATCTATGGACGGCGAACGAGATGCCTCATCTTCTCCACATCGACTCCAGCATCAACGGCGACCGCTCGGTCAGCCGGGCGCTCAGCGCCCGCGCTGCCGCTGCGTGGCGGGCCGCCCACCCCGACGGCACCGTCACCTACCGCGACCTGGGCGCCAACCCGATCCCGCATCTCGACGCCGCGTCCGGTCTCGCCCGCGTCGTGCCTGCCGAGCAGCGCACGCCGGAGCAGAACGAGTCGTGGAAGCTCACCGAGGAGCTCGTCGGCGAGGTCGTCGAGGCGTCCACAGTGCTGCTCGGCCTGCCGCTGTACAACTACGGCGCCCCGAGCGTCGTGAAGGCCTGGGTCGATCACCTGATCGCGCCCGGCCTCGCCTTCGACCCGGCCACGGGCACCGGCCTGCTCGACGGCCGCGAGTTCCTCGTCCTCGCCTCCCGCGGCGGTGGCTACGGCGAAGGCACCCCGCGCTTCGGCTGGGACCACGCCGAGTCCTGGCTGCCGCACGGACTGGCGGTTACCGGCATCGAGCCGCGGTTCATCGTCGCGGAGCTGACCCTCGCCGACACCAACCCGGCGATGGCCGACCTGCGTGGTCTCGCGGCCGAGAGCATGACAGCCGCCGAGCGGGAGATCGACGAGCTCTGGACTCCGGTCAACGCGTAGACCGGCGCGCTTTCGGGCTGGACGACTCGCCGCGGTCCCGAGGGGGAGGCCGCGGCGAGTTCTTCTTCGGCCAGAGGTCCATAGTGGACCTGGCGTGAAGTCGATCACCCGCGCCGCGATGGTCCGTGGCGGCGGGCGTAACTTGAGGATATGTCGGACACCGGGTCGTCACCTTTGGACGCCGCCTTCGTCCGGCTGCTCGTGGAGAGCTACCACCGCGTGGTCGGCAAACCCCTGATCGACGCCAGGCCGGATGCCGCCCGCCACCTCTACGAGGAGGCCCCCTTCGGCCTCCTGGCCCACGACACAGCCGACGACCCCCTCTTCACCTATGCCAACCTCGTCGCCCAGCACGCGTTCGAACTTGACTGGACCGAGTTCCGCGGCATGCCCTCACGCCTCTCCGCCGAACCGGACCGCCAAGAAGACCGCGACGCCCTCGTCCGCGCCGTCACCACCCACGGCTTCGTGAGTGGCTACCGCGGCCGGCGCATCGCCAAGTCGGGCCGCCGCTTCTGGATCGAAGACGTGACGATGTGGAACCTCATCGACGACACCGGCGTGAAGCAGGGACAGGCCGCCATCTTCGCGCGCTATACGACCGCCTGACCCTGCTCCTCGGCGCGCCCGGCCGGCTCGCTCGCGGACGCTTTTCCTCGCGGTTGGCCCGGAATTCACCGGCGCGAGCGTGGGAGGCGCGCTCCGCCGGTCGGCGCGCGGCGACGCCGCCGCGCTGTTGGGCCGGAGGGCGCGAGGGCTGTACCACGGTCGGTTGGCGCGTGGGTGGGCTGCACCATGGTCGGTTGGCATGTGGGTGGGCTGCACCACCGTCGGGTCCCGCGCGGGGACGCTGCACCAGCGTCCCCGCTTGGCGCAGGCGCAGGCGCGGGTGCGGGTGCACGAGCGCGTTGCCACTCTGCCGGGTAGGCGCGCGGGAGCGCCGCCCCGCTAGACGATGTCGCTGTGGCGGATGCGGTACACCTGCAGCCGAAGGTCGTAGTACTTCGTCGTTTCGCCGACCCACTGCATGCCGAGGCGCTTGGCCGTCGCGATGGCGCGCGTGTTGGAGGGCCGCGCCACGGCGAAGAGCTCCTCGGTGTCCTGGGTGAACGCCCACTCGATCAGCGCCCGCGCGGATTCCGTCGCGTAGCCCTGGCCCCAGGCGTCAGGGTGCAGCTGCCAGCTCAGTTCCAGGTCCTCCTGGAACGGCGGCAGCAGCCGGATCCCGAGCCCGCCCACGACGGCGCCGTCCGACGTGCGCTCCACGGCCCAGCGCCCGCGCGGCGGGGCCAGGTTCGGCTGGGCTTCCTGCCACGCTTGCAGCACCGAGCGCATCGCGGCGACGTCGGTGACGCGGTCCATCGCGGGCGTCAGCCAGTGGGTGACCTCATCCGTGCCGTAGATGGGGAACGCGGCTTCGGCATCGTCGATCGACCAGTCCCGGATCACGAGGCGGTCGGTGGCCAGAGGCATGTCCATGGCTGAACGGTACGCCGAAACGACCCTCCACCGGCGGGTGATCCGCGGCACCCGTCGCGACCCTCGACGTTTCGTCCTAGTGGCCTCCTGACTCCATCGTCATAGCTTCCTCACAACCTCCTGTCACGCTCACGGCGTGCGTTCATCCATTTCTCTCCTCGTCGCCGGCGCCGCGTTCGTCCTGCTCAGCGCCTGCTCCGGCTCGCCCGCCGCTCCGCAGGTCGCCACGCTGGACACAGGCAGCGCCGCCACAGGCGCGCCCGCCTCGTCGTCGGTCACCACGGCCGACTCAGACGCCGGACGCCCGCAGCTGCGCCTCGACAGTTCACCCGAGGAGAAACAGTCCTACTGGGACGCCTACGACTCCTGTCTCCGCACCCACGGCCACGCCGTCCTCGATGGACGGCACTCCGGCCCGGTCGGCGGCTCGGGCAGCCCGCCCGCCCTCGACATGAACGACGACAGTCCCCAGTCGAAGAAAGCCGAGGAGGCCTGCAAGGGAAAGCTGCCGCTGCAGCCGCCGGAGCTTTCGCCGCGGACCAACCCGAAGTTCAACGACCAGTTCCACGCCATGGTCAAGTGCATGACCGACAAGGGCGCCCACGTGCACGTGGCCCCCGACACCAGCGTCGACGCAGACGGCCTCACCTGGCAGATCGACGACGGCTCGTCCGACACCTACGACAACCTCGACAAGCTCGCCGACCAGTGCCAGCTGCAAGCGTTCGCGAAGTAGGTCGCGTACGGTGACCCTCGTGGAAATCTGGGTCAACCCGCGTTGCTCGAAGTGTCGCTCCGCCGTGTCCCTGCTCGACGAGGCCGGCGCAACCTATACCGTGCGCCGGTACCTCGAGGACCCGCCGACCCCGGGTGAGCTCGAGGCCGTGCTGGACCGGCTCGGGCTCGACCCGTGGGACATCACGCGCACCGGTGAGAAGGTCGCCGCCGAGCTCGACCTGAAGTCGTGGCCGCGCACACCCGCCGACCGCGCCCGCTGGATCGAGGCACTGGCGGCGAACCCGGTGCTCATCCAGCGCCCGATCATCACGGCCGACGACGGCACCACAGTCGTCGCCCGTGACGAGGAGACGGTCCGGTCCGTCCTGGGCTGATGCCTCGCCTCGCGTGGGTGGTCTGCTTTTCCATTCGCCTCCTGGTGTGGTCGCGGTGCTGTTCTCTCGGTGCTGCTGTCTCAGATTCGTCGTGCCGGTGCGGTCGTGTGCCGTGCTGTCTCGTGCTCGAGAAAGTGTGGTTCGTTGAGTTCTGCTGCGTCGCCGGTGTCTCAAAAGTATCATAAAGCGTCTCAATAATACTAACCCTTGAGATGGCGGTACACGGTCGCCCGGGAAACGCCCAGCTCATCGGCGATCTTGGCGGCCGAGAGCCCCTGCTCGTGCAGCTTGCGGCACGTCACGAGCAGATTGCCGGTCATCACGGTCGGCCGGCCGCGCCCGGTGTGGGGGCTGGGTTCGTCGAACAGGCGGTGGACGCCGTCGAGCACGGCGGCGCGCAGTTGCTCGACCGGGCGGTCGGCGTAGAGGACCACCGGGTCACTCAGCATGGCGATGGCTTGCGAGGCGCGGATGTCCAGATTGAGGTCGGAGTCCGGGCCGGCCACGATCCGGTTCGCGCGCAGCATGCTGTCGCGGAAGCGGTCGAACACCGATGGGGCCGCGGTCAACCCCAGGTCACGAAGGTTGAGCCGCAGCAGATCGCGGTGCCGTAGCCAGACGTCGAGCAGGCCTTCGAAGATCGCCTCGCGGGCCGCTTGCCGATTCGCGCCCAGTGCCTCCGCCGCGTTGACGGTGGCTTCCAGGTCGACGAGCATGGGCTCGGCCATCGCGGCCATGATCTCGGCCTTGCCCGGGAAGTGGTAGAGGACCGCGGTTTTGGTGACGCCGACCCGTTCGGCGATCTCCCGCACGGAGGTCGCGTGGTAGCCGTTCGACGCGAACAGGTCCATGGCGACCTGCAGGATAAGCGCGCGGGTGTCGGGCGGCACGACTTCGTTCATGCGGTCGAATCTACCTCCTTGCCTGACCGGCGGACAGGCGTGTACTGTCGGCCCTGACCGATGGTCAGGGCGCCGCGGTGAGAGGGGATGACGGATCATGACCACGAAGACAGTGCTGATCTCCGGCGCGGGCGTCGCCGGGCCCACGCTGGCCTACTGGCTGGCGCGTGCGGGGTACCGGCCGACCGTGGTGGAGCGCGCGCGGCGGGACTGCGCTCGAGCGGCAGCCCGGTGGATGTCCGCGGGCCGGCCGCCGAGGTCGCGCGGAAGATGGGGCTCATCCAGCAGCTGCGGGAGGCGGCCACTTCGGTCCGAAGCATGCAGTTCGTCAACGACCGGGGGAAGAGCGTCGGGCGGGTGGCGATGGGCGACGGTGGTGGCACCGACGTCGAGCTGATGCGCACCGACCTCGCCCGCATCCTGTACGAGGCGAGCGCCGGCGACGCGGAATACGTGTTCCACGACTCGGTGTCCGGGCTCGCGCAGGACGAGGGCGGGGTCGACATCACCTTCGAACACGGCTCCCCGCGGCGGTTCGACCTCGTGGTGGGCACCGACGGGCTGCACTCCGGCGTGCGCCGGTTGGCCTTCGGCCCGGAGGCGGCGTTCGTGGAGCACAGGGGTGTGTACGTGGCGACCATGCCGCTCGACGCGCCGGTGCCCGACCGGAGCGAGATCGTCATGTACAACTCGCCGGGCCGTGCCGTGGCGGTGCACCCGTCGCGGGAGCGCGGGATCGTGGCGTTCATGTTCCGCCACTCGGCGGTGCCGGGCTTCGACTACTGCGACACGGCGCAGCACAAACGGTTGCTGGAGACCGCGTACGCCGGGGCGGGGTGGCGGGTTCCGCAGCTGCTCGACCAGGTGCGTGCCGCCGGCGACCTGTACCTCGATTCCGTTTCGCGTGTGCGGTTGCCGAGCTGGGCCGTGGGCCGGGTGGTGCTGGCGGGCGATGCGGCGTCGTGTGTCTCGCTGTTCGGCGACGGGTCCACGCTGGCGATGTCCGGCGCGTACACACTGGCCACCGAGCTGGCGGCGTCGCCGAAGGATCCGGCAGCGGCGTTCAAGAGGTATGAGGAGACGCACCGGAAACTGGTGAATCCGAGGCAGCGCAACGTTCCTGTGGCCGCTGCGATCTTGATTCCCACCACCCGGGCGGGAATCGCGGTGCGCAACTTCGGGACGCGGTTGGCGCCGTTGGTCAACGCCGCGCAGAAGCTGGCCCTGGCGAAGACCGCGTGACTGGGTGGGTCCTGGTGGGAGAGGGGGTGATCGGGATTCGGTGGACAGGGGGCGAGCCGGTGGTTTGGATCTGAGCCGTCGACACGGGGGAGGCCTGTTGACCGCGGGGGACATGTCGTCCGAGGAAGCCACGATCACGGTGGAAGTGATGCGGCGGCTCGTCGCCGGCCACTTTTCCGGAGTGGGCCGAGCTTCCGGTCGTGCCGGTGCCGGTGCCGTCGCTGGAGGTGGACAACGCCACCGACCTGATCGCGGCGTGGACCCTGCTCGACGGCCCATCCCGCGCCGCTTCCGCACCGAGCTCGCCGTGGACGACACGACGTGGGCCCGTGGCCGGGCCTGGGCTCTGACGGCGCCTTTCCCAGACCCGAGCCGCCCCGCTGCCGCCGCCGACACCGCGCGGCTGGAGGAGCTGCTCGCTGACCTGGAGTAGTGACCCCGCCCCGCCCCGCCACGACCGCGGGCGAGGTGCGCCGGCGGACACAGTTTGGTTGGCCCGTACCCGCGGGCCTCGCATTCACTGGGCTGCGCCTCGGCGCGGTCTTGTCCGGGAGTTGACGGTTCGGCCGAGTCACCTGCGCAATCAGTTGCGTGCCGGCGCGGCGGCAGGCAACTGAAGGTGGGCAGGCTGCGCGTCCGCTGGGCAGGCCTGCGCCGCGGCCTTGCTCGGGCTCGGTCAGTTAGGCCGAGTCAGCCGGCAGCCGGTGACTGGCTGGCGGGACAGCCGGGGTACGCAGGTGGCCGAGCTGGGCATTCGCTGATCTGGCTTGCGGCGCCGTGCTGCCTTGTCCATGCGCTGGCAGGTGGGCTGAGGTGCCTGCCCAGTCGGCCACCAAGGGTCCGCCACCGTGCTGGTTTGCCTTGTGGCACGGGCCTTGCCGATGTTTTGGCAGTCGGCGAGGGTGGGCGCCTTGGTGGTGGTCGGGTGGAGTATCCGCCGTGGTGTGGGCCTCGGCCGCGGGTGGATAGGCGGGTTCGGTTGCCGTGCCGGCGTCGGCTCTCGGCTGGGCCGGGACACGACGGCCGTGCGGGGACCACGACGCCCCGCGGGGATTATG
>NZ_JBFAAJ010000023.1:50997-51694 GCF_040639695.1 Amycolatopsis sp. NPDC023774
TTGTGTGTGGGGGGGGGGGGGGGGTTGGTGTTGGGGGGGGGGCGTTTAGTGCGCGTGGGGGGGGGCGCCGGCGGGGGTGTTTGGGGGGGGGGGGGGGGGGGGGGGGGGGGGGGGGCCCGGCGGCCCCCCCCCCCCCCACGCCGGTTGGTGGCCGCCCGGCGCCGGCGTGCAGTAGGTGGTGGGTCGTCGCTGCGCGGGGAACGGGGGCGACCGAAGGGCGCCGTTGCGGAGCGGGGAGGGGTTATCCGACCTTTTCGCGCGGGAAGGGGTCGGGGGGCCACTCGGGTGGCCAGCCCGGTTCGGTGTCGGACGTGGGGGCCGGGTCGGAGGTGGTGGTCGGAGGAAGCGAGGGGAGGGTTCCGCTGGAGCCGTTGCTGTGGGAAGGATGGGAGGCGTTGCTGTGGGAGGGGCTGGAGCCGCTACCGGGGGAGCGGCTCGAGCCGTTGTGCTGGGTGGAGAGGTCGCGGGGGAAGGGCGACGGGAGCAGGCGAGTGCCGTCACCGGGACCGAGGTCGGTTCTCGCCGCCAGGCCGGTGTCCGCGGTCAAGCCGGTACCCGTGGGCAGTCCGGCACTCGCAGCAGCACCGGTGCCCGAACCCACATCCGTGCCCGAACCCACGCAGGCTGCTGAGCCCACGCTGGCTCCCGCACCCACGCCGCCTGCTGAGCCCATGCCGGCTCCGGAACCCACGCTGGC
>NZ_JBFAAJ010000023.1:51792-134894 GCF_040639695.1 Amycolatopsis sp. NPDC023774
GCTCCCGCACCCACGCTGGCTCCTGAGCCCATGCCGGCTGCTGAGCCCATGCCGGATCCCGCGCCCACGCTGGCTCCGGAGCCCACGCTGGCTCCTGCAGCCATGTCGGCTGCTGAGCCCACGCTGGCTCCCGCACCCACGCTGGCTCCTGAGCCCATGCCGGCTGCTGAGCCCATGCCGGATCCCGCGCCCACGCTGGCTCCGGAGCCCACGCTGGCTCCCGCCCCCACGCCGGCGCCGATTGTGGCGAGGTCCGGGGTCGCGGTGATGTCGGTGCTGCGGCGGGTGGGGCTTTGCCAGCGGCCGGAGCCGTCCCCCCAGGCCTGGGGCAGGGTCCAGAGGGCGATGCATGCGTCGAGGCAGCGAAGGGGGAGGTACAGCGGCGCCATGAGCAGGTAGCGGGCGCGGCGTTCCGTCAGTACGACGGCGAGGGTGAGGAGGAGGTCCGGCACGAGGATGCCGAAGGCGATGGTCGGGAGGTTGACGTAGTGGCCGATCGCCAAGGTCACGTCGCCGGCGACCGGTACGGACAGGAAGCCGGGGATGAGGGCCAGCAGCAGAAGCACGACCATCAACGGCAGCAAGGCCATGAAGAGGCTGGCGAAAACGAGTTCCAGCACGTACAGGCCCAGCATGAAGCTGAACAGGTCGGCGCGCGGACGGTAGCGGCGGACGCTTTGCCAGAAGCCGAGGGCCCAGCGGCGCGTCTGGTGGACGTAGTCACGGAAGGCGTCCGGGTCCTGGGTGACGGCGATGGCCTTCAACGAGAACCCCACCTTGCCGAGGCGTTTGCGGTAGACCTCGAACGTCATGTTGAAGTCCTCGATCACCAGGCCCGGGGGGTTGATGTCGATGAGCGGCAACGCTTCCGCGCGGTACAGGCTGGCGAAGCCGGGGACGATGAGGGTCGCGTTGGTCCGGCGCCAGGTCTGGCCGAATTTGAGAAGGCGTTGCAGCAGCGCGTAAATGCGTGCGCGGTGTGCGGTGAACAGGAACGGCAGGAAGCCACGGCGGGACGCGGACCAGTCGGTGGCGGCGCAGCCGGCGACGGCGACCACGTCGGGGTCGTCGAACTGCGGGAGGGCGGCGTCGAAGTAGCCCGGGTCGAGGCGGGTGTCGGCGTCGAGCAGCAGCACGGCGTCGTAGCGGGTGTCAAGGGCGAAGTGGCGCACGCCTTCCTCCAGCGCGCCTGCCTTGCCGACGTTGCTGGGCGTCGCGGTGACGTTGACACCGCACGCGAGGGCGAGCTCGACGGTGCGGTCGGTGGAACCGTCGGACACGACGTGGACGTTCGACGCCGGCACGAGGCGAGTGATGGCGGCCAGCGACTCGCCGAGCACCACCTCCTCGTTGTGCGCGGCCATGAGCACGGCGACGCGCGAGCGGTGCACGCGGGCGGGCCGCGCGCGAGCCACCGGTGACGGCCGCGGCGGCTGTGGTGGCCGCACGCGGTTTTCGAGTGCGCGTGCCAGACCGGCGGTGCCCCACAGGGTGAAGTTCACCCCGAAGACGAAAATTGCCAGCAGCCACAGGGGGATCATCGTGCCTCCGCCGTAGTCCAGTAAGTGTCGAGTTTCGACCAGACGAGGTCGTCCTCCGTGCCGAAGAGCCAGAGGTACACCCCGCCGATCCCGAATTGCCGGGCATGGGTGAACTTGATCGACGCGCTGTAGGCGTTTTCGAACCACACGTCGTGGCGCTCCCCAGCGGCGTCGGTGTAGGAAAAGTGGGGTGACTCGCTGAACCCGTCCCACTCGACGGGCACGCCGAACTCCCGCGACCGCCCGTAGGCCTGCACCCACGTGACCGGCACGGCGTTGTGGCCCACCCAGTCGTAGCCGTACATCGGCACGCCCAGCACGATCTTCGAGCGCGGGATCTGCGACGTCGCATACGTCAGCACGTCACGGACCCAGCCCTCGGGCGCGATCGGGCCCGGCGCGGACGTCTGCCAGTGGTAGTCGTACGCCATCAACCGCACCTGGTCGACCGCACGGCCCAGCGCAGCGTAGTCCTGCGCTCGATTGCGCTCGTCGTACCCGGCGTTCGTCGTCTTCGCGAACACGTCCACCGACAGGCGTTTCCCGTTGGCGTGCAACGCATCCGCCAGCCGCGTGACGAACGCCGTGAACACGGCGCGGTCGGTCGAGCGCAGCTCCTCGTAGTCGATGTCCACGCCCGAGAAGTCCTCCCGCACGGCCAGCGCCACGATGTCCGAGACGTGCCGCGCGCTCGCCGCTGGATCGTGGAGGATGGTCTGCACGATCTGCGGGTGCCAGCGTCCCTCGGTGACGTTCGCGATCGTCGGCGTGAGCTCCACTCCGGTGGCCCGCAGCCGCGCGAGATCGTCCTTGCGCTGGGACTGGGCCACGAGCCGGCCCTGGGCGTCGAGGCCGTAGAGCCACGGCGACGCCTCCGTGATCTGCGACTCGTGCGCCTGGACTGTCGAAGTCCCCTCGGCGAGGTTCCAGTAGGGGAGCGACGCGATCGTGTGCGGCTGCACGGCCGCGCGCGCTCCTCCGTCTCGCAACAACGTCAGCACCAGCAGCTCACACAGGAGAAGCACGGCGACCCGGCCGCGGTGACGCGACCGGGGCCTCCGGTGCGTCCTCAACCCGCGACGGCGGTCCGCAGCTGCGTCCGCCGGTCGTCGATGACCGCGGCAATGGTCTCCCGCAGGCTGTGCGCTGCGCGGAACCCGACTTGCTGCGCCGCCCGCGCGCAGTTCGGCACCCGCCGCTGCATGTCTTCGTACCCCGCGCCGTACGCCTCCTGGTAGGGCACCTTCACGATGGAGCTCTCGGACGAGGTGGCCGCGATCACCAGTTCCGCCAGTTCCTCGATGCTCACCTGCTCGGGGCTGCCGAGGTTGTAGACGGTGCCGTGCGCCGACTCGTCGTCGAGCAGCGCCACGAGCGCGGGCACCACGTCGAGCACGTGGCAGAAGCACCGCGTCTGCCGGCCCGTGCCGAACACCGTCAGCGGCTGCCCGGTCAGCGCCTGGTCCACGAACCGCGGCACCACCATCCCGTAGTGGCCGCGCTGGCGCGGGCCGACGGTGTTGAACAGCCGCACCAGCACCGTCCGCACGCCGAGCTCGCTGCCGTAGAGGTAGGTGAACGTCTCGTCGAGCGCCTTTGCCTCGGCGTAGGACCAGCGGTTCTTCAACGGCGACCCCACCACGCGGTCGTCGTCCTCCTTCAGCCCGATCGAGGTGTTCTTGCCGTACACCTCGCTGGTCGAGGTCACGAGGATGCGCGCGTCGTGACGCAGCGCCGCGTCGAGCACGACCTCGGTGCCCAGCAGGTTGGTGCGCAGGCTGTCGAGCGTCTTCTGCATGATTGTGAACACGCCGACGGCCGCAGCCAGGTGGTAGATCTGCTCCACCCCCTCCATGCACGACTCGACGGCGGCCGGATCGCGGACAGAACCGCGCACGATCCGCAACCGCGCGTCGCCGGCCACGGCCGCGAGATTCTGTTCGGTGCCGGTGCTGAAGTCGTCCAGCACCACCACCTCGCGGTTCTCGCCGAGCAGCCGCTCGGTCAGGTGGGAACCGATGAATCCGGCCCCGCCGGTCACCAAGCACCGCATCAGTACGCCCTTTCGGTAGACAAGAGATTCAGACCAGTTCGCGGTGGGTGGCCGCGTCGAACGTGTAGGTGGCGTCGAGCACCAAGGGGCAGTGCGCGATCCAGTCGTAGGACTGTCCGGGGTGGACGGTGTGGATCAGCACGAGGTCGAAGTCCGTGCCGTGCGGATCGGAGTTGCTCTGGAACGAGCGCCCGCCCAGCTTCAGCTCCGGCACGAGCGGATCGTGGTACTCGACCTTCGCCCCGCCGGCCGCCAGCCGCTCGATGATCTCCAGCGCGGACGACTCGCGCAGGTCGCGCACACCCGGCTTGTAGGTTACGCCCACCACGACGATCCGTGCGCCCGCGACCCCGCGGCCGGCGGCGGAGAGCGTGGCCGTGACGCGGTCGGCGACCTGGCCGGGCCGGTGCGCGATCGACGTCATGGCCTGGCTGATCAACGGCGCGTCGCCGTGGGCCTCGCGCAGCTGCCACAGCAAGTAATGCGGGTCGCACGGGATGCAGTGCCCGCCGACGCCAGGGCCGGGGTAGAAACTCATGAACCCGTACGGTTTCGTGGCGGCCGCGCGCGTCACCTCGATCGGGTCGAGCTCCAGCGTCGAGCAAATGCCGGCGAACTCGTTGGCCAGTGCGATGTTCACCGCGCGGAACGAGTTCTCGTACAGCTTCGTCAGCTCCGCCGCTTCGGCCGAGGAGACTTCGTGCACGAGCGGCGTCAGCTTCGCCAGCACGCGCCGGGCGTGGTGGGTGCACGCCGGCGTGTAGCCGCCGACGACGCGGGGCGTGCTCTGCTGCGTGTGCTCGGCGACGCCGGGGTCGATCCGCTCGGGGCTGAAGGCCACGAACACGTCCTCGCCGATCACAAGACCCCGGTCCCGCAACGGTTCGACGAGCATCTCGCGCGTGGTTCCCACGTAGCTGGTGGAGGTGAGGACGAGTGTCTGGCCGGGTCGGGCGTACTCGACCACTGATCGGCACGCCGCCCGCAGCGGACCCAGATCCGGTGTCAGGTAACGGTCCAGCGGTGTCGGGACACAGATGATCACCGCGTCGGCCTCGGCGAGCCGCGCGGGGTCGCCGGTGAGGTCGAACCGGCCGTCCCGGCGGGCCAGGACGAGGCGCGCGAGGTCGGCCTCGACGAGGTCGGGCTCGCCGGCCAGAATCGACTCGCGCCGGTCGGCGCTGGAGTCGAGACCCAGCACTCGCGCACCGTCGGCGTGCAGGCCCAGCGCGGTCGGCAGACCCACGTAGCCCATGCCGACGATGGCGACGGAGATGAGGTCCTCGGCCTCGCTGATGGGGGATTCGGCCATGAGTGTCAAGGGGTTTCCCCTTTCCATAACGGCGCCTCGACTTGGGGCTCGATGCCGGCGGCTCGGGCGATCTTGACAACTTCCAGTCCACTATGGACTTTCAGTTTGCGGAACAGGTTGCGGGTGTGCGTGCGCACGGTGTTGCGGGAAAGCTGGAGCCGAGCCGCGATCTGGTCGCTGCGGTCGCCGTCGACCATCGCCACCAGCACTTCGCGTTCACGCTCGCTCAGCACGTCGAGAGTGCTCGAAGCCGGCCGGTGCGGGGTGGCGCCGTCGCGGCGCAGCCGGTCGAACAGCACGGCCAGCAGCTCCGGCGGGTACCACGCGTGCCCGGCGCGAGCGCCGCGCACGCGGTCCAGCAGGTCTTCGAGCGAGCTTTCCTTGGGGATCCAGGTGTCGATCCCCGCGTAGGCAGCGCACACCGCGAGATCTCGGTCCCGGCTCGCGGTGAGGGCGACGAAGCGGGCCGTGGGCGCCGCTTCGCGCCAGGTGCGGATCCGCTCACGCACGTCGGTGAGCGACTCCAGCTCCACGGTCACCACGTCCGGCTGCTGCGTGATGAGCGCGGAGCGCAGCGTCGGATCGGAGGTGGCGCGCGTGCCGACCACCCTGATCCAGGGCACCGCGGCGAGGCTTGACGTCAGCACGTCGGCCACCATGCGGTGATCCTCGATCAAGAACAGGCGGGTGATGTCCACCCCGCACAGCAAACAGGCCCCGGAACCGGTTGTCCTCAGTCAGGTGTGCGAAAGACGGCTCATACAGATGACGGAGATCCGGCATCTGCGGTAGGCGGGCTCGTCCCTTATGGGGATCCGGGTGCCGGGCGTGGACCATACGGTCAGCTGAGGTATCCCCGATCATTTTGGTGGCCACCCATGCAAAGAAGAACGCGGAAACACCGCAAGGCCCGCAAGGGACTTGATTTCCGGCGGGCACGCACGCGGCTCGCGGTCTGCGCGGCCGCGCTGCTGTGGGTGCTGCCCGCGTTGGTGGTGGGCAGTTCCACAGCGGGTGCGTCGTTGGCGCGGCCGCTGGGCGTCGTTCTCACCTTCGACGACGGCAATGCGGATCAGATGAGCGCGCTGCCGATTCTGCAGAAGTACAACATGAAGGGCACGTTCTACATCATCAGCGGTTCGGTCGGCGCGCCCAACTATCTGACGCAGGCGAACCTGCAGACGATCAAGGGCGCCGGGCACGAAATCGGCGGACACACCGTGTCGCACCCCGACCTCACGACGGTGCCCGCCGACGAGGCGAAACGGCAGATCTGCAACGACCGCGCCGCACTGGCCGGCATGGGATTCTCCGTCACGAGCTTCGCGTACCCGTACGCGTCGGTGAACACGGCAGTGGCGAACACCGCCAAGACCTGCGGCTACAACAGCGCTCGCGGTCTCGGTGACCTGGCGTCGGCGCACGGTTGTGCCGGCTGTCCCGCCGCCGAGACGACCAGACCAGCCGACCCCTACCAGCTGCGGGCCCTCGACCAGGACGACAACACCTGGACACTGGCGCAGATGCAGAGCGTGGTCACGGCGGCCGAGCGCAACGGCGGCCTGCTCACCTTCACCTTCCACCACGTCTGCAACGGCACGGGGTGCGACGAGCTGTCGATCGACACAACGCGGCTCGACCAGTTCCTCTCGTGGCTGAACGCACGAAAGAGCGTCGGTACGACCGTGAAAACAATGAACCAGGCCATCGGCGGCACGGTGAAGCCGATCGTCACGGCACCGGCGTCGACGAACACCACGCTCACGAACACGTCGCTGGAAAGCTCGACCAGCGGCACCGGCTTCCCCGATTGCTACATGCCG
Source organism: Amycolatopsis sp. NPDC023774 (assembly GCF_040639695.1). Classification (NCBI taxonomy): domain Bacteria; kingdom Bacillati; phylum Actinomycetota; class Actinomycetes; order Pseudonocardiales; family Pseudonocardiaceae; genus Amycolatopsis; species Amycolatopsis sp. NPDC023774. The sequence continues at coordinate 58,522 of NZ_JBFAAJ010000023.1, forward strand.
GGCGGCTACGGCGCCAACACGCCGACGTGGACCCGCACCACCGACAAGCACACGGGTACCTACGCGCAGAAGCTCGACGTCACCAACTACACCGACGGTGATGCGAAGCTGCTGCCGACGTTCGACCTGGGGGCCTGTACGCCCAAGGTGAGCGCGGGCAGTACGTACACCGTCGGCGTTTGGTACAAGTCCACGGCGATCACCCAGTTCTCGCTGTACTACCGCAACACCCAGGGCTTCTGGCAGTACTGGACGTCCGGACCATGGCTCGCGGCGGCGTCGAACTGGACGCAGGCGACGCTCACCACTCCGGCGGCGCCCGCGGGTGCGGTCGGGATGAGCTTCGGCCTCGCGCTCATCGCCAACGGTTCGGTGACGACGGACGACTACTCGTTCGCCACGGGTTCCGGTGCGGCAGCGGCGGCCGCCATCAAGGCGTCCACCACGAGTCCGCAGCGGTACAGCGTGACCAGCCGCAACTCGCTGAAGGCCGGCACGTTCGGCCGCAACGCGAAGCCGCTGGTGGGCGCGCAGCCCGGGCAGGTCATCGCTCCTGTGGAGCCCGGTGACTGACGCCCGTTCCCCGTCGCTGCCTGGCGCTCGCCGCCGGGCAGCGATCCGGATCAGGCACGCGGTGTGGGGTCTGGCGGCCGTGCTGACCACCGCGTGCTGCACCGGCGCGCCCGTCCACTCCCCTGGGGCGGGCGCGCCGGCGGGCCCGCCCTCGCTCGCCCCGCCTTCGGTGCCCTCGTCCTTCCCCTGGCACACGGGGATCGTGGCGACCACATTCTGGGTCGGCGAGATCTTCGACCCGAACGCCGAGGACGGCAGCCAGGTCGAGTCCGCCTACGACGACCGGTGGCTCGACCACTACGGCGGCTGCGACGGCGTGGTCACCGCCGAAACCTGCGACACCGAACCGCGCACGGCGGCCAACGGATTCTTTCCCACGCGCATGACGCCGCGGGAGAATCCGTTCTATCTCGACCTTCCTTTCGACGATGTGGGAGACGAGGTGGCACATCGCCAACGCGCCGCCGTGGTGCCGTGGGCATCTGACGATCGCTATTCCGCGCGGGTTTCCGACCCCGGCTTCAGCCTCTTGAAAAATCGCTGGGTACGCATCCGCCACGCGGGCAAGGTCTGTTACGGACAGATCCAGGACGCGGGCCCCGGCCGCTACGACGACGCGAAGTACGTGTTCGGCACCGACGACGCCCGGCCGGCGAATGATCGTTTCAACGGTGCCGGAACGGACGTCTCACCTGCGCTGAACGGATGCCTCGGATTCGCCGAGCTCAACGGGGAGAACGATCGGGTCGACTGGCAGTTCGTCGACGACTCGGAGGTGCCGCCGGGGCCCTGGAAGATCATCGTCACCACGAGAGGTGTCACACACGAGAGCTGAGATTCCCGCCTATTCGCCGACGCCTGGGTTATGCGCCGGTAACGTCCCCAAGATCGCGGACGACTCCCTTCGGTCGGGGAAAGGTAAAGGCGAGGGAAAAAGCCATGGAAACCGTGCCGGAACGCCGGGCGGCCACCGGGCGCCGCAGCGAGGATCGGACCGTTCAAGCTCTGTGGGGAGTGTTGCACGATCTCGGCCACGAGATCACGACGTTGGCCTACCTGGTCGAGTCGGAGCTCAAGGACGTGGCCGGCGTGGAGCTGATCGGTGAGCAGGTTTCGCGGCTGCGCACGCTGGTTTCCCACGCGCTGGCGGCCGAGACGCACGAGGAGATCGTGCCGCTGCGGCCGTTGCTGGCGCAGCTGGTGAAGCTGGCCGATCGGGTCAGTGAGCCTTCGGTAGTGCTCGTGGACGGAGCGGCCGCTGCCGTCCGCGCGGACGGCACGGTGCTGTGGCGGATCCTGGCCAACGTGCTGGGCAACGCGGTGCGCGCCGCGGGGCCCGACGGTCACGTACGTGTGGAGCTCACGGCGAACTCGCCGGTCACCGTGTCGATCACGGACGACGGGCCCGGGTTCGGGCGGATCCCGCCGGGGACGGCGTCGCTCGGCCTGGTCACGGTCGCGCACCTCGCCGAGGCGTCGGGTGCGCAGGCGCTGGTCGGTCCGGGTGAGCCGGAGGGCACGTGCGTGCGGATCGTCTTCCCCCGCCACCTGAGTGAAGGGGAGCATGAATGACGAGCATCGTCCTGGGTGACGACCACAAGGTTTTTCTCGAAGCATTGGCCGGGCTGCTGGAGCGGCACGGAATGCGGGTGGTCGGCACCGCCCGCACGCTCGCGGAAGTGGTGGACACGGTGCGCGAAACGCGCCCGGACGTCTGCCTGCTCGACCGCAACTTCGGCGCGGGCCCCGTGGAAGACGGCGTCGCCGCGACGCTCGCCGCGAGCCCGGGCACCAAGGTCATCATGCTCACGGCAAGCCCCGGCAACGGCGCGGTCGCCGACGCCCTGCGCTCCGGCGCGGCCGGCTACGTGCACAAGACGTGCGGCGTGGAGCACCTCATCAACGCCATCGACCGCGTGATCGCCGGCGAAACCCTCGTGGACGTCCCCGTGCGCACCTCGGCGCCCGCCGCCGACCGCTCGCGCGAGATCGACCTGCGCGAACGCTTCCTCACCAGCCGCGAACGCCAGTGCCTCGCGATGCTCATCGACGGCGACACGACGGAGACGATGGCGCGCCGCCTGGGCGTGTCCACGGCGACGGTGCGCAGCCATGTGCAGGGGGTGCTGGTGAAACTCGGGGTCCACTCGCGGCTGGAGGCCGCCGCGCTGGCGGTGCGGCACGCGCTGGTGCCGGCGTCGTCGGCGATTTCGGGGTTCGAGGCCCGGCTCGGGTAAGTCCTTTGCCGCCACGCCGGCGCGTGTCCGGCAGGTGCGGCTGATTGCGGGGTGCTGCAGGTGCGTCGCGGTCTCAATGGCCGCGACGCACCTGCGCGCTCGCAGCATCACCGCCGTGGTCCGATCCGGTCGCCGGGGCCGGTCTCGACATCACCAGCCCGGAGCCGGCGTTGGCGATCGTGGTCGCGGTTTCGCCGGTGCTGGCGGTGTTCCTGTTCTCGCAGAAGGAGTGAGGTCCAGTCGACGAGGGGTGCCCGGCCAGTCGCGGCGGCGGCCGGATGATCGCCGAGCGAGGTCAGTGGTCATCGCTGCTGATCGATGCCGAGCCGGCGCACTCCGGTTGGGCCGGGGGCCGAGTCGTCCCCCCATCTGCGGCCGAGGGGCCATCTATTCCGGACCTGAGGATGATCTTTCACGCACCTTGCACAATTTGATTGCACGCAATTAAGTTGTAGTGTTCGGGACAAGCGAAGTCCGAACGTCCCGAGGAGCAAGAGATGCGCACACGTACTCGCCTGGCCCGGATCGCCGCCGCGACCGCCGCGTTGGCCGCGGCCGCCGTGTTCGTGGCGGTGCCGTCGTCGGCGGCCCCGCAGCAGGCCGACCACCACGCGCCGGCGAAGGCGAAGCCGACGATCGTGCTCGTGCACGGGGCGTTCGCCGACACGTCGAGCTGGAACGGCGAGGTCACGCGGCTCGAGCAGCGCGGCTACCAGGTGATCGCCGCCGCCAACCCGCTGCGCGGGGTCGCGTCCGACGGCGCCTACATCAAGGCCCTGGTCGACAGCGTCGACGGGCCGGTCGTGCTGGTCGGGCACTCTTACGGCGGCTCCGTGATCACCAGCGCCGCGCTGAACGACCCCAAGGTGCAGGCGCTCGTCTACATCGCGGGCTTCATCCCGGACCAGGGCGAGTCGGCGCTCGGCCTGACGAACAAGTTCCCGGGCAGCACACTCGGCGACACGCTGCAGCAGGTCACCCTCCCGGGCGGCGAGACCGACCTCTACGTGAAGCAGGACCTCTTCCCGAAGCAGTTCGCGGCCGACGTCCCGCTGCCGCAGGCCCGTCAGATGGCCGCCGGCCAGCGCCCGGTCACCGCGTCGGCGCTGAGCGAGCTCTCGGGAGCGCCCGCGTGGAAGAACATCCCAGTGTGGGACCTGATCCCGACCGGTGACAAGAACATCCCGCCGGCCGCGCAGGAGTGGATGGCCGAGCGCGCCCACGCCCACACCGTCGTCGTGCCGGGAGCCTCGCACGCCGTGCTGGTCTCACGCCCCGACAAGGTCACGGACATCATCGTGAGCGCGGCCAACGCGACCACCAAGTAACCCGCGTCCGAAACACAGCCCCGGCCACCTCGGCCGGGGCTGTTCTCACCGTCCGATCAGCCGCTCGATCAGCGCGGTGTACTGCGCCACGATCTCGTTGCGCGTCAGGCGGCCGGACGGGGCGAACCACTCGCGCACGCCGTTGAGCATGTCGAGCGCGGCCATCGTGGTCACGGCGACGTCGTCGATCCGGAACTCGCCGGCGGCGACGCCCTCGGCGAGGACATCGCGGAAAGCGTCGTGGTACGCGGTCTGCAGCTTGATCGCCTCGGCCTGCTGGGCGGGGTCGAGCGCGTAGCGGATGGGGTTGCCGACCAGCAGCTCCGGACGCCGGTCGTCGCTCAGTTCGAGGTGCAGCCGCACGACCCGCCGCACGCGTTCGCCGGGCGACAGGGACTCGTCGCGCAGCACGGGCACGGTCGCGGCCACGAAGTCGGTCATGAACCGCGAGACGATCGCGTGCAGCACTTCCTGCTTGTTCGTGAAGTGGTGGTACATCGTCGAGGACGAGATGCCCACCGCGTCGGCCAGGTCGCGAATCGACGTGGCGCTGTAGCCGCGCTCGTGGAACAGCTCACTCGCGCGTTCGAGGATCAAGGCGCGGAGATCGGGCCCCTCGTCGAGCGACTTCTTCCTGGCCACGGCCCTCCGTCCGGTGAAGAGGTGGGGGTACGAACGTGCCGATCGTACGATCGACACGTTGACGAGGTGAACTCCACCTGGTTAGCCTTGCTGTCGATCAATCGATCGACACGGACAAGGATCTCATGACCGAACACGACTGGTCGCCCCTGCCGCGGCCGGGCAGCCGCGTGGTGGTCACCGGAGCCGCCGGCGGTCTCGGCCGGGCGCTCGTCGCTGCGTTGACGCAGGTCGACGCCCGCGTGATCGGGATAGACCGCGTTGCGGCCGACTCCGGGCACCTTGTCGCCGACCTGACCGACGAAACCGCCGCCGCGCAGGCCGTCACCGACGCCGTCGAACGGCTCGGAGGGCTCGACGCCGTGATCGGCGCCGCGGGGATCGTCGACACCGTCCACCGCGCGAGCACCTTCCCGCTCGACGCGTTCCGGTCCGATGTGGACGCCAACCTCGTCGCGCAGTTCGTCCTCGCCCGCGCGGCCTACCCGGCGTTGAAGGAATCCACCGGCTCGATCGTGTTCCTCTCCTCCGTCGCGGCCGAAGACGGCCTGCCCGGACAGACGGCGTACGCGGCGGCGAAGGCCGGCGTACTCGGCTTGACGCGCTCGCTCGCCGCGGAGTGGGGCGGCGACGGCGTGCGCGTGAACGCCGTCGAGCCCGGTCTCTTCGCGACACCCAAGGTGCTCGCGATGCCCGAATCGGCCCGCGAGCGCCTGCTCGCCGGCGTGCCGATGGGCCGCGTCGCGTCGCTGGGCGAGGTCGTCGGCTCGGTCCTCTACCTGCTTTCCCCGGCCGCGGGTTACACCACGGGCCAGGCGCTGCGCCTCGACGGCGGCTCCGGGCTCACTCGCGGCGGCTTCTACCGCTGAGCACCCAGCACCGCTGAGCACCCAGGAGATCCCCGTGCCCGCCAGAACCCTGCCCGCCATGCTGCTCGACGTCGCCGGAAGACACGGCCCGGGCGAAGCTCTCGTCGACGGCGAGACCCGCATCTCCCACGCCGACATGGTGCGCCGCTCCGCCGTGGTCGCCACGCGGCTACGCGAGCTCGGCGTGGCGCCGGGCGACCGCGTGGCGATCCTGTTGCCCAATGGCTGGCAGTACGCCGTGAGCTACTTCGGCGTGCAGCTCGCCGGCGCCATCGGCGTGCTGGTGAACACGCGCTTCGCCCAGCCCGAGATCGAGCACGTGCTCACAGATTCCGGCGCGAAGCTCGTGATCACCGACCGCGACCTGCCCGGTGCCGTCGACGCCGCCGTGCTCACGGCCGACTCCGGCGAAGCCGCCGACCCCGCCGCGCAACCGGGTCAGCGGAGTGAGCCCGGCGATGTCGCGCACCTGCTCTACACGTCCGGCACCACCGGCCGCCCCAAGGGCGCGATGCAGACGCACGCCAACCTGATGTTCAACGCCGGCACCGTCCGCGAACGCCTCGGCGCCGCCCCTGGCGAGCGCACGCTCGTGGCCGCGCCGATGTTCCACGCCACCGCGATCGTGTCGCAGTTCATCGGCTTCCTCGCCAACGGCGCGTGCTGCGTGTTCACGCCCGCGTTCAAGGCGGAGACCACGGTGGCGCTCATGGCGTCGGAGCGCATCACGTTCTTCGCGGGCGTCGCGGCGATGCTGCGGCTGATCCTGCTGAAGGCCGAGGACGCGGGCGCGGACCTGTCGTCGCTGCGGCTATTCGTGATGGGCGGCTCGCCGGTGCCGGAGTCGTTCCCCGCGCAGGTGAAGGCGCAGCTGCCGGATCTGGTGCTGGGCAACGTCTGGGGCCTCACGGAAGGCACGTCGATCGTCACCTTCACCGCCGGCGCCGAGTACCTGAGCCACGCGTGGAGTGTCGGCCCGGTCGTCGACGGCGTGGAGGTCGCGATCGCCCTGTCCGGCGAGCCGCCGCGCGACCTGCGCGACACCGTCGGCGAGCTGTGCGTGCGCGGACCCGTGGTGGCCGCGGGGTACTGGGGTAACCCGGAGGCCACCGCGTCGACCTTTGTGGACGGTTGGCTGCACACGGGTGACGTCGGCTCGATCGACGGCGAGGGCTTCGTCCGCGTGCTCGACCGGCTCAAGGACATGATCATCCGCGGCGGCGAGAACATCTACAGCCTCGAGGTGGAGAGCGCGCTCGCGCAGCACCCTGACGTGGCGGAAGTCGCCGTGGTGGGCGTGCCCGACCCGATCTTCGACGAGCGTGTGCGCGCGGTGGTCGTGCCGCGGCCAGGGCGGACGCCGAGCGAGGAAAGCCTGCGCGAGCACACGGTGAAGCTGCTGGCCGACTTCAAGGTGCCGGTGGAGTGGCGGTTCGTGACGGAGCTGCCGCGCAACCCGTCGGGCAAGGTCCTCAAGCGGGAGCTCTCCGATGCCCGCTGACCACGTCGACGTCGTCGTGATCGGCGCGGGCTTCAGCGGTCTGGGTGTCGCGGCGCGGCTGGACAAGTCCGGCTTCCGGTCGTTCCGCGTCCTCGAAGCGGCCGAAGACCTCGGCGGCACCTGGCGCGACAACACCTATCCCGGTTGCGGTTGCGACATCCCGTCGCCGCTGTACTCGTATTCCTTCGCGCAGAAACCCGACTGGAGCCGGCTGTTCGCCGGCCAGCCGGAGATCCTGGAGTACCTGCACGATGTCGCGCGCCGGCGCGGGTTGCTCGACCGGCTGCGCTTCGGGCAACGCGTCACGCGCGCCGCCTGGGACGAGGACGCCGGGCGCTGGGAGGTGACCACGGCGACGGGGGAGACCTACCGCGCGCGGTTCGTCGTATCGGCCGTCGGTCCGCTGCACCACCCGTCGTACCCGGAACTGCCTGGCGTGGAGTCGTTCCGCGGCGAGGTGTTCCACTCCGCGCGGTGGCGCCACGACGTGGACCTGACCGGCAAACGCGTGGCCGTGATCGGCACGGGGGCGAGCGCGATCCAGTTCGTGCCGGCGATCGTCGACCGGGTCGCGGCGCTCACGGTGTTCCAGCGGACGCCGCCGTGGATCGTGCCGAAGGCCGACCGCGCGTTCGACGCCCGGCACAAGTTCTGGGCGCGCTGGTTCCCGCCATTCCGGTGGTACGTGCGCGACCGGCTGTACTGGATCCACGAACGCCGCGCGGTCGGGTTCGTCGCCGACCCGGCCGCGATGGAACAGACGGCCGGCCTCGCGAAACGGCTGCTGCGCAAGCAGGTGCCCGACGAGGAACTGCGTGCGCGGCTCACGCCCGACTACACCATCGGCTGCAAACGCCTGCTCATCTCCAGCACGTGGTATCCCGCGCTGACGAAGCCGCACGTCGACGTCCGCTCCGGCGGGGTTTCGTCGGTTCGTCCCGACGCCGTCGTGGGCGCCGACGGGGTGGCCGTACCCACCGACGTGATCGTCTACGGCACCGGCTTCGACACGCAGCAGACCATCCGGTTCGAGGTCGAAGGCCGCGACGGCCGCACGCTCGCCGACGCGTGGAGCAAACGCAACGAGGCCTACCTCGGCACGACCGTCGCCGGGTTCCCCAACCTGTTCCTCATGGTCGGCCCGAATACCGGGCTGGGCCACAACTCCCAGGTGTTCATGATCGAGGCGCAAGCGTCCTATGTGGTCGCCGCGCTGCGCCGCCTCCGGCGCGCCAAGGCGTTCGAGGTGCGGGCCGAGGTGCAGAACGCGTTCAACGACTGGCTCGACTCGCGGATGGCCGCCACCGTCTGGCAGACCGGCGGGTGCCGCAGCTGGTACCAGGACCCGAAGTCGGGCCGCAACACCGTGCTGTGGCCGGCGGGCACCGTGGAGTTCTGGCGGCGGACCCGCCACTTCCGGACGTCGGACTACGTGGTGACCTGAGCGTTGCGCCGAACGGACCAACACAAAACGGCGGTGGAACCTCTGCCGGGCCCTCCACGTAGCTCCTTCGCGGAGTCGGCGTCGCTCTCCGGAGGCAGCGGCTGCACGTCGCGAGACCGGCGCGGCAGCGGGATTCGCACTGTTGCGACCGGACGGTCGCCGATGTCTCGGCGCTCGCCGAGCAGTTGTCGATCTACTTCATCGATGCGGGTGGCTGGGCGGCGGCGAACGGCACGAGCGCCTCGGCACCGTTCGTCGCCGGTCTGATCGCGCGGGCCGGGCACGCGGGTACCACGACGGCCGCCACCCTGTACGCGTCGGCACGCCGGACGGGCTCGCCGGTCTGGAGCGCGAAAACGATTTGCCCGGCGGACGCGAGGGTCGGTAGTGTCCGCTCGACTGCGATTCGGCTCGAGGAGGTGGTACCCGTGTTCAGTGGATCGATGTGGGTGCTCCCCCTCAGTTTCGTGGTCGGGCGGTAGGTGTCGCCGGGAGCGCCATGAGCACTTCCGAAAGGCGGCATGCCATGTACTTCACTTCCGAAACCTCGGCCGACGGTCTCGTCGAACGCGAATTCACCGTCGGCGAGGTCCCCGGCGTCCTGTGGACACCGTTCGCGGGCCCGGGCCCGCTCGTGCTCCTCGGGCACGGCGGTGGCAATCACAAGAAGCACCCGGCCATGACCGGCCGGGGCGGGCTGCTCGTCGCCGCCGGGTTCTCCGTGGCCGTGCTCGACGCACCCGGCCACGGCGACCGGCCCCGCTCGGCGGACGACGACCGCGAGATCGCCGTGATGCAGGAGGCGATGGCGACGGGCGAGCCCGTGGGCCCGATCGTCGAGCGCTACAACGGCGACCTCGCCGCGCGTGCTGTGCCCGAATGGCAGGCGGCGCTCGACGCGTTGCAGGACGAGGTGCCGGGCCCCGTCGGTTACTGGGGCATCAACATGGGCACGGCGATCGGCGTTCCGCTGATCGCGGTCGAACCCCGCATCAAGGCCGCGGCGCTCGGTCAGTTCTGGCCGTCGACACTGGTCGACCTGGCGAAGCGGATCACCATCCCGATCGAGTTCGCCGTGCAGTGGGACGACGAGCACATCCCGCGCGAAGACGCGCTCGCATTGTTCGACGCCTTCGCCTCACCGGAGAAGACGTTGCACGCCAACGCGGGCAAACACAAGCAGCTCCCGCGGTTCGAGGCGGCCAGCGCGGTCCGCTTCTTCAGCCGGCACCTCGGCACGCCGTGACGAGCCAAGCGCGGGAGCCAAGCCACACACCGTCGGCACTCTGGTGGGTGGCCATGACCTCGCGCAACCGGTCGAGTGCGCGCTCGGTCTCGACGTCGCCGAGCTGAGCCAGCGCGTCACTGACCAGGCGCAACGGCCGCACCGCGTCGACGGCGGTACCGGCGTCCGGGCCGTACCACAGCGGTTCGGCGACGTCGGTGAAGCGCAGGTCGGTGAACCCCGCCGTGGCCAGCACCTCGCTGACCACGGCGGGCTCGCCGAGCGAGAACGGACTGTCGTCCGGCACCGCCGGATTTCCGACGGCCCGGCTGATTTCGGACAGCCACTCCTGCTGGTTGCCGCTCTGCCACACGAGCTGCACCAGGCGCGCGCCGGGCCGCAGCGCGCGGCCGAGATGGGTGAACGCGGCCACCGGATCGGCGAAGAACATCGTGCCGAAGCGGCTGAACGCCAGGGTGAACTCAGCGGGCGGAAAGTCGTGCACCTGCGCGTCGGCCTGCTCGAACCGCACATTGGCGACGTCTGCGGCGAGCCGGCGCGCCGCCTCCAGCCGGGCCGCGGAGACGTCGATGCCCAGGGCGCTTCCCCGGATCGCCAGCCGGGCGGCTTCGCACGTCGTCGTGCCGACGCCGCACCCGATGTCGAGCACGGTGTCGTCCGGGCCCACGGCGATGGCCTCGCGCAGCCAAGGCTGGTAGCGGCGCAACTCGGCGTCGTAGTGGAAAGCGGGCGCAGGCATGGCGCCCATCATGCCTGTCACCGACATGCGGCAGGGGAAAGTCGCAGGTAGATTGCGGTTCGTGATCTTGCGGGAAGTTGCTCATGCGTGAGGACGAAGTCCTCGCCCAGCTCACCACACCCCTGGCCGCGCCGGCTTTTCCGGGCGGCACGATCGACGAGCTGGCCAAGGCCCGTGACGAGAAGCAGATCGCCGTGATGAGGGCGCTGGGAACCACGCCGGAACAGGAGCAGCGATGACCGTCACCGACCGGATCCGCGAAGCGCTCGCCAACCCCATCCGTTCCGAGGCCGGCGACCGGTTCGACATCCACGCCGCGCTGGCCGAAGTGCTCGCCGACGCCGGTCTGTCCGAAAAGGACTGCGGTGGCAGCGTCGAGTTCCTCGGCGCGGACCCGATCGTGCCGAGTGCGGTACGGCTGGGCGCGGCGCCGGCGATCGGGCTCGTCGCGAAGTCCGTGGCGCTGGCCGCGTTGTGGCGCCACCGCGGTGGGCCGGGCCAGGACATCAGCATGGACGTGCGCACGGCGCCGCACCGGCTGTGCCCGTTCTACGACAAGAAGTGGGAGCTCATCAACGGCCTGCCGCCGACGAACACAGCCGACCCGGGCAGCCCGTTCACGCTCAAGTTCTACCGCGCCGGGGACGGCCGCTGGGTGATGCCGCTCAACATCTACCCCAAGCTGAAGTCCGCCGGGCTCAAGCTCCTGCGCACCTACGACGACGAGCCCGCCGTGGCCAACGCCGTCGCCCGCTGGAACGCCCGCGACCTGGAGGAGGCCGGCGCCGACGCGGGGCTCGTGATGCCGATGGTGCGCAGCACGGAGGAGTTCCTCGAGACGCGCCAGTACCGCGACGTGCTGGCCGGCTTGCCGTTGATCGAGATCGAGAAGATCGGCGACTCCGATCCCGAACCGCTGCCCGGGGGCGCTCGCCAGCCCCTCGACGGCGTTCGCGCACTCGGGATGGGGCACGTGATCGCCGGCGCCGCCATCGGCCGTGCGCTGGCGCAGCACGGAGCCGACGCGCTCAACCTGTGGCGCCCCACCGAGTGGGAAAACCCGGTGACGTACTCGACGGCGAACGTCGGCGTTCGCTCGTCCACAGTGGACTACCTGCGTGACAAGACGGCGCTGGCGAAGGTACACGAGCTGGTGCGGGGCGCTGATGTGTTCTACGCCAACCGCCGGCCGGGGCTGGTCGCCGGGCTCGGGTTGTCCGCCCAGCGCGCCGCGGAGCTGCGGCCCGGGATCATCCACACGACGGTGTCGCTGCACGGCGAACGTGGGCCGTGGGCGCAGCGCGTGGGTTTCGACCAGACGGCGGGGTGCGTCGCCGGGATGATGACGCTGGAGGGCTCGCCGGACCAGCCTGTGCTGCCGCACATCGGTGTGGTCAACGACTATCTGGTGCCGTGGCTCGCCACCACCGGGATCTGCGCGGCGTTGATGCGCCGGGCAACCGAAGGCGGCAGCTACCGCGTGCACATCTCGCTGACGCGCATCGCGTTGTGGATCATCAGCCTGGGCGTGTTCGACAAGGAATACGCGCGCACGGTCGCCGGCACCGGTGAGCTGCATGCGTACGTCGACCCGGAGACGTTCACGGCCGAGACGCCGCTGGGGCTCTACCAGGGTGTGACCGACCAGGTGCGGATGTCGCAGACGCCGGGTCAGTTCTCGACGATCCTCGTGCCGCTCGGGTCCGGACGCGCCGAGTGGCTGCCGCGGTTAGGGTCGTGATCATGATCCCGGACCTCGTTTCCCGCCTGCGCAAGTCGTTCGCTGCCGGCCGTACCAAGCCGCTGTCGTGGCGGCGCGAGCAGCTCGGCGCGTTGAAGCGGATGCTGCTGGAGCAGGAGGACGACTTCCTCGCCGCCCTGCACGCCGACCTCGCGAAGAACGCCACCGAGGCCCGGCGCACCGAGCTGGTGTTCGTCGTCAACGAGGTCGAAGATACCCTGGAGCACCTTGACGAGTGGCTCGCGCCGCAGCCCGCCGGGCTGCCGGAGCGCCTGCTGCCGGCCGAGGGCCACGTGGTGCGGGAGCCGCTGGGTGTCGCGCTGATCATCGGGCCGTGGAACTACCCGCTGCACCTCGCGCTGGCGCCGCTGGTGGGGGTGCTGGCCGCGGGCAACGCCGCCGTGGTGAAGCCGAGTGAGCTTTCGCCGACGGTGTCGGCCGCCATCGCGCGCCACGTGCCGGCGTACCTCGACCCCGAGGCCGTGGCCGTGGTGGAGGGCGCGATCCCCGAGACGACGGAGCTGCTGGAACAGCACTTCGACCACATCTTCTACACGGGCAACGGCGTCGTCGGGCGGATCGTGATGACGGCCGCGGCGAAGCACCTCACGCCCGTCGCGCTGGAGCTGGGCGGCAAGAGCCCGGTGATCGTGGACACCGACGTCGACCTGTTGGTGGTGGCGCAGCGGATCGTGGACACGAAGTTCATGAACGCCGGCCAGACCTGCGTCGCGCCCGACTACGTGCTCGCGATCGGCGACACGGCGGCGCGCCTCGAACCACTGCTGACGGAGGTGCTGCGGGCGAAGTTCGGCGACGACCCGGCTGCGAGCCCGGACTACGGGCGGATCGTGAACACCCGCCACTTCGACCGACTGTCGAAGCTGCTCGCCAGTGGGCGGGTGGTCACGGGTGGGCAGACCGACCGCGACACCAAGTTCATCGCGCCGACCGTGCTCGCCGAGGTCGCGCCGGACGCGCCCGTGATGGGCGAGGAGATCTTCGGGCCGATCCTGCCGGTGCTGGCTGTTCCGTCTCTGGACGACGCCATCGCTTTCATCACGGGCCGCGACAAACCGCTGGCGCTGTATGCGTTCACGGAGTCCGAAGAGGTCAAACAACGCATCCTCACCGAAACCTCCTCGGGCGCGGTGACGTTCGGCATGCCGGTGCTGCACCTCGTCGCGCCGGAACTCCCGTTCGGCGGCGTCGGCGAGAGCGGCATGGGGCGCTACCACGGGAAGTACTCCATCGACACGTTCAGCAACCTCAAGGCGGTGCTCGACAAGCCACTGTCCTGAGCCCTCGGTGGAACCCGCCGAGGGCGGCTACGATCCTGGATCATGAGCCACCCAGGGGGTCAGCAACCGCAGGGTTATCCGCAAGGTCAGCAGGGGTATCCGGCGCCGGGCCAGCCGCAGCAGGCTTTCGGGCAGCCTGGCCAGCCGCAGCCGGGTTACCCGCAGCAGCAGGTGCAGCCGGGTTACGCGCAGCCGCAAGGGCAACCGGGTCAGCCGGGAGTTCCGCACCAGGGTCAGCCGGGTCAGGCCGGGTACCCGCAGCCCGGCTACCCGCAAGCCCTCCCGCAGCACGGCCGGCCGCAACAGTGGGGCGCGCCGCAGCAGCAGTTCTCCCCGCAGCCGCAGGGCTTTTCCCAGCAGCCGGGCCCGGCAGCCGGCCCGCTGACCCAGCCCGGCCTCGGCGCGATCCCGGCCGGGCTGGGTGTGGTGCTGGAACTCGTCGCCCTCTTCGGCGTCTCGTGGGTCACCTTCACCAACGGCACCCAGTCGGTGACGATGTCCTTCCTCGACCTCGTCAAGGCGGCCGGCGACAACGCGGCCGCCTCCGGCTTCGCGGCGACCTACGTGCGGTTCCTCGCCTTCATCATCACCGCCGCCACCGCCGCGTCGGTGCTGCCCTGGACCCTCGGCGCAATCCGGGCCAAGCGCTCGGCGTTCCTGCTGAGCGGCATCCGCAGCCGTGAACTCACGCGTGCCGACTTCTGGTGGTATCGCACGGTCTTCAGCGGCCGCGCGGCCGTCATGCTGATCTTCCACGCGGCCGGCATCGCCACCCTCTACTGGGGCAACTTCTCCTCACTGGGCCTCGGCCCGATCCTCCTCCTCGTGGGCGCCCTCCTGGTCGTCGCCGGCGCGGTCATGGGCCCACGCCAGGCCCCGGCCATGCCCTGACCCTCCACCGCGGACCGCGGACTAAGCGGCCGCTTCGAAGAACAAGGCGACCATGCGAGCCCCCGGGTCCGTGCCACCGCGGGCATTTTCGCCGCCGTAGCCGGCGCGGCCACGCTTGGCCAGGAGGTGAGAAGCCGACGCGGTGCCCGCGTGCGCGGCGTCGGCGGCGCAGCGGGCAGGGGCTCGGAGCGTTTCGCGTCGCGCAGAGCCGAGGCGGCCCGGGCCATCGCGTCGACCACGGTTTGTGGCCGGCTTCGGCCTTGCCTGCGCAGCATGACCGACGCGACGGTCACCGACAGCGAAACGCTGCGCGCGCAGCTCGACGAGGTCCGCCGCGACGCCGTGGACGGCGAGCAGGAGGAAGCCGTGTTCGGCGAATGCGGCCTGGCCGCTCCGATCTTCGACGCGGCCGACGCGGCCGACGCCGCGATCGGCGCGATCGGCGTGGTGGTGCCGGTGGCCGGACTGGCCGGTGGCCGACGCCGTGCGCACCGCCGTGGCGGAAACCGCCCGCACGATCTCCCGCGAGCTGGGCGCGAGCCGCTGGCCGGTGCCGGTCGGCCCGGCGAACTGAGCCGTCAGCCCGGCGCCAGCACCAGGGTGGTGTGCTGCCCGTTGAGGCCCTCGTTCATCACGAGGGCACACGCCACCACGGTGCCCAGCCAGACGGCCGACACGGCGAGGTCCGGCCGGGGGACCACCGGGTAGAGCACCGGGGTGAACGTGTTCCCGCCGTTGCCGCCCGTGGACGCGTGGACGTGGTTCATGTACCGGATCCCGGTGGTGCGGTCGAGCAGCACCGGGTGCCGGAAGGCCTCCCTCAGGTCGAACCCGCGGCGCTTCTTCTCCGGGCGCGCATCCGCGAACTCCGTCACCTCGACGACGTGGCCGACCGGGATCGGCGCGGGGTAGTTCACCGCGATCGTGCGATTCACACCGGCAGCCTAGCAACCACCGGCCGTTCCGCTGACGGGAAAAAACGCTCCACTGTGGACGCATCCTACGTCTGGTTCCACCGCTTCGTCCGGAAATCGAGTTGCGCACGTCACTGCGTCACGGCGAGTTCGGCCGAAGTTCAGCCACTGCTCATCAACTCCTGGGCGAACGGCTCACCGCGACGGACGAGTGTTCCCCGTGGCTCCCACCCCGAAAGGACCTCGATGACCGAGAACACCGACCAGGGCAACGGTTTCACGCGCAGACGCCTCCTGGGTTCCGCGGCCGCCGCGGGCGGTCTCGCCGCCGCCGCGCTGGCGCTGCCGGCCAACGTCCGCAAGGCGATCGCGTCCCCCGCGCCGAAGAACGGCCGGATCTCCGACCTCAAGCACGTCGTCATGCTGATGCAGGAGAACCGCAGCTTCGACCACTACTACGGCACGCTGTCCGGCGTCCGCGGCTTCGGCGACCCCCACGCCGCGCGCCAGTCGGACGGCCGTTCGGTCTTCTACCAGAAGGATGCGAAGAACCCCAAGGGTTACCTGCTGCCGTACCACCTGGACACGAAGTCGACCGCCGCGCAGGCGATCCCGTCGACGAGTCACGAGTGGGCCGTGCAGCACCAGGCCTGGAACGGCGGCAAGAACGACCAGTGGCTGCCCGCCCACCGCGCCGCCGACGGCGAGACCAACGGCCAGTACACCATGGGCTACTTCACGCGTGAGGACATCCCGTTCCAGTACGCGCTGGCCGACGCGTTCACGATCCTCGACTCCTACCACTGCTCGGTGCTCGGCCCCACGGGCCCGAACCGCCACATGTGGATGGCCGGCACGATCGACGCCGAGGGCGAGTTCGGTGGCCCGTCGCTCACCACGAGCGCGCCCAACGGCCAGTACTCGTTCAAGACCTACCCCGAGCGCCTCACCGAGGCCGGCGTGAGCTGGAAGATCTACCACGCTCCGGGTTCGACGACCGGGCTCGCCTCGATCGCGCACATCGCCCAGTACTTCAACGCGAAGCCAGGCGACGACCTGTTCGAGAAGGCGATGAACCCGCAGCCGCTCGGCCAGTTCGAGTACGACGCGGCCCACGACCAGCTGCCCACCGTGAGCTGGATCCTGCCGCCCAGCGCCTACGACGAGCACCCGGCCAACCTGCCGGCCGCAGGTGCGACCTTCGTCGCCGGCAAGATCGACGCCATCGCGGCCAACCCCGACGTGTGGGCCAAGACGGCGTTCATCCTGTCCTACGACGAGAACGACGGCCTGTTCGACCACGTCGTGCCGCCGACCCCGAAGCCCGGCACCCCGGGTGAATTCGTGTTCACGAAGTCGGTGACCGGTGTCGACGGCGCCGGCCTGCCCACCGGCCTCGGCTTTCGCGTGCCGTGCATCATCGTGTCGCCGTGGACCGTCGGTGGCTGGGTGTGCTCGGAGCTGTCCGACCACACCTCGCAGCTGCGGCTGCTGGAGCACGTGACCGGCGTGCGCGAAACCAACATCACCGACTGGCGCCGTCGCACCGTGGGCGACCTCACCTCGGCGTTCCGCTTCCACGACGCCACCAGGCGCGCGCCGACGCTGCCCGACACCACGGGCCAGTACAACCTCGCGCAGTACGAGGTCAGCCAGTTCAAGCTGCCGCCCATCCCGACCACGCAGCAGAGCTTCCCCCACCAGGAGCCCGGCCACCGGCCGAAGACCTCCTGACCTCGGCGTTCGTCACCCGTCCGTCCATTCGCGACGGACGGGTGACGGCGCACGCGGCTCTCGGCTGATAGGATCGCGGGGAACGTGCAGGACGAGTTTCCAGGGAGCTGACCACCGCGATGGTGGCTGAGGACGACATCTCCGGGTGATCCGGCGACGACAGCGGTGCGCTCGGTGGGTTTCGAAACCACAGCGACACCGCACCTTGTCGTCTCCTCCTGAAACCCTGCCCTGTCGTTCTCCGGGCGGCTCACGCACGCCCGCTCCACGCTGAGAGTTCTGCGATGTCCAAAACCTCCGTCGTCTGTTCCGGCCTGTCCTTTTCCTGGACCGACGGCACCCCCGTCTTCGAAGAACTGTCCTTCACGCTCGGCCCGGGTCGCACCGGTCTCGTCGCGCCCAACGGCGCCGGCAAGAGCACCCTGCTCAAGCTCATCGCCGGGGAGCTCCACCCGCTCGCCGGTTCGGTGACCGCCGACGGCGTGCTCGGCTACCTGCCGCAGACGCTGCCGCTGACCGGTGAGCCGACCGTGGCCGAGGTGCTGGAGATCGCGCCGACCGTGCGCGCGCTCGCGGCCATCGAAGGCGGTGACGCGAGCGAAGAGCACTTCGCGACAGTCGGCAGCGACTGGGACATCGAAGAGCGCGCCCGCGCGGTGCTCGACCGGCTCGGGCTCGGCGACGTCGCGCTCGACCGCCGGCTCGGCACCCTCAGTGGCGGCCAGATCGTGTCGCTCGGTCTCGCCGCGCAGCTGCTGAAACAGCCCGACGTGCTGCTGCTCGACGAGCCCACCAACAACCTCGACCGCGCCTCGCGACGCCGTCTGCACTCCGTGCTCGGCGACTGGAAGGGCACGCTGGTGCTGGTCAGCCACGACCGGGACCTGCTCGACCGCATGGACCGGATCGCGGAGCTGGACCACGGTTCGCTGCGGATGTTCGGCGGCAGCTTCACGGAGTACGAGGCCGCGAAGAAGGCCGCGCGTGAGGTCGCGGAGAAGAACGTGCGCGCGGCCGAGCAAGAGGTCAAGCGCGAGAAACGCGAGCTTCAGCAGGCGCGCGACCGCGCGGCGCGGCGGGCTTCCGCCGGCGCCCGCACCGGCTCCGACATTCCGCGCATCGCGCTCGGCAACATCAAGCGGCGCGCGGAATCGTCGGCCGGCAAGGCCAACGACATGCACGCGCAGCGGCTCGGTGCCGCCAAGGCCCGCCTCGACGAGGCCGACCGCGCCGCCCGCGAGGACGACACGATCGTGCTGGAGCTGCCTGACACCGCTGTGCCGGCCGGGCGCACGGTGTGCCACGGCGAGCGCCTGCGCGTGCGCGAGCTCTTCGCCGGCGAGGGTGCGACGCTGGCGATCCGCGGACCGGAGCGGATCGCGTTGATCGGCGCCAACGGGGTCGGCAAGTCGACATTGCTGCGCCTTGTCGCGGGCCTGCGCGAACCCGACAGTGGGCTCCTGACCAGGGCCGACGGCCGCGTCGCGTACCTCTCGCAGCGCCTCGACCTGCTCGACGACGACGGCACCGTCGCGGAGAACCTGCGCGCGGCCGCGCCGCAGCTGCCCGAGGCCGACCTGATGAACCTGCTCGCACGCTTCCTCTTCCGCGGGCCGCGGGCGCACCTGCCGGTCGGCGTGCTCTCCGGTGGCGAACGGCTGCGGGCGACGCTGGTGTGCGTGCTGTGCGCGGAGCCGGCGCCGCAGCTGCTCCTGCTCGACGAGCCCACGAACAACCTTGACCTCGCGAGCGTGGAGCAGCTCACCGGCGCGCTCAACGCGTACCAGGGCGCGTTCGTGGTCGTGAGCCACGACGACCGCTTCCTCGCCGAGCTGGGCATCGGCCGCTGGCTCACGCTGGCCGAGGGCAAGCTGACGGAAACGGGGCCGCCGCCGGATTTCTGACAAATGTCATGGGCGGTTGATGCGCCGGCTCACTGCTGCGAGCCGGCGCGCTCGCCCAGCATGGGTGGAGAACGAGGGGAGACTCCGCTCAGTCCGGAAAGGACAGTCATGAACGCCGGATCCGCCGCCGTGTCGCACGAAAACCTCAACCACCCGCGGAGCCTCTCGGCCTTCCGCGCCATGAGACTGCTCGTCATCGTCTACCTCACGCTCAGCGTGCTCACCGTCGGAGCAGTGATCCTGCTGCGGAACAACTCCGCGATGGTCACCGACGCCGTGTGGGTGCGGACGGTGATCGTCGTGGCCAGCGCCCTGCTCACGTTGTCCTTCACCCTCCGCACGAGCAAGGGCTCGCGCCGCGCCTACTTGCGGCTGCGGTTGGTCACCGCGATCATGCTGGTGGCGCTGATCGTCATCGCGGCGCTGCCCGGCGCGTTCCCGGTGTGGCTGCGAGCCGAGCAAAGCGTGTGCGCGCTGCTCCTGCTGGGCGTGGTGCTGATCGTCAACGGGCGGCACGTCCGCTCGTTGTTCGCGCGGGCCTGAGCCGGATCCCGGTAGCGTGCCCGACGTGGACGACAACGCCGATCGCTGGGTGCTCGGGCGGCGCCGGTTCGTTCTCGACGCCGGCATGCTCGTGTACCCGGCGGTGACCGTGGCCGGCCTGGTGCCGCGCGGCGGCACCACCGCGGTGGTGGGCTGCGTGCTCGTGGGGTTGTTCAGCTGCTGCTACGTGGCGGCCACGATCGCGGCGGACCGCGTGGCCCCGCGGGCGTTCTGGTGGTCACTGGGCGCGCAGGCGGTGCTGTTCCTCGCCGTGGTGCCCTTCGCGCAGGCCGACGCGTTTTTCCTGGCCGCGGTCGTCGTGGCGTTTCTGATGCGGCTGCTGCGCGGCAGAGTGGCGGTGGTGGTGCTCCTGGGGGCCGGGCTGGCGGCGATCGTGGTGCCGCCGGCCGTGCGGCCGTGGCACTCCGGGCCGGCGTGGGCACAGGCCATCGCGCTCGTGTTCACCGCGCTGATGGTCTACGCCTTCTCCGAGGCAGTCCGTACCAATCGCGCGCTGGTCGAGGCTCGCGCGGAAGTCGAGCGGCTCGCGGCCGAAGCCGAGCGCGCCCGCATCGCCCGCGACCTGCACGACCTGCTCGGCCACTCGCTCACCGCGATCACGGTGAAGAGCAATCTCGCCCGCCGGCTCGGAGAGACCGACGTGGAACGCGCGTTCGAGGAGATCGGCGAGGTCGAACGCCTCTCCCGGCAGGCGCTCACGGATGTGCGCGCGGCCGTGTCGGGCAGCACCGAGGTGACGCTCGCCGGGGAGCTGGCCCGGGGACGGGAACTGCTGCGCGCCGCGGGCGTCACGGCCGACCTGCCCACCGCGTCGGACGTGGTCGACGGTGCCCACCAGGAGCTGTTCGGCTGGGTCGTGCGGGAGGGGCTGACCAACGTCGCGCGCCACGCCCGCGCCACGAGCTGCACCGTCAGGATTTCGGCTTCGGAGGTGGAAGTGCGCGACGACGGGGTGGGTGCGGTGGCTTCTCCTGGCAACGGCCTGGACGGGTTGCGCTCGCGCGTCGCCGAGGCCGGCGGCCGGATGGAAGCCGGGCCGGTGCAGCCGCGGGGGTGGCGGCTGTGCGTGTCGGTGCGTGCTCCGCGTCCGAAGAACGGAGCGCCGGCATGACGATCCGCCTGCTGCTCGCCGACGACCAGGCCTTGGTGCGCCAGGCGTTGTGCGCCCTGCTGGAGCTGGAGGACGACTTCGCGGTCGTCGCGTCGGTCGGCCGCGGTGACCAGGTCGTGGACGCGGCGCTGGCGGAGCAGCCGGACGTCGCCTTGCTGGACATCGAGATGCCCGGCCTCGACGGACTGGCCGCGGCGGCCGTGCTCACCAAGAAATTGCCAGGCTGTCGCGTGGTCATCCTGACCACGTTCGGGCGCGCGGGCTACCTGCGGCGCGCGATGGAGGCGGGTGCCGTCGGGTTCGTGGTGAAGGACGCGCCGGCCGAGACGCTGGCCGATGCGATCCGCCGCGTGGTCGCCGGTGAGCGCGTGGTCGATCCGGCGCTGGCCGTCGCGACGCTGGCGGCGGGGGAGTCGCCGCTCACGGCGCGCGAGCGCGACGTGCTGATCGCCGCCCGGTCCGGGGCGTCGGTGGCCGAGATCGCCGCCACGCTGTACCTGTCGGAGGGCACGGTGCGCAACTACCTGTCGGCGGTGATCGCCAAAACGGGGACACGCAACCGGATGGAGGCGCTGCGGGTCGCCGACGAGCGCGGCTGGCTCTGACGTCCCCCGCCGTGGGTACCCACGGTGTGGCGAGGTGCCGTCCGGAGAAGCGGGACAACCTGGAACTCGTCCGGGAAACATCCGACGAGAGAGGCAGGAACCCGATGACCGACAAGAAGATCATTGCCGTGGTGGGGGCGACCGGTTCGCAGGGCGGTGGTCTGGCCCGTGCGATCCTCGACGACCCGCAGGGACCGTTCAGCCTTCGCGCGCTGACCCGCGACGTCGAATTCCCGGCGGCCAAGGAGCTGGCGGCGCGCGGTGCGGAGGTCGTGGCGACCGATCTCGACGACGAGGCCAGCGTGCTGCGCGCGTTCGAAGGCGCTTATGGCGCGTACGTGGTCACGAACTTCTGGGTCCAGCGCACCCCCGAGGAGGAGGCGGCGCGCACGCGGGCGCAGATGGAGCTCGACCAGGCGGAGATCGCCGCGCGTGCCGCGAAGAAGACCGGCTTGAAGCACGTGGTCTGGTCCACGCTGGAGGACACCCGCCCGCACTTCGAGCACCAGGGTCTCGAGCTGCCGACGCTGCTCGAGAAGTACACGGTGCCCCATTTCGACGCGAAGGGCGAGGCCAACCGGTTCTTCACCGAGCAGGGCGTGCCCACGACGTTCCTGGAGACGACGTTCTACTACGAGTCGTTCCTGAAGGGGCAAGGCGTGCACCGCGGCGCCGACGGCAAGCTCGCCCTCACGAACCCGATGGGCGACTCCGTAATGGCGCTGGTCGCGTCGGAGGACATCGGCCGCACCGCCTACGGCATCTTCCTCGCCGGCCCGAGGTACATCGGCCGCACCGTCGGCCTCGCCGGCGCGCACTACACGGGCGTCCAGCTGGCGGAGCTGTTCACGAAGGTGCTGGGCGAGGAGGTCGTCTACCGGCCGCAGACCCACGACGAGGCCCGCGCCGGTGGTTACCCGGGCGCCGTCGAGATCGGCAACATGTACCAGTTCTACGCCGACGCCGCAGACTCGTTCGTCGAGTCCCGCGACCTCGAGCGCGTGCGCCGCATCAACCCGCGGCTGAAGTCGCTGGAGGAGTGGCTGCGGGAACACAAGTCGGAGCTGGTGAGCGACTGACGCGGGTTCCGGGCCACCGTGCGACGTCGTCGGGATGGCGCACGGTGGCCCGGGTTTCTAGTCCCAGGTGGCGGTTTCCGGGTCGACGCCGTGGGCCTCGGCGTTCGCGTTGATCACCTCGCGCAGCCACGGCGCCAGGTCCGGCGAGAACCCGCTGTAGTAGCCCGCGAAACCCTCGTCCTCCGCCAGCAGTCGCCCGAGGCAGACGTGGCGGGCGTGAGGGCAGTCGAAGTACGTGGTCATGGAAGCGCGGTGGCGTTCGGCCAGGGCGTTGGCCTCGGGGGAGCTCGGGGTGACGCCGGTCTGGTGCGCGGTCGCCAGGTCCGCGTTCAGCTTCTCCACCCGGGCCGCGACTTCCTGCCAGTCGGACGGGCTCAGCGCGGCGGCGCGTTCGGCGTACTGGGTCCACTGAGGACTGTCACCCCAGCGCGTTTCGGCTTCGCCGACCCATTCCGGGCGCCAGTCGGAGCCGAAGATCTCCACCTGCTGTTCTGGCGTGAGCTGGATGCCGGTCTTCGCGGCCGCCAGCATGCGGTCAACGGCCGACACCATCGTCTGCAGGTGGGAGATCCGGTCGACGAGCTCGGTGCGCTGGCGCCGCAGGTGCTCGCGGGCGTCGACGGCCGGGTCGTCGAGGAGACGCCCGATCTCCGCGAGCGGGAAACCCAGCTCGCGGTACACGAGGACCCGGTGCACCCGCGCGATGTCGTCGCCCGAATACACCCGGTATCCCGCATACGTGCGCTCGCTCGGGCGCACGAGGCCGATCGCGTCCCAGTGGTGCAGCGTCTTCACGCTGACCCCGACGAGTGCCGCTGCTCGGCCGACGGTGAGGCCTTCGCTCATCAGACCAGTGTGACTCACCCGCGCGGAACGTCGATCCCGACGGCGCGCAGCTCCTCGGCCTGGGCGCTGTCCGGGTCGATCGGCCGGGCGGCGGTGAGCACGATCCGCACCCGTTCGGGGGACTCGACGGTGAGCTCGACGGAGTTCCACGGCTTCTCCTCCGGCGCGCTCGTGCACCCCGGCCGCAGCTCCTCGCACCGCGCGGCGACCTCGTCGATCTGGGAGAGGACGCACGAGAAGCTGATGGCCAACCCGGAGCCGGGCCTGACTTCGCCCGGCACGAGCAGCACGTCTTGGAACGCCCACCGCCGCAGGTGGGTGATCCGGCCGGGAATGGAGAACAGGTCGATGAACCCGAGGCCGCGCAACCAGAAGTCCCTGGACTCCTCGAGGTCGGCCGTCGGGATGATCGGGAACATGGGCATGCCGTAGATGCCGCGGTAGGGCTCCGGTGCGATCGCGTCGAGGGCCGGCATCGGGACGGGGCTGGTGTATTCGTTCACGCCTTCGATGCTCGACCCTCCTGCGACGTCAGGGTCAAGGCCGAAGCAAGATCCGGATCGGGTCGCCGTCGTGCTCGCGCAGGCGCCGCACACCCTCGGCGGCTTCCTCCAGCGGCAGGATCGCGCTCACGGAACCCGACACGTCCAGCCGCCCGCGGGCGACCAGCTCCACCAGGTCGGACAGGTGCTTCATGCGGTAACCGAGGTGCCCGACGACGGTGTGGCGCCGCCGCACGAAGTTCAGCTCGGGCCCCAGCTCCAGCTGATCGGGAGACATCCCGACGAGCACCAGCCGGCCGCGGTGGCCGAGCGCGCGGTCAGCCTGCTTGACGCTGGCACCCCGGCCGACGCAGTCGAACGCGACGTCGAGCCCCTGGCCACCGGTGATCTCCGAGAGCTTGTCGGGAGTCGCTTCGTCGCGCGGGTCGAGCGCGAAGTCGGCGCCGAGGCCGAGCGCGCGTTCGCGGGCCGCCGGCAGCGGGTCGAGCGCCACGATCGGCGACGCGCCGCAGATGCGCGCGAGCTGCACCAGGTGCGTGCCCAGCCCGCCGAGGCCCCAGATCCCCACGGCCTCCGCGGGGCGCAGCGCGGCGGTGTCGACGGCGCCGTACGGGGTCGACACCGCGTCGGCCAGCACGGCGGCCTGCTCCAGCGGCACGTGCTCCGGCACGCCGACCAGCGTCGTCGCGGGCGTGACGACGTACTCGGCCCACGCCCCGTCGTAGTCGAAGGCCATGATCTCGAGCTTTTCGCAAGCGTCGATCCCGCCGCCGTGGCGGCATTCCCGGCACGAGCCGCACGGCCGGCCGGCGGCCACGACCACCCGGTCGCCCGGCGACCAGAAGCCGGCCTCTTCGCCGACCGCGGCGACGGTACCTGCCGTCTCGTGGCCCGGCGTGATCACCGGCTGCCGCGGCGTGAAGTACCCGTCGAGCTGCGAGAGGTCCGAGTGGCAGATCCCGCAGGCCGCGACCTTGACCACGACCTCACCGCGGCCCGGTTTCGGCGCGGGCACCGTCTCCACGCTCAGCTTCTTCGACGCCGCGTCGAACCGCGCCGCTCGCATCGTGGCCGGCAGGCCGCTCATGGGAACTCCTCTTCGGTCGGCTTATGCGCCGACACTAATGATCAGCGGGCGCCAAGATCAACGACCGCTGGCCGTCCGTGCCGGCATCCGTGTACCCGACTGTCCTGAGTGGACTATTCGAGCGCCGCGGTGAGCTCCAGGTGGATGCCGTCGGGGTCATTGACCGACAGGATCGCGATGCCGAACGCCGGCAGCTCGCGGATCGTGCCGTGCACGACGTCCGTCGCGTCGAGGCGCTCCTGCGCTTCACGCAGCTGGGCCATCGAGCCGAGCCGGAAGCTCAGGTGGTCGAGGCCGACGCGTTCGGACTCGAACCGGTCGGCCTTCTCGGCCACCGGCCGCAGGCCGAGGATGAGGTTCTCGTTCGCGAGCACGACTCCGCCGTAGAGCGCGTCGCGGTCGGCCCGGATGGCCGGGTCGTCCGGACTGCCCGGCGATTCGGCCGCGACGCCGAATCCGAGCACCTCGGTGTAGAAGGCGCGCGAACGGTCGAGGTCGGTCACGGTGAGCCGCAGGTGGTGGACGCCGCCCAAGGCGCTGAGGATCGGCATGGTGGCCGCCTTCCGATTCGGCCCGCCGCCCCTCGGCGACGGTGCCTGGTTCGAACGCTAGGTCCACAGTGGTGGCGTCGGAAGTGTCGGTGCCGACGAGCTCGGCACCGGTCCCGACCCGGACGTCGCGGCGTTCGTGGTCGACGGCGTGGCCGGTTTCGGCCTCATCGCGGTGCTGGAAGTGCTCCGGACGGCCATCGGACTGGGCGCCGACCTGCCGGATCCGTTGCGTCCGTTCGGCTCCGCCGGGTGTTCAACGGCGCTGCCGTCCGCTGGGCCCACGGCTGCTTGATTCCGGGGAAACCCGTGAAAAACCGTCTTGGCCCAAGGCCCCGAACTGCTGAGCACCGGCGCACTGCTGCGCTGCCGGCACCGTCGCCGGACTGACCGGCATCATCACGGCCGGGCTGAGAGCCCCCGGCACCAGCGCGACCTGCGGGGAGAGGTGCTGCGCGAGCCCTTCGCCCGAGTGATTCCGCCGCAACCGCACGCCCCGGCGGTAGCGGCGGCAGGTGCGCGCGGCGATCAGCCCGACGAGCCCGAACACGATCCCGCCCGCGATGCCGGGGTGCGACGGAGGACCGGAGAACGCGAGGTCGGGCAGCGCGGGGAAGAACGCCATCACCGCGATCGTCAGGCCCGCGATGGCGACCACGAGCACGAACACCGGTGCTTTGGACCCCGGGCTGTCGCCGGCCATCGCGGTGGCGCCGGCGCGGACGTCGGCGAGGGCCTCGCCGTGGCACGGCACGGCCACCGCCCGGACGGCGTTGTTCTCTCTGTCGAGCTTCGGGTCCTTCCGCGCCTTCTCGGCCCGCGCGACGACGAGGTCGAGCACCAGCTGCGGGTGCGCGTGCTCCAGGTGCAGCAGCCCCTGCCGTCCTTCACCGGCCACGCGAAGCACGGTCTGGTCACCGACGCGGCCGATCTGCGCAGAGGCGAGCTCGCTGTCGAACAGGCCGGGTCCACGGCCGCGCGCGTTGCCGAGCTTGTCGGTGCTGCCGTGCACGAGCCGGTCCCACCGGACGAGCAGCCGGCCGTCGGTCAGGCGCACCACCACCTCCGTGCGGGCTCCGGCGAGGTCGCGCCCGAGCGGCCGGTCGAGCACGAGCTGCGCGAGGCGAGCGCACCCGTACGCCACGACCGCGGCGACCGGCGCCGCGACGAGCACACGAGCTCCAGCAGCACGTACAGACTAAACGAACGCAGCACCGACAACGCGTCCAACGCGGGCGTGGTGCTCCACCCGAACGCCGCGAACGGTCCCAGGAGCCTACGACCACCAGCGTTTCCGCGGATCTGCCGCACCGACATTCCCGGATCCGGGGTGCGGTGAATCCACCACCGCCTTGCCACGACGATGGCTCTCCGGACGGGCGATCTGTCGTATGCGAACTGTCTATTGTGGACATTTCTGGCGGGTGAACTCCGGATTGCCTTGTCGTAGCGGCGCAACCACAAGGCGTCACCTGAAGAAAGGCGCGGTGTGATCCGGGCAGGATGTCGGAATACGCGAGTCCCGTTCGTCGTAGGAGTGAGGTGGCGACCGACTGAGGGAGATGCTGTGACGAACAGACTGGAAGCCGCACCCGGCGCAGGAGTGTCCGCTGGGGGCGGACAGCTCAAGCTGGTGCTGATCCTGGGTGTCCTTGTGGCGCTCGGCCCGCTGTCCATCGACATGTACCTGCCCGCGCTGCCGACCATCGCGCAGGACCTGTTGACCTCCGAGTCCACGATCCAGCTGACGCTGACCGGTACGGTGCTCGGGCTTGCGCTCGGGCAGCTGCTGGTCGGGCCGCTTTCCGACGCGTTCGGCCGGCGGATCCCCCTCATCACCGGCAGCCTGATCCACGTCGGTGCCTCGTTGCTGTGCCTGGTGGCGCCGAACGTGGAGCTGCTCACCGGCGCGCGCATCCTGCAGGGCCTCGGCGCCTCCGCGGGCGCGGTGCTGGCGCTGGCTGTGGTGCGTGACCTCTACACCGACCGCAACGCCGCGAAGCTGCTCTCGCGCCTGATCCTCGTGATGGGTGTGTCGCCGGTGCTCGCGCCGACGCTCGGCAGTGCCCTGTTGAGCTGGACCGAGTGGCGTGGCGTGTTCGTGGTGCTCGCCGTGATCGGGCTCGCGAGCGCGATCGCCGCGGCGCTGGCCCTGCCGGAGACGCTGCCGAAGCAGCGCCGCCAGCCGTGGGAGTTCAAGGCGACGGTCCGCTCGTACCGCGGGCTGCTCACCGACCGCTCGTTCATCGGCCTGGTGATCGTGGCCGGTCTCGCGATGGCCGGGCTGTTCGCGTTCATCAGCGGCGGCTCGTTCGTGTTCCAGCAGGAGTTCGGTCTCGACCAGCAGCAGTTCGGCCTGCTCTTCGGCGCCAGCGCGATCTGGCTGATCGCCGCGACGCAGGTCAACGCGCGGCTGATGAACCGCTACGAGCCGGCCCAGGTGCTGCTCGTCGCGAGCGTGGCGGCCGTCGTGGCCGCGGCGGTCCTGTTGGTCACGGCGCTCACCGGCTTCGGCGGGATGTTCGGCGTCGCGGTGCCGGTGTGGGCGGTGCTGTTCTTCGCCGGCCTGATTCTGCCCAACGCGCCTGCGGTCGCCCTGAACTCCCACGGTGACAACGCCGGCACCGCGGCGTCGCTGCTGGGTGCGGTGCAGTTCGGCATCGGCGCGGCCGTGTCGCCGGTCGTGGGCCTGATCGGCAACAACGCGGCCGCCATGGCGACCGTGATGTTCAGCGGCATCCTGTTGGCGGGTGTGGTCCTGTGGGTTGTCGCCCGACCGTGGCAGCTCGCCGTTCCGGGCGACCCGGCCGGCGACGAGCGAGTGACCGGGCCGGAGCCCGCACCCACAGCAGCTGTGGCCTGCGCCGACGCCGTCTGACCGGCTCGGGCTGCCGCGTATTCTTCCCACTCGACCAAGTGGTCCTTACCGAAGGGGCGCCAACGAGTCAATCCCCCATCGCGGGAGCGATCGGCCCGTGGGGCGCTGCTAGCTTGATCCGGTGAGTAATCCTCTGATCGCGCAAACGCAGGACTCGACGAAGGCGTATTCGGGTATTTCGCTGTTGGAATCCGCGAATGACCTGTCGACGGCCATCGAGTCGGGCGACTGGGCGTCGGTGGCGATGGGGGCGGTCGGGACGGGGCTGGACGCGCTGTCGATGGCGATGGACCCGTTCGGCGCGATCCTCGCGGCCGGGGTGTCGTGGTTGATGGAGCACGTCGGTCCGCTCAAGGATGCGCTCAACGGGTTGACCGACAACCTGCCCGAACCGCAGCCGGGCCAGGAGTTCCGGCCGGTGCCGGTGCGCGAGCTCGCGGCCGAGCTGGCGACCCGGGTCCTGTTGCTCAACCCGGGCAGCGTGCTCAAGGTGCAGGTGCCGGGAGCCAGTCTGGCCGACGGCTGACCCGGCACACCTTCAGCGTCACAGGTTCAGCTGCGCGAGCCGTTGCGGGTCGGCGAGGATGTTGATCTCGACGATCCGCCCGGCGCGCACGGTCGGGCAGAACACCGACATCGGCTTGCCGTCCACGAGCGCGACCAGACCGGCCGCGCCGTTGACGAGCACGGGCCGGCTTTCGGCGCCGAGCTGCTCGAAGAGCACGGCCTGGCCGGCCACGGCGGCGGCGCCGCGAACGAGCCGCGAGCCGCCCGCGACGCCGGTGTCGGCGCGGAGCACGACGTCCGGGTCGAGGACCGCGAGCAACGCGTCGAAGTCGCCCGAGCGGGAGGCGGCCAGGAACGCGTCGATCACCTCGCGTTGCGCGGCGACGTCGGTGTCCGGCAGCGCGGCGCCCCGCACGCGGCGGCGCGCCCGGCTGGCCAGCTGCGCCGCGGTGGCGGGAGTGCGGCCGACGATCGGTGCGATCTCGGCGAAGGGCACGCCGAACAGGTCGTGCAGCACGAACGCGAGCCGCTCGGCCGGCGACAGCGTCTCCAGCACCACGAGCAGCGCGAGCCCGACGGAATCGGCGAGCACGGCCTGCTCGGCCGGATCCGGGTCCGCCGCGGCGACGATCGTGTCCGGCACGTGCGTCTCCAGCGGCTCCTCGCGCCGGGACTTGCGGGAGCGCAGCACGTCGAGGCACACGCGGCTGACGACCGTGGTCAGCCAGCCGCCGAGGTTCGCCACGTCGCCCGTGTCGGCGCGGGAAAGCCGCAGCCAGGCCTCCTGCACGGCGTCCTCGGCCTCGGTCACCGAGCCCAGCATCCGGTAGGCGACCCCGCGCAGGTGGTCGCGATGCGCCTCGAACTGCTCCACCAGAACTGCGTCCACTGTCAGGTTCCTCCGTCGTGGTCCGTCAGAGCGTTGACGGATCACCGACGAAGAATGTGACAGGAGAACCATGACCGACTTCCAGGCCATCGCCGACCGTGTCGAACTCGGCGCGCTGTGCGCGGAGTTCACCGACGCCGGGATGACGCACGACTACGACCGTCTCGCCTCGCTCTTCACCGAAGACGGCCTGCTGCGCATCCCCGATGGCGGCATCGAGCTGGCGAGCCGAGCCGAGATCCGCCGCGGCATCGAACGGGCCCGGGACCTGTGGGAGTACTTCCTGCAGACCGTGCACCCGGGCTCGATCCGCCTCGACGGCGACACCGCCACCGGACGGGCCTACATCGTGGAGTTCGGGCGGCTGCGCGACGGCAGCTCGCACCTCAACCACTCCGTGTACCACGACCGCTACCGGCGCACGGCCGACGGCTGGAAGTTCACCGAGCGCGTGTACGAGATGCACTACGTCGACAGCACCCCGCTCACGGGCAAGGCCTCACCCGTGCTGGGTGAGGTCTTGTCCGCGAAGCTCTCAGACTGAGCGTTCGGGTTCCGAGGAGTGGGCGATCACGGCCCAGATCACGAGCACGTCGAGCGCGATCACGATCAGTCCCCACGCCGGGGCGGCCGAGAGGAACGCGAGCATCGCCAGCGCGTTGAACCCGGCCAGGATCACCACGACGATCTTGGCCCAGCCGGCGCCGCTGAACAGGGCGGCGCCGGCGGCGGCCGCGAGCGCGCCGACGATGAGGTGCAGCCAGCCCCAGCCGGTGAGGTTCAGCACGAGGTAGCCACCGGGTGCGGCCACGTAGTAGTCGTTCTTGAACAGCGCCACGAGCCCGATGATGATGTTGAAGAAACCGGCGAGCATCGCGATCGTGGCCGCGAACGCGGTCCAGCCGTTCGCCGCACGCGGTTCGGCGAAGCCCGGCCTCGCCGAGTCCATCGCCCGCGGGTCCGTTCCCTGCATTCGGATGTAGTCAGACATAGCCGTGCCTCTCGTCGGTTTCCCGTCGCCCCACGGTGGACCGGCCGCTCGCGGGAGTCCTCGCCCGTGCGGGATGAGGTGGGCGGCGCGTTGGTTAGTTTCGGTCAATGTTTCATTTGAGACTGTATCGAGTGATACGGTCAGGTAGACCGGAACAGCGAGGGGAATGGGTCATGTCCGAAGAGTGCTGCCGGATCGCCGTCGTCTACTACTCCGCGACCGGGACGGTGTTCACGCTGGCCGAGGCCGTGCGCGAAGGTGCTTTGGCGGCCGGGGCCCAGGTGCGGCTGCGGCGCGTCGAGGAGATCGCGCCGGCGAGCGCGATCGCCCGCAACCACGACTGGCGTGAGCACTTGGCCGCGACCGGGCACGTTTCCGTTGCCACACACGAAGATCTGCTCTGGGCCGACGGGATCGTGTTCGGCACGCCCGCGCGGTTCGGCAACGTCGCGAGCCAGCTCAAGCAGTTCTTCGACACGTTGACCGGGCTGTGGGCGCGGGACCAGCTCGTGGACAAGGTCTACAGCGGGTTCACCTCGAGTGCCTCGGCTCACGGTGGGCAGGAGACGACGCTGCTCGCGCTGTACAACTCCGTTTACCACTTCGGCGGCGTGCTCGTGCCGCCCGGCTTCAAGGGCCACGCCAACGACTCGGGTGGAAACCCTTACGGCGCAAGCCACATCACGGGCGAGGACGGCTCGATCGCGGTGGACGAGCCGGCGCTGGCCGCGGCCCGCGCGCAGGGCCACCGCGTGGCGACCATGGCCGCGGCGTTGAAAACCGGCCTCGCGCAGCCCCGGCTCGCGGCCGAGGCTGCGCGCTAGGTCGGTCCGCGGCGGGTCAGTCCATCGTCGCGTTCTTCGTCTCCGGTGCCCACCGCAGCGAAACCACCAGGCCGCCCACCAGCACCAGCGTGAGGATCAGCATGGTGGGGGAGAAACCGATGCCGTCGAGGGCCAGCGGCAGCAGGAAGGTGCCGATGGCCGAGTCGACGCGGCTGAGGCCGTTGAGCAGGCCGACGCCGGAGCTGCGCAGGTCGGTGGGGAACAGTTCCGGCGGGTAGACCTGGTCGAGGTTCACGGCGGCCGACATGGTGAACGTGAACACCAGGAACAGCGGGAAGAGCAACGCGGTGGGTGCGTCGGGCCAGATCGCTATCGGCGCCATGGTTGCGATGAGGACCACGAACGACCAGATCGTGAGGCCACGCCGCGACATCTTCGCCACCAGCCACAGTCCGCCGAGGCTGCCGGCGAGCAGGAACAGGTTCAGCAGGCCGTCGCTGGTCGGGTCCTCCTCGCCGACGCCCATCTTCAGCAGCACCAGCGGCAGGAACGTGTAGATGGCGAGGTAGGGCACCACCGGGGCGTTGTAGAAGATCGTGCCGAACGCCGTGTTGCGCCTGCCTCGAACGAACCGTGTCCGTGCTGCCGACGCTCGCGCTCGCCGCGATGCTGCACGTCGCGCTCCTGGGGCTGGCCGACGTCGCGATCGGCCGCCGCTGGCCGCTCGTGAGCGAGAGCTGAGCGTTACGCGGGTTTGCGCGCGACGTAGTAGAGGTCCATCACGTCGTCGGGACGCTTGCCCGTGGTCACGTCGGTGAAGCCCGCCTTTGCGAGGCGGGCCAGCGCGTCCTGCTCGCCCCACATCGTGCCGAGGCCCACGCCGCCTTGGGCGAGGGAGACGCTCATGCAGTAGAAGACGGAGAACGTGTACAGCGCGGGCGCGAGCGGGTGCGCGATGTTGTCCTCCAGCCGCGTCGAGCACGCGGTGTCCTGCATGAGGTAGGTGCCGCCGGGGCGCAGGACGCGGTGGACGGCCGCGAGGACGTCGTCGGGCGCCGCGGAGTCGTGGATCACGTCGAAGGTGGTGACGAGGTCGTACTCGCCTTCGAGGCCGGTCGCGTCGGAGACGGCGAACGACGCGTTCGTCAGGCCCCAGGCCCGCGCTTCTTCCCGGGCGGCGGCGATGCCGGCTTCGGAGACGTCCACGCCGGTGAAGGTGCTGGCGGGGAACGCGCGGGCCAGGAGGTTGACGGCGTGGCCCTGGCCGGTGCCGACGTCGAGCGCCGCGATGCCGCGGGTCAGCCGCTCTTCCAGGCCGGGCGCGAGCGGCAGGACGGTGGTGAGCAGCTCGGCGTCGAAGGTGCGCGCGGACTCTTCGCCCTGCAGCTTCTGGAACCGCGGGTACGCCGAGTACGGCACGCCGCTGCCGTCCTTGAACGCGGCCACCACCTGCTGCTCGACATCGCCCATCATCGCGAGGTACTGCAGCATCGAGGCCTGGTTGCCCAGGCCCGCGGCGCGCGTGAGCGACGCGGCGTGCTCCGCCGGCAGCGTGTAGCGGCGGGTCTCGGGGTCGTAGGCGACGATGCCGCCGACCGTCATCGCGGCGAGCCATTCGCGCACGTAGCGCTCGTTCAGGGCGGCGGCGCCGGCGATCTGCTCGCTCGTCGACGGGGCCAGGCCGGCCAGCACGTCGAACAGGCCGGTCTGGTGCCCGACGCTCACCTGCAGGGCGAGGCACGCCTCGTTGAGCATCGTCTTCATGCGCTCGGCGAAGGCCGGTGTCTCGGTCACTGCTGCGCTCCTCTTGTCGTGGTCCACTGTGGACGATGATGTGTCGTGGTGAGCCTACGCCGAGGAGAGTTTCCGGGTCAGCGCATGGGCTTCACGCAGCAGCAGCGCGCCCAGCTCGGTGAGCCGGTCCGGCGGGAAGCGGAACTCCACGCCTGTCAGCGAAAGCGCCCACGCGGGCGCGCCCGAGCGGCCGAACACCGCGGCGGCCAGGCCCCAGCTGCCCTCGACGACCAGGCCCGGGTTGAGCGAAAAGCCCGTCTCGCGGGTGCGGGCGATGCGGGCACGGAGCTCGTCGGCACTGTGCCCCGCGCCCCATTTCTCCGTCAGGTCGACCCGGCCGAGGTACTCGTCGATGTCGCGGTCGGGCAGGAAGGACAGCACGACGAGCCCCGCCGAGACGACGCCGAGGGGGAAGCGTGCCCCCTCGTACAAGACGAACGAGCGGATCGGGAAGCTGCCGTCCTCGCGGAGCAGGCACACGGTTTCGTCGCCCCGGCGAGCGGAGAAGAACGCGCTCTCACCCGTGGCCTCGGCCAGGCGGTGGACGCTCGCGCGGGCGTGCTCGGTCACGTCGTAGCGCTGGGCGGCGACCTCGCCGAGCAGGTACAGCTCCGGGCCCAGGTGCCACTGTCCGGTGCGCTGGTCGCGGTCCACGAACCCCTCGTCGCCCAGCGCGGTGAGCAGGCGGTGCGTGGTCGGGCGGGCCAGGCCGGCGGCGCGGGCGACCTCGGTGGTCGTCGAGCCCTGCCCGTGGGACAGCGCGCGCAACACCGCGGCAGCGCGGCCGACGAGATGGTCCGGGGCGGTGGCCATGGGCGCAGCTTACGTTCACTGAGTGAACGCCGCTATCGCCGGGTGACTGCCGAGCGAGAGGTCCACGCGACGGCGTTGACCGGGCACGAGTGTGTGCCCTTGAGTGACCGCGGCCGATCATTCAGTGGACGGAAGGAACACCTTGCCGACGATCTACCCCAGCGCCGCCGAAGCAGTGGCGGAAGTGCTCACCGACGGCGCCACCCTCGCCGCGGGCGGCTTCGGCCTGAGCGGCAACCCGACAGACCTCATCGAGGCGGTGCGCGATTCCGGCGTGCGCGACTTGACCGTGGTGTCCAACAACATGGGTGTCGACGGCCAGGGCCTCGGGCTCCTGCTCGAGAACCACCAGGTGTCCAAAGTGGTCGCTTCCTACGTCGGCGAGAACAAGCTTTTCGCCCGCCAGTTCCTCGACGGTGAGCTCGACGTGGAGCTCGTCCCGCAGGGCACCCTCGCCGAACGCCTGCGCGCCGGCGGTTCGGGCATTCCCGCGTTCTACACGCCGACGGGTGTCGGGACCCCGGTGGCCGACGGCAAGCCCCACGCCGAGTTCGACGGCCGGACCTACGTGCTCGAACGCGGCATCGTCGCCGATGTGTCGCTGGTCCACGCCCACACGGCCGACCGCGCCGGCAACCTCACATACCGCCTGGCAGCCCGCAACTTCAACCCGCTCGTCGCGGCCTGCGGACGCGTCTGCCTCACCGAGGCGGAGATCCTCCTGGACGGCTTCGTCGACCCGGAGAACGTGATGACGCCGGGCGTGTTCGTCCAGCGGCTCGTCCTCGCGAGGCAACGGGAAAAGGCCATCGAGAAACGCACCGTCCGTCCGAAGGAGGTGGCTCGCGCATGAGCTGGACCCGCGACGAAATGGCCGCCATCGCCGCCCGCGAACTGCGCGACGGCGACTACGTGAACCTCGGTATCGGCATCCCGACACTGGTCGCCAACCACGTGCCCAACGGCGTCCACGTCACGCTGCAGAGCGAAAACGGCATCCTCGGTCTCGGCCCGTTCCCGGTCGACGGCGAGGAGGACGCCGACCTCATCAACGCCGGCAAGCAGACCGTCACCGTGGCGCTGGGCGCGAGCTTCTTCGACTCGGCCACGTCGTTCGCCATGATCCGCGGCGGCCACATCGACCTGGCGCTGCTGGGCGCGTTGCAGGTCGCGGCCAACGGGGACCTTGCGAACTGGAGCGTGCCCGGCGCGCTGGTCAAGGGCATGGGCGGCGCGATGGACCTGGTCGCAGGCACGAAACGCGTGGTCGTGCTGACCGATCACGTCACGAAGAACGGCGAGCCGAAGCTGGTGTCGCGCTGCACGCTACCGCTGACCGGCACCGGCGTGGTCGACCGCGTCATCACCGACCTCGCCGTCCTCGATGTCACCCCGGACGGCCTGCGGTTGGTCGAGGTCGCACCGGGAGAGGACGCGGCCGGCGTCCGGGCGCGGACCGGTGCCCCGGTGGCGTGAGGCGTGAGGCGCCTTTGGCAGGTCCATCGCGGCCGATTCCCCGGCGGCGGCCCCGGAATGGCTCCGGTCAGAAGGTCAGCGACACCGGGTACGCCGCCGCGAGCAGCACGATCACCACGCCGTTGAGGATCCGGTAGTCGCGCAGGATGCCGATGAACTCGCGAATCGTGGCGCTGGGCACGTAGTACCAGGCGGTGTGGGAGCCGACGACCTGGCCGTTGACCTTGAGCCGCCGCGCCAGCATCGCGGTGCGGAAGGCGTGGAAGTTGTTGGTGACGAGCAGGCAGCGGTAGCCGGGTTTGCGCTCGGTCATCAGCTCACGGCAGTAGAGCAGGTTCTCGCGTGTGGTCGTGGAGCGGTCCTCCAGCACGATCTCTTCGCGCGGAATGCCACGGGCCACCAGGTAATCGGCCATGGCCTCGGCCTCCGGCTGCGTCTCGTCGGCACCCTGACCGCCGGACGTCACGAGCGTGGGCGCGGCGCCGCGCGCGAGCCCCGCGTCGTACAACGCCAGCCCCCGGTCGAGCCGGCTGGCCAGCAGTGGCGGCACCGCGCCGCGGATCAGCCGTGACCCGTGCACCACGATGAAGTCGACGCCCTTCGGGGGCCGCAGCAGCCCGTATCCCACGGAACACAACACGAACGCGGCGAACGCGAGGCTGAGGTAACCGAGCACAATGGACACACTGATGATCACCACCTCCACCGCGCGCGGCACCGCGTTCTTCCCCAGCACCAGCAACGCGGGCGCGAAGGCGAACATCGCCAGCCCCGCGAGCAGCGACAGCAGGTTCCCCAGCCGCCGCCCCTCGCGGCGCACCATCTGCAGCCCGTTGAGCACCAGGAACGCCGGCAGCAGCACCGCGATCACGAGGAGGAACGCGATCGCCAGCATGCTGCCGTCGACCACGTCGTGCACCGCGGGGATATCCATCAACGCGAAGATCACGCCGATCGCGAGGAGCAGCAGCCCCGCCAGCAACAGCACGCCGTTCAGCAACCGCCGTCGCTCGAAGCGGAAGCTGATCGCGAAGCCGGCGAAGAACGGGATCGACGTGAGCAGGTAGGCCACGCTCAGAAGATAGACGATCACGGCCGGCAGGCGGCCCGAGCGGCTTCCCGTTCGAGTGAACCGCACCGGTCCCGGTCACCTCCGGCGAGGGACGCCGCCGGGTAATCTCGGCGGTGTGATCCATCACGTGCAAGTGGCCTGCCCGGCCGGAGCGGAAGACGCGCAGCGCGCCTTCTACACCGGGGTGCTCGGCTGGCCCGAGCTGCCGAAACCGCTGCTGCTCGCCCAGCGCGGCGGGTGCTGGTTCCGCGTGCCCGGCGTCGGCGGGCCGGACGGGGAGCTGCACGTCGGCGTCGAAGAAGACTTCCGGCCCGCGGCCAAGGCCCACCCGGGGTTCGCGGTCGACGTGGACGCCACGGCGGAGGCGGTGGCGGCCGCCGAGCACCGGGTGGTGTGGGCGGATCCGGCGGAGATCCCCGGACGGCGCCGGTTCCACACATTCGACGCGGTGGGCAACCGCATCGAGTTCCTGCAAGGCTGACGCAGCGCCGGCCCTCGGCGCCGGCGATTACGCATCGCTGGGCTCGGCGCTTGCCGTTTCGTGGAACTTCAGGAACATCGCACCCGGATCCCCGGCAACGCGTGCACCGCGGTTTCGAGGACCCGGCGCAACTCCGCCGGCACCCGGCCGAGCCACGTCGCAGTGTCCTCGGGGAACCGCTTCGCCTCCGCCTCCAGCACGGAGTGCAGGTTGACCGTCGCGGGTGACGTCAGCACGTCGACGCACGCTTCGCGCAGCTCGCACAGATCGAACTCACAGGACGACAGCTCGATGCGGTCACCGACGTGCCCGAAGATCGCCCCGCCGAGTGGCCGGGCGACGAACCCGGTGGCGAACGTGGTGAACGACAATCGTTGAGCGAGCTGGGCGACGGGAAGAACAAGGTTTCGGGAAGAGCAACGCGGAAGCCGTGCCGTAGCGGACGAAGCGGGCCGAAAG
Source organism: Amycolatopsis sp. NPDC023774 (assembly GCF_040639695.1). Classification (NCBI taxonomy): domain Bacteria; kingdom Bacillati; phylum Actinomycetota; class Actinomycetes; order Pseudonocardiales; family Pseudonocardiaceae; genus Amycolatopsis; species Amycolatopsis sp. NPDC023774. The sequence continues at coordinate 96,074 of NZ_JBFAAJ010000023.1, forward strand.
GTTGTGTCACAGCCCCGATTTCCCCTGCCCGGCTCAGAACTTTCGTCGGTCGTTGTTGCCGATCGGTCGGGGACGTACGACTTTCGGCTGGGCGGACCCGTCGAATGGTGTAGGCCATCTCGGGGGTCTTCGGGTGATGCGCGTTTGGGGGCCTGAGTCCGTCCTAAGGTGATCTTGATTCTCGATCTTGATCCCGGTCTTTTCTCAGGAGGGGAACACCCGTGCCCAAACTTCCACGCACGCTCAGCAGAACTCTGGCCGCGGCGGGCACGCTGTGCGCGCTCACGGTGGCCACGGCCGTGCCGGCGTTCGCGGCCGAGCCGGCGCCGTCGACGGTCGAGCAGGACGTGACGCAGCTGTGGCAGAACGTCGTGGACCTGTACAGCGGCATTCCCGCGAGCGCGCGGGCCGACGTCGACTCGTTGATCGACTCGCCGATCGACCACATCGGCCAGAAGCAGGGCCACGCAAAGCAGACGCCGGCCGCGGACTGCACCGAGGGCGCGCTGCTCACGTATGCGAACCAGCTCGCCTCGCAGCTCACACCGGTCGAGGGGCAGGCCTTCGACGCGCTTTCGGCGCTCGGCCAGCTCTACGCCCAGGGCGTCGCCACCGACAAGCAGCCGCAGGTGTTCGGCACCGACGGGCAGTACACCGCGCGCGCCACCTCGGCCATTTCGAAGCTGCGTGGGTTCTGGGACATCGAGAGCTGGAACGTGCAGCTTGTCGCCTGGAAGGGCACCGACCTCGGCAGCCCGACGAAGATGGCGCAGACCTTCGGCCTGGGCCTCGCCCCGGCGCGCGTGAAGGACGCGGCCGCGCTCGCCAACAAGGTGCTCTTCGAGCTCCCGGTGCTGCAGGGCGGCCGCAACCCGCTGCTGACGCTCAACGCGTTCTCCGCGCCCGCCGACAGCTTCGGCGGCAAGCGCGTGATGCTCGGCGACGGCATCCTCGACACCACCAATTTGCTCGGCTTCGACGACGTCGCGGTGGAAGCCGTGCTGGGCCACGAATACGGCCACCAGGTCGACTTCGCCCACGACAACTTCCCGCACAACGAGTCCGGCGAGATGGGCCCCGACGCGTACGGCGGCTACTTCGTCGCGCACGCCAAGGGTGAGGCGTGGGACGCCCGCACCCAGCAGGAAGTGACCTACCTCAACGCCTCCATCGGCGACTGCCAGCACAGCCACGGCACCCCCGACCAGCGCAAGGCCGCCGGCGCGTGGGGCGAGAAGCAGGCCACGACCCAGGGCAACCCGAACAAGATCGTCCCCTCCGCGACGATGATCACCAAGTTCCAGAAGGAATACCCCAAGCTCGTCCCGCCGGCCACCGACCAGCTCCAGCTGGCCGCGGCGCACAGCTGAGTTCGTGAGACCCCAGCGGGCCGCCTCCGTTCACTGGGGGCGGCCCGCGACGGCATAACGCAGGTGCGTGACGTCCCGATCGGTCAGCTGCCGAACCTGCCGCAGCTCGACGTGCGTGTCGTCGAACAGCCGCCGCCCACCGCCCAGCAACACCGGGACGAGGTGGATCTCCAGCTCGTCCAGCAAACCCGCGCGCAGCAACGCCTGCGCCGCACCCGCCCCGTGCACCAGCACCGCGCGCCCACCGGCCGCGGCCCGCGCCTCGGCCACGCACGCGCCGACGTCGGTGAAGAACCGCGCGCTGCCGGGCGGCCGGTCGTCCGGATCGAAGTGGTGCGTGAGGACGTTGATCGCCACGCCGTCGTGGTGGTCGCCCTGCCAGCGCCCGGCCAGCTCGAACGTCCGCCGGCCCGAGATCACCGCTCCGGTCGCCATGGCTTCCTGGAAGATCCGGCCGCTGGGGCCTTCGCCGTGGCGGTCGTCGAGCCAGTTGAACAGCCTCCCGCCGCCCTCCCCGAGCTCCTGCCCGGGCCGGTCGTCGGGCCCGGTGATGAACCCGTCGAGCGACATCGACATGTACAGCCTGATGGGACCGTTCTCGTCGTGCGTCATGCGTCTCTCCTCGTGTCGCCGGGTGTGGTCACGAGTACGTCGAATGGTGTTCCCCGAAATCGACACGCGGCGTGATTCAGCTCCCGCACAGCTGAATTCCAGCAAAATTCTGCGTTGGACTCGCTGACCCGGCCCGGCGAATACTCGACGGCATGGACACCGAGACCACGGACCTCGTCCGCCTGCTGCGGCGCTTCGGCGTGCGCGCGCTGGCGTTGGCGGCGGTCGCGGCGCTCGTGGGCTACACGACGGCGGCGATGGCGCTCGCGCTCGTCGGTTGCGGGCTGCTGTTCGCACGCCCGAACGTCAGGAAAGCAGATGCGCCAGAAGGGCCCGCGCGGCCGGGTTCGCCGGAGCCGGACCCCGGCCCGCCAGGTGGATCGCGCGGCTGAAGGTGGGCTGCTCGATCCGCGCGAACGGCAGGCCGGACCGCTCGGCCACCGGCTCGGGCACGATGCTGACACCCAGCCCGGCGGCGATGAGCTCCACCAGCAGCGGCATGTGCGTGGCCTCGCAGACGCGGTTCTGCCGTAGCCCCGCGTCGGCGAAGCGGCGCGCGACCATGGTCTGGATCCCGCTGCCGCTGAAGTCCAGGAACGGCTCGTCGTCGAGCTCCGCGAGGCGGACGCGGCGGCGCCGGCGGAGGCGGTGGCCCGGGTGGCACAGCAGCACCAGCTGCTGGCTCCACTGCGCGAAACTGCTCAGCTCGTCGGTCAGCGGTTCCTCGCCCGCGAGGAACGACAGGTCCAGCTCACCGCTGGCGACCGCGGCCGCCAGATCGGGCACCAAACCCTCGCGCACGTGGATGCGCACGCCCGGGTACCGCGTGCGGAACACGCCGAGTTTGGCCGGCAGGTCCACGACCGTCAGCGTCTGGATGGTCCCGATCGACACGCGCCCGCTCGCCAGGCCTGCGACGGCCGCCACCTCGCCCCGCGCGGCAACCACGTCGGCGACGATCCGGTGCGCAGCCGGCACCAGCGCGCGCCCCGCCTCGGTCAGCTCGACCCGCCGCGTGGTCCGCTCGAACAGCGGCGTGCCCAGCTCGCCCTCGAGCTTGCGGATCGACGCGCTCAGCGCCGACTGCACCACGTGCACCTCGTGAGCGGCCGCGGTGAAACTCCCGCACCGCACCACCGCGAGGAAGTGCTCGACCTGCCTCAGCTCCATTCAGCGATCCTAGTGCTCAATCACCGAGCAACGATCACCAACTATCCCCACGCCAGAAGAACAAAATCCCGGGCCGCGCACCGCTCCGTCACTCCCGGTTTTGGGCAAGCGGTATGGCGCGGCCCAGCAGTGGAGTGATCAGACGGAGAAGAGCGGTGCTCGCGCTGAGCGTGGCGCCCTGACTCTGCTGGCAGCGCTGGTCTTCGACGACGCCCGCCCAGGAAGGCGGCGGCCCGAGCCCCCCGCCAAGCGCAGCGAGCACAATGGCTGCACAAGCTGAGACCGCGGGAGAAAAACCCCCGCAGTTCGTGCTCTTTTCCTTCGACGGCGCCGGATCCCACGAGCACTGGCAGCGTGTCCTTTCGCCGGTCAAGTCCGTGAACGCCCACTTCAGCGGTTTCCTCTCCGGCAGCTACCTGTTGACCAACGACCAACGCGACCAGTACCGGGACCCCGGCCACCGCCCCGGCAAGGCGACCATCGGTTTCGGCGGGTCGGACGCGGACATTCGCACGCTCGTCGCCGACCTCAACACCGCCGTGGCCCAACCAGTCGTCGGAGGGGCGTGCGCCGGCCCGAGCAGCTCGACGGCATCTGGGAGTTCTGGTTGCCGTACGTGAAAGTGCCCTGTGGTTCCAGTTCAACCACGCCCGCGACGACGCCACGCGCACCGCCGAGTTCCGCGCGGACACGCTGGTGACCTACCGCGGTGCGTACCAGGCCGCGTTCACCGGGAACCGCGCGCCGCTGGTCGTGGCCAACCACCTCAACGACTGGGCCGGCGGCGCGTTCGCGAAGGCGGCCGAAGACTCCATGGGCGAGGTCTGCATCAAGCCGGAAACGGTCCGCGCCACCTACAGCGAAGTGGTCAATGGCTGGAACTGCGGGACCCCGCCGCGCTCGGCCGACTGCGGAAGGCGCCGCCCGCGCAACACTGAAGGTTCCCCCGTTGGGATGTGATCGGCCCACCGCCGTCGTTGCCACGGTGGAGGCATGGCGAGCAACGGCAGGACAAGGTCGCTCTGGTCACCGGGGGATCCTGCGGCGTCAGCCGGGGCGTCGTTCTGCGGCTCGCACGTGAGGGCGCCGACGTCGCGTTCAGCAACCTCAACCCGCTGCTGCACAACGCCGCCGATCTTCGTCACCGGCCGCCTCGACGACCCCGACCGCGACGACTCCCGGCTTCGGCGACTATGCCGCCACGAAGGCGGCCATCGAGTCCCACGCCCGGTCCTGGACGCACGAGTTCGGCCCGCGCGGCAGGACCGTCAACACCGTCCGGCTCGACCCGATCGACACCGACATGCTGATCCTGGACCACCCCACCGTCGAGCAGATGGTCTCCCTGTGCCGCGTCGGCAAGCCGGAAGACATCGGCGCCGCCGTGGCCCACCTCGCGACTCCCGAAGCGGGCTACGTCTCCGGCGCCACCCTGCGCGTCGACGGTGGCCTGCGCGCCTGAGCCGTTTCCCGGGAAGCTCGCCCGTCCGGCACTGCTCGGGTGGGCGGGTTCGCGTTCCGGAGGCAGGACACATTTCGCCGCACGAGGGTGTGCAACGGAATCGCACCGTAGCCTTCGGTGCAACTTCGGGTCAATATCACTGCACACATTTGTGTTCTCAAACTAGCGGCCACTGTGGACAGTTCACCCGGTCGGCCCCTCTTGTATTGCTTGTCGTTGACGACCGTCGCGGGCGAGGCATATGGTGTGCGGCACTGAACGCCCGAGGTGGCACGGAGTTCCGTGCTGTTGTCAGCGGCAACCACCACACACCGACAGGGACGACGCATGACCTCTTCGACGACGATCCCGCAGACCCTCACCGTGATGGAGGCGTGTTTCACGCTCAATCCCGGTGTCGACGAGCAATTCTGGGCAGCGCAGGACAAGTTCGGTCCCGTGGCGGCGGCGTCGCCGGGGTTCCGCGCGGTGATCGGCGGGCCCATCGCCAACTCGCCGTGGTTGTACTTCTGCGGCAAGTGGTCGACGCCGGCGGCGATGGACGACTGGTACCACGACCGCGCGCACACGGCCGTGCAGAACAAGGCGCACCGGACGTGGTTCAAGTCGGTGTACCTGCGCAAGTGGCGGCTTCCCGCGGAAGGCGAGGAGGTCCAGGGCCGCGTGTTCTCCGAGATCGCCCTCGCGCGCCAGACCCCGCTGCCGGAAGCCGAAGCCGCGCGGGTGCTGGCGGAGCTGACCGAAAGCCTGCCCGCGTTCGGCGTGCGGCCGTTCGAAACCGTGGTCGGCGAGTTCGAGGCGCAGCCGTTCCAGCTCGTCGGCCCGCTGCAGGAGTTCCCCGAGCTCGCGCCCGTGCGCTACCTCCTGCTGACGCACTGGGACTCACCTGCGGAGCTCGACGCTTGGCTCGCCTCCCCCGGCGTCGCCGCGCTCAAGGAGCTCGGCGGGTTCGAAGCGCAGCGCTACCTGCCGATCTTCCACGCCCCGGGCGAACGCGAGGGCCTCACCTCGGACGGCTTCCAGCGTGGCTGGGGCAGCGAGGCCTGACCGCGGCGACGCGGCCGGCGCGGCCGAGCACGCCGGCCGGTCGCGTCGAACCCCCGAAATCAGGCGCCGAACCACCGCGAAAGCCGGACCTCCAGCTCCTGCTGGTCGTCACCGAGCCACACCACGTGCCCGTCGGGACGCAGCAGCACGGCGGGCGCGTCCAGCTCCTCGCTGACATCGACGACGTGGTCCACGCGATCCGCCCAGCCCGCGACGGAAAGTGCGCCGGTCTGGTCGAGCAGCAGCCCGCGCCCGGTGTGCATCAGCCCGTAGAGCGGGCCGCGCTTCAGGTTGACGTTGCGCAGCCGCCGGCCGAGCAGGTCGGGGCCGTCGCCGAAGTCGTAGCGGATGCCGATCGCGGTGACCTTCTCGATCAGGAACCGCCGCACGTCTTCGAAGTCCATCAGCTCCGACACGAGCCGGCGCACGGCCTGCGGACCCGGCTCCAGCGACATCAGCTCCGCCTGTGCGCGCGTGTTGTTCAGCACGGACGCGGCCACCGGGTGCCGTTCGGTCTCGTAGGTGTCCAGCAGGCCGTCCGGCGCCCAGCCGTGGACCGCGGCCGCGAGCTTCCAGCCGAGGTTGAACGCGTCCTGGATGCCGAGGTTGAGCCCCTGCCCGCCCATCGGCGGGTGGATGTGCGCCGCGTCGCCGGCCAGCAGCACGCGGCCGCAGCGGTAGCGCTCGGCCAGGCGGGTGGCGTCGCCGAAGCGCGACAGCCAGTGCGGCGAGTGCATGCCGAAGTCGGTTCCGGCGGTCGCGCGCGTGGCCTCCCGAAGCTCCTCCAGCGTCGGCGGGCGCGTGCGGTCCCCGGCCACCTCGAGCGCGGGCGTGACGAGCCGGTAGCCCCCGCTCTCCAGCGGGCCGGCGCCGAACCCGAGCTGGGTCTTGCGGACCTCCGTCATCACGGCGAGCACCTCGTCGGCGGGAGCTGTCAGCTCCACCTCGCCCAGCAGCCACTCCTGCCGCGACGGGTCGCCGCGGAACTCGATCCCGAGCCGCTTGCGCACGGTGCTGCGGCCGCCGTCGCACCCGACGAGGTAGCGCGAACGCAGTTGCGAACCGTCGGCCAGCTCTGCCGTCACACCTTCGTCGTCCTGGCTCAGCCCGACGACTTCGCAGCCGTACCGCAGCTCGGCGCCGACCTCGAGGGCGTGCTCCCTCAGCAGCCGCTCGACGACGGTTTGCGCCACGCCGAGCGTGTGCGGGAACGAGGTGTCCAGGTCCGGCGGGATCGGCTTGGCGATGCCCGCGAATCCCCCGATCGGGTAGGTCGTGCCGACGTCCAGGAACCGCTCCAGCAGCCCGCGCTGGTCCAGCACCTCCAGGCTGCGCGTGTGCAGGCCCAGCCCGCGCACGATCTTGCTCGGCTCGGCATCGCGCTCCAGCACGACCACGTGCAGGCCCTGCAGTCGCAGCTCGGATGCCAGCATCACGCCGGTCGGCCCGCCACCGGCGATGAGCACATCGATCACGAAAACTTCCCCCGCTTCACGTTCGACTCCGCGCCGGACACCCCGGGTTCCGGCCACGGTGCACGATTGTGCGCCGTCACCAGGGTCTTGCCGCAAGCCCCGGGGTGCGCTATAGGTTGGAAGTGGCAGGAGAAGTATTTCCTGCCCTTCTTTGTGTCCGCGCTGTGATGTCCGCGCTGTGATGGCCGCAGTGGACGGACGTACTAGCGCCAGTCGTGCCCATGGTCGGTCAGCGGGTTGTCGTCCACCACGCGGAGACGTCCGGGTCGACCCAGCGTTTGCCCTCGTCCAGCGTCTTGATCACCGAGGTGATGTGCGCCAGCTCGGCCGACTTGCTCACGAACCCCTGCACGCCCGGTTTCAGCGCCTTGCGCAGCGCGCCCGGCCGCTGAGGTCACGAGTTCGCCTGGCCCGGATCCGCCGCTCGGGTTAGAGTCTCCGGCGTAATACCCCCACACCGTATACGGAGGTCAGGTGGCAGCGATCGGGCACGCGCTGGCGTTGGCGGGGTCGATGGCGTGGCAGATCCTCTGGGCCCTGATCCTCGGCTTCGTGCTGTCCGCCGTGGTGCAGGCGGTGGTGCGCAAGTCGACGATCGTGCGGCTGATGGGTGACGACCGGCCGCGGACGCTTGCGGTGTCTTCGCTGCTGGGCGCGGCTTCGTCGTCGTGCTCCTACGCGGCCGTGGCGCTGGCGAGGTCCCTGTTTCGCAAGGGCGCGGGCTTCACGGCGGCGATGGCGTTCGAGATCGGGTCGACGAACCTGGTGGTGGAGCTCGGCATCATCATGGCGTCGCTGCTGGGCTGGCAGTTCACCGTCGCAGAGTTCGTCGGCGGGCCGATCATGATCGTGCTGGTGGCGGTGCTGTTCCGGCTGTTCGTGCGGCAACGCCTGATCCGCGCGGCGCGTGCGCAGGCCGACAAGGGCGTGGCCGGGTCCATGGAAGGCCACGCCGCGATGGACATGTCCGTGGCGGACGAGGGTTCGTTCCTGCACCGCTTGGCGTCCGGTGCCGGGTTCACCGCCGTGGCGCACGTGTTCGTTATGGAGTGGGCCGCGATCCTGCGGGACCTGGTCGTCGGCCTGCTCATCGCGGGTGCCATCGGCGCCTGGGTCCCCGACTCGTTCTGGCACGCGTTCTTCTTCGTCGACGACCCGCTCGTCTCGGCGCTGTGGGGTCCGCTCGTCGGCCCGCTGGTGGCGATCCTGTCGTTCGTCTGCTCGATCGGCAACGTCCCGCTGGCCGCCGTGCTCTGGAACGGCGGCATCAGCTTCGGCGGCGTGCTGTCGTTCGTCTTCGCCGACCTGCTGATCCTCCCGATCCTCAACATCTACCGGAAGTACTACGGCCTGCGCATGGCCCTGGTCCTGCTCGGCACCTTCTACGCGGCCATGGTGGTGGCCGGCTACGTCATCGAGCTCCTCTTCGGCGTCACCGGCCTCACCCCGACAGAGCGCACGGCCACCGTCGGGCAGGACGGTATTTCGTGGAACTACACGACGTGGCTGAACATCTTCTTCCTGCTGCTCGCGGGCCTGCTGCTCGTCCGGTTCGTCCGGACTGGCGGCCGCCCGATGCTGCGGATGATGGGCGGCGCTCCGGCTTGAGCCGGGTGTGGCGCAGGACACGGTGCCGTTTCGATCTTCCGGCCCCCGGGTAGCTGATCTCTCGGGTGCCGGGGGGACCTGAAGGCCACGCGCAAGGAGGGAGTGCCGGCGGAACGCGATTCCGCCGGCACTTTCGTTTGTGCCGGGCCACGAGTTCTTCGGCGGTGGCGCACGCCGGCCACTCGCGCGTCAAGCTCGCGAACCTGTTGGTGCGTAAGGAAACGCTCTGGGCGTCAGCCTTGTGCAAGTTCCTCCGCCGAGTCCTCGCCCGCCGTCGAAGTCCGGCGGAGGAAGTCGGCGATCACTTCGAGCTCGGCGTCGGTGTAGCGGTCGCAGAGGGCGTCCATGCGGGTGTTCATGCCGGAGAAGACCTGGAACAGCTCGGCGTTGCGCTCGCGCACACCGCGCAGCGTCACGGCGCGCCGGTCGGCCGACTCGGGGTCGCGCTCGCGGACGATCCACCCGCCCTTCTGCAGGCGGTCCAGGATGCCGGTCAGCGTCGCGGGGTGCAGCCCGGAGCGGCGCGCGAGCTCGGTCGGTGACAGCGGGCCGTGGCGGTTGATGAAGTCGAGGCAGGTCCAGTCGACGTCGCGCAGCTCCACGCGGCTGCCGAAGCGCCGGTTGAGCAGCGACAGCTGGATGTTCAGGTCGCGCACGGCGTCCTTGACCGACGTTGTCAGCTGCCTTCGCCGCCGCGCCGTGGCCCGGTCTGGGCTCATGCCGCCGTCCCCTCGTGGTTCGTATGGAATCCGTAAGGTATCGCGGCCGAGGTGGCTCCGGCGTTCCAGTGAAGTATGCGTTCAATATTATATCCTTATCGTAGAACTTGAGGTACTGTCGACAGTATGAACACGGACAGCCATCGCCGGATGATCAACACCATCAACAAGATCATCGTCGGACTGCAGCGAGGGGGGATCGCGTTCGGGCCGATGCAGCTGCTCACCGTGAAGGGCCGGCGCACCGGGCAGCCGCGCACGTTCCCCATCGCCGTCAATGAACTCAGCGGCGGCCGCTACATCTTCCAGGCCTTCCCGAAAGCCGCGTGGGTGGCCAACGCGCGCGCCGCCGACACCGTCACGCTCACCAGAGGCCGAAAAACCTCGACGGCACGCCTGGTCGAGGTCCCGGTGGAGGACCGGCGTCCGCTGCTGCGCCAATTGGTCGCAACAAGTCCCGTGAGTGTCGGCAAACGCTTCGTGACGACCGGGCTGGCCGGGGCCGCCTCACCGGACGCCGTCGCCGAGTCGGCCGACCGGATCGCGGTGTTCCGCGTCGAACCCGCCTGAACGTTTCTTTGCGCCGAGGTTGACCGAGCCGGCGGTCAGTCTGGAAAGGACGGACCACTCGGCTCGTTTCACGCGTCGACGACTGCCGCACCGGCCGCTGTGCGCTGAACCGCTGCATCCGGCCTTCACCGCCTTGTTGCTTTCGTACGCTTCACCGGGCCGGGCAGCTCGCCGCCGGCTCCGCTCGGTCAGGTGGCCGGCGCCTACCGTGACACGGCAGCGAACTTCGCGAGGGCCTCCTCAGTGACCGGTGTGAAAATGTTGACGAGATTCCCGTCGGGATCGCGGAACAGCAAGGCGCGATTCCCCCACGGCATCGTCGTCGGCGGGGTCACCACTTCCTCCAGCCACTCGCTCAGCTCGGCGTAGCGCGCGTCCACATCGCCCACGATGAACTCGACGATCACCGACCGGTTCACCCCGGCCTCCGCCGACCCGGCCCCGAACAACCCGACCGTGCGCGTACTCCCGATCGCCAACGTGCACGACGGAAAACCCACCTCGGCGAAATCGGGTGTGCTCCACCTCGCCGCGTGTCCGCTGACCCGCTCGTAGAACGCGACGAGCCGCCCGACGTCGCCGGTGATGATCCGTATGGACGCGAAGTTCACGGGGTTCCTTCCTTCTGCTGCTTCAGACCTGGCCGACGCTAGAACCGATCGCGGACAGCTCAGGTCCTCGTTTGTGAACATTGTCCGCCGCGTCCAGAACTGTGATCACGATCTTCGCGACGTACGGCGACCGGTGTGAAAACTTCGGCTTTGTGGCGCTCACCGGCACCGAGCGCGCATCCGTCTCTCGCGCACGGATGCCTTCCCCGGCCTGCGAATCCGCCGCGATTCCGAGGGTCCACACCGCCGCGCTCACGCACTTCGGCCGTCTCCCTGAGCGACCTCGACCAGGGGTCCGGCAACGTACGGTGATCCGACGGCGTCCACATCGCGTCCAGAGGGGGCCGACATGGCACTCACCACCGCGGGCCCGACCACCCGCCTCGGGCAGACCACCACCGGCGGCCTCTTCCGGACGTGCCGACCATGACGCGTAACTCGTTCCTCGCGACGTGGGTGCTCTGGACGGTCGGGTTCCTCGCCTTCCCCCTCGGCGGCGTGGCGGGCGGCGCCGTCGTCGGCCGGGTCGACAGCCCGCTGGCCGCGCTGTTCGGCGGCGCGGTGACCGGGCTGGTCGTCGGCACCGGCCAGGCCCTCGTCAGCCGCCGGCGGCTCGACCCGCTGCGCTGGATCCCCGCCACCACCGCCGGCATGGGCGCGGGCCTGTTCGTCGGCGCGGCCGCCGTCGACTACGGGACTTCCCTGGCCGACCTCGCGATCATGGGCGCCTTCACCGGCGTCGTCTTGGGCGGCGCGCAGCTGGCCGCCCTGCCCCGCGCCACGCGCCACCGTTGGGCCTGGGCCGTGGTGACGCCTGTGCTGTGGTGCCTGGGCTGGATCATCACCACCTCGGCGGGCATCGAGGTGGACGAGCAGTTCACGATCTTCGGCTCGGCGGGCGCCGTGACGGTCTCGGCGCTGTCGGGGCTGCTGCTGCACTGGCTTCTGCCGTACTGGCCGGGTGTCCCCACGAAACGGGTCAAAATCGGATGACGGTCCACAATGTACTCGAGGCCAGGTGCGGATCGCGCCCGACCCCGGCGGCTCTCACGATGCCGTCCGCTGGGCGAAAGGCCGGCTCCTGCCCGTCGAGAAGCTCGACCGCGATCGCGCGCTGCCGAATGCGGCGAAAAATCACCCGGCCCGTGACCAGCCACAACCTCACTTCTGTCGGTGTGCCCCGGTAGCGTCCTCAGCCGTGGATGCTCGGAAGCGGATTCAGGAACTCGCCGATCAGATCGTGGTGCTGCGCGACGCGTACTACCGGGGCTCGCCGGTGGTGGCGGACGCGGAGTACGACGTGGTCGAGGACGAGTTGCGGGGGTTGATCGAGGCCAACCCGGAGCTGGCGCCCGACCCGAACCCACTGGAGCAGGTGGGCGCGCCGGCGGTGTTGCACGCGCCGATCCGCCATTCGCGGCCCATGCTGTCGTTGGAGAAGGCGACGAAGCCCGAGCAGGTGGCAGCGTTCTTCGACCGGTTCCCCGGGCAACCCGTCGTAGTCATGCCCAAGCTCGACGGCCTGTCGCTGGCGCTCGTCTACGAGCAGGGCCGCCTGGCGCGCGCCGTCACCCGCGGCGACGGGACGACCGGAGACGACGTCACCGTCCTCGTCCGGGCCCTGACCGACGGCGTGCCCGACAAGGTCGATGCGCCCGGCCGGGTCGAGGTGCGGGGGGAAGCGGTGATGCTGCGCTCCACGTTTGCGGCCTACAACACCGCCCACCCCGACAAACCGCTGATCAACCCACGCAACGCGGCCGCCGGCACCCTGCGCGCAAAGGACCCGTCGACGGTCGCGGAGCGGCGCCTGCGGTTCTTCGCGTTCGACCTGGACACCGACCCCGACAGTGCCGACACCGACCTCGCCCGCGCCCTCCAGACGCTCGGCTTCACCGCCGCCGACATGCGCCGCTGCGCGGACGCGGAGGCCGCGCAGGCGGTGATCACCAAGATCGAGCAGCAGCGCAACGACCTCGACTACGACCTCGACGGTGCCGTCCTGCGGCTGGCCGATCGGGACGCGTACGCAGCCGCCGGCACGCGTTCGAGCTCACCGCGGGGTGCGCTGGCGTTCAAGTTCGCCGCCGAGGAGAAGACGACGGTGCTGTCCGATGTGGTCTGGGACGTCGGCAAGACGGGCAAGATCGCCCCGGTCGCGTGGCTCGAGCCGGTGTTCGTGGGTGGCACGACGGTCACCCGCGCCACCCTGGCCAACCAGGAGGTCATCCGCGCCCGCGGCATCAAGATCGGCGACACGGTGCTGGTCCGCCGCGCGGGCGACGTGATCCCGTTCGTGGCCGGCGTGCTCGACGCGTCGAAACGCACGGGTGCGGAGCGGGAGATCGTTCCGCCCACCCGGTGCCCGTCGTGCGAGCAGCCGTTGACCGAGCAGGGCAACAGCCGGGAACTGTTCTGCACCAACGTCGCCTGCCCCGCCCAGACCGTACGGCGGCTGATCCACTGGGCCTCGCGCGCGGCCGCGGACATCGACGCCATCGGCGGGGTATGGATCGAACGGCTGGCCGAGATGGGCATCCTGGAGCACCCGTCCGACTTCTACCGGCTGACCAAGGAACGGCTCCTCGAGTTCGACCGCATCGGCGAGGTCTCGGCCACGCGCATGATCGAGTCGATCGACGCCAGCCGCCGCGTCGGTCTGCGCCGCGCCCTGATCGGGCTGGCGATCCCGATGGCGTCGGAGGGTACGGCGGCCCGGCTGTGCCGCGCCGGCTTCGGCTCACTGGAGGCGGTCGCCGAGGCGGGTGAAGACGGGCTCGTGGCCGTCGAGGACATCGGCCCGAAGGTCGCCGCGTCGCTGATCGAGCACCTCACGCGGCTGCGGCCCGAGCTCGAGCGGCTGCGCGAGCTCGGCGTCTCGCTGGACGTCCTGGAGGAAGACCTCCCACCGGTCGTCGCCGCCGGCGCGCCGCTGGCCGAGAAGACGGTGGTGATCACCGGCGGGATCAGCGACCCGCGGTCGGGCGAGAAAGTCCCTCGCCCGACCTTCCAGCGGCTGTGCGAACAGGCCGGCGCCACCACCGCGTCGTCGGTCTCGGCGAGCACCGACCTGCTCATCACCGGTGCCGACGTCGGCGCGAGCAAGCTCACCAAGGCGGAGAAACTCGGCGTCGAGGTCGTCGATCAGGGGGTGATCTGGCGACAGCTGATCGAGGCCGGGGTCGTCTAGCCAGGGGTGCTGTGGCAGTTGTCCTGCGTGGGCATCGGCTTGCTCGGGTCGAACCGGCCGGGCTCGGGGGACACGGACGTGGCGGCGTAGTCGCGGCTGCTGAACGCGGGCGTGAGCCGCTCGTCGTCCGTGCACGCGACGCTGGCGAAGTACGAACTGAAATGGTCCACCCACAGCCCGCGGCTCGACGCCTGCCAGTGCGATCCGCTGCGCACCGCGTAGTCGGCGTCGACCCGGACGAACGGTTCCAGGTCGGCCGGGCCGTCGACCGGATGGTCGCCGGGATCGAACGCGTAGGCCACGACGTAGGACGTGTGGATCAGCAGCTCGCCGGCCTTCCCCGGCTTCACGGTCATCGAGCCGGTCATCCTCGGCTGCACGGGCAGCAGGTGATAGCCGTCCGCAAGGTAGATCACGTGTCCCTCGGGGCTCGCCTGGACGTCCGGTCGCTCGGCCGGTGCGATCAGCCCGACGTACTTGGCCGGGTTGTGGTGAACGAGCGTGTCCGGATCGAACTGCGCGACGCTGATCGCCTGCTTCACCTGGTCCTCGGCCTGCCCGACCTGCTTCGCCGAGAACGTGCCCACCTTCGCCGCCGCCGGCACGGTCAGCCCCGCGATCCCCTCGGCCCAGTTCTGCGCCGGGGTGTCCACGAACGGCCGCGTCAGGTCGACGTGCCCTTCGTCCGGCAGCTCGGTAGGCGCGGCCTCCGTCGTCGCCACCGTGGCCGACGCCGGCGCGCCGACGACCGCATCGGTGCTGTGCTCGGCCGTCGACGTCCCCCACACGTAGAACGCGACCCCCGCCCCCGCCACGACGACCACCGCCACCGCCGCGGTCGTCAGCCTCTTGCGCCACCTCACCCGGCCGCGGCTGCGCCGCAGATCGACCCACGCCTCCTTCTCGGCGTGCCGCCGCCAGTCCGGGTCCATCAGGTCCGGATGGTTCTCGATGTCGTACTCGTCCACTGTGTACCACCCAACCTCGTCGTCCCCGCCGCAAAACATCGGCGGCCGACGCCGGTCGTTACGGTTCGAGCAGTACGAGTCGGCAACGTTTCGGACACGCCTCAGTGCGCGGCCTCGGCCACTGTGGACACTGCTGTTCCCGAGCGACGACTCGCGGTGCCGGCCGACGTGCCCTCGAGGACATTTCCTGCTGTCCGACGGCCGAGCTGCTAGCTTCCGCGTCATGGTGGAACGCAGCGACAGCACGGCTCTCCGCAGGTTGGTGACCGACGCCGGCGGGGAGATCCTGCTGTTCGGCATCACGCCGCCCCGCCTGAGTACCGATCCCGGGCGGATCCGGGAGATCACCGCGGCGACGTTGACGCGGTTGGACTCCCTGGAGGTGGACGGCCTCGCGCTGTACGACATCGACGACGAGAGCGACCGCAACCCGGCGGAGCGGCCGTTCCCCTACCTGCCGACGCTCGATCCCGCCGTGTACCACGCGGAATACCTGGGCGAGTGGAACCGCCCGGCGGTCGTCTACCGCTGCGTCGGCAAGTACAGCGAGGCGCAGTTGCGGACGTGGCTGCAAACGGCCGACGCGGAGCGCGTGCTCACCGTGTTCGTCGGCGCGTCCTCGAAGGACAAACAGGTGCGGACCCGCCTGTCGCAGGCGCAGGCGCTGCGCCGGGACGTCCGTCCGGATCTGCTGCTCGGCGGTGTCGCCATCACCGAACGCCCCGACGAGCACCTGCGGCTGATCGCCAAGCAGCAGGCGGGCTGCGAGTACTTCGTTTCGCAGGTGATCTACAGCTGCGACGCGGCGAAGAGCATGGTCTCCGACTATTACTACGCCTGCCGCGAGGAGCACCTGGAACCGAAGCCCGTCCTGTTCACGCTCTCGGTGTGCGGCTCGGTCAAGACGCTCGCCTTCCTCAAGTGGCTCGGCGTCCACGTCCCACGCTGGCTCGAGAACTCCCTGCGCCACGCCGACGACACACTGGCCGAGTCCTACGCGCACTGCCTGGCGACCGCCCGCGACCTGATCGCCTTCTGCCGCAGGCTCGGTCTGCCTTTCGGCTTCCTGGTGGAAAGCGTGTCCATCCGCAAGGCCGAGATCGAGGCATCGGTCGCCCTCGCCGGAGAGCTGAGCGGACTGCTCGACCGGGGCCGGAAATCCGGCTGACGCAGACCGGGCTTGCCCGGCTCCGGCACACCCCGTCAGTCAGCAGTGGCGATTCCCGCAGCCAACGCCAATGCGGCAGCCTCACCACGCGAACTCACGTCCAGCTTCTTCAACACCCCCGCGACGTGGAACTTCACGGTGCTCTCCGTGATGCCGAGAGCCTCGGCGATGGACTTGTTCCGTTGCCCCCTCGACACGAGGCGCAGCACTTCCAGCTCTCGTCGGTTGAGGGCAGACAGCAGAGCGTCGTCGGGTTGGTCCGAGGCGGGCTCGAACGGGACGGCGATGGCGACGCGGCTGCCCCAGCCGGGGACGGCGTCAACCTCGACGGTGGCACCGAGGGTCTTCGCGCGGCCGTCGAGCTGGCGGCGGAGGCCGGCGGCGTCGAGGTGGCCGGATTCGCGGTCGCGGATGTCGAGGTAAAGGGTGGTGGTGTCGGTCGACCAGGCGATCCTCAGGCGCGTGAGGTCGGGCTGAGTGGTGAAGGCCAGCACCGTCGTGCAGGTCATGGCGCGGGCCGCGTGGGCGATTTCGCCGGGCAGCGGGTGCGCGTCTTTCGGCGGGGTGACGAACTCCAGCTCCGCGTCGTGGTGGCGGAGCATCTGCCGGACTTCCCGGCGGAGCCTTATGAACGCGCTGTGGGCCGCCTCTTCGGACAGGGCCAGGTCGGACGTCTGCGCCGAGCGCAGAGCCACCAGCGCGGCCGACGCGGAGTCGGTCGCGGCGAGGCGGGCGTGGTGGTCGTCCAGCCGGGTGGAGCGCAGCGCGGTCAGGATCGTGACGAGCGCGGTTTCGTGGGCCGCGGCCATTTCGGCGATCGTGCGTGCCCGTTCGGTCGAGGCCGCGCGGGACTCGGCCAGGTAGTCCGGGCTGGCTTGCGCGACCTGCTGGCGGATGGAGGTCGCGACGATCCCGAACAACGCGCCCAGCAGCGCCGGCTGCGGGCACCGCGCCCGTGGGGACCGTGGGACGAGGACGAGCAGGGTGCCGCCGGCGTCGAGCGCGGCCCAGACGGTGCGGTCGGTGCCGCCCAGCTCGGCGTGCGTGGTCAGCTGGCTGTCGTGCGGCACGGTGGCCTTGAGCTGCTCGAGCTCGGCGATGGTGATCTTCTCGGTGACCGCCGTGGCGCCGGCGACCTTGCGCGGACGCCCGGTGCACTCGAGGGTGAAGATCACGAGGGCCTGGTGCGGCCAGCGGTCGGCGAGGAATCGCGAGAACCGCGCGGCGATCTCGCGCAGCGGGCCCTCGACGACCTCCCGCAGCTCGGTCAGCTCGATGGGGTCGGACACCGGGACCACGATAACGACCACCGGCCCTGGCCGGAAGACCAGGTTTCCCTCGACCAACGACCAGGTCGCAGCCGCGGTCACCCGTTTTAGGGTCGCGTCAGGCATGCGTTGCCACGCATGCCTCGGCCGGTGACCAACGGAGGTTTCAGGGAATGCCACAGCAGGTGCGCGGGGTGATCGCCCGGTCGAAGGGCGCGGCGGTCGAGCTGACCGACATCGTGGTCCCGGACCCCGGCCCCGGTGAAGTGGTCGTCGCGATCGCGGCGTGCGGCGTCTGCCACACCGACCTGACCTACCGCGAAGGCGGCATCAACGACGAGTTCCCGTTCCTGCTCGGCCACGAGGCCGCCGGCACGGTGGAAAGCGTCGGTGCCGGGGTCGAGGCCGTGCGGCCGGGCGACTTCGTCGTCCTCAACTGGCGTGCGGTCTGCGGGCAGTGCCGGGCGTGCAAACGCGGCCGCCCACAATACTGCTTCAACACGTTCAACGCGACGCAGCGCATGACGCTGACCGACGGCACCGAGCTGACCCCGGCGCTGGGCATCGGCGCGTTCGCGGAGAAGACCCTCGTGCACGCCGGGCAGTGCACGAAGGTGGACCCGACCGTGGACCCGGCGGTCGCCGGCCTGCTCGGCTGCGGCGTGATGGCCGGGCTCGGTGCCGCGGTCAACACCGGCGGCGTCAGCCGCGGCGACTCCGTGGCGGTCATCGGCTGCGGGGGAGTGGGCGACGCCGCGATCGCCGGCGCGCGCCTCGCCGGCGCGACGACGATCATCGCCGTCGACCGCGACGACCGGAAGCTCACCTGGGCGCGCGACCTCGGCGCGACGCACACGGTCAACGCCTCGGACGCCAACGCGGTCGCCGCCGTCCAGGAGCTCACCGGCGGCTTCGGCGCCGACGTCGTGATCGACGCGGTCGGGCGCCCCGAGACGTGGCAGCAGGCGTTCTACGCGCGTGACCTGGCGGGCACCGTGGTGCTCGTCGGCGTCCCGACGCCGGACATGCGGCTCGAGATGCCGCTGCTGGACTTCTTCGCGCGCGGTGGCTCGCTGAAGTCGTCCTGGTACGGCGATTGCCTGCCGGAGCGTGACTTCCCGATGCTGATCGACCTGCATCGCCAGGGCCGGCTGCCGCTGGACAAGTTCGTCACCGAGCGGATCTCCCTCGACGACGTCGAAAAGGCCTTCCACACCATGCACGCGGGCGAGGTGCTGCGGTCGGTGGTGATCCTGTGAGCGGCGCGTTCCGGATCGACCGCGTCGTCACGTCGGGCGTTTTCGAGCTCGACGGCGGCACGTGGGACGTCGACAACAACGTCTGGCTCGTCGGTGACGACGACGAGGTGGTGGTCGTGGACGCCGCACACGACGAGAAGGCGATCACCGAGGTGGTCGGCGACCGCAACGTCGTCGGCATCGTGTGCACCCACGGCCACAACGACCACGTCACCGTCGCCCCGCAGCTGGGGGACCACCTCCACGCGCCGGTGCTGCTGCACCCGGCCGACCGGGAGCTGTGGGAGCTGACCCATCCCGGGCAGCGGTTCTGGCGCGCCGAGGACGGCGAACGGATCGCGGTGGCGGGCACGGCACTGGAGTTCATCCACACGCCGGGGCACTCACCCGGCTCGATCTGTCTGTACCTGCCTGAGGCCGGCGCCCTGTTCACCGGTGACACGCTGTTCGCCGGCGGCCCCGGCGCGACCGGCCGCTCGTTCTCGGACTTCCCGACGATCATCTCGTCCATCCGGGACCGGTTGCTGGTCCTTCCGGAGGGCACCCGAGTCCACACCGGACACGGCGACGGCACGTCGGTCGGCGAGGAGTCACCGCACCTGGACGAGTGGATCGCCCGCGGTCACTGAGCGAGCCGGGCACCGCGGCCGCAGGTTGACCCCCACCGGGTTCGAACTCATCATGGGCAGAACCGTCGACCGGGCAGCGCGGGAACCGCTCGCCTGATCGTCCAGCCGACCCGTGGAGGCGCCGTGGCCAAGGCGAGAGCTCGCACTGGCAACGTTCCCTTCACCGCGACCAGCTTCGTCGGCCGGCGTCGGCAGCGCAAAGAAATCCGCGACCGGCTGTCGGCCGGCCGGCTGGTGAGCTTGATCGGCCCGGGGGGAGTGGGCAAAACCCGGTTGGCGTTGCAGTTCGCCGACGAGATGAGCCACCTCTTCGAAGACGGCGTGTACTTCGTCGAGCTGGCGTCCGTCTCGGACGGAGGCGACGTGCCGGCGGCGGTCGTCCACGCGCTGGGAATCGCGGACCAGTCGAATCGCGACGCCCTCACGAAACTGATCGACCACCTTCGCGATCGCGAGATCCTGCTCATCCTCGACAACTGCGAACACGTCCTCGCCGGGGCGGCCCTGGTGGTCCACGAGGTACTGCGCCACGCGCCCTCGGCTCGAATCCTGGTCACCACCCGAACGTCGCTGACCGTGACGGAGGAGCTGCTCTACCCGGTACCTCCGCTCACCGTTCCCGAGGACGCCGAGCCGGTCGGCCTCGAGTCGCTGGCGCAGTTCGAGTCGATCGGGCTGCTCCAGGAACGTGCCGTGGCCGCGTCCCCCGATTTCGTCCTCGGCGAGCACAACGCCGCGGCAGCAGCGCGGTTGTGCATTCAGCTGGAGGGCATTCCGCTGGCCATCGAGCTGGCGGTCGCCCGGATGCGCATTCTTTCGCTCGAGCAGATCCTGGACCGGTTGTCGGACCGGTTCGGGCTGCTCACGATCGGCAGCCGATCGGCGGCGCCACGACAGCAGACCCTCCGGTCGCTCGTGGACTGGAGTTTCGACCTCTGCACGGAAGCGGAACGCCGGCTCTGGGCGCGCCTCTCCGTGTTCGCGGGCAGTTTCGACCTGACGGCGGCCGAAGGCGTGTGCGACGACGACGGTGGCCCCACGCTCGATCTCTTGAGCTCCCTGGTGAACCAGTCCGTGCTGAACGTCGAGGACCAGGAATCTTCGAGGCGTTTCCGGATGCTGGAGACCATCCGCGCGTACGGCGCGGAGGTACTCGAGCTCACCGGGGACTCGGAGCGGCTCCGCGGCCGCCACCGGCAGTACTTCCTCGACGTGGTCAAGGATCTGGAGCGTTCGTGGAGCGGGCCCGACCAGGCCGCGTCGGCCAAGTGGATGCGAGTCGAGCGGGAAAACCTCCGAGCCGCGTTCGAAACCGCCGCCCCGGGCAGCAGCTACCAGCTCGAACTGGTCGCCGGGCTGCGCTACCGCTGGTACGCCGACGGGTACATCGCCGAGGGCCGCAGCTGGGCCGACGAAGCGCTCGACGCGCCGGAGGGCGACCGCGCGCCCACGGCGGCTCGGGCGAAAGCGCTTTGGGTCGCCGCCAGGGTGGGCCTGCTCCAAGGCGACCAGGAGGCGGCGGCACAGCGCCTCGATGAGTGTGAGGGCCTGGCGGCGCGGCTTCACCTGGCCGATGCGTCGGCCCACTGCCGCAGTCTGCGGGGGCTCGCCGCGCAGCTTCGGGGCGACCTCGCCGAGGCCGAGAGCCACTTCGAGGCCGCGCTGCGAGAGCTGGCCGACGTCGGCGAGACTCCGGAATGGCTGATGGCGTCCTTCGAATACGCCGTCACGCTTTCCCTTGCCGGCCGCAGTGCGGACTCGTTGGCCGTCAGCACGTCGGCGCTGGGCGTGTGCTGTCAGCGGGACGAACGCTGGGCGCGTTCGTACTTGAAATGGAGCCAAGGCCTCGATCAGTGGCTGCAAGGCGACTGCGCCGCCGCGCAGACGACCGCCGTCGACGCGCTTCGCGATCATCGCGACTTCGATCCGTCCTTGGGCACCGCGTTGATGACCGAGCTCCTCGCCTGGATCGCGGGGTCGACCGGTCGGTGCGAGCGCGCGGCTCAGCTGCTCGGCGCGTCTCGAAGCCTTTGGCAGCGCACGGGTACGGAACTGGTGGCGTTCGGCCCGAAGCTCACCGGCTACCACTCCGCCTGCCTCGCTCAGCTCGAACAGGCCATGCCTGCCCGCGCGCTGGCCACGGCCATGCAGGCGGGGGCCAAACGATCTCCGACGGGAATCATCGCCTACGCACTGGCGGAACAAGTCACCGAGCCGACCGCCGAGGGCGAACCACCCGTGCTCACCAGCCGGCAACAGGAGATCGCCGCGTTGATCTCGAAAGGGCTGACCAGCCCGCAGATCGCAGCGGCTCTGGTGATCTCCGTGCGCACGGTGGAGAGCCACATCGACAACATCATGACGCGCCTGGGGTTCGGCTCACGCAGCCAGATCGCGTCTTGGTACATCGCCCAGTCGCTCTGACCGGACGGCGTAACCCACCACACGAGCCAGGCCAGGTCCACCGTGGGGGCCCTGGCCTGGCTCGTCTCGTCGCGAAGCCTCGTCACATTTCGTTGCAGTACTGGACCTCGCAGCTCACGGTCGCTTCGCCAACGTCAGCCGAGTACGGACATCCGCAACTTCCGTACCGCCTCCCGTGATCTCCCCCATGTGCGTGGCCCCACCGTGACGGAGATTACAAGGGCTGCCAGTCAGCGACGCGCGAACCGGCCGAGTCGCCGGCGTGCGGTGGTGCAACGAAGCACACGTCGGGGCACCCGGCGAAATCCGAAGGAGTCCCCATGGCATCGCAGTTCGAGGCCGGACACTCCGGTCAGCAGCCCCGGTGGGCGGACCCCGAGAACCAGACGCACGACGACCTCGAAATGGAGGTCAAGGCGAAGACGCCGATCACCGACACCATCACGCAGCTGACGCTCGTCCGCGCCGACGGTCGTGACCTCCCCGCGTGGACGCCGGGGGCGCACGTCGATCTCGTCCTGGGACCGGACCTGGTCCGGCAGTACTCCCTGTGCGGCAAGCCGAGCGACCTTCGTTCGTGGCAGGTGAGCGTGCTGTACCAACCGGATGGCCGGGGCGGCTCCGCACGCGTCCACCAGGACCTGCGCGAAGGTGAAAGCCTCACCGTTCGGGGACCTCGCAACAACTTCCGGCTCGTCGAGGCGCCCCGGTACCTGTTCATCGCCGGCGGGATCGGCATCACCCCGATCCTCCCGATGATCGAGTCGGTCGATCGGGCGGGCGCCGCCTGGTCGTTGGCCTACGGCGGCCGCAGCCGGGGCAACATGGCGTTCGCCGATGACCTGAAACAGGTTCACCGCGACCGCGTGACCCTGGTTCCGGAAGACACCCACGGCCGCATCGATCTCGCGGGCATCCTCGCCGGAGCCGGTTCGGGTACCGCGGTGTACGTGTGCGGCCCGGAGGGGCTGCTGTGCGCGGTGGAGGCGATGGCCGCGGACCTCGGAATCGCCGGCCAGATCCACCTGGAGCGGTTCACTCCCAAGACCCAGCTCGAAGAGACCGTCCTCGACAATTTCGAAGTCGAATTCGTGCGAAGTGGCATCACCGTTTCGGTCGGGCCGGACGAGTCGATCCTCGGTGTCGCGCGGGCGGCCGGTATCCCCGCACCGTTCTCCTGTTCGGAAGGCACGTGCGGGACCTGCGAAACGAACATCGTGTCGGGCCGCGCAGACCACCGCGACTCGGTTCTCAGTCCTGTGGAGCAGGAAGAGAACAGCACGTTGATGATCTGCATCAGCCGAGCCGCGTGTCCGAAGATCCGGCTCGATCTCTGATCGCACACCGAAAAGAGGAAGGTTGCCCATGGACAGCGCTGTCAGCAGCAACGAACCGGCGGCCGGGTGCCCGGTCGCGCACACCGCCGCGGGTTTCTCGTTCTTCGGCCGTGAATACCAGGAGAATCCGGGAGCCTCGCTGGCGTGGGCCCGCGAGAGCCGGCCGGTGTTCTACAACGACGACTCGGACTACTGGGTCGTCACGCGACACGAAGACGTCAAATCGGTTTTCAGCCAGTTCACCAAGTTCTCCGCGGCCATCACCCTGACGCCGGTCACGCCGCCTTCCGCGGAAGCGGGTGCGCAACTCGAGAAGTACGATTTCGCGCCCTGCCCCGTTCTCGCGGACTCAGACCCGCCGATGCACCGGCAGTACCGCCGGCTGAACGCGCCGGCCTTCATGCCCGACCGCATCGACCCCCTCGCCCCCTACATCCGGCAGACGACGAACGCCTACCTCGACCGCTTCGTCGGGCGCGGCCACGCCGATCTCATCGCCGACCTGCTCTGGGACATCCCGTGCCTGGTCGCCCTGCAGTTCCTGGGGATTCCCGAAGAGGACGTCGACACCGTGCGCAGGCTGGCCACGTCGATGACCGAGTTCGTCTGGGGACGGCCGAGTCCTGAGGAGCAGGTGCGGGCCGCCGACGGCCTTGGCCAGTTCTGGGCGATGGGTGAGCGCGTGATCGAGAAGCTCAAGGAGCTCGCCGATCCGCCCGGGTGGCTGGGCCACGCGATCAAGATGCAGCGCGAACACCCGGAGGTCATCTCCGACACCTGGCTGCAGACGAACGTCATGGGCGGCGCGATGGCGGCCCACGAAACCACGACGAACGCCACCGCGAACGCGGTCGTGACCCTGCTGCGCAACCGCGACCAGTGGGATCGCCTGTGCGCGCAGCCGTCGCTGATCCCCGCGGCGGTCGAGGAGTGCTTGCGGCTCAACCCTTCCGTGGCCGCCTGGCGCCGGATCGCGAAGGAGGACGTGCGCGTCGGCGACGTGACGATTCCGGCGGGGGCGAAGATCCTCATGGTGATCGCGTCGGCGAACCAGGACGACGCGGTGTTCGAGGAGCCCGAACGGTTCGACATCGACCGGGACGCCAAGGCGCACATCGCGTTCGGCGCCGGCACGCACATGTGCCTGGGCAACCACCTCGCGCGGCTCGAGATGGTGATCTACCTCGAGGAGCTGACGCGGCGCCTGCCGCACATGACTCTCGACCACCAGGAGTTCCGCTACGTGCCGAACACCTCGTTCCGGGGCCCGGAATCGCTGCACGTCAGCTGGGACGTCGAAAAGAACCCCGTCCTCACCTGAACGGCGCCCGCACGGGTTCCACGGTCCGACGACGAACGGAGAAAGCTCTCATGATCACCGATTCCCGGGTGGCCGGTCGCGAGATCGTGTTCACGAACTCGCACGGCAGCCGCGTGTCGCACCGGTTCGGCGCGACGATCGTCGAGTGGAGCTACGAGCCCGGCCCCGGCGACCCGCACCCGGTGGTCTCCGGGCGGGACGACTACGAGGCCTTCGACATCGCGGAAGGGTTGGTGTACACACAGTTCCACCATCGCCGCGACGTGCCGAACGTGGCTGTGAGCCTCGTCCTCGACTTCGAACACGGCCGCAGCCTCGCCGTCGTGAGCACGATCGGGGAGCCGGCCGACGACCGGACCAGGGGGCAGCACACGTTCCTGCCGGGCCTCATCGAGGGGCTGGCGACGAGCGGAGCGGAACCGGCACCCACGGCGGCGCTCCTGGGCCGGCGCGTGCTCTGGACTTACGGCGACGGGCACCGCTACGAGCACGTCCACCTCGAACCGCGTTCGTACTCCTGGCGCTGCGTGGCCGGTCCCGCGGCGGGTCTCGCAGGTGCCGACGAGTGCACGACCTATGAACTGAGGCCCGAAATCTACGTCCTCGCCGCGCGGGAGAATGCGGCCCCGTCGGCCTCGGTCACCATTGCCGATCACCGCGACCTCGCAGCCCTGCGCTCGTACGGGGCGGTCTTCGGGTTGGCCGGGACCGGCGAACGGCCGACGCAGACCACTTTCGGCGCGGTCGGCGAATTACTGGGCCACGCCGCGACCACCGTCTGAACACCGGACGGGGCGCACCTCGCGCCCGTCCTCGTAGAAGGGAAAAAGCCATGCTGGCCAAGGGAAACGTCAAGGTCACCGATCTCCTCCACGCCACTCCGCCCTCGATCCCCGAGGGTTCGCACGCGATGACACAGCTCGTCGAGCTCCCGCCGGCCGACCCGGGGCTCGCGCCGCACCGGCACTCCGGACCGGTGTTCGGTTATGTGACCGAAGGCAAGATCTTCTTCGAGCTGGAAGGCGAGGAGCCCCGCGAGATCGTTGCGGGCGAGGCGTTCTGGGAGCCCGGCGGCGACGTCGTGCACTACCAGGTCGCGAACCCTGACCCGGACTCCTGGGCGCGGTTCGTTGCCGTGTGCATCTGCGCTCCCGGCGTGGAGATGATCACCATGCTGGAGCCGGAAGAGATCGTGGCTCGCGATCACCTGCGCCACCCCAGCGCCCGGCAGCACCAGGGCTGAGCGTCGCCGCGACCGGATCCCAACGAGACGAGGAGTCATGTCAGTACTGTCGCGACGGCCGGTGGCCGACATCGTCGCCCGCAGGTTCGCCGCCAAGATCAACTCGGCGATCCACCCCGCCGGTGAACCCCGGTTCCCTGAAATCGTCGTCCGCACCGCCTACCTCAACGTCGAAACTCGCCACGGTCCGGTCGCCGCGACGCTGTACTTCCCGCCGTCCCCGGCCGGCGTTCCCGGCGTGTACGTCAACGCCCACGGCGGCGGCTTCGTCGTGGGGCACCGGCAACAGGACGACGCCTGGTGCCGGTTCCTCGCCGCCAACGCCAATGTCGTCGTGCTCAACACCGACTACGCACTGGCCCCGCAAACGCGGTTCCCCACGCCCGTCGAACAGTTCTACGACGTGGTCAGCTGGGCCTCGGAACCGGAGCGAGACTGGGACGGCACGCGCCTGTGCGTCGGCGGCCAGAGCGCAGGCGGCAATCTGTCCGCGGCCGTGGCGCGGATGGCGCTGGAGAACGCCGGCCCCGACATCTCGTTGCAGATCCTGCACTACCCGCCGCTCGACATCGTCACCCCGCCCGCCCGGAAGCCGACCCCGCTGGGCTCGAAAGCGGTGCTGCAGCCCTGGCTCTGCGAGGTCTTCGACACCGCCTACGTGCCTGACCGCGCGATGCGCCGTCACCGCTTCGTCTCACCGGCGTGGGGCGACAACGCCGACGGCATCGCGGGCATCGCGCCGGCCCTGGTCATCACCGCGCAGTACGACCGGCTGCGCAACGAGGCCAAGCAGTACGCGGACAAGCTCTCCGCTGCCGGGGCGCTTGCCGAGTACGTCGAGGTGTCCGATGTGGACCACGGCTACGACATCATGACGGACGAGACGGAGACGATCCGCAGGATGTACTCGTTGATCACCGGTCACGTCAACCGCGCCATCGGCTGATGATCCGGGACCTCGTTCTTCGGTGGGTCGTCACCGCGCTCTGCGCTGCCTGCGCGGCTGAGCGCGTGCACGGAATCGCCGTCGGTCGCCTTCCTTGGCGGGGCGTCGTCGGCCATTCCTTGCACGCGCTCATGGCTCTCGCGATGGCGTTGATGGCGTGGCCGCGCGGTGCCGATCTTCCGACGGCGGGGCCTTTGGTGTTTTTCTCGCTGGCCTTCGTCTGGTTCACCGCCGTCGCGGTGCGGACCGCGCAGCACCGCCGGTCGAACGCCTACCACGCTCTGATGATGCTCGCGATGGCCTGGATGTACGCCGTGATGACCGACGGTCTGCTGCCAGCTCCGGTTGCCGCCGCCGATGTGGGTGGTGGCCATCACGGCTCTTCGATGCCCGCGATGCACCTGTCCGGCGTGCCCGTTGTGGCCACCACACCCGCCCAGGCCAGCGCCTCACCGCTCGTCACGGGACTCGACTGGCTGCTCACCATCGGCTCCGCCGTCGCCGGCGCTTGGTGGCTCTCGGAGCTCCTCGCGCGGCGCCGCACCAAGCCACCCGCCTCGGGGCGCGCCCAGCTCACCATCGCCACCCAGGCGTTGATGGCCGCGGGCATGGCCACCATGTCCGCCGCGATGATGTAGCCCCAGCGCCGACGGCTCCTACGAATCCTTTGTGGAGCTGACGTTCCGCCCCGGCACCGCTGAGTTACGTGGTCGCGCGCCCAGCGCGATGGTGGCGACGGCGCCGGCGACCATGCAGGCGCCGGCGACCCACAGGCCCGTGCGCTGGGTGCCGGTCAGGTCGCGCAGCCAGCCGGTGATGTACGGCGCCGCGAAGCCGGAGATGTTGCCCAGGGAGTTGATCAGTGCGATCCCTCCGGCAGCGGCAGCTCCGGCGAGGAAGTTCGACGGCAGTGCCCAGAACGTCGGCAGCGCGCAGCACACACCGACGGCGCAGATCGTCACGGCGACCATCGCGGCGTAGGGGTTGCCGAGGTACAGCGCGATCGGGATGGCGGCCCCGCCGACCAGCATCGGCAGCGCCACGTGCCATGTGCGCTCCCCGGTGCGGTCGCCGTGGCGCGCCCAGAACACCATCACCACCGCGCCGATCACGTACGGGATCGCGTTGACCAGCCCGGACTGGACCACAGTCAGCTTCGTGCCGAACTGGGCGCCGAACCCGGCGATGATCGTCGGCAGGAAGAAGCCGAGCGCGTACAACCCGTAGGCGACGGCGAAGTACACGAACGCCAGGGCGAGGATCCGCGGGTGGGTGAGTGCCTTCTTCAGCGGCCAGTGGTGCTCGGCAACGGTCGCCTTCCGTTCGTTTTCCAGCTCGGCGACGAGCCACTGCCGTTCGTCCGCGGCGAGCCACTTCGCGTTTTCCGGCTTGTCGGTGAGCCAGAACCAGGTCGCGAATGCCAGCAGAATCGCCGGGACACCCTCGACCAGGAACATGAACCGCCAGCCTTCCAGACCGAACACGCCGTGGCCGCCGACGATCAGAAGACTGGAGATCGTCGACCCGATCGCGGAGGAGACCGGCACGGCGACCATGAACAGCGCCACGGCCTTCGCACGCTGCGCGGCCGGGAACCAGTAAGTGAGGTACAGGATGATGCCGGGGAAGAAGCCGGCTTCGGCGACGCCGAGCAGGAATCGCAGGATGATCAGCGTGGTCGCGTTGGGCACGAAGGCCAGCACGGTGGCGAGGACACCCCAGGTGATCATGATCCGCGCCAGCCACCGCCGGGCGCCGAACCGATGCAACGCGAGGTTGCTCGGCACTTCGAGGATGAGGTAGCCGAGGAAGAAGATGCCGGAGACGAAGCCGAACGCCGTGGACGTCAAGCCGAGAGCTGTGTTCATCCCGTTGGGACCGGCGAAGCCGATGTTCACTCGGTCCAGGTAGTTCACGAAGTACAGCAGGGCCAGGAACGGCATGATCCGTATCGCCACTTTGGCGAGCACACGATCACCGGGCACGCTGGTCTCCCTTGACACGGGCAGTCCCCAATCTTCTCGTTTCCGACGGCGCCGACACCTCGGCAGCACGGAGAAGCCGCCGACCCCTCCGGCGAGGCATGCGTCGGCGCGGACTTGTCCGGCCGCTGCCACCCGCCTCGCTTCGAGCGCCGTGGCAAGATCGGAACCTGGGCGAATTCCGGGCCATTTCGGGCGACCGTAGCACAACGAGCGCTGTCGGTGACCGTCGACAGCGAGGCCCGCAACACGCTACCGACAGGGGGAGAGCAGCCCGATCGACGCCGGTGTCCTCGACTGCGGAGGCACCGTTTTGTGCAGGGGCGTTCCCGCCTCCGCCGTTGATGCGGTGCGCCGAGCTGACCGGTTTGGACAAGCGGCCAGAGCCGATTCCGGCGATCACCTCGACGACTGGCGGGGTGCCAACCCAGTGCGGTTCGATGGCTCCGCTCGTCGACTGCGAGGAGCCACTCGACACCGGTTGTCGACCGCTGGTTCAGGGGCAGTTGCACCAAGATCGGCACAGTGAAGACGCTCGTGCGCGACCGCGAAAATTCGAGCTGCTGTGTCTGAAATCTGCCACTCGCCTGCGCTGGCGCATGGACCCGAATCCGTGACCGCAGCGGTTCGAGCGGGCGAAGCCACAACGTGCTCGGGGCCACGACGATCGGCGGGTTTGGCTGGGGTCTCCGCCGCTGTGGCGATCGGGTGTCGATGCGCCATCGGTAACCTGGGCGCGAGAATCTGTCCCGTCATGTCTCCGGCTTGTACCGCTCGTCGGCCGCGCGATGGCCGCTCCATTGTCAAGTGTCGAGAAAGGATTCCGATGCACCGTCTCACCGTGCTCTACCGCCCGCCGCTGGACCCGGAGCACTTCCGCGACTACTACGTCAACACACACCTCCCTTTGGCCGTGAAACTTCCCGGCCTGGTCCGGTCGGACTACTCACTGGACGTGGCCGGATTCGGCGACGACAACCCGTATTTCGCCGTGTTCCACGGCGACTTCGAATCCGCTCAGGCCATGTCCGCCGCACTGGCGTCCGCAGCGGGCAAAGCCGTGGCCGGCGACGTGCCGAACTACGCCACCGGCGGCGTGGAGATGATCCATTACCCGCTGGCGTGAGCCGTGGCCCGAGCGGGAGGGGCTGTGCGATGCCGCCCCTCTCACTCGGTTGGGCTCCACGGCTGCGGCGGAAAAAAGTAGTTGCCGCCGAACCCGGTTTCGGTGGTCGGGATGGTGTAGCGGGAGTTGGCGACCCGGCCCGTGGTGTCCTCAACTGATGACGGTGTTGGTGTAGGTCCAGCCCGACGGTCCACCTGGGGTGGCTTTTTTCGTGTGTCGAATTCACGGTGGCACTCCCGATCTGCGCCACGGCAATCGATGAAAAGGCCGGTCGAACTCGTTCGGCTCTTGGACAAGACCGGATCCTCCTGATGCGCTGCATTGTCGCCACGGTCCCGTGGTCGCCGTTCCAGTTCGACGGCACGGAGGATCAGCTGATCGCTGCGCGTGTTCGGGGCAGGCGCGTCCGGAGCGGGACTTCGGCCGCTGTGGCACCGGAACGGTATGCCTCAGCATTCGCGCGCATCGTGCGGGGAGAGCGCGAACGAGCCCTGGCCTCGGTGCGCCCCCGGGACGCACCGAGGCCAGGAGACCCTCCCCGGCGTGGTGGTTCGTGGTCAGCCGCCCGCCATGGCGCCGATGATCAGGAACGGTTCGGCTCCCGACAGCACCGGTGCGGGCAGTTCGGTGTCCGGGGCGGTGTTCGACAGGTCTTCCTCGCAGGCGAAGAACCGGACGAACGCGCGGCGCTTGCCGGTGGTCGTGTCGCGGACGGTGCCGCGCAACTGGGGGTAGGTGCGTTCCAAAGCGTCCAGCAGGGTCTCGCGCGTCGGTGGGTCGTCGACCGGCAGCCGGATTTCGCCGTCGACCTTCGCCAGGCGGCGCAGGTGCGTGGGCAGCTTCACGCGGACGACTGTCGTCATCGCAGGGTCTGTACTTCGACCGAGCACACCGCGGGCAGGTCGCGCACGATCGGGGCCCAGTTCTCGCCCGAATCGCGGGACGCGTAGACCTGGCCGCCGGTGGTGCCGAAGTAGATTCCTGCCTCGTCGAGGGAGTCGACGGCCATCGCGTCGCGCAGGATGTTGACGTAGCAGTTCTGCTGCGGCAGGCCGTTCGTGAGCGGCTCCCATTCGTCGCCGCCGGTGCGGCTGCGGTACACGCGCAGCTTGCCCTCCGGTGGGTAGTGCTCGGAATCGCTGTGGATCGGGACCACGTACACCGTTTCCGGTTCGTGCGGGTGCACCGCGATCGGGAAGCCGAAGTCGCTCGGCAGGTTGCCGCTGACCTCGCGCCAGTGCTCGCCGGCGTCGTCCGAGCGCATCACGTCCCAGTGTTTCTGCATGAACAGCACGTCCGGCCGCGACGGGTGCAGTGCGATCCGGTGCACGCAGTGCCCGACCTCGGCGTCCGGGTCCGGGATGCCGTCGGAGTGCAGCCCGCGGTTGATCGGCTGCCAGGTTTCGCCGCTGTCGTCGCTGCGGAACGCCCCGGCCGCGGAGATCGCGGCGAACATGCGTTCCGAGTTCCGCGGGTCGAGGATGATCGTGTGCAGGCACAAGCCGCCCGCGCCCGGCTGCCAGCGCGGTCCGGACGTGTGCTTGCGCAGCCCGGTGAGTTCCCGCCAGCTTTTCCCGCCGTCGGTGCTGCGGTACAGCGCAGCGTCCTGCGCTCCCGCGAACACCGTGTCCGGGTCTGTGAGCGACGGCTCCAGGTGCCAGATCCGGGTGAACTCCCACGGCCTGGGTGTGCCGTCGTACCAGAGGTGCTCGCCGGCGCCGCCCTCGTAGACGAAGTCGTGGCCGACCTGGTGCCAGGTCTTGCCGCCGTCGTCGGAGCGCTGGATCAGCTGCCCGAACCACGACGTGGACTGCGACGCGTACAGCCGGTCGGGGTCCGCGGGCGAACCTGCTAGGTGGTAGACCTCCCAGCCGCCGAAGTGCGGGCCGTCCACCTCCCAGTGCGTGCGGTCCTCGTCCGAGGTGAGGATGAATGCGCCCTTGCGCGTGCCGACCAGTACTCGAACTCCAGGCATGCCTGCTCCCTGCCTACGTTCCCTGACCCGCTCAACCTATTCGCGCCGGACGGGAGGCGCTTCTCCATTCTTGCGCTCCCGCAGAGGCCAGCGGGGGCAGCGCGACCAGCACCGGAGGCGACCACGACGGCGCGAGGTCCAGGTGGACGTCTTGGCGCAGCGGCACCGGACCAGGCCGGATCCGCACCGCCCGCGGGGCCGAGCCCACCGCTTGCACCGTCGGTGCGAGCTGCTCGCGCGGATCGGCGGCCGCCGGCAGGGCGCAGGCCAGCAGCCGGTAGGTGCCGGGCGGCACGCAAGTGAGCGTGAACTCCAGGTCAGGCCCGAGCAGCGCGCCGCTGACCGGGATGCCGCGCGCCGCCGACGCGGCGAACAGCCCGACGTAGACCGCCGGCCCGCCGTCCAGCGCGGCGAGCGCGGCCGGGCTCAGCAGTGCCCGGCCGGTGACGGCTCCACCCGCGCAGTCCGCGCCGGCCACCCGGACCGGAGCCGGCGGGTGGTCGGCGAGCAGGTCGGGCAGCTGCCGGAACCGGTGCGGGCTCACCCCGACCGCCGCGGTGAACCGCGTCGTGAAGGTGCCGGGCGCGGAGAACCCGACCTCGTGACAGATGTCGACGACCTTCTCACCGGTGTCCAGCAGCAGCTCCTTGGCGAGCTGGAACCGTTGCGCGGCGAGGAACTTGCCCGGCGGCATGCCGACCTGTCGCTCGAACGCGCGCGCCAGGTGGAACGGGCTGTACCGGACGTGGTCGGCCACGTCCTCGAGCGTGAGCTGCCGCATGCGTCCGGCGGCGAGGAACCTCGCCGCTTCGAGCACCGCATCCCGCATTGCACACCTCCGTTGGATGTGCCGCCATCGTAGTTTCGGGTCCCGACAATTCCGGCGACCTCGGCGCGCAGCCGTCCGCCGGATCGACCACGATCGTGGGCGTCCGACGCACGCCTGCACGTGGCCGTCCGCGAACTGCTGCGGCGTGAGGCAGTTCGGCTGTTTCATTACGGCTTCGCCGTCGCGCTGCCGCACCGGGCATTCGCCGCAAGTGCCGACCGTGCAGCCCCGTCGGCTCGGTAATCATCTGCCCGATCGGATAGTGGAGATTTACTCGCAGGTGGCGCCCGAGGTCGAGACCCGGCTAGGTGGCCTCCAACGTCGCCGGCACGGTGCGGGCAGTCTTGTTCGGATCCGGAGCTCGTGCTCGGCCAGGCGCACAACCAGCCCGGCGGGGCACGAGGTGCTCCTTGCCGACTGCGCGCCGGCAGCTGCATCAGCACGTCTGTGATGGCTCAACGGAGCAGTTAGTTGTGCCAAGCTACTTGCTCTCGCGCCAGGCAAGGGTGGCCAGTGCCGGCGCCTTTGGCCAGGACGATCCAGCTCGTCCAAGAGGGGTACATCAAGATCACCGAATCCTGAACGACACCCACCAGCGAATTCGGACAGCCTCGGTGTGCCCTGTGGCGAACCGGTCGCCGCAGGCATCCAGGCCGTATCGCGAACCCCCGAGAACGTAACATTCGCGCGGACACGGCACCTGTGAAGCTAGCTCCTCCGGAAACGCCGATCAGCCACGTGTGTCACCTGCACTCCGGGCGCTCGATCAGCTCTGAAGGTTCCGCCCCTTCGGAGGGTGCTGCCCCGGCTATGCGCGCGATCCCAGATCACATCTCACCGCTGCTCGAGGCTTCTCACCGCTGGCGCTGTCGAGCATTCCCAAACTCAAGCGTTGGTGGTACGAAAAATCGCCCTACCTGGAACCTTTGTTCCGGCGGGCAGTGATTCGTCACTGTGGAGCTAAGGGGACTCGAACCATTGACCCCCTCACTGCCAGTGAGGTTCGATCATGGCCCTGACCTGTGGTTATTGAGAACCCGCTGGTCGCCGGGTGCGATTGGTGACGGTTTGGCGCAGTTCGACTCGTCGAGAGTCGTTGATCACGCGTCGCTGCTCCAGATTTGCTCCAGGGCGTTTGGCACGTCTATCCGGAGTTTCGGCCGGAGTTGGACAGATGGCGCGGATCAGACGGTTGGTATCTGGGCGATCTGCTCGCTCTGTGCGCCTTCTGTGATGGCCAGGGTGACCTTGGCATCTTGTCCGCCGGTGTGGGGCTTTGCCAGCGCCGGGATGACAGGAATGATGTCGGTATCCGCGAACGCGGAAATGCCGGTATTGCGTCGGGAGTCTTCCGGCTTCGGTGGTCGGTGTTGTGTGCTGAGTTGTCCGGTTTGGACGAGTAGTGCGAAGCCGATTCCGGCGAGCGCGTCGACGATGAGGCTGGCGGGGGTTGGGACCCAACGCAGGTTGATGGCGACGTAACCGGCGACGAGCAGCCCGACCCAGAGACGAGGCTTCTCGCCGCGGTGCTGGTCGAGGATGAGTGCGGTGACGGCAAGGACGAGCGGGGCCATCATGATGAACACGCGGTCGGTGTCGGTGGCGAGCAATCTGCCGGCGAGGCAGCACCCGAAGAGCCAGAGGCTCGCGATAAGGAGTTCGCTGCGGAGTCCCTGGTGGCGGTACAGGCGATAGAGGCCGTAGGCGAAGACCAGCCAGAAGAAGTGAAAGGTCACGAAGAGGCTGAGCTGGGTGGTGTTCTTGCCGGCGGCGAGGGCGAAGCGGATGTTGTCCAGCAGGCTGGTGTTGGCTTGGCCGGTGCCGAAGCCGTAGCTTCCGCCGATGAGGTGCTGGGCCCAGAAGCGGTATCCGGCATAGGCGGCGATGGCGACGATGGTGGCGGCGAGCGCGATGAGGACGCGTCGGTCGCGTAGCGAGCGTTGGCGGGTCCAGGCGAGCAGCGGGTAGAGCGGGGCGAGTAGCAGCGCGGTTTCCTTGTTGATCGCGCCGATGATCACCACGATCGTGAACGGGATGAGCCGGCTGCGGAATGCGAGCCAGAGTGCCACGACGTAGATCAGGTTGTTGAGTGGGTCGACGAGGTCGGCGTCGGAGAAGGCGTAGGGCGCATACCAGAAGGTGCACGCCAGCGCGAGTGCCGTCAGGCCGGCGGTGAAGAGCTGCAGCCGCAGGTGGTTCCACAAGAACTCGAAGAACACGAGGATGGCCGCGAAGGTGGTGGTGACGGTGAGGACGAGCCACAGGGCGTCGAACGACATCCCGGTGAGCAGGTGCGCGCGGTGCACCAGCCAGGGGCTGAGCATCCTCAGCGCGAAGGGGTTCTCGACCGGGGCGCCGGTTTGCACCGACATCCGGTAGTAGTTCAGCGCGTCACCGAACAGGCGTGTGTGCGCGTCCCGCTGGACGTCCGCGTGGGAGATGACGTTGAGGAGCGTGACCGCGGCCAAAGCCAGGTAGGCCCAGGCTCGCTGGGACGCACGCGTGGCCCGCCCCACCCTGAGGCGTTGGTTGGACAATTCGGTCATGGCTCGTTTGTTTCACCTTCGCGAAGCTGGTTCTTTGAGTGGCAGACATTTCCGGCTCTCGAGTGAACGCTACCTCCGTCTGTGGCGGCTGATCATGGGCCGGGTAGTGAAATGCCGTGCGGGCCGCAAGCTGGCCCGCACGGCAGATCGGACTAACCGGCGTCAGTTGGGGAGGACGCAGGCGTTGCGTTCGGCTTCGACGTCGGTGAACTTCTGCCAGCCGCCGGCGCCGATGGTGGTGGGGCCGGGGCCCAGGTGTCGCTGTAGGGCAGGTAGCGGTACCAGCGCAGATCGCCGGTGGTGGTGACGGTGTAGAGCACGTCCGCGCCGGCGGAGGAGATGCGGCTGAAGCCGTTCCAGCCGCCGTTGCCGACGAGGTGCTTCGACTGGGTCCACTGGTGGGATCACCCCGGCCGGGCCACCGGCTAGATACTCGGCGGCGTGTTCATCGGCGGGGTGGCAGGCAAAATACTCAAGGGCGCCCGCGCCGGTGAGAAACCGGACACGCCCGCGGAGCGGCCCGGAGGGTCCCGGCGGTGAAGGCCACCTTGTCGGAATACTTCGACGGAGGCAGTCCGCCGAAGGTGTCCGACCTGCAGCGCTACGCGGGTGCCCAGGGCTGGACCAAGGAGCAGACACCAACCGGCCCGGAAAACTGCGTCGACGACAACGGCATCGTTCGCATGACGCTCAAGCAGGGAAGCGCACGAACGCCTGGCAGCGAAAACCCGCATGTCGATCTGCAAAACCAGGACGGCGTCCGCACTGACCCGTCCGGGAACCCGGTCACGAGGAAGAGTCCCGGGCAACCACACACCGATCACCTGGGATCAGTAAGCAAGAAGAACTACCCCGATTTCACCGACCTCGCCCAGGTGTGCTTGGAGGACAGCTACGTCCTGGCGATCAACGAACACCCGGAAGCAGTGTCGTTCACCCTCGACCTCGTGCTCACCCCCGGCCACTCCTGCTACCACGCGCCGCACCCGACGAGCAGCACTGCTACGCCGACGCCACCCTGACCATCGGCAGCGCCACGAAGATCGACTGGATCACCCGCTCAGCCCGGACATATCGTGATGCCGCGGGCGAAGAGGACCTCGGCAACATCGACAGCCTCCGATACCACGACGGCTACTACGACATCACCGGTGACTGGGGCCACGTCCGCGTTCACACCGGAGCCACCCCGCAGCTCACCTTCACCCCCGAAGCATCCGACGCGACGTAGCCCCGGACATGTTCCGATACAGGCCGAATCGATGTGGATCGAGCGCGCCGACGAGCCCGGTGGCGTGGTTGCACCCAGTCCTCCTTGCTGCGGCGTGACCGGACCTGCCCTCCGGGTGCCCATTAGCTCTCAAGGTTCCGCCCCTTCGGAGGGTGCTGCCCCGGCTATGCGCGCGACCCCAGATTACATCTCACCGCTGCTCGAGGCTTCTCACCGCTGGCGCTGTCGAGCATTCCCAAACTCAAGCGTTGGTGGTACGAAAAATCGCCCTACCTGGAACCTTTGTTCCGGTGGGCGGTGATTCGTCACTGTGGAGCTAAGGGGACTCGAACCCCTGACCCCCTCACTGCCAGTAAGGTTCGATCAAGTCGCTGACCTGCGATTATGGAGAACCTGCTGGTCGGGCGTTGTTGTTGGTGGCTGTTGTGCGCAGTCTGAGACCGTTGATCACCGTTGATCACGTGCCACTGCTCCAGATTTGCTCCAAGATCGGTGTCGCCACGCAGGCCCCAGCGACGACTGTGGGCGCCGGGGATCGTGTGGGCTCAAGCGCCAGCGGGTTGGTAGCGGTCGTGGGGCGCTCTGGAGGACTGACAGAGAGTTACTTCTGGTCCCGATTGCGGCATTACAATAATTTGTCCGTTTTGCATGATCTGTGGCTTAATTGCTTTCAATGCGACTTGGGTCACACGGTCGCGATCCGTCAAATAGGCCGCTTGGTCTATTTCCTTGAGTAATCCCGTTTGGCAGAGCGATCTTGGGTTCGTCGGGGGCCGAGCAGGTTGGGCTGGTTGCTCTTGGCGAGGGGAATTTCGTGCGTTCTGTTGGAGGAACGCGGCCCGGGCCGACCAGTGGTCGTGGGCGGCAAGCCGTTCCCGCTCAAGCTCGGCGACGACCGCCAGGCGCGCGTCGAGGCGTGGGCGGCAGAGCGGGGGATCGGCAGTCGCGCGGAAGCCGTCCGTCAACTCGTTGACCTCGCCCTCGCTGCTGAAACCCGCGACGCCGCGCCGACGGTCACGAGCAGCTTCGGCGCGGTCGGGAACGACACCCAGGAAAGCCGATGATGCTGAAGCAGTACGTGCACGGGCCGAAACCTGGCTGCTGGCCGCTGAGCTGGCCATGACCGGGCAGCACCTCGACAACGCAACGCGCCGGCTGGTGCTCGACGAGCGCATCGTGCGACGCGCCCACCAGGCACGGGCTCGCGCGGGCGACCGCAGTGCAGAGCAGGTCCAGGGCCGCGCTGCCGTGCGCGCTGACGAACTTATCGTCGTCGGCAAAGCGCCGCTCGGCGTAGTTCGGATTCTCCGTCCGAGGAAGTCCACGAAGGACGCCTGCGGAGTGAAGTTGGCGGCGAAGTCACGGGCGTCGTGTCGGTTGAAGTCAGCGATCAGCTTCTCGGCGAGCATATCAATGCCATCGCGGCTCTTTCCCATGTCTCTCCCGTGCGCTTGTACTGCTGTCGCTTGCCCGCGGGTCGGCCGTGTGGGCACTTCGCTTGACAACCTCGACGACTGGGACCGCGTCGCTGAAGCCGGCCTCCGAATAACCAGCGCTCGCATCGTCGTGCCCAAATTCGACTACCGCCCCACCATTCTCCGCACCACCATCCCACCCGGCGATTACACCGCCCGCGGTCTACGCCAACGGATTCCGCACCATCTTTGACGACGGCCGCTTCGTCAACGACCGCTACCGCCTCATCCTCTGGCCCAGCGACATCCAATCCCGCCTCGCTGCTTGCGTAGCGACAACAAGCTGGTATATTGGTAAGTCCATTAGCCGGAATCGAGGGACGCCGCATGCCGAAGATCGTGTACGTGGACAGTGGCGGCGAGGAGCGGGTCGTCGACGCATCCGCTGGGGAGAGTGTCATGAGCGCGGCCGTGCGCGCGGGCGTTCCCGGGATCATCGGCGAGTGCGGGGGCTGCCTCTCGTGTGGCACTTGCCACGTGCGGGTGCGCGAAGAGTACGTGGATCAGGTTGGTGAGGTCGGTGACATGGAGGACGACCTCCTTGATCTCGCGGTCGGCGATCGGCAGGTCAACAGCCGCCTGTCTTGTCAGATTCAGATGACCTCGGAGCTGGACGGGCTGATCGTCGACGTGCCCGACGAGCAAGTCGTCTGACCTTGACTGCAGGATAGCCCATTGCCAGTGGCTCAATGGTCTGATATTCAATCCTATGACGGCTTCGCGATCGCCGGCGTGAAAGGACTTCAGCGTGCTCCGAACAGAGATCAACGAACTGCTGACGCAGACCGGGCCGGGGACCAAGATGGGCGCCCTGTTCCGGCGCTTCTGGCAGCCCGTCCTGCTGGCCGAGGAGCTGCCCGCCGACGACTGCCCGCCGGTGCGGGTCAAGATCCTGTCGGAGCGGCTGATCGCCTTCCGTGATTCGGAGGGTCGTTACGGCCTGATGGACGAGTTCTGCGCGCACCGCGGTGTCTCGCTGTGGTTCGGCCGCAACGAGGACGGCGGCCTGCGCTGCCCGTACCACGGCTGGAAGTACGACTACACCGGTCAGGCGATCGAGGTGCCGAGCGAGCCCGAGACCAGCAACTTCTGCGCCAACGTCAAGCTGAAAGCCTACCCGCTGGTCAAGCGCGGCGATGTGCTGTGGGCCTACTTCGGCGACCCGGAGACGCAACCGCCGCTGCCGGAGTGGGAGTTCGTGACCGTGCCGGAGGGACAGGCGTTCACGTCGAAGCGCTTTCAGGAGTGCAACTGGCTGCA
>NZ_JBFAAJ010000024.1:0-134690 GCF_040639695.1 Amycolatopsis sp. NPDC023774
AGCGAAACGCGCCGACCAGTCCGTCACCATCTCCAGCACACAAGATCAACTACACGACCGTCGAACCAGAGCCTAACCGACACGCCGGTCGCTTCCTAACGAAGTGTCGTTGCAGGACTAAGTGCACTACGCCCGCTGCAAGCCCTTCACCACCCGGTCATGAGGCCCGTGCTTGCCACGTGTTGCCGGTCGGACATCAGGGTGCGGGGACGACTCCTTCGGCCTCGCAACGGCGCAGACCGCGGCGATGCGCATCGTTGGCCAGTCGACACCTTGCGGCTTCCGTGGTTCTGAACGGCTGTCCCAGCTGTAGAGGGCGGCCGGGCTGGTGCGGTCGAGTTCGGTGGCGGTGTCGCGGTCCAGTGCCTTGAGGTGATCAGCTGCTCGGCCCCGTCATCTGACACCCGCATTCGTGTTGTGTGCGCTGTCGGCGCCGGTGGTGGGTTCGGTGTGGATGACGGCGGTGGCGAGGCGTGGTGTGACGTGGCGGAGCTGGTGCTCGACGTCGTGCGCGAGCTGGTGTGCCTGCTCGACGGTGAGGGTGCTCTCGACGCGGATGGCGAGTTCGGCGTGGAGGCTGTGCCCGATCCAGCGCATGCGCAGGTCCGCGACGTCGTGCACGCCGGGAACAGCGCGCGCGGTGCGCTCGGCGAGTTCGACGGTGGCGGGCTCGACGCCGTCCATGAGCCGGCGGAAGACTTCTTTGGCCGCGTCGCGCAGGACGAACAGGATGGCGACGGTGATGACGAGACCGAGGATCGGGTCTGCGGCGGGGAAGCCGAGCGCGACGGCGCCGAGGACGACGGCGAGGGAGGTGAAGCCGTCGGTGCGGGCGTGCAGGCCGTCGGCGACGAGGGCAGCCGACCCGATCTGGCGGCCGACGGTGATGCGGTAGCGGGCGACGAGTTCGTTGCCCGCGAAGCCGACGAGCCCGGCGAGCGCGACGACCCACAGATGCTCGACCGGGTGTGGGTGCAGCAGTCGTTGGATCGCCTCGTAGGCGGCGAGTGCGGCGGAGGCGGCGATGATCAGGACGACCACGACTCCGGCGAGGCCTTCGGCGCGGCCGAGACCGTAGGTGTAGCGGCGAGTTGCGGCGCGCCGGCCGAGCAGGAACGCCAGCCCGATCGGCAGCGGGAGAAGATCGACGCGATGTTCCGGCAACCGCACCCAGAGGGCCCGCCGCCCTCGGTCGAGGCCCTGCGAGCCGGATTCGCGACACTAATGTCCAGAATGATCGTCCCGTCCGGAATCCGCACCTGCACGACAACTCTCGGCGACCGGCAGGCCCTGTACGTCGAGCCTGAGCAGGGGGTGCGCCCGGAGACGATCCTGTACTTCCACGGCGGCGGTTGGGTGTTCGGCTCGCCGCAGACCGCGCTGTCGTTGACGGCGAACCTCGTGGTGAGGACCGGATGCCGGGCGTTTTCGGTGGACTACCGACTGGCACCGGAGCATCCCTTTCCGGCGGGGATCGACGACGCCCTGGGCGCGTACCGCGCGCTGTTGGACAACGGCGTGGACTCCTCGACGATCGTGTTCGCCGGCGACTCGGGCGGTGGCGGCCTGACGGTCACGACCAGCCTGGCCGCTCGCGACGCGGGCCTGCCTCTGCCCGCCGCGATCGTGGCGTTCTCCCCCGGACTGGACGCCACCAGGACGGGCGAAAGCATGGACACCAAGGCGAGCGTCGACCCGATCTTCACGCGCGCGGGCTTGGAACGCACCGGGGCCATGTACACGGCCGGGCAGGATCCCCGCCAGCCGCTGCTGAGCCCGGCGGTCATGGCGGATCTGACCGGCTTTCCGCCGATACTCCTGCAGGTGGGCAATCAGCGCGGCCAGCGGCTGCGCCTCAAGGGCGCCGACTTCTTCGCGGATTTCGTCGTCGGCGACCTGAACGGCGAGCAGCGTTCATATCTTAGTGGTTTCGGTGGAGGCGTGGCCGAGCCGGCGGCGGACGACCTCGATGGAGACGCCGGAGTTGATGAGCTCGATGGCGTGGGCGTGGCACAGCTGGTGGATGTCGCGGCGGGTGACGGCTCTGTCGGACGAGATTGCGCTACCCGGTCGGAGGATCCGGTTTCGGGCGAGCACCGGGCTGTTCCCTGGGTATGCCGCCGGTGACGACTTGTGCCAGCAGCGTGAGCATCGCCAGCACCGCTAGTGCCGACCGCAGCCCCGCGATGCGGCTCTGGGCGTTGGTCGTCACCACCGCGTCGACCGTCTCCGGAGGGACGTCCGCGTTGTCCAGTGCAGCTCTCAACTGGTTGTCGGACAGGAACGGCACTCCGCTGGACAGCTGCGTCTGCGCTTGTGCCGTGAGTTCGGCAGGCACGTCGGGGTTGTCCTGAATGCCGGCGAAGAAGGACGCGGTCAGAGCAGAGATCACGACAGCGCCTGCCAGCGCGGTGCCGATCGACGCGCCGAGCTGGGTTCCGGTGTTTTGCAGGCCACCGACCTGGCCGCTCATCTCGTCGGGCACGGACGACACCGTGACGCTGCCCAGCTGTGAGGCAAGCGCGCCCAGGCCCGCACCGGCAAGCAGCAGCGGTCCGGTGATGATCTTGGGCTCGGCGCTGACGTCGAGCAGCACGATGAGGAGCACGATGCCTGCGAAGACGGCCAAGAACCCGAGTGTGACGACCCGCCGTGGCGAGGCGTCGGGCCGCAGCTTGGGGATGCCTACCGCGAACAGCAGCAGCGTCAGCGACAGGGGCAGGAGCCGGATGCCGGTCTCCACCGCCGACAGTCCGAGCGCGACGGACAGGTACAGCGGGATGGTGAAGAAGAGGCCGGCCTGCACGAGGAACATGAACAGGAACGAGCCGACGCCGCTGCGCAGTTGCCGGACACGCAGTAGCGCCGGGTCGACGAGTGCGCCCTCGTGCCGCGTGACACGCCGCTTTTCCCACACGAGGAAGACCGCGGACATCACGCCGCCGGCGAGCACAAGCCAGATCCCGGGCGAGAGGCCGAGCCATGTCGGGGCGCCGGGCTTCGGCTGGATGAAACCCCAGCTGCCGGAGACCAGGACACCGAGCACGATCATCCCGAGTCCTAGCGAGGACATCGCGGTGCCAGCGAGGTCGAGCTTGGTCCCTTTTTCGGCCGGCGTGTCGTTCACGCGCCTGACCAGGACCAGGATCACCAGCACGATCAACACCTCGCCGGCGAAGACCCAGCGCCACGACGCGTAGGTTGTGAATGCGCCGCCGATCACCGGGCCCAGCGCGGCGGCGATAGCGCCCGCCGCCGCGACCAGACCGTAAGCCCTGGGACGCTCGGGTTTGCCGAAGTTCGACGCCACGAGCGCCACGATCGCCGGCATGATGAGCACCGCTCCCAGGCCTTCCAGGAACGACCAGCCGATGATGAGCACCACGAGGTTCGGTGCCAGGGCCGTGGTCAGTGACCCGCACGCGTACACGACGCAGCCGATCGAGAACGCTCGCTTGCGGCCGAGGATCTCGCCCAGCTTCCCGCCGGTGATCATGAGCGAGGCCATCACCAGCGTGTAGAGCGTGATCGCCGTCTGGATGCCTGTGACCGTCGTGCCGAGGTCCTCGGCGACGGTCGCGATCGCGGTGTTCATCACGGTGGTGTCCAGAGCCATGACGAACTGCCCTGTTGCCAAAGTGAGCAGGACAGACCTGCCGGCTTGCGACTCTCGCCTGGTCTTCCTCTCTGTCAACGCACTGCCTCCTCGTGCGGCCGACGTCGGCGCCGGCCGATCGCGACGACGCCTTTCCAAGGCCACCGGCGCGGTCGCCGGAACGTCCCCACGATGGCGGCCTCCGGTCGCCGGTTACATCACCTGGACAGGATGACAAGCCGTCCACGGGGTGGTGACGCGATCATCGACAGTTGCTCGGCGCGGCGATCTCAGTCACAGCTCATTGGTCATGCTGACCAGCGGAAACTGTGTTCACAGGCCGCGGTGTATGCGGGCACATCGTGGTCGCTGCAGTGGAAAACCTGCTCGTCGAGAGCGAGGCGTCGCGCCTCCCTCGCCGACTCTCTGCGCCTGACCATCAGCGCTCGGGGGTCCGGTCAGCGCCTGGTCGGG
Organism: Amycolatopsis sp. NPDC023774; assembly: GCF_040639695.1. NCBI lineage: Bacteria > Bacillati > Actinomycetota > Actinomycetes > Pseudonocardiales > Pseudonocardiaceae > Amycolatopsis > Amycolatopsis sp. NPDC023774. The sequence goes on from NZ_JBFAAJ010000024.1 coordinate 4,070, forward strand.
GCCTATTCGGTTGAATTTTCGGCGAGATACCCGTGATCCCAAGGGCAAGAGCCGCAGACGTCGCTGGGTCCTCGTCGTTGACTGGGTGCTCGCCATGATCGACGAGTATCTCGCCGACCGCGACGCCGCCGGGGCACACCCGCGAGGTCGCCGTGCGCGGGCAGGTGTCGTCGAAACCGGCGGACCGACCGCTGCTGGCCGGCCGCCTCGGGATTCGGCTGGAGCCCCAGCAGGTCACCGACGCGCTGCAGTACCTGTGCCGCAGCCTGCGGCGCCGCGGCGCGAACTCAAGCACGATCCGCGCGCACGCCGCCGCCGTGCGCGCGATCGCCGACACCATCCACCCGCACGCGGCCCGGTACCTCTACGCCATCGCCGCCGAAGCCCACGGCATCCCCATCCGCCAGATCTCCCGCGACCTCGGCCACGCCAGCCTCGCCGCCTGGCGCGGGTGGCACACCGATCTCAACCCCGACCAGGTCGTCATCCCATCCGACCGGCAATCCTGGCCACTCACCACCCCGGCCCAGCGGGCCCGGAGCGCCGCTACTGTGTGGCAATGGCCGATGCAGACTTTGTTGTCCAGACCCGCGATTCCTATGACACGCTGGCTTCGGACTACGGCGCGTGGCTCTATGATGAATTGGCAGCCAAGCCTCTTGACCGTGCGCTTCTCAACGGGTTCGCAGAACTGGTCCAGAGCGCGAATGCTGGGCCGGTGGCCGACCTTGGCTGCGGCACCGGACGAGTGACCGATTACCTGCGCCGGTTGGGTTTGTCGGTGTTCGGAGTGGATCTTTCACCTCAGATGATCGAGGTGGCTCGGCAAATGTATCCGGACTCGCGGTTCGATGTGGGGGCGATGACTGAGCTGGATGTGGATAATGGTTCGTTAAGCGGAATCGTGGCTTGGTATTCGATTATCCATATACCGACTGAGCATCTACCGGAGGTCTTTGCCGAATTTAACCGGGTACTGGCACCGGGCGGGTACGTGCAGTTGGCGTTCCAAGCCGGCGAAGGGGTGCTGCACCGCTCTCAGGCGGGCGGACATCCGGTCTCGCTCGATTTTCACCAGCGCCAGCCAGACCAGGTGATCAACCTCTTGCACAGTGCCGGGCTCATCGCGCGCGTTCAGGTCCTCCGGGAGCCTGACGAGGACGGCAAGTTTAAGGAGGACACACCGCAAGCGTTCGTGCTCGCGCGCAAACGTGCACCGTTGAAGTCCTGAGCAGGCAACCAGCTGGCCTGATCGGCTGAGACTTCCGGCGCGTCGGCTTGCTTGGTGCAGAGAAGCCGCGACGGCACGCAAACAAAGCAGTCGATGGGGCGACCTCACCCCGGACCAGATCGTCCGTGCATCAGCCCGCGTGCTCGCTGCCGAAGCACGTCGCAGTGCGCAGTCCGTCGCTCGGCGAGCACCTCGTCTCCGAGTTCAGGTTCCTCGGCGTCTTCGACAGCCCACGTTGGGCTGACCGCGTCGCAGATCAGAGTGAGCTTGCCCTCGTCGAGGTCTTCGTGTGGCTCGGACATGTCGTCAAGATCAGGTGCCCACGAACCACACGCCTCACGTTGCCCGCTGTGAGCAGCGGCAACCCTGTGTGAGTTCGAGCCGCTGCCACGGTTCAACCCCAGAACCCACGGCTCTAAAAGGCAGGTGCAATGCAGTTTTCAGGTGTTTCCGACAATGAGCGGCACCGGTGTGGCGGTACCTCGTGGGCCCCGAACAAAACCCAAAGTGACAGACTGTCACTCTGGGTCCAGTGAAGGGTCGAAGTCCGTCGTGGACGGGTTGCGAGCTGCTCTACCTGCACAACCTGAACACCGAGGGCCCACCGGTATCAGCGCTGGTCGGCCGGGGCGGGAACTGGCGCGATACAGGTCGGCCAGCCCTCATCACCTAGCCGGTGGCGGCGTACTGTAGAGCCACGAGGAGGGCGCAGCCGGAGAAACCGGCAGGGAGGCTCTCGTGGATTACGAAATATTCGACCTTGGTACCGTCCGGTTACAAGAAGGCGCCACGCTCAGCGATGCCAAGCTCGCGTACAAGACGTACGGCGAGCTCAACGGTGACAAGAGCAATGCGATCGTGTACCCAACGTGGTATTCCGGGCAGCATTACGACAATGAATGGCTGATCGGCGAGGGGATGGCGCTCGATCCGGCGAGATACTTCATCATCATTCCGAACATGCTGGGCAACGGGTTGTCCTCGTCGCCGAGCAACACCCCCGCGCCGCATGACCGCGCGTCGTTTCCCCGGGTGACCATGTATGACAACGTCCAGTTCCAGCACCGGCTGGTGACCGAGCGCTTTGGCATCCGGACACTGGAGTTGGTCACCGGCTGGTCGATGGGCGCCGGACAGACCTACCAGTGGGCGGTCAGCTTCCCCGACATGGTCAAGCGGATCCTGCCATTCTGCGGATCGGCGAAGACCAGCCTGCACAACTTCGTGTTCCTGGAAGGGGTCAGGTCGGCGCTCACCGCGGACGCGGCCTACAACGGCGGCCGGTACGACGAGCAACCCGACATCGGGCTCCGCGCCCTGGCGCGGGTCTACGCCGGCTGGGGCTTCTGCCAGCAGTTCTACCGGGAGACCATCTACGAGCGCGAGCCACTGGGCTACGCGTCCCTGGAAGACTTCCTCGTGGCCTTCTGGGAGGGCCTGTTCCTCAAGCGCGACGCGAACAACCTTCTGGCCATGCTGTGGACCTGGCAGCACGCCGACATCGGCAACACGCCGGGAAAGCGCAGCCTCGAGGACGCACTCGGCGCGATCCGGGCGCCCGCGATCGTGATGCCGGCGCAGCAGGACCTGTACTTCCCGCCCGAGGACAACGAGTGGGAAGTCAAGCACATGCACCGGGCGGAACTTCGCGTCATCCCGGGAGCGTGGGGGCATTTCGCCGGTGGCGGCCTCAACCCGGAAGACACCCGGTTCATCGACAACGGCCTCAAGGAACTGCTCGCCACAGAAGTCTGATCGGCCTGGCCTCGGCGCGGTTCCACCCGGTCCGTGTCGAGAGCACTCCTGCGCAGTCTGGAGGTAGCATCATGACCAGCGCAGAATATGCACAACGAACCGCTCCTCCCGGGACCGCCCCGGAAGTGCCGCCGCCGCGGGTAGGTGAGCCCGCCACGACCGCCTTCGCCCCCACAGCCAGCGGGGTGCCACTCGCGCTGGCGGGGTTCGGATTCTCGCTGACGATTCTGTCGTTGGCCAACACAGGTGTCGTGGACCAGCGGACGGCCACGATGTTCGTTCCCGTCGCGATGGGCACTGGCGCGCTCGCCATGCTCGTCGGCGGGATCTGGGAGTTCCGCGGCAACAACCTGTTCGGCGCGACGTTCTGTTCGGCGTATGCCTGCTTCCTGTTCACCACGGCGCTGATCGTGCAATTCTACGCACCGATGATCACCAACACGGCGGGAGCAGCGAACTTCGGCCGCATGTTCGGCGCTTACCTGATCGTGTGGGCGTTGTTCACCGCGATGCTCGCCGTGGGGGCACGGGTGGTCAACGCGCCCGCGTTCGCCGCGTTCGTGTTACTGGTCGTGGTTTACGTACTGCTGGGCCTCGCCAACATCGTCGGATCGGGAGCCACCGCGATCGCGCTGACCAAGGCCGGCGGCTGGGTTGGCCTCCTCGACTCCTTCGTCGCGTTCTACCTGTGCTCAGCCATCGTTCTCAACGACATCAGCGGGCGCGGCCTGCTGCCGATCTGGCCGGGCAGGCGGGCGGCCCACTCGGCCTGAGTGGACCGCGAGCGGCAACTGGAGCCCTCCGGTGGGCCGGTCCCGGCCGCCGAGGTTTCCGCGGCGGCCGGGACATCACGCTGGCCGGGCAAAGTATCGTCGACCAGCTCGCGACGGAAAAGCAGCAACTCATCGAGCAGCGCACGCCAGCGTGCCGACCCGCATGCGGCCTGCCTGTCACTGGACAGCGACACCACCGAGGACTGCGTCCTCCTGCTCGCCGGTGCTCCGGCCGACACGGACCGCATTCACCGTCACCTGCAGGACCTTTGCCGCCGGCTGAACCCCCGGGCAGTTACAAGACCAACGCGTGCCTGGACCCGGTGCCTCTGTTCAACGCCAACTTCCAGGCCCGGTACCCCGACCCGATCTTCGAAGACGGCGGGGATCTCGTCGATGACATCTTCCTGGTCGTCGCCATCGGCCTGCTCACCGCCGCCTGCGAGGGTGCCTGTGACGTGCTCTCGCCGCTCGGCGGCGCCGGAGCCGACCTCGGTGCCGCCGACGCGCTCGAGACGTCGGCCGCGATCGGGAAATCTCCGCCTCGGCGGCGTTCCGAGCACCGGGCCCCTGCTGACCCGCAAGCTCAACACCGACTTGATCGCCAAAACGACGACCTACTGCGCCTGGCCGGATCGTTGAAGTTCCGCCACGCCACCGCGTCGCTCCTGGTCGGCAAGCTCTCCGCGTCCGGACGGCAGAACGCGCTGGCGGCCGCACTGACGGAGTGCGGCGCGTCGCGCCGGACCATCTACGCCGCCCGCCACGTCGCCGACCCGGCCTACCGGCGCAAGATCTCCCGGCAGCTGAACAAGGGCGAGTCCCTGCACGCCTTGAAGCGAGATCTGATCTGCACCCGCGAGGGCACCGTCCGGGCACGACACCTGGAGGCCCAGACCGAGCAGGCGTGGTGCTTGACGCTGGTCACCAACGCGGTCGTCGCGTGGACGACGGAGTACTGCGGCCTGGCCGTGGAGTCCATGCGCACCGCGGGACGGCGCATCGACGACGAGGTCTTGGCCCGATCCTGTCAGGGTTCCCCGACTCCTCCCAGTAGATCTCATGCCCGCCACCAACCCCCGAGAACGTGACATTGGCGCGGACACGGCATGCTTTACCGATCTCTTGTGGAAACGCCGATCAGCCGCATACGTCTCGCGAACAATCGTTTCCGAGACCCCGTCGAGGATGAGGTGCGGAAGACGCGCGAGGGTTGGGGTGCGGTCGTTTCAGAGTTCCGTTGCGGCTTCCCGCAGGTACGCTTCGAGCTGTCTGATCGGCGCGGTCACGCCTCTGGTATCGAGTCGGCAGGTGTAGAGACGACGGACGATGGTGGGCTGCCGCATCGGGAGAACCACCACGCTCGGGGGAGGGTCCAGCACCAACAACCGCGGCAGCAGGGCGACGCCGAGGCCCGCTGCGACGAGGTTGAGTGCGGTGCGGAAGTCCATGCCGTCGAAGTCCAGACGATGTCCGCTTCCCCGGTCGGCGCCGATGGGTGAGGCTGCCAAGTCGCGGACGTCGACCGCGGTGTTGATCCAGGCGTCCGACGGCAGGTCGGCGGGGGTGACGCTGTCAGCTCCGGCCAGGGGATGACCGACGGGCAGGATGACCATGATCGGATCGTCGAGGAGGTGCTCTTGCCTGAGCCCGGCGGGCGCTGGCTCGGGAGCGTGTTCGTAGTCGAAGGTGATGGCCAGGTCGATCTCGCTCCGGAACAGCAGCGCATGCGTTTCGCGCTGCTCGAGTTCGCGGAGTGTGATGTGGACTGCCGGACGGGTCGCACGCAGGCGTGCGAGCGCGGGAGGGACGATCGAGGCTGCCGCGGAGATGAACGCGCCGAGCCGCACTTCGCCGACGGTGCCCTCCGCGAGGGCCGCGAGTTCGGTGGCAGCGCGGCTCATCGACGCGCTTATCGCGGCCTCGGTGTCGAGCAGGACCTGCCCGGCCTCGGTCGCGCGGACGGGCCGGCGGACCACGACTCGCGCGCCGATCCGGCGTTCCAGTTCCGCGACCTGCTGCGAGACCGCGGACTGGGTGTAGCCCAGCTCCTGCGCGGCAGCGGCGAACGAGCCGAGCCGCACTACCGCCGCAAGGGTCACCAGTTGGCGCGGATCGAACAGCCAAGACATGAAGTTAAGAGTAGCTTATCGGTCGAGAAGAGATCATCGTTTGCGCTAATCGACAGGCGTGGTCGACGCTGGAGACATGGACTTCACGCATTTCGACACCGCCATCGACAAACTTCCCCGACGTCGGGTCGGGTTCTACCCCACTCCGTTCCACGCCGTGCCCAACCTGTCGGCGGCGTATGGGATCAACCTCTTCCTGAAACGCGAGGACCTGGCAGGCCCCAGTGCGATCAGCGGAAGCAAGATGCGTCTGGCCGAGTTCATCCTGGGGCGAGCCATCGAGGACGGGGTGACGCACGTGATCACCCAGGGCGCGTACCTGACCAACTCGGGGCTGCAGTTCGCCGCCGCCTGCCTGAGCGCACGGATCACGCCGATCCTGGTTTTGACGCGGGACGTGTCCCGACAGGGTGAACTCGGCGAGTTCCGCGGCAACTACCTGCTCAACAAGACGATGGGGGTCGAAACCCACGTCATCAACGTCACCGGCAACGAATGGCACTCTCCGACGGAGGCCGCGCGGATCACCGACGCCATTGCGGTGCGCAAGGCCGAACTCGTGGCGCAGGGGCGCAAGGTCCTCGTCGTCGGAGCCGGCGGTGCACACCCCGACGGCTACATCGCGCACGCCCTCACGTTCCGGGAGATGCTGGAGCAGTCCGATGCCGCGGGGGTCGAGCTCGACTACGTCTACCACACGATCGGCACCGGGACCGCGCTGCCGGGGATGCTGGCAGCCAAGCTGAGTCTGGGCCACCCGGTGAAGTTCCGCTCGATCTCCATCCAGAGGGTCGACGACGAAGACCGGATGAACCCAGGCGTGATCGTCGAACGGACCAAGGCGGTTCTGGCCACCTTGGGTGCACCCGTGCCCGACGACGCGACAATCCGCGCCGAAATCGACATCGATCAGTGCTTCGTCGGCGAGGACTACGCCGTCGCGTCCCCCGAAAGCACGGCGGCCATCCGCGAGCTGGCCCGAGCCGAGGGCGTCTTCGTCGGCCCCGTCTACACCGGCAAGGGACTCGCAGGATTGCTCGACCACGCCCGCAGCGGGCGGATCCCCGCCGGCAGCAACGTCGCGTTCCTGCACACCGGAGACACCGGCAACCTGTTCGAAATCCCGCAAGTCGTCGGCCCCATCGCCGACTGAGCCCGCAGCGCGTCAGCCACGTTGCCCGGTGCGCATGGAGGGATCTCAGCGGCGACGCGCCGCCCGAAGGCCTTTTCTCTCAGTTCCTCTCAGTGAGGTCGGGAGGCTTCTCGGCCACCGGAGACGGGCGCGGTGCCGAGGTCGTTGTCGCCGTCCCTGTGGCGCAGGACCCAGTCGTCGAGGTTGAGGGCGAATTCCAGCCGTTCCCTGACCATGTAGGCCCGTAGGTTGGTCACCTCGCCGGCGGCTCCGGTCGAGCGAGCCTTTTCGGGGAGAGCAGTTCCCGGAAGGCGGCCTCGGATATCGCGTAGCGCGCTCGAGCGGTCTCGGGTGACACCTCCAGGACGTCGCCGATGCCTGCCAATCGGCGCCGCCCACACGCTCGAACACGAAGGCGGCTTCGACGTACCGCTCGGCGAGGGCGAGCACTCGGGCGGCGTGGGCCAGCGCAGTGCCTGGCGCATGGGTCGCGCCGTCGGGGTTCAGCTCATGCTCGCCGATCGGGACGGCGAAACGCGCGAAGTCGGCCAGATCGCATGCCACATAGGCCATCAGCAGCCAGGACTGGAGCTACTGAGGGGATGTCTCGTGACTGGTGTTGTCGTTGTGGGGTTTGTGTTGTGGCTCAGTCGGTGAGGTGGGTGTTGTGCAGGTGGGCGATGCCGGTCATGGTGTCGTTGAGCGTGGGGCGCGGCGGTAGTCGCGCAGGGTTTTCCGGCATTTTGTCCGATCTCATCACCACCGCGGCTCGCCAGGACCCGCACCAGCGTGCGGAACCGACCCGGCTCCAACCCCGTGAACGGGGCAATCCAGCCCGACTGCGGCGCCGAGATCACCTGCACCACACCATGATCAACTACCGAGCAGACCTACATCGGGTTACGAGGCATCCCTTAGGAAGCAGACCTCGCCCCACCTTCCACTGGGCGCCTTTCTCGGTCGACCACGTCGGAAAGGTGTGCGCTGAGGCCTGCGGACCATAGCTGTCGAACCGCCCGCCCAGCCGAGGTGATGGACTAAAGAGTCCATTATCACACCGCGCCGGAGTGCAACCTGCGCTATCAGCAACCGGTGGGCGGGGAACAATCGCAGGGCTGAACTAACACTTCGGCGAGCCTGCGTGCCTACCCGGTGTGACGCAAGGAGAAGGGAACGAGGACATGGGCGTTCGACACGCGGTCGCGGCCTCGCCGGTCGGCGACCTGACGCTGGTCGCGGACGGCACGGCCCTGGTAGGGCTCTACTTCGACGGCCACAAGCGCGAGCCGCGCCTGACGGGCCTGGGGCCGCGGGTGGCCGGGAGCGACCCGACTTTCGCGGAGGCGATCCGCCAGCTGACGGAATACTTCGCCGGCGAGCGGCGGGACTTCGATCTCGAGCTGGCGCCACGCGGGTCGGCCTTCGAATGCAAGGTGTGGGGACTGCTCACGAAGATCCCGTACGGCGAGAAGCGCACCTACGGCGAGCTCGCCACGGAACTCGGCGACCCGGGCGCCGCGCAGGCCGTGGGCAACGCGAACGGCTGGAACCCGATCAGCATCGTCGTGCCGTGCCACCGCGTGGTCGGCGCGAGCGGGGGCCTGACCGGGTACGCGGGCGGTGTCCACCGCAAACGCTTCCTGCTGAACCTGGAAGAGCCGCCCGCCGAGGACGACGGCAGGCTGTTCTGAAACAGCGAAACGTGCGGCCCTTCGAAGCGGTCGTGCAGGAATACGGCGCGACGATGCTGCGAGCCTGTCGCGCCGTCGTCGGTCCGCGCAATGCCGACCGGTCCTGCGCTGGAAACGCGCGGCAGAAACAACACGAACGCGCGCTCCCGCTCCTGCTGCCGGGCTCCCCGTCCGGCGGCAGGAGCGGGGGCAACCAGGCCTAACAGTCGACGGGCGCCGGAGCGTCTTCCCAGACGCTCCGGCGCCAGCCCTGTGGTGTTGGGGTCAGCCGTTGGCAGCGCTGGTTTTGACCTCGCCGTTCAGGCCCTTGGGGAAGAACCCGCCTGAGGTGGCCGCCTTCGGCGTGAGGTAGACGATGTTGAGGACCTGGCCGGGGGAGCGACTGTAGGCGATGCCGTTGACGTCGGCCGGGACGATGTTGACATTGCCCTGGCTGTCGACGACGCCTTGGTCGTCGTCGACCGAACCGTCGAGGCTGTCACGGGCGTTGGAGAGTTTGACGCTGGCCTCCTTGAGGTCGTGGCCGAGGTGGCCTAGGCCGTCGAGGCTGCCGCTGTGCTGGTAAAGCGCGCTGCGGATGCTGGCGGCGTGGTACGCCTCGACTGCGAGGATGCCGGCGGCGGCTTCGAGGTACGTCTTGTTGCTGATCAGGGGCGCGGCGCCCTTGAAGGCGGTGACGCCGACGTCTTCGAAGAGGAACGCGGCGAGCAGGAAGTTCTCTTCACAGGCGAAGGCGTCGAAGCTGTGGCCGGGTTTGACCAGGCCGGCGGCCTGGGCGGCGGCGGTGAAGCTGGACTGCAGATCGATCGGCGGGCGGCTCACCGCCGCGGAGCCCAGCGCGGTCCGCAGGAACTGGACGTGGGCCTTCTCGTCCGACGCGATCTCCTGGGCGAACTGGCGGGTCGTTTTGGTCTTGAACTTGACCGCGCGACCGCCTGTGACGCCGCCACGGGTCCCGGTGCCGGTGGTCATCGAATCAGCGAGTCCGTTGCCTGTGACGGCGTGCAAGTAGAACTCGGCCTCGAGGTACTCGAGGTTGAGGGCGAAGTTGAGCACCGCACCGTCGCTGACGGCACCTTCTGCAGCCGCGGCGGTCGCCGCTGTCGCAGGTCTTGCGGCGAGCCCGCCAAGGGCTCCGGCGCCGACGACACCCAAGCCGGCCATTCCTGCCGCTCGCAGGAAGCGGCGGCGGTCCCGGACGTTCTCGGCGCTCCGGGCAATCATCGAAGCGGCATAGCGTTTCCCAAACACGGGCGAGCTCCTCTCCCGCCCGCGAATGGCAGGCGGATCCTTAGCGGACGTTGTTGGTTCAAGGCTGAAGTGGCCACGGATACGACCGTTGCCCGGTCGAGCGAGCTATCAACGTCGCCTGGCCTTGGGGCGCGCGCGATCGAAGAACGGATCATCAGTCAAACCTCCAGAGTGCGTCGGGGCGCTTGTCTTCGATCGGAACACGCGCTGGCTGGTTCGCGCCGCGCGGTCTGCGGTTCTTACCGACGGCCATGCCGGTAGCCACTATTCCCATGGCGATAGCGGCACAGGGTCACGCGGCGATGACGGGCCGCCTGATCGACGTCTCGGCAAGTCGACCTTCCGCCGCCCGACCACCGGCGGCTTCAGTGCCGGCTACGCGGCCGGGCAGAAGGCCGACCGTCCGCAGACCCGCATCGGCGGTAACCGCCGCACCCTCAGCGCCTGATCCCTCAAGCCGGTGGTCCGCTCACTACTTCCCCGGCGGGCGGACCAGCTCTCCCCAACCACAACGTCACCGTCCACATTGGAGGATTTCGATGAAAGTCCGGATCCAAGCAGTGCATTACGGCGAGACCGAGCGCCGCCTGGTCGACGACCCGGTCGTGCAGCACATGGCTGCCGAGCTCCGCCGGCGGGCCGCGGCACGAGTTCATGGGCAGCGCGAACCAGGGTTACCGGATGCTCGGCGGCACCACCGAGGGCCCGATACACCTTGGCGCGATCGCCGCCGCGGTCATCCGCCTCGCCTACAACACCCCTCGGACCGAGTACACCGTGCGGTTCACGACGGAGCCGATGAACCGGCTGCCGCCGTGGAAGGTCGACCGCGTGCTCCCGGCCGTGCGGAGCGGCTCTCGGGTCAGCGACCGTTCCGAGATCGTGGCGTTCACGATCACCGAGGAGAAGGATGCGGACGCGTGGCGCTGAAGCGGCGGGCGCCGGTGCCGCAGGGCCCGACCTTCGACGATGAGGCGTGCCAGCTGCTCGCCCGAGGTTCGTCTTACCGGCGGCGGACGGTGACCCCCATCACCTGAAAGCTGAGTAACGCTGTTCTTGATCGACTCGACGGATCATGGCTGAGCCGAATTCCTAAAGGTGGGGGGCAATGTTGACGGACGTCGCGGACAGACCTACGCCGAACGCAGAGGGGCGGGCGCTCGCCGCGCCTCCTCCTCGTTCGGCCGATCTCCTCTCCGGACTCCGATCTCGCGCGCGTGCGTTGCCGTGGGCACGGTCGGGTTACGTGCGCGCGGCGGGGCTGTTCCTCGCGGTCCGGCTGTTCAGCGTGGGCGTGCTGGCCCTCATGGCCGCGCACAGCAACCGGCCGTTGCTTGACCGGCTGCGGTCGTGGGACGGCTGGTGGTACCTGCACATCGCTGAGGCCAGCTACACCGGTGCCCCCCACCCGACGGACATCAGCGGCCACCCTTTTCCCGACGCGCCCTACGGGTTTTTTCCGCTGTACCCGGCGTTCACGGAGCTGGTCGGCCAGCTGCCGGGGATCTCGCTGACTGCGGCCGGCCTGATCGTGTCGACGGTCGCCGGTATCGCTGCGGCGTGCGGGCTGTACCGGATCGGCCGGTTGGTGAGCGGGCCGCGCGTCGGGTTGTTGCTGGCCGTGCTGTGGGCGGGTGCGCCGATGGCGATCACTGAGTCGATGGTGATGACGGAGTCGCTGTTCACCGCGTTGGCGGTGTGGGCGCTCGTCGGCGTGCTCGAGCGGCATTGGTTCCTCGCGGCCGGCGCGACGGTGTTCGCTGGGCTCACCAGGTCGACGGCATCCGTGCTGATCGCTGTCGTGGTCGTGGCGGCTGTGATCGACGCGTGGGGCGGCCGACGCCGCTGGCAGGCCCTCACGGGCGCCGTAGTCGCGCCGCTCGGCTTGCTGGGCTACTGGGGCATGGTGGCTGTGCGCACAGGCAGCCTGACCGGGTGGGCGGACGTCGAGCGCCGCGGCTGGAACGTACGTCCCGACCCCGGCATCGACACCTGGCGATGGGTGTCGCGGGTTCTGTTCAGCGCAGGCAGTGCGTGGGAAACGCTTGTTGTGCTGGTGACGCTGGCCGCGGTCGGCCTGGCGGTGATTGTGGTCGCCGGCCGACGCGTGCCGTGGCAGCTGGCCGCGTATGCGGTCGGCGTCGTCGTGCTGGTCGTGTGCACTGCCGGGCTCCCGGCGCTCAAGACCCGGTTTCTGCTCCCTGATTTCGCGTTGCTGCTGCCGATCGCGGCGGGGCTCGCGCACCGTCGCACGGCCACGATGGTGACGGCAGCCGCGGTGTTCGTGGTCGTCGGCGCCTGGTACTCGGCGTATGGGCTCACAGTCTGGAAATACGCGATCTAGCAGGGCCTTCGCCCCTGAATGGCGGCTCGGCCGCCATCGATTCATCGTGCCCCACGTGGCGCCGCCCATTCGCGCGCGGCTCTCCGCGAGGCACCTCACGAGAGGTTCCCGTGCAGTACTTCACCACAGGCGACCCTGAACCACAGGAAGTCGTCGCTGTCCTCTTGCACCACGTCCGGACCGCCGATGAGCGGCGCTACCTCGCACGATTCCAACACGGCTGGCGATGGGTCGACAGCAGGACCGAACTCGAACGCCGCGACAAGACGCCGCTGACGTGGCGTTTCGCGACAGCAGCCGGGCCCGGCGGAGAAAAGACTGAGCTCCGCGTACTCACCGATGCCGAGCAGATCGACTGGCTCGCCTCCTGACGTCCGCGCACGACCAAGCGAGCCAGTGAGTGCTGTCCGTAACACGTTCATCTAGAGCTTCGTGCTACCAGCACACTTGACCGAGGTATTACGACGTGTTCACGCGCTATGCGCTGCTCACCGCGACGGTGGTGACCGTGTTCGGCCTGACCGCGTGCGGCACCAACGCGCCGCCCACCACCCGGAGCTTCCCCCATGCGCCGGCGCCCGTGAGCGCGACCGACACTGCCGCCGCCGCACCGGCGTCCGGGGCACCCACCAACCTGGCGAAGAAGATCGGGCGTCCTGCCCGGCATGATCAACCGGCCGAGACCGACCTTGCGTGACGTCGCTGAAAGAGCTGCCGTCGACGTACGCGCCTAGCCGATCGAGCTGCGCGTATTTCTTGCGCGGCGATGAAGTCCTGTTGGGTGACGACGGCCGCACGTGAGGGCTTGGCGGATGTGCGGGTGTTGATGTCGAAGGTCGTTCCGGTTTGCGCGGCGGTGGAGTCCGCATCCGCGGCGCTGAACAAGCCGTCCAGAACAGCGGGTTTCCCGAGCGTTACGCCCCACGCGAGCAGCAGGTGACGGACATCGTCGCGGAATTCGGGAGCGGCACGGGCAATCCCGTCCCAGCGCCCAGCGCCCCAGATCCCGTCGACGCTACGTTGGCCTGTCCCGACCTCGCGAGGTCACTGACAGCCCATTTCGAAACGCTTGGCGTTCGGCGCATGCAAACGATGGTGATATCGAGATCGGACGACCGGGTTGCGATGTGCGGCGACCCGGCCGGCCGCTTCCGTAACTGCGACGACTAAAACTCGTGGACCATGACGATCGGCTTCCCGCCGCCTTGCCGCCCGGAGGCGAAGGCCTTCGGTGCCTCGGCCAGCGAATGGCGCGACCCGATCGGCACGCGAAGGCTGCCTTCGCGCACGAGCGCGACCAGCTCGGCCAGGCGGGCCCGGTCGGCTTCCACGACGAAGAAGACCGACCGCCCGTAACGCGGCTCGACCTCCGGCGGGGCGGCGATGGTAACGAGCGTGCCACCCGCCCGCACCAGGCCGGCGGACAGCACGCCGATCTCCTCGCCGAACACGTCGAGAACCACGTCGACCTCGCCGACGTCTTCCAGCCGCTCGTTCTCCAGGTCGACGAACGCGTCGGCACCCAGGTCGAGGGCGACCTGACGATTGCCGGCGCGGCCCGTGCCGATCACGGTCGCGCCCGCGCGCTTCGCCAGCTGCACCGCAAGCGAGCCGACCCCCCCAGCGGCGCCGTGGATCAGTACGGTCTGCCCAGCCTCGAGACGGCCGTGGTCGAACAACGCCTGCCACGCGGTCAGCCCGGAGATCGGCAACGCGGCACCGACGGCGTGGTCGACGTCGGACGGCAGCGGCGCGAGGTTGCGGGCTTCGACGGCGGTGAACTCGGCGAGCGACCCGTCGCGGGTCCAGTCGGCGAGCCCGAACACGCGCTGCCCGACGGTGAGCCCGGTGGTGCCGTAGCCGAGCTCGGTGACGACACCTGACAGCTCGTGGCCGGGCACGCTGGGTGTCCGGTCACGGCCCGCCCGGTCGGTCCAGGTGCCCGGCCACTCCAGCTCGCCGGAGGTGAAGCCGGCCGCGTGCACTCGCACGATGACGTCGTTCTCCGCGGCGTGCGGGGCCGGGCGGTCGGTCAGGGTCAACCCTTCGACCCCGGCGGCGGGGTCCTTGACGGTGATGGCTTTCATGCTGAGTCCTCGTGGTGAGCGGGCAACGGGGTGGCCGCGGGCGTTCGCCGGCCTGCCCGCGAGGCTAGCTCCGGTTCGGCGCGGCACCTGGGTCCACTTGGGACGCGCGAGCGGGGACCACTCTGGTCACGCAAGCGCGCGAACCAGCGCGTCGAGAACCCCCGACCACCCGCTCGGCGAAGGTGCGGCGAAACCGATCACCACGCCTTCGCGGTCCGAGGCGACGTCAGGATGCCGGAAGAAACTCAGGGGTTCGACGGTCAGCTGCTCGGCGGCGATCCGCTGCATGAGTTCGCGGCCCGTGCGCCCGGGTTGTTCGAGCAGAACGTGCAATCCCGCCGCCTTTCCCGTCACGCACACTTCCGGCGCGTGCTGGGCGAGCGTCTCGACGAGATGCCGGCGCCGGCGGCGGTACTGCGCGCGCATCGTCCGGATGTGCCGGTCGTAGGCGCCCGATTCCACGAACTCGGTCATCGCCAGCTGGTTCACGAACCCGACGGTTTCCTCCGTGTCCCCCTTCTGGGCGATGATCGCGTCGACGAGGCGGTCCGGCACCACGAGCCAGCCGAGGCGCAGGCCCGGCGCGAGCGATTTGCTCGCGGTGCCCAGGTACAGCACGTGATCGCGGTCGAGTCCCTGCAGCGCGCCGACGGGGGACCGGTCGTAGCGGAACTCGCCGTCGTAGTCGTCTTCGATGACCAGCGCGCCGTGTCGGCGGGCCCACTCGACGATCGCAGCGCGCCGGTCATACCGCAGCGCGACACCCAGGGGGAACTGGTGTGAGGGGGTAAGCAGAACGGCGCCGACCCCCGATGCCCCTTCGAGTACCGAGGGGTCGACGCCGTCCGCGTCGACGTCGACGGGGACGGTTTCGAGCCCGGCGTCGGCCAACGTGCGGCGCTGGGTCGGCAGGCCGAACTCTTCCACGGCCACGCGCGTCACCCCGGTCGCCGCGAGCGCGGCCGCGATGAGCCGCAACCCCTCCGCGGCGCCACTGCACACGACGACGTTGCCGGCGTGCACGCGCAGGCCGCGGGCCCGCGCGAGGTACCGGGCGAGAGTGTCGCGGAGTTCGCCTCGGCCGCGGGGGTCCGCGTAGCCGAACGCCTCGAACGGCGCGGTGCCGACCGTCTTCTTCACCGCGCGAATCCACTCGTCGCGCGGGAACGACGACAGGTCCGGATGGCCGGGCCGCAGATCGTGCCCCGGCCGCGAGCGGGTGTCGGCCGGCCGCGGCCGAGTTCGTTCGCCGACGAATTCGGTTACCCGCTCTGAAACTTCGGTGCCCGAACCCTGAAGCCCGGTGAGCCAGCCCTCGCTGATGAGCTCGGAGTAGACCCGGACCACGGTGTTGCGGGCTACCTCGAGGTCGGCGGCCAGGGCGCGGCTCGACGGCAGCCGGGTCCCGGGCGCGAGCCGGCCGGCGCGGATCGCGTCGCGGACCGCGTCCATGAGGCAGGCCCGCACGTTCCCGTCGAGTCGGCCCAGGTGCAGGTCGAGGCCCGTCGTCCTGGGGCCGCGCTCAGCTGCTCGGTCGGTCACGGGTCAACGATACTGACCGGCCGGGATGATCGAGTTGACCACCTGATCCGGTGATCGCGTTCTCGCGAAGTTCGAGCGCACGGCCAGTCGAAATGATCGGTTGCGCCTGTTGGTCGGCAGGATCGACCAGAAAAGATCCGCAATTTCAGCTGAGCTTCCCGAGGAATCGCTGCTCACGTTTGCAAGGAAAATTCGTACTGGCTGGGTTCACAGCGGTCCTGGTGCGCAATTGCGGACTGGGGGATGCCGATGATCTGTTTCAGAAGAGAACTCCGCAGACGGGCAACGGGCCGGACGAAATTGCTCGATTGAATGATGCTTGACAAGGAGAGGCTGTGGCCGCCACATTCGAGGTAGAAGGTCGAGATATCCATGATCTACCACTGGAACATTGTGGAACAATGAGTCCTGACGTGGTCGGACGTGTAGTAGTGGTGCGGATCCTGTGTGTCCACGCCTTCAGCGTGGGTGTTCAGCTTATGCCGGACGGCGCCTATGGTTATGCAAACGCTCCTCGCGTACGGATGGTCGATTCACAACCGCGGACTTGCTAGTTCGGGAGCAGTGCGCTGCCGAGTCGGACGGCGTCCACTGTGCGCTGTCCCACCACTGGAGCTGAGCTGGGCGATGACGCGCAAACCCTGCTGCAGGAAGAACAGCATCTGGGTGTCCCATTCATCCGATGACAGCGGCCAGCCGTGGCTGAACACGATCGGCTGGCCACTGCCCCAGTCCTTTGTAGAAGATTTCCGTGCCGTCGGTAGTGGTGATCGCCGGCATGCGTCGTCCTCCGCTCTGGATCCGACGGATCCCGTGGCTGGGACCCCGCCCTGGACAACCACCCTCCTCACCGACCCGCCGACCAACAAGGACCGTTGAACAAGTGAGGCCGCCCCTGAGGCTGACACCGAGCGCCGACATCTGGTTGTGTGTCCGCTGCCGTACGACGGCAGCTTCACCGAGACCTTTGCATGGCGTGCGAGGTCGTCCTGCGTTTCTCGCCGCTGACGCACAGGTGCCAAAAGACGTTTCCTTGCCCCCAGCAGCACGCACCGTGGCTCGATACCTTGCGATCGACGTGAATACCCCGTTGTCGATGTGATTGAAGCGCTGGGTTCGATGGCCCAGCCTCCAGCTATTGCAGACCGATGCAGAATCGGCAGGCCTCGTGTTGGCTGGCGGCACGTCCGAGGTGATCGAGACCACCGCAGTTCTAGCACCTGTTGCCCGACTGGTCTGACCTGACCGAACGCCAAGGAGGTGCTTCATTGCCCCAGCAGGTCAGCGCGTGCAACGACGATCAGCTGCGCTGGACGCCGAGGGAGGTCAGCGCGGTGACGAGGTCGCGTCGTGCGTCTTCGGCTGCGCCGAGGAGCGCGGCTGCGTGCTGGTGCTGGGGTCGAAGCTGAGAGAAACGGTGGAGCTGGATCGTCCGGCCGAAGTCGCGCACCCGGATAATCTACCGAGCAGAGATCAACTGGATGGGGATGCTGCGAGGGGTCAGAAGGCCCAGGCTTCCAGTGAGGCGATCGCGTGCGGGGACGTAGTTCGGTGTCAAGCCGCAATACGGCATGAACGACAATGTTCCGATGTCGAACACGACGGACGAGACTGGGCAACGTTCCCGCAACCGTTGGGGCGAAGGAAGCCGGTTGCGCACGGAGATCCTGGACGCTGCCGGCCGTCTGCTCTCCGAGCTCGACGGCGAGGACGCGCTCACCATCCGTGGCGTGGCCAGAGCGGTGGGCATCGCTCCGGCCAGCATCTATCAGCACTTCGCAGACCGGACCGAGCTCGTACACGGTCTGCTCGAGCACGAGTTCGAGCGGTTGCAGGTGCTGCTGGAGAAAGCGGATGCCCAGGCTGATCCCGAGGACATGATCGGCCGTGTCCGCGCGCAGGTGTTTGCTTACGGTGACTTCGCGACGACGCACCCCGGCCACTACCGGTTGCTGCTCAGTGCAATCTCGCGGCACGCACCGGAGAACCCGCCGGAACCTCTGATGAAGATCCTGTCGACGTTCGCCACGGCCTTCGACCGGTGCCGGCAAGCCGGGTACCGGGTGCGCCTGCCCGCCGACCGTTGCGCCGTGATGGTCGTGGTCAGCACGCACGGTTTGGTCGCACTGGCGCAGCCCCGTGCCGCAACCGTCCCCGAGCGGCTGCGCCAGAACATCGAGGACCTGCTGACGCTGATCTTGGGCTAGCGGGCACCCTGCCTCCGCACCTGTCCTGACCTGCTTGAAGTCTCCTCGTTCACTCAAGGTCGATCGACCGTGGTGCCCTCCGTTTCCGTGGCCGATGTGGCGTGAACGACAAAAGGGTTACCTTCTCACCGAAGTTGCCTAACACTTGTTCGGTAAGTAACCGAACACTCATTTGGTAACTCAGTGTGAGGAGTTTCGTTGCCCGAGACACAGGCACTCTCGTACCCGATGACACGGGGCTGTCCCTTCGATCCGCCGCCGGAGCTGACGAAGCTGCGGGAAGAAGAACCGGTCACCCGCGTCCGGCTCTGGGACGGCAGCACGCCTTGGCTTGTCACCCGCTACGACGACGTACGGGAGATCTTGCTCGACCCCCGGATCAGCTCCGACACGAGCCGGCCCGGCTATCCGCATCCCAGCGCTGCGACGGCGACGCGCCGGATGCACTTCATCAACATGGACAACCCGGACCACGACCGGCACCGGCGACTGCTGACTCGGTACTTCGCCGTGAAGCGCTTGGAGGCCCTGCGCCCGCGCATCCAGCACATCGTCGACGAGCTGATCGACCAGATGCTGGCCGGGCCGAAGCCCGTGGATCTGGTGGAGGCGTTCGCTCTGCCGCTGCCGTCGCTGGTGATCTGCGAACTGCTCGGTGTTCCGTATGCAGACCGGGATTTGTTCCACCGCACCAGTAAGACCATCGTGTCGCGGCATGCCACGCCGGAGGAGATGCAGGCCGCGACCACGGAACTGCACGAGTACCTGGGCGACCTCGTCGAGTCGAAGGGTGCCGACCCGGGTGAGGACGTGTTCAGCCGTCTCGCCGTCGAGCAGCTGCGCACGGGGCAGATGTCCCGCGACGAAATCGCGGACATGGGCCTGCTCCTGCTGGTGGCCGGCCATGAGACGACCGCGAACATGATCGCTCTCGGCACCCTGGCCCTGCTGCGCCATCCGGAACAGCTCGCCGAGGTGCGCGCAGCCGACGACCCCGCGTTGATCGCGAACACGGTCGAAGAACTGTTGCGGTTCCTGACGATTCCCCATCTCGGGCGGCGGCGCGTCGCGCTCGAAGACGTCGAGATCGGGGGGCAGACGATTCGAGCGGGCGAAGGAGTCATCGTGGCGACCGACGTTGCCAACCGTGACCCCGAGGTGTTCGACGAGCCGGATCGGTTCGACGTTCATCGCAACGCGCGCCACCACGTCGCCTTCGGGTACGGGATCCACCAGTGCCTGGGCCAGCCGCTGGCCCGGGTCGAGCTCCAGATCGTGTACGGCACGCTGTACCGGCGGATTCCCACTCTCGCTCTGGCGCAGCCGTTCGAGGAAGTCGAGTTCAAACACGAAATGTTGGCCTACGGCGTGCACCGGCTGCCGGTCACCTGGTGACAGTGGAAGAGGGAGAACCGATGAAGATCGTCCTTGACCAGGACAAGTGTGTGGCCTCCGGGCAGTGCGTCCTCGCCGCGCCGGACGTGTTCGACCAGCGCGACGACGACGGCATCGCGGTGCTGTTGCGAGAACAGCCGGTCGCCGGGGAAGAGGAGTCCGTGCGGGAGGCCGCGCGCATCTGCCCGGCCGCGGCGATCCGGGTAGAAGAAGCGTGAGCACCCGCCTGGAGCACGTCGTCGTCGTGGGTGCCGGTGCCGCCGGACTGGCCACTGTGGACACCCTGCGGCGGGAGGGCTTTCCAGGTCGGATCACGGTGGTGGGTGCCGAGCCGCACCGGCCCTACGATCGTCCGCCATTGTCCAAGCAGATCCTCAGCGGTCAATGGGAACCCGACCGGCTGGCACTGCGCCCGGACGAGGACTTCGCTGCCCTCGACGCCGAGTGGCTGCTCGGCACACCCGCCGCGGCACTGGACGTGACCGGGCGGAAGGTGACGCTGGCCGACGGCCGGGTGCTCGGCTACGACGGGCTGGTCATCGCCACGGGCGTGAGTCCGCGCCGGCTGCCGGTCGGCCACGACCTCGACGGCGTACACGTCCTGCACACCGTCGACGACGCGCTCGCGTTGCGCAGGGCGCTCGGCGTGGGCACCAGGCTGGTCGTGGTCGGCGCGGGTTTCCTCGGCTGTGAAACGGCGGCGGTGGCCAGCGAACTCGGCCTCGAGGTGACCCTGGTCGACCCACAGCCCGCGCCGATGACCCGGCAGTTCGGCCCGGACGTCGCGGCCCTGATCGCTGATCTCCACATCCGCCATGGAGTCCGGGTGCGCACCGGCACCGGGGTCGTCGGCTTCGCCGCCGACGGCGGCCGGGTCACCGGCGTGGACCTCGACGACGGCACCCGCCAACCGGCCGACGCGGTCATGGTCGCGATCGGCTCTCGTCCGGTCACCGGTTGGCTGGCCGACAGCGGGCTCAGCGTGGGTGACGGGGTGGACTGCGACCAGGACTGCCAAGCCGCGCCCGGTGTCGTCGTGGCCGGCGATGTCGCCAACCGGCTCGAGCCAGGCACCGGTCGCCGGGTCCGGGTCGAGCACCGGATGAACGCCACCGAGCAGGGTACGACCGCCGCCCGCAGCCTGCTCGGCCGCGAAGCTCGCCCACCCGGGGTGCCCTATTTCTGGACCGACCAGTACGACGTCAAGGTCCAGGTCTACGGCCACCCGGAGCCAGCGGCACGATTTACGGTCGTTTCGGGCGATCCGGCGACAAACCGCTTCACCGCCGTGTACCAGCGGGACGGCCAAATCGTCGCAGGGCTCGCGTGGAACTCTCCGCGCGAAGGGCGGGCATTGCGCCAGCGAGTACTCGACGGCGCCTGACCTGGCTGCGGTTGGCGGTCCGGGCCACGGATCCTCAAGGCGGAGGATTCGCCCGGAGGGCCGGGACCGGTGACGGAAACACGAATCGGAGCACTTGCGTTTTGTCGCCGGCCCCGGGCTTCGGTCCGGGGTGGCCCGCGGCGTCCTGAGCGGTCGCGGACGGATCGCTGCGGGGTGCGGAAGCGCCCGGTCGGAAGTGGGCCGATCTGCGAGTGAGCTCAGCTCTTTGGTCCAGGGTTTCCATGCCTGCTCAATGCGTCCCCTGCGGCGCCGCGCCTCTGTTGGCCGGCACGCGCGGGGCCCGGACACAGACGTTGCCGGCAAGAAAAATAGAACATGTCCTCGCCGGACGGGCAGGTCTTCGAGATGGTCGAGAAGCGCAAGGCACGTTGCGTTCGTGAGTGACCTGTTGCCATCTCGCCACCTCCCCGATGACTATCACGCCGTGTCAAGCGGGCGGTTCAGCCGGCAGCTGCGGACTGCGGGAAGGCGCCCTCACACGGTGCGATCGGGCTACGCCAGGTCGACGAGATGGCGAAGAGGTCACCCAACTGGGAGTTGGTCAATACCGAGGCATGGCTCAGATTGACAAGCTCGCGCCGGACCCACCGCGCCAGCCTGACCCGCGCCGGCCTGACCCGTGCCGCGTGCACGCTCGAGAGCCGTCGGCATCCCCGACGCGGTCGTCGAGCCACCCGTTGATGCGGACCGGCCTGGCCCGGTGCAGCCGCCGGGCCGGGCGCGTGGGTGCCGGAGCCGGGTCCCGCCTGTCCGGCTCGAACGCGGCGCGGCCATATCGATGAGGGCCGCTCGCGACGGTCGCCGGCACCATCTCGTGGGTGCCGTCGGTGGCCACGCGGCACGCTGACGGTTCCGGCGGAAACCTCGCCCTCGGCTACGACGATCTTCGGAGCATGAAGGCGCTACCCAGCGATCTGCCTTGGCCCGCAGATGATCTGTCCGGGAAGATGTTTCAGTGCCGTGGCAATCGTCGGACTTGGACGCTGCTCCCGATCATCGTTTCGACCCGTACAGGGAACGGGCTGGCCGGCTGTTCGCGGTGAAGCCGGGTTCGTCTTCCTGCGCTTGAGGCCGGCGGCTAGGCAGCTCGGTGGTGCGCTGTGGTGGCGTCGGTGGTCGGAGCCGTTCGTGCAGGTCGAGGAGTACTACGCGCTGAGAGGCGGCACGTTCAGGACTCAGTGCTCGATGCCGATGATCTGGGAGACGAGGCCCTCGGCTGGGATTCGGGCAGGTTGAGCCTCGCAGGCTAGATGTGTCGGGTCGAATGGCTCGGCGATGAGGAGTCGCGGCGAGTGTGTGCCGAGGTCTTCGGCTGAGATGCTCTGGAGGCCTGAGCGTGGCTGGCGACTTTAGCGTGGCGATCTTGGTCCACATTCTGGTCCACGAACTGCTGCCCACCGGTGCCCGAAATGCCAAGTTTGGCGCAACTGCTGCTTGCCGCGACCAGGCGTTGCGGATATCTCCAGGTCAGCGTTAGAACTACGGATCAGAGCGTGGTCAAAATCGACGCGGTACCCGGCAGTTACGGAGGGGATGAGCTCTTGGCCCCGGGGCTTATGTGGTGGCTGAGCCCGATCGCGGGTGGTATTCGCGACGTCGGCGGACTCAAATGCCGCACATCCAGCGGTATTTGCCGAGTCGCGGCCGGAGCACGCGATCGACACTCCACATGGCGTTGCCTGGAGCGGCCAGCAGGGCCAGCGCGGCGATGATGTAGCCGATCGACGGGCCGATGTCGGTGGCGCCGGGAGCGGACCACGGGAGGCCGAACGCCTCCGCTGCGGACCAGATTCCGAAGGAGTACACGGCGCTCCCGACATACACGACATTGGACAGTGTGCCGGTGAGCAGGCCGATTGCGATGAGCGTTTCGACGATGGCCGTTGCGACGCCCAGCCCGGTAGGCGCCACCGCCGCGATGTGCTGCCACAGGTCGATCCACTGGCGGATGACGGGTGTGGTGACCTGGTCGTGGATGCCGAACTGGTGGGCGAACACCTGGCCGCGCAGGAACTCGGGCCGCCACTTGAGCGAGGCATCGATCGCCCACACAACTCCGAAGAGTATCCGCAGAACGCCGGCCAGACGGCGGCGACCGGAAACCGGAGACCCCTCCGTCTGCTGGGGCTTCGGATCGGTCCTGTGTTCTTTCGCGAACTTCTCCGACTCAGTCATCGAGTTCGGTCCGCCAGGTCAGGGTCCGGGAACCCGGGTACGAACAGGCGCTCTCCGCTCTTTTCGATCACGAAGCGGGGTGGCTGCTGAAGTCGCCGGCGGATGGCGCGGTGCAGGATGGTAAATGTCCTGCGGGCACGGGCCGCGCTTTCCATCGGGGGAGGTGAGGTAGCAGCAGTGTCGGTGTCAGGCATGGGGGCGCCCCCTTACTCGTCCAAAAATGGTCTGAGAAGCATCGCCAAGTTCCGACGCTACGCCCCGAAACAGACCACGCCGCCGCCCAAAAAATAAAGGCAAGCGTGCCACTGTGACAGCAAATTGTTCATGCGCCCGCTTCCGCGCCCACACATCGCTACCCCCGCGCACGTAGCTCGGTGTCCTGCACCAAACCACAATGAAAAACCTACGTCGACTGCCATGCCTCCGACATCGGCCCACCGGTGCGGAGCCACGTCGACGCAGCGGCCCGCCCAAAGTCCGGTTAGCGGTGGTGTGCGTGGAGGGCAAGGTAGAGCTGAGTGTGCCGGCGGGCGCGGTGTACGTGCGGGGCGGAGAGCATGCCGAGGCCGAGCAGGTCGAACTTGGTGAGCCCGATCGCGGCGCAGTCGTCCTTGTCCCGCTGCAGCACGCTGCGGTCCTTGGCGGTGTCCCACTCGACCGGCACGGTCTCGCTGACGGGGTGTGGGCGATGACCATGCCGCCGGAGTGCACACCCAGGTGGTGCGGGGAGTCCTCGAGCCAGCCGGCGAACTCGATGAGGTCGTCGGGCAGACCGGCGTCGGCGGCTGCGGGGTCGGTGACGCTCGCCGAGCGGTTGACCTTGTTGCCGAAGGCGTCGTGTGGGCCGGGGGAGTAGCCGAGGGATTGGCGGCGTCGCGCTCGACGGAGCGGGCGGGTAGGCGATGACGTTCGCGACCTGCGCGGCGTGGAAGCGTCCGTGGGTGGCGTAGACGTACTGGATGACCTCGTCGCGGCGGTCGGACACGATGTTCACGTCGATGTCCGGCGGCCCGTCGCGCTCGGCACCGAGAACGATTCACCGGACTAAAAGCGTGTCGACAAGGCTCGGCGTGACCGCGTGACCTTGTCGGCCCACCAGCGACCGACCAATGGGCTCTGATCGAGCCGCTGCTACCGGAGGTGAGGACCGGGTGCCAGCCGGAAAAACATCCCGCCGCGCACTGGGTAAACGCGATCCTCTACGTCGTGCGGACCGGGTGCTTGCGGCCGCAACTTCCTGCGAACTTCCAACCCTGGCAGACCGGGGTTATGTTGGAGTAATCGCCGTTGGCCAGGCCCGTTGTGGCGATGTGATCGGCGCGTCCGGATCTGGCTGGTGGCGGTGGGTGGCCGGGCATGGCCACCCGGACGGTTCCTGGCCAGCCCCCTGGCTGTGAGCGTGCGGCGCTGGCGGGCGTCTGGTGAGGAAGCGGCGTGGCTGCCGGCGAAGCGGAGGCATGATGGTTACTCAGCGGAGCGACCGGATCGCCAGGGAGCAGGCGGCACTGCGGCGGGTGGCTACGCTGGTGGCCCGGGCAGCGCCGCCGGAGCAAGTATTTGCCGCGGTCACGGAGGAAGCCGGGCGGCTACTGGGAGCCCACCACTCATGGATGACCCGGTACGACCCCGATGGCGCGGCAACGTTGGTCGCCACATGGAGCAGCACCGGCACCGCCGTCCCCGCCGGGACCCGGCTGGGCCTCGGAGGGCACAACGTGCGCACGCTGGTGTTCCGGACCGTCCGTCCCGCGCGGATCGACAGCTCCGCCGACACCCCGGGCGTCATCGCCGACCTCCCCCGCGAGTTCGCGTACGGCACCGCCGTGGGCGTGCCGGTCAGCGTCGAGGGCCGCCTGTGGGGCGTCATGGCCGTCGCATCCTCGCACGGGGAGCCGCTGCCGGCCGACTCCGAGGCGTGGCTGGCCGGGTTCACCGAGCTGGTGGCCACCGCGATCGCCAACTCACAGGCGCGGGTGGAGCTGCGCAGGTTCGCCGGGGAGCAGGCGGCGCTGCGGCGGGTGGCGACGTTGGTGGCCCGGGCGCCGCCGCCGGAGCAAGTATTTGCCGCGGTCACGGAGGAAGCCGGGCGGCTACTCGGCGCCCACCACTCGTGGATGACCCGATACGACCACGATGGCGCCGCAAGGCTGGTCGCCACGTGGAGCAGTACCGGCGCCGCCGTCCCCGCCGGGACCCGGCTGCCCCCCGGAGGGCGGAACGTGTACACACTGGTCTTCCAGTCCGGCCGCCCCGCACGGATCGACAGCCCCACCGGCACCCCGGGCCCGGACTGCGATGTCGCCAGCGAGCTGGGCGTCCGCTCGGCCGTCGGTGTGCCGGTCAGCGTCGAGGGCCGCCTGTGGGGCGTCATGGTCGTGTCGTGCACGCAAGAGGAGCCGCTGCCGGCGGAGTCCGAGGCGCGGCTGGCCGGGTTCACCGAGCTGGCCGCCACCGCCATTGCCAACGCCGAGGCCCAGGCCGAGTTGGCCGCCTCCCGGGCGCGGATCGTGACCACCGCAGATACCACCCGCCGCCGGATCGGGCGTAATCTGCACGACGGCGTCCAGCAGCACCTGATCTCCCTCGCCCTGCAGCTACGAGCCGCGCAGCTGGCCGTGCCATCCGGGGCCGGCGAGCTGGTGCGGCAGCTGGACGAAGTGGCCACTGGGCTGGTCGAGGTGCAGGAGGAGCTGCGCGAGATCGCCCACGGCCTGCACCCGGCCACTCTGGCCGAGCGCGGACTGCGCTCCGCGCTGAAGGCGCTGGCTCGTCGCTCCGCGGTCCCGGTTCGGCTGGATGTCCGCGTGGAGGGGCGGCTGGCCGAGCCGGTCGAGACCGCCGCCTACTACGTGGTGGCCGAGGCTCTGACCAACGCGGCCAAGCATGCGCACGCCACCGCTGCCGAGGTCCAGGTGGCCGCCGATAAAGGTGTGCTGCACGTGCGTGTTCGCGACGACGGCTGCGGCGGCGCCGACATCACCCGCGGCTCCGGTCTCACCGGCCTCAAGGATCGGGCCGAGGCGCTCGGCGGCCGCCTCACGCTGCACAGCCCGCCCGGAGAAGGCACCACCGTCCAGGTCCAGCTCCCGGTGGAGCAGGTGCGAAGCCGACCAGCTGTGAGCATGTCAGCGATCACGGACATTCCGTCTTGATCCGGAGGAGCACCCCGCCCGGCCCGGGCTCGGATTTCCGGCACCGGAAACACTTCTTTGACGTCTGCGTCCTCGGCCACCGTGGGTGGGGGTCCTCGTCACGGAGGTGCGCGTTCGCGACGAGGACCGATCCCCGGGGCGGACGGCGCCGTGCTGTCGTTCCTGCCCGATCGGGACATTGACGAGTACCTCGGCCGCGTCGACCTGACCCAGAAGTGGGGCCCGGCGGACAGTGCGGGCGAGATCCGCGCCCGGATCACACGCACCCGGAAGACGGGCTACTCGCTCAACGCTGGCCTCGTCGTCGGGGCAGCTGGGATCTGGCCGGCGCCGTTTTCGGTCGCTCCGGCGCTCCCGCGTGGGCGCTTGCCTTGACGGGCGTGGAATTCCGCTTCCCAGAGCAATGCCTCGTCGAGCTGGGTGCGCTACTGCTGCGCGAAGCCCATGCGCTCACGGGAAACTCGTCGGCGTGACGTCACCGCATGTCCGCGACAACCCACCAAGGCGTGCCGTCGAAGATCAGGCCGGCCTGCGAATCGCCCTGCGCCACCGGCTCGCCGCCGGGCGTCGTCACAGCTTTGGCGGCATAGTGGACGATCGCGGGTGTTCCCAGCAGACCCACTAACACCACGCGAAGGTTCATGATCGGCACCATGACTCGCTTCCCGAAGGTTCCGGCGTCCGGGCCGCGCAACGGGGAGATTCGGGAAGACGATCATGTGCTGACCCCCGCCCGGCGTCGCAGGGTGTCGACCGATCGGCACCATCGGCACCGAGAGTCCACAAAGGACCTAGAACGCATTGCGCCACCGGGCAGGCGTGGTGCCGAACTCGCGGCGGAACGCCCTTTCGAATGTCCGCAGCTCCGGCATCCCGACGGCAGTCCCGACGTCCGCGACCGGACGAGCGCCGGTCAGCAATCCGGTCGCGGCGTGCAGGCGGTGCCGGCGGAGATAGGCGCCCGGAGTGGTACCCAGGTCGGCGAACAAAGTGTGGACGTGCCGGACCGACAGGTGGTGGCGGCGCGCCAGCTCGGCGACGGTGAGCCGCGGGTCGGAGAAGTGCTCGTGAACGTGCGCGCGCAGCATTTCCAGCAGCACCGCACCCGCGGCCGGTCCGGCCGGCGCGGCGGGGGCCATGCCACGCAGGACCATGGCGAGCAGGTCGAGGCTCGCTGCGCCCGCGTCGTGGCGCTGTTCGGGTGTGAGGACGGGCGCGAAGCGGAACAAGCCGTCGAGGTAGCCCGACAGGAGTTGCACGGCGGGCCACTGCGGAGCCATCTGCCGGGCGAGGCCGTCGGTGAGCACAGTCGGGCGCACGGGCAGCGCGCTGCGTGGAAACTGCAGCAGCAGAGTGTGGACGTCGGTCGTGGCGGTGAGGTCCCACGGGCTGCCGGATTCGTACAGCACGCCGACACCGGCACCGAGGTCGGCACAGCGGTCGTGCTGGGAGAGCCGGCCGGTGCCTGCCAGGTGTAAGCAGAAGAGCAGCAGGTCGTCGCGGCCGGTTGTCGCGGCCAGCCGGGCGGTTCGGGACGTCTGCAGCGGCGACATCCGGGCCTCGGCAAGGGTGAGGTCCTGCCCCACGGCCTGCAGCGCGAGCCGTCCGCGGAAATCGGCGCGGCGCTCGGCAACGATCGGCACGTAGCTCTGCCCGGCGGCCTGCTCCAGCTGCTCGGCGGAGCGCAGACTGTGCACGAACAACCCGAGCACCCTCCCGTCGAAGTGCAGAAATCACCGTGGGGCAGCGCACGAATCGTCGTACCCCGGCTGCCCAATCGATCTTACGGTGCACTCGTGACCGAAGCACTCACCCACGAAATCCACGGCAGCGGCCCCGGCCTGGTCCTGGTCCACGGCACCAGCAGCACGGGCACCGGCAGCTGGGGCACAATCTTGGCCGACCTCGCGGCCCGGTACACGGTGGTACTGCCGAACCTCCCAGGTTCCGGCGACAGCCCGCTCCCCGAAGGCCCGCTCGACCCGGACACCGTCGCCGACCAGATCGTCGCGACAGCGCAGGCGGCAGGGCTCGAGACGTTCGCGATCGCGGGGGCGTCGCTCGGTGCCCCGCTCGCGATCAAGGTGGCTGCGCGGCATCCGGGGCACGTCACCCGGCTGGCGACCGTCGTCGGGTTCGCCCGGCCTCGGACCACGCTGAGGCTGAACTTGGAGATCTGGGCAGCGATGTTCGCCCGGCAGGACCCCGACCAGGGCAAGCTGATCGTGATGCTGTCCTTCGCCGACGAGTTTCTCGCCGCGTTGCCCGACGCACGGGTGGCCGAGTTCGCCGCCCTGCTGACCGCCCACCCCGCCCCGGGCACCGCCGCGCAGATCGACCTCGGGCTGCGCCTCGACGTGCGCGCCGACCTCGGCGAGGTCGAGGCGCCGTCCCTCGTCGTGGCGGCGACCGGCGACCGATTCGTGCCGCCCGCGCACTCTCACGAGATCGCCGACGGCATCGCCGGCGCCCGGTTCGTCGAGGTGAGCGGCGGGCACGCGGCCATCATGGAAGACCCGCGGCCGACGCTGTCGGCTCTGCTGGACTTCCTCGACGGACCAGGCTGAGGGCGGCGAGCCGGAGTGCCGGGGCAACCAGGCGTACGTCGGCCGCGCGAGTTTCGAAGAAGCACACCTGCCGCCCGAACGGCTCGGCACCCTCGCCGACGGATGGGATCTCGCGCCGTGTGTGGGCGTCACCTCGGTGAGCCGGAGCGGCCGTGGTCCATGCCCGGCCCGGTGGGGTGCCGGGTGGCGCGGCGCCACCCGGCACCCCACCGGAGCCCGGTCACGCGACCGGGTGGCGCCGGGAAAGCGATTCGAGGCCTCACTTGGACGATTCGGTACCATTTGGTAACGAATGGTCGCGGGAGGTTGCATGGCTCGGCCTCGGTTTGTTTGACGAGCGCACGGCACTGCGGGCCGCGATGTTCGCGTTCTGGCGTTACGGCTACGAAGGCGCGTCGATGGCCGTGCTCATGGACGCGACCGGGCTGGGGAAGACGAGCCCGTACCGCACGTTCGGCAACAAGGAAACGCTGTCCCGCCGCGCGGTGGACGTGTACCACGAGGAGTTCCTCGCCTTCCGCGAGAAGGCGCTGCAGGAGCCGACGCCGCGCCGCATCGTCGAGCGGCTGTTGTTCGGCTTGGCCGAGCTGCACGGCGACGACGCGACCCCGCCGGGTTGCCTCGAGACAACGGGCGCGCTGACCTGCGGCCCGGACAACGTGCTGGTGCACAAGCAGCTCATCGCGAATCGGGAGCTCATCACGGCTGCCCTGGAGAAGCGGCTTGCCGAAGTGACGGACAACGGCGCGCTGCCACCGGGTCTGGGGGTGGCAGAGACCGTTGCGCTCGTCGTCACCATCCTCCAGGGCATGGCTGTGCAGGCGGTCGCTGGTCGCTCGACGGAGTGGCTCCGCGGAGTCGTCCGCAGCGTGCTCACTTTGTGGGGACCTGCAGACTGATCGGGCCGAGGTTATTCGCCCTCGGCCCGATCTGGGGCCGGTCAGACCTGCGCCAACGCCTTCGTATGCGCCGCCCGCCGCTTGAGCGAGACTGTGGCGATGCCGTGTGCGACCACGGCCGTGGTCACCCCGCCCCACGGCGTCGCGAGCACGCCGGCCGACACGACGAGCACTCCGCCGAGGAATGATCCGCCGGAGATTCCGAGGTTGAACGCGGCGATGGTGAAGCCGGAGGCGGTGCCCATGCGTCGGGGACTTCGTCCTCGGCGATCTGCACCACGCTCGCCTACGGCACGGGGTTGATGGCGAAGGCGAAGAAGCCCCACACCGCGATGGTCACGAACACCGCCACCGTCGAGTGCGCGGTGAACGCCAGGCCGGCGAGCACGATCGACGTGCCGATCAGCACGAAGGTGAGCGTTGGCTTCGTACCGAGCCGGTTGTCGAGCTTGCCGCCGGTGATGTTGCGTGCCACGCTCGCGATGCCGAACACCACGAGCGGCACGTTCACCGCGCTCGTGCTGATGCCCGTGACCTCGATCAGCAGCGGCGAGATGTAGGTGAAGACGACGAACATCGCGCCCCATCCGATCGCGGTCAGCAGGTGCATCGTCAGCAGCCGCGGGTGGGTGAGCCGCCGTGCCTGCGCGAGGAGACTCTCCGGTGGTGTGGGCGAGCTCGGCCGGCAGCAGTGCGCGCAGCGCCATCAGGGCGACGAGTGCGAGCGCCGCGACGACGAGGAACGGCGCGCGCCAGCCCAGGCTTTCGCCGAGCCACGATCCGAGCGGCATGCCGAGCACCATCGCGATGGTGAGGCCGCCCATCATGACCGCGACGGCCTGGGATGGCTCGCGCACGAGCCGTGTCCTCCTGAAGATGTCAGTGCTCACGCTCGCGAAGACGGTGCACGAAGTCGATGCCGAGTTCTTCGATCTCGCCGATCACGTACGGGTGTCCGTCCGGATCCAGTGTGAATGCCAGGTCCCACAGAGCACCCGTCACTTCGATGTGCAGGTTGTAGCCGAACAAATCCCCCGGGCGGCTGGCGTGACGGGCCATCGCCTCGCGGTTGCGTTCGGCGAGCAGCAGGCGGTAGTGGGCGTGGATTTCCTGCACCTTCTCGGACGCGTGCCGATCGAACCAGAGTTCCCGCAGGCCGCGGCGCCGCGCGAAGAAATCGCGGTACGCGGACATCGTGCGCTTGTTCAGCGAGGCGTAGTCCAGTCCTTCGGAGCCGGCCTCCACCTCGTCGAGGACCGCCAGGAGGTCGTGCATGTACTCGGCGGCGACCGCCCCGACCAGTGAATCGAGGTCGTCGAAGTAGCGGTACATCGACGCAGGTGACGTCCCGGCTGCCTCGGCGATGGCGCGGGCACTCACGTCAGGGCCGTGCGGACCTTGGGAATCGATGATCTCCGTTGCGGCCCGAAGGATCTGGGCCCGGTTCTTCCGCCCCCGCGCCTGCGGTGGCAGCCGCGAATCCCAGGCGGGCAGCGCTGAACGTGCCGCGGGTGCGGAGCCGGTCGAGGCGTCGGACTTGCCTACGCGGTCGGACGGCGGAAGGGTGACGCCCAGCCGTCGCCGCAGGAAGCGGTCAGACAATTCGTGAATCTCGTCGACGACGCGGGGATCACCTTCCGGATCGGACTGGAAAGCCAGTTCCCACAGGATACCGGTGATTTCGATCCAGACCTGATAAGCCAGGATGTCGTGCGGTTTGGTCGCGTATTCGAGCATTTTCGAATGCAGCATCTTGGCCAGGCTTGCCCGGAAGTCACGGTGGATGCGGACGACCTTCTCCGACGCTTTCCGGTCGAACCACAACTCGCGCAATCCGGGCCGCGCCGCGAAGAACTCGCGGTAGATGGAGAAAATGGTGTCCAGCAGGTTTCTCAGCGATTCGGTCGCACGAGACACCCCTGCTTCGACAGCCGCGAGCAGCTCGTTGCCGTACTGGGCGGCCACCGCGGCGACGATGGAGTCCACGTCCGGGAAGTAGTGGTAGATCGACGCCACGGGCGTGTCGGCGGCCTCGGCGATCCCCCGGAGCGTCAGCGGACGGCGTCCCGAGGAGGGCGCCGAGTCGATGAGGAGTGCCGCGGCGCGCACTATCTGCGCGTGCCGCGTCCGTCCTCGCTCTTGCGGTGGCAGGGCGACGTCTGTGGGGCTGACCTGGGAGTTCTCGGGTGCTGAGGACACGTTGCTCATGCTACAGCCGGCCCTTCGATCGGCCGATGTCCTCCGCCGGACCGGTCGCCAAGACGTGCTTGACATGCGTCGAGTCTCATGTCTCAATATAAAACGTAAACGATGTTCGAGTTCCTGCCCCTGGGTCGGTCCAGGGGGTTCCGTTGGCGCGTCCCGTGTACCGCGGCACGCCTCGAAGTCGAGGAGAAGCGATGCTCAGCTCGAGTGACAACGAGCTACTCACCAAGGTCGGACCAGGGACTCCGATGGGGTCGATGATGCGCGAATACTGGATGCCCGCGATGGTGTCCACGGAGTTGCCCGCGCCTGATTGCGACCCGGTACGAGTTCTTCTTCTGGGCGAACGTTTCATCGCCTTCCGGGACAGCTCCGGAAAGGTGGGCATGCTGGCCGCGCAGTGTCCCCACCGGGGCGCTTCGCTGTTCTTCGGACGCAACGAAGAAGGCGGCCTGCGGTGCGTCTACCACGGGTGGAAGTTCGACGTCTCGGGGCGCTGCCTCGACATGCCGAACGAGCCGCTCGAAAGCAATTTCAAGGACAAGGTCCGGGCCAGGTCCGTGCCGGTCGTCGAGCGGGGCGGGCTCGTGTGGGCCTACCTCGGCTCGCAGGCCGAGCCGCCGCCGTTGCCCGCGTTGGAGTTCTTCGACGAGGAACTGAGCGAGACGCGGTTCATCAACGTCTTCCAGATCAACTGCAACTGGCTTCAGGCTCTCGAGGGTGACATCGACACGAGCCACTTCGGCTTCCTGCACGTCGGTCACCTGAGCAACGATGCCGCGCCGGAGGGCACCTTCCTGCGCCACATGCTGGAGGACCGGGCTCCGCGGTACAAGGTGGTCGACACCGAGTTCGGCTCGTCCTACGGCGCTTATCGACCCGCGGGCAACGACCAGGAGACCTACTGGCGCATCGCCCACTACCTGTTCCCGTTCTACACCATGATCCCCACCGGGCTGCTCGGCAGCTCGAAGACGGTCACCGCACGGGTTCCCCTCGACGACGAACACACCATGGTCTACCTGGCCACAGCCGACGAGGTGCCGAGCGATCTCGCGATCGGTGCCGAGACCTACCAGAATCTCAAGCTCCTGCCGAACACGACCGACTGGCACGGCCGGTTCCGCTCCGCCCGTACGATCGAGAACGACTTCGAAGTCGACCGTGAAGCCCAGCGCAGTGGGCGCAGCTTCACCGGCCTCGACAGCGTGCCCCTCGAGGACCGGGCGATGACCGAGAGCATGGGACCCGTGCTGGACCGCAGCGGTGAACACCTCGGCAGCTCCGACGTCATGGTCATCCGAGTCCGGCGCCGGATCCTGCGAGCTCTGCGCCACTTCGCCGACAGCGGCGAACTTCCCCCGGGCGCCAACGAGCCCGATCTCTACCGGCAGCGCTCCGGCGGGGTCGTCCTACCGACCGGCGCCGACTGGCTCACCGCGACGCAAGGGCTGCGCGACGGCACCGAGAAGCCGACGACCGATCCGGCGCTGGCCGCCGGTGTCTGAGGTCAGCCAAGCCGCCGGACACACCTCTGGCGACGGCGCCCTCGAACACGCGTTGTCCATTCCTTACATGATGGACGTGTCCACTCGCGAAAACGAAGGCGGCGAGTGGGTCTGCCGCCTCGAGTACCCGGAATTGGCCGGCTGCGTGGCCGAGAGCCGAGACGCTCTCGACGCCTACGAACAGCTCGAAGCGCTGCGCGAGCAGTGGTTGCGGCACCGGGTCGAGACTCACCAGGAAGTGCCGACACCGCGCCCGTCGCTGCGGTCCTGAACGCCTCCACTGCTTCGGCAAGACTGCGCGTTCGTCGAAAGCGGCGATCTGCCACCCATGACCAGCCAAGGCGTCCTCGGCAGGTGACGCCGTTGACCGCGCACGGTCTGAACCCCGCACACCGGCCGGCCCGCTCGCGAAATCCGAGAGCGGGCCCGCCGCCCCGAGTCCCCCCGGTACCGGCCGGCCGTGTCGCTGAGAGCAGCGACGCTCTCCGTCAGCTCACAAGGCTGAGCGAGCAATGAAGTGATGCCTCGGGTGCGAACCACCAGGAACTTCCGGAACCGCGTCCGTCGCCGTCGTCCTGAACAGGTCGACGTTTTCCCGCGCGGGCCAGCAAAAACGCTTTCACACTCGAGCCAGCCCCACCGCACCAACGGAGGTACGGTAATGATCGAAGCGTCGGCGAAGTCGAAAGACCCGACGTTGCCCCAGAAGAAGGTGAGCAGCGCGCGGGTACTCGTGGCCGCGATGCTCGGCACGACGATTGAGTGGTACGACTTCTTCATCTACGGCACGGCTGCTGCGCTGATCTTCTCGCAAGTCTTCTTCCCGAGCAGCGATCCGGCGACGGGCACGCTCACCGCCTTCGCCGCTTTCGGCGCCGGGTTCATCATGCGTCCCCTCGGCGGGGTGATCATCGGGCACCTCGGCGACAAGTACGGGCGCCGTCCGATGCTGATGGCGACGGTCCTGCTGATGGGCGGCGCGACCGTGGCGATCGGTGTCCTGCCGTCCTACGCGGCGATCGGGATCTGGGCGCCCTCACTGCTCGTGCTGCTCCGGCTGCTCCAGGGCTTCGCCGCCGGGGGAGAGTGGGGCGGCGCGACGCTGATGGCCATCGAACACGCCCCGCGCAACCGCCGCACCTTCTACGGTGCTTTCACCCAGGCGGCTGTCCCCATCGCCTATCTCCTCTCGGCGGCGATGTTCTTGGTGCTCCAGAGCGCGCTCGACAAGAACGCGCTTCTCGCGTGGGGCTGGCGAATCCCGTTCTTGCTCAGCATCGTGGTCGTGGCCATCGCCGTTTTCGTGCGCTCGGGCGTGGCAGAAAGCCCGGAGTTCGCGGCCAAGACCAAGAAGGCCGAAAAGCTGCCGCTGCTCCAGGTGCTGACCAAGTACCCCCGCACCGTCGCGCTGACCATCGGTTTGACGATCGTGACGAGCACGGACTTCTACCTCGGCCAGGTCTTCCTGCTGTCCTACGCCACCGCGCACGCCGGGGTGGCGGCATCGTCGATGCTGTTGGTCACCATCATGGGTTCGGCGGTCAACGCCGGCATGACGTTCGTCGCGGCCCGGCTGGCCGACCGGATCGGCAACCGGACGGTCTTCTACATCGGCATCATCGGGTTGGCCGTTCTCGCCTTCCCCACCTACCTGATCGTCAACACCGGATCCGTCGGGGCGATCCTCGCCGTGCGCATGATCGGCAACGCTTTCAACGCCGCGGCGTACGCCCCGATCGCTTCGATCCTCGCCGGCGCCTTCAACGTCAAGGTCCGTTACACCGGGGTGTCGCTGTGCTATCAGGCCGCAGCGGTGCTCGGCGGCGGATTCGCGCCGTTCATCGCCCAGGCTCTGCTGACCGGGACGGGCTCGTGGACGGCCGTCGCCGGCTACTCGGTGACCCTGTGCCTGATCAGCTTCGTCTCCATGACCTTGCTCGGTAAGGCGGCGAAGGAAAACCGCGAGCAGGCCGTGTTGCCCGCCGTGGCCTGAGCCGATCGTTCCGACGTCCAGCTGCCGTCCCCGTAACCACCGGAACCGTGGCGGGCGAGCGGTGCTCCCGCTCGCCCGCCCGGTCCTCCTCCTCACAGTGAAAGGATGCTCGTGCCGTTCACCTCGTCCAGCAGTGAAACAGTCATCGATGGCACCGGCGCCTTCCCGCTCGACTTCAGCGTCGTTCGCCGCCGACGCGTCGCTGATGCGGTCATGACGCTCGATCTCGCGCCACCGGCAGGGACTCCGCTTCCGCAGTGGTCTGCCGGTGCGCACATCGACGTGGACATTCCCCAGGCCGGACTGACTCGCCAGTACTCCCTCTGCGGGCCGCCCGGTGCGGACTTCTTGCGCATCGCGGTCTTGCAGGAGCCCGAGTCGAGAGGCGGTTCGTCCTGGTTGCACAGTCACGTCGCCGAGGGCACGACGCTTCGGATCAGCGGGCTGCGGAACCACTTTTCGTTGACCTGCGACGGTCCGGTCGTCTTCGTCGCAGGGGGGATCGGGATCACGCCGATCCGGGCCATGATCGCCGAGGCGGATTCGCGCGGTGTGCCGTGGGAACTGCACTACGCGGGGCGCTGCGTCGAGAGCATGGCGTTCGTCGCCGAACTCGCCGACCTCTACGGCGACCGCGTCAGCACCTATTCCTCGGCGACCCGTCGACTCGACGTCCCGGAGCTGCTCCAGCGGCTGGCCCCGGGCACTTCCGTCTACGCATGCGGCCCCTCCCGCCTGCTGTCGGCCATCGAGGACGCCGCACCCGCTCACGTCGCAGTGCGGACCGAACGATTCGCCGCCGACGAGATCGACACCTCGCAGGACGGGACGTTCGAGGTCACCTGTGCGAGATCGGGAATCCGATGCACCATCCCCGCCGATCAAAGCATCCTCGCCACCCTCCGCGACGCCGGTATCCAGCACATGTCGCAATGCGAAGAGGGCGTCTGCGGCTCCTGCGAGACCGCTGTCCTGGACGGCATCCCCGAACACCGGGACATGCTCCTGACCGACGAGGAACGCGCCGAGAACACCACGATGATGATCTGCGTTTCCCGGGCGCAGACAGCACATCTGACGCTGGATCTCTAGGCCGACGTCCGGCCGGTGACCCCGTGGAGCCGGCACTGAGACCGAAGTCCACAAAGGAGTCGAGGTTGACCACGCTCTTCACCCCGTACCCGCTCAGGTCGCTGACGATCCCCAACCGGATCTGGATGGCGGCGATGTGCCAGTACAGTGCGGTGCCCGACGGCGAGCAGACCGGTGCGCCGACGGACTGGCACTTCGCGCACCTCGCTGCGCGCGCCACGGGCGGTACCGGGTTGATCATCACCGAGGGCACGGCGGTCAGCCCGCAGGGCCGGATCAGCCCCTACGACCTCGGCATCTGGAACCGCACGCAGGTTGACGCCTTCCGGCGGATCACGGGATTCCTGAAGTCCCAGGGCACGGTAGCCGGGATCCAGCTGACGCACGCCGGCCGCAAGGCCTGCACGGAGCGCCCCTGGGTCGACGGAGGGCGCCGGCTCGCACCGGACGAGCCACACTGCTGGACACCGGTCGGGCCCAGCGCGCTGCCGTTCAGCGCGGCCTCGCCGATCCCGGAGGAACTGAGCCGGGAACGGATCGGTGAGATCGTGCAGGAGTTCGCGGCGGCCGCGGAACGTGCCCTGGAGGCCGGGTTCGACGTCGCCGAGATCCAGGGCGCGCACGGCTACCTGATCCACCAGTTCCTGTCGCCGTACAGCAACCACCGCACCGATGAGTACGGCGGTTCGTTCGAGGGCCGGACGCGGTTCGCGCTGGCGGTCGTCGACGCGGTTCGCCGGGTGTGGCCGGACGACCTGCCGGTGTTCTTCCGCATCTCCGCCACCGACTGGTTCGCCGAGAACCCCGAGGACCACCGCGAGGGCTGGACCGCGGACGACACCGTCCGTCTCGCCAAGGACCTGCAGGCGCGTGGCATCGACCTGGTGGACGTGTCCACCGGAGCCAACGTCCCGGACGCGAAGATCGTCCCGGGTCCCGGCTACCAGGTGCCCTTCGCCGAGCGGGTCCGCACCGAGGCCGGGATGCCGGTTGCCGCCGTCGGGTTGATCACCGAACCCGCACAGGCGCAGGCGATCATCACCTCGGGCAAGGCCGATGCGGTGCTCCTGGCCCGCGAGCTGCTGCGCGACCCGTACTGGGCGTGCCGGGCCGCGACCGAACTCGGCGCCACGGTCGCGACGCCGGTGCAGTACAACCGCGCACGACGGTGACGCCCGTCGGCGCTGTGCCTTCGGTCGGGGGTAGCGCAGCTCCGCTCGCTCTGCCCGCGCCTCGCCACCGACCCGATCTTCGCCACCACGGCGAGAACAGCCTGAAGACGCGCCCGCCGTGGCGTTGCCACCGCACCTGATCGACGCCGCGCACCGATCCGATCCGCACCACGAAGGAGCACCACGATG
This sequence comes from Amycolatopsis sp. NPDC023774, assembly GCF_040639695.1. NCBI lineage: Bacteria > Bacillati > Actinomycetota > Actinomycetes > Pseudonocardiales > Pseudonocardiaceae > Amycolatopsis > Amycolatopsis sp. NPDC023774. The sequence continues at coordinate 41,967 of NZ_JBFAAJ010000024.1, forward strand.
ACCGTCATCTCCGATGACGCCCCAGACCTCGGCACTTCCACTGCTGGGAAAGCAGCGCTGACCGCCAATCCGTTGGCGGGAAACCCGGGGGTCATCGGCGTGCCCACTGTCATCGCGGGCGCCCTCGGTCTCGGCCTCGTCAACGTCGGCGCGCTGCCCGGCGGCGCCACCAGCGCCATGCTCGCCATCCTCAGCACCTGCACCGCCGTGGGGCTGCTGATCACCACCGTCTGGGCCGCGGCTCTCGGACAGAGCGTGTCGGCCAGCCTGTTCGGCGTGTTCTTCGGGTTCTACGCCAGTGACGTGGTCCTCACTCTGGGCCTGTCCCACGGCTGGTTCGGCACCTCCGCGGTGGCCGCCACCGAGGCGCAGGTCGCCTGGTTGTGGTGCTGGCTGATCACCATCGTCTTGGTCACCCTCGTGACCCTGCGCCTGCCGTTCAGCTTCACCCTCATGCTGGGCCTCGTCGACGTTGCTCTCGCCCTGCTCCTCGCCGGCACGGCGACCGGCGCCAACAGCCTGATCCGCGCCGGCGGCGTCGTGGTCCTCGCCTTCGTCGCCGTCCAGGTCTACCTCTACGCCGATCTCATGTTCACCGAAACCGGTGGTCGTGGCCTTCCGCTGGGCCGCCCCCTGATCACCCGCTGACACCACGAGGACACACCCGGACTTGCCGGCGCCCCCATTCTCTGACCGTAGTCAGAGAATGGGGGAGCAGATCGGAGCTGTCCGGCGGTTCAACCGGGTCGTCACCCAGCGCGTGGGGGCACTGGAGGACGCGTACCTGTCGCGCGAACGTTCGCTCGGGCTCTCGAGGCTACTGTGGGAGATCGGGCCGGACGGGTCGGAAGTCCGGCACCTGCGCACCCGTCTGGGGCCGGACTCCGGCTAGGTGAGCCGGTAGCTGCGCATCCTGGAGGCGCAGGGACTGGTGACCTCCGATCCCGGAGGTCGCGACGGGCGGGTGCGCACAGCGGGGCTCACGGTCGCGGGCCTCGCCGAGCGCGAGCTGCTCGACCGGGCGTCGGACGAGCTCGCCGCATCGATGCTGGAGCCGTTGCCGGCAGCGCAGCGAGAACGCCTTCTGGCGGCCATGGCCGACGTCGAGAAGCTGGTCGTCGCATCGCTCGTGCGCATCGAGATCATCGATCCGCGCAGCCCGGACGCCAGGTACTGCCTGCGGTCCTACTTCGAGGAGCTCGGCCGTCGTTTCGAGGCCGGCTTCGATCCGGCGCAGAGCATTTCCGCCGGCAACGACGAGATGACCTTGCCCTCGGGGCTGCTGCTGGTCGCGGCACGGCAGGGCTCTCCGGTGGGCTGCGGCGCCCTCAAACTCCACGCCGACACCGGAATCGCCGAGATCAAACGGATGTGGGTCTTCGAGACCGTCCGGGGCCTCGGCTGCTCGATCACCTGGCACAGGAGGCCGCCACCCGCGGCCTTCACACGCTGCGGCTGGAGACGAACAAGGCACTCGTCGAATGCCCGGCGCTTCTCCGAAACCGCCGGCTTCACCGAAGTCGACGCGTTCAACGACCAGTCGCACGCGCACCACTGGTGCCAACGAGACCTACACCAAGCCTGACCGCGAACGAGTTGTCCGGTTTGGACAAGCACGCGAAGACGTCCCGCTCCGCTCGTTGGGTGCGGGGCGCCGTTCGACACCGGTTACCGACCACTAAGGGATGTCTCGTAACTGGTGTTGTGGTGGGTGGGGTTTGTGTTGTGGATCAGTCGGTGAGGTGGGTGTTGTGCAGGTGGGCGATGCCGGTCATGGTGTCGTTGAGCGTGCGGCGGTAGTCGCGCAGGGTTTTCCGGCATTTCGTCTGGGCCAGGGGGTGTTCGGCGCGGGCGCGGATTTGCGGTGGCCGGTGTTGAGTTTTTCTGCCAGTCGGGCAGATCATGGCTGTCGCGGGGTTTACAGGAGGGGATGATCACCTCGACGTTGCATTGGTAGCCGCCGTCGGCGATCACCGGGCCGCCCCGTCAGTTCCTGCTCGATGTCGGAGTCGCGGTAGACGGTGCAGTCGTTGCGGTTGCCGGGATGTGCGTCGCCGGTGGCGATCACCGGCCGGGTGTCGGCGTCGATCGCGATCTGCACGAACGCCTGAGTACCGGTAGTTTTTCGACGGTGCCGCCAGCCGGTGATTCCGCGTGGGCACCAGGTGCCGTCGACGATCGCGACCGAGTCGATCGGCGCGTGCGGACCGGCGCCAGCGCCAGCAGCGGGCCGATCGTGTCGCTTCCACCGGTGCGGCGCGGAGTGCGATGCCCCGAACAGCGGGCCGATCTGGCGCATCGTCAGGTTCGTCCGCCACTAGGCAGCGGTGTTTGGTGATGCCGGGGCGGCAGCCGGCGCTGCCCGGCTGCGATCAATCAGCACATTCGCGGCTTGGTCACCGCAGACGGACCCGTCACACCGGAGCCGATTTGGTGTCCTACTCCCGAAAGGTGTCCAAGCCACAACGTAGCGACGAGGTAGATCACGTTGCGGTTCGAACCGTCACGGATCGTTGATAGCGGGTCGTAGCGGCGGACCGCCGCACGATCGTGTTCCTCGCTTTCGAGGATCGGTCGGGGGAGGGTGGCTGGGATGCGTCGCGAGTGGAAAACCGAAGAACTGATCGCCGGGTGGACGTTGCTGGACGGCGACTGGGAGCTGGCGACCAGAGTGACCGGCGTGACGCCGCCGGGCTTCAGCCCAATCCTGAAGGGTTTCCGGTAGAGGGTCGATTCCCGCGCGTTCCTAGCGAAATCTCCAAGGCTGCGTTGGACTGCGCGGCCGGGAAGGGCAAGGTCGATCCGGAGATGTTCAGGCGGGCGGGTCAGCGGATGAGGGCGCGGGTGAGGAGTTGCTGCAGGGTGTCCTTCTCTTCGGAAGACAGCGGGGTCAGGGGGGAGCCCTCGGAGAGCAGCTCGAGGAGGCGTCCGCGCAGTTCGGTGCCCTTGGGGGTCAGGACGAGCTGCTTGGCGCGGCGGTCGTCGGGGTGGGGATGGCGTTCGAGGTAGCCTTGCTCTTCGAGCCGGTCGGCGACGAAGGTCACGTTCGAGGGCTCGCAGCTCATCCGCTCGGCGAGTTCGCGCAGGGTCAGAGGGCGGGTCAGCTCGGCAAGCGCGGTGCCCTGCGAGGCGGTCAGGCCGAGGGTGGCCGCCCGGCTGCGAACGTGGGCTTCGATGTGATTGGCCAGGCCGTTGACCAGCCCACATAGCAGGCGGTCGGCTTGGACTCGGGTCTCGCGCTTTGTGGCCACGACACAAGTTTACTACCGTTCAGATGATTGCAACTACGGCTGTTCTAGTTGTAACTTTCTTCCCATGCCCCCGCCCGGCGGCACCTTTCGGAGCACGCGGACCATGGCCACGACGACCGATTTCGGCCGCACATGGCTGGCCAGCGCACTGCGCGTTCGTTAACTCCGCGTGCCGTAAACGACGAGGACACTTTCGCGCGGCCCTGCCCGAGCTCGACTTGGGAAGTGATCGTCGAGAGCGATGTGGATGGGACTGTGGCCGCGCCGACCTGTGGCCGTGTCGGTGGGCGGCCTGCGGCGTCGTCGTAGCGGCAACTGGGCCAGGCGCAGGAGATGTAAGGCTCGGGCGCGCACGCCCTGGCGAGATCACCGAGGCTTTCACCATCGGCCGTACCACCGTCGACAGGCAACTGCACGCTTACCTCGACGGCAGCGACTGCGCGCCGGTCGTCTACCTCAGCTCCCGCCCCCGCAAGGTCGACGCTGATACCAACCGCCGCTACGGCGAAACTGGTGCCAGCGAAAAGGTGCAGCTCAACGCCGATCGCCAATGGTTCCCCAATCGCCGCGGCCCCCTGGCCGAGCTGCAGCTTCCGACTCCGGGTATCGCGCATCGGTGATGCCCGCCCGTACGTGCGCAGCAAGGTTCGCGAATGCGTGTCCCCGCAGCCGTCGAGGAGTACACGATGACCAAGGCGCAGCAGTGCCTGCTCGGCCTGCTGTGCCTTGGCGCCTCCGGTTGCCAGGCTGGGATTAACGCTCCAGCAGGCGCTTGGCGGCTTCGTCGTGGGTTTCACCGACGGCTGGGGGAAGGTTGTCGAGCTTCTCGATCTGTTCCGCGGTCAATTCGAGGGCGTCGGCGGCGGTGTTCTCCTCAACGCGTGCCACGCGTTTGGTGCCGGGGATGGGGGCGATGAAGTCGCCCCGGCTCAGCAGCCAGGCCAGTGCGATTTGTGCCGGGGTGACACTCGCTTCGGCGGCAATGGCTTGGACCTCGTCAGCGATACGCAAGTTGCGCTTGAACTATCCAGGCGGTCCGTGGGCCTGGGGACGTTCGTGCGCGAACCGCCTCTGACCTGCTCGTTTGCTTCGGTTGGGTCCGGTCGCGTCCGGGCCGATCTTGACGCCTGACGGCCTGGTGACGGCCTGGCCCTCGTCGTCCTGCCCGCCCTCTGAGTGGCGGCCAGGCTAACCCGTCATCCTCGTCCCTGCCGCCTTTAGCACCGTCTCGACGCCGTCAAGGGTGGGCGCTTGCGACCATCGCGCAGCGACGCCGTCAGGCGCCCTTGATGGCGTCGAGACGGTGTTAAACGATCGCCGACGAGGAAGCGGGCTGCCACGGGTGACGACCGGCCTGTAACGGTCTGGACCGCTCGGGCGACTTTGCCCGCATGCGCGTCTTTGGATCACTCGCCGTTGACGGCGGCGCTGCCCCAGCCGGCACCCCCGGCGGGCCGCCCCGCGACCGGCGGCCGGAGCGGAGCGGCAGGCCGTCCGTGTCGCACCGGGCGGACCCGCCGAACGCCGCGCAACCCCCCGCCGCCGTCGGCGGCGCCTTGATCCCATAGAGCCAAGTTCGGCAACGATAACAGAACGAAACGAAGTAGTGCAGCGTCGCACTACTGCTGGTATAAAGAGAGGTTCTGGGTGATTCAGCGGCAGCGGAGGACAAGTGACTTCAGGGGGGACTAGGGCGGGAGAGGGTCACCGCTCCGCACTCGCAGGAGTAGATTCGTCTGAAATTGAGACTCCGCCCGCTAGATCGCTTATTCTGACTACAGCGACCATGACGAGTGGACCAAGGCTTACTCCTCGTCAGCATATATATTTCTACAGTCCGGACGACTGGGAAGAATTTGTTCGCGAATGGGCTGTCGGATTGAAGGTCGCCTACCATGCCGTGCGAAGACTAGGTGGCCCGAACGACCAAGGCGTCGATGTCGCCGGGTTTGTCACAAGCCAAGGGTTTGAAGGCGATTGGGACTGTTTCCAATGCAAGCACTATAAGGATGCCCTGGTGCCCTCGGACATCTGGCCGGAGCTTGTCAAGGTGTTCCACCACGTCATTCGGGGTGAATATGCCCTGCCGAGAAGGTACTTGTTGATGGCCCCTCAGGGGTGCGGCATGTTGCTTGAACGGCTGCTCCGGAAGCCGTCGGACCTTAAGACAAAGTTCATTGCCCAACTGGCGCCTGATAAGCCGGCATGCAGTGGTCTCAATGCTGTCGAAATATCCAAGATAGCAGAATTTGTTTCCTCGGTCGACTTTTCCTTTATTGAGTCAACTTCATTGGACGATCTAGTCAAAGTTCATAGTCAGACTCCGTATCACGTTGCTAGGTTCGGCGGGCCATTGCCTGATCGCCCAGACGCAGTGCCGCCGCCCGCCCAGATCGCAGATTCTGAGGCAAAGTACGTCCAGCAATTAGTCGAAGTATACAAAGAGAAGTACGACCAATCAATTACCGGCTTATCTGAAGCGTTACACAACGGGAAAGCTGCTGATCATTTTCGCAGGCAGCGTGAATTGTTTTATAGCGCCGAGTCTCTGCGCTTGTTTGCACGAGACAGCGTTCCACCTAAAACTTTCGAGGCCCTGCAGGATGACGTCTATGAAGGTGTAATTGAGGTGGCTGAAGGTGAACACGCTGACGGAATGACGAGGTTGACGAACGTCCTTCAGAAGGTCAGCGATATCACCTTGACGTCAAATGTCCTTATCGATGTCTCTAATATGAAAGATCGAAAAGGTATATGCCATCAGTTGGCAAACCTCGATAGGCTGGTTTGGTGTCACGGTGAGGCTGATGAACCCACTAAATAGTCCCGTCGAGGTTGGCATTCGAGCCTTGATCGTCCTACGCCGCCTTTTCCCGGAATCAGTCGACATTGGTCAACTAGTACTTCTGGACTACGGGCTTATTCACAGCGGAGACTTGGGCGGCCCTTCAAGCGTGATGCCCGATACGCCAGCACGGCCTGCCGAGATAGGCGTCAAGCGCCAATCTCTGACGGATGGACTCCAAGTAATGATGCGTGCAGGACTGGTTGAGCTCGTGCCAACTGAGTCTGGGCTCGAATACCGAGCAGGAGAGGGTGCTGGTGGATTCTTATCCCTTCTTGAGTCCTCTCACGTCAGGCTTTTGCAGGAGCGTGCCGAATGGGTGACTTCCAGCAGCGCAGGAATTCTGGGGATCGATAACTTGAGCTTCAGGAACCTGGTATCAAATTGGGCAGAGGAGTTTATCGAGCTGCGCACGGATGATCAGCGGGGTGGCGACAGTGGGCGCGATTGAGCTTGTGCACCTCACTTTCATTGGCAGTGGTATTTCTCCTGCTTCGGTGGAGTTTTCGCCACGCTTGACAGTGATCTACGGGGCATCGGACACCGGTAAGTCTTTTGTCGTGGAGTCAATTGACTTTGCCTTAGGGGCAGGCAAAAATTTGCGGCAAATTGCGGAGCTCCAACCATATTCGTATGTGCTTCTCGGTGTAAAGTTGCCGGACGAACGAATAATAACTCTACGCAGGAACGTGACAGGAGGCCAGATCGGCCTATTCGAAGGCGACTTCCGTCACAACCCTCATAGTGTCCAGCCGCGCATGATCAGCCCAAAGCATAATCCCAAGTCGTTGAATAATATCTCGCGTATCCTGCTTCGTGAACTTGATCTAGACGACTACCAGGTTCGAACAAATAAGCAGAATAAAACCCGGATGCTAAGCCTTCGAGATCTTTGTCACTTGTGCATTATTGACGAGACTCGGATGCAAGCGCCTAGGTCGCCTGTGGTGCCGACTGGGCAGTACACATCTCAAACGGTGGAAAGGTCGATCTTTGGATCCCTACTCCGTGGCGAAGATGACTCCGGTCTTCAGCAAGCCTCAGGCGGCTCAGAAACAAAGAAGATAAACAAGGGAAAGATTGAGGTTCTCGAACGTGCTCGCGCAGAGTTCGCGAAGCAAGATACTTCAAAAGAATCCACTGACGAACTTCGCCGTCAGTTAATCAGGCTGATTTCCGTGGTGGAATCCCAAGGTGCGTCAGTTGCGGAGGTTGTGCGCGAAAAGGACAGGATTCTGTCTGAGCGATCTGAATACTCAGCGTCAAATGAAGCCTATGGTGCGCGAATCGTTGAGATAGATGTAATGATCGCCAGATTTGACCTGTTGCTGCAACAGTATGATTCAGACCTCGCGAGGCTGGATATGGTGAACGAGGCCGGAAATATTCTTGGCCTCTTTGAACCGGGTGTTTGTGTTTTCTGTGGCGCGGAGCCCGAACATCAGGTTCTGGCCACTCACGTGGCGGACGAGACGAACAGTCTGGGGGTTGCCGTTGAGGCAGAAGTTGCTAAGACGTTACTGCTTCGGGATGATCTCCGCTTAACGATTGAAGATCTGCGTCAGCAGCACGCAGATCTGGTCGCACGTCAAAGGGACGTACAGGCAAACCTACGGCGATACGATAACTTGATTAGTGATCTGGATAGACGGCTGGAGCCCTTAGAGGAAGATCTTTCGTCCTTCCTTGAATCTCGGTCCCGTGTCGAAGGAATTCTGGGTATTCGAGATCAACTAGCTACGATTGACAGGATACTTTCTGAGGTCGGGAAGATCGAAGGTAATGACGTTGTAGAAGCCGCCACTTTCGATGCGGCGTCCTTACGAGAATTTGCGTCTACAATGAGGGATATTCTGGAATCGTGGGGCGTGCCTGAGTCCGGGTCGGTACGGTTCGATTTGGAATCGTTTGATATTGAGGTTGGTGGCCGCCTTCGTGCAACGCGAGGTAAAGGAATGAGGGCAGTTCTGCACTCTGGATTTACGACCGCGTTTGCGCAGTATTGCTTTGATAGAGATCTTCCACATCCCGGATTTATTGTGCTGGATTCGCCGGTAGTAACCTACCGAGCGCCACATGTAGCGAAACTAAAAAGCAATACTCCCACCGAAGAAGACGAGTATATGCCGACCAGTGTTGTCGATGGTCTTTATTCATACTTGGAATCGGCATTTGACGGGCAGTCAGTTGTGGTGGAAAACATCGACCCCCCGACGCTTGAAGACCCGGAATCTTCGTCCATCTATTTCAGCGGCTCGCTCACTCAGGGTAGATATGGACTGTTTCCTCCGATTGTAAAGAGTGGCGATTAGGTGAAGTAAGGTTCACTCCGCCGGTTTAGTCCGTGACTTATACGAAGCGAAATAGATCTGTGCACGTTTAGGTAGCCAACTTGGTCTTTGGGAATCCAAACCACCTCTTTGGTTTCATTGCTGGTGCGTAGATCACCTCGCAATCGACGGGCCCGGAAGCAGATTGAGAACTCCTGCCTGACCTCGCCATCGTCGTAGGCGATCACGTGGTTGGGGTTGGAGTAGAGGCCGATGACGCCGGTGACCTCGCACTCTATGCCGGTCTCCTCGCGGACCTCGCGGACGGCAGCTTGGGCGAGAGTCTCGCCCAGCTCAAGCTGGCCGCCTGGGATTGCGTACAGGTCGTTGTCCGTCCGGCGAATCATCAGGATCCGGCCTTGGTCATCCTGGATGAAGGCTGAGACCGCGACAGCGATGCTGTTGGCCTTGGGGGCGTTCGGGTCGTTGTAGTAGTCGACGCGACTCATGTGGTGCCTCCTACAAGGTGGCGGGCTTGGCGAGGTTCCAGACCGTCTCGAAGCTCTCCGAGTAGGTCTCGAAGAGGTCTCCGCCTGAGAGCCGGCGCAGATGAAGTGACGGCGCGTGTGCACCCTGGAAGCCGTAGACGTGCGTGTTGATGATCATCTCGTCGTCGAAGCGGAAGATGGAGTTGTAGAGCGTCGTGTTGTGGAAACGCATCTCGACGCTGTCGACGCCAACCAGCGGCTTGTAGTAGGCGAGAGCGTTCCGGATCCGGGCCGGCAGGGTCCCGTCACCTAGCTGCTCCTCCTCTCCACGGAGGGCGACCGAATCACCCGCGGGATCGCCGAAGATGAGCCTGATGGACGTGCCGGCCTTGGCCTTCGCCGCCAGGTCCTTGACGAAGCGTGGGCGCTCGACGAGGAACAGGCCCGCGTGCACGAGGATCTCAATGTCGCTGGTCGCGTCGCGGATGATGCGGTCCCAGAGTTCGACGGGGACGGCGTTGCGGTGCGGGAAGACCTGCACGAGTTCGGCGGTGGCCGTCTCGACCTTGCGCTCGGGTGCGATTGAGTCGGGCCAGAGGTAGGTTTCCGACTCCTTGGTGAGCGCCGCGAGCTTGTGCCGGTACTTCGGGTACGGCGTGCGCCCCTTGCTGATCCAGCGCTCCACGGTCTTCTGATCGACGTCGAGCGCCTTCGCCACCTGCTCGGGGTCGAACCCGTTGCGCAGGAGCGCGTCACGCAGGCGTTCGTTCGGCATCGGCCCTCCTCGGGACTTCTAGGGACGACTTCAACCGTACCAGGGACGTCCCTAGAAGTCCTGCTGTGCAGTGATCATGTCCCTCTGATCTGCGGAGAGTGGTCCCTAGCGTGCCGGAGTCGGTCCGGCGAAGCGGAAGGAAGGGGATTGCTGGTGACACCGGACGGGGACAGCTCGTCTGACGGGCGTTCGGCGCGCGGACGGGTCCGTCATGCGTGACACGGTGCAGCTCCACGTCGGAGCGGACTTGCCGATTCGCGTGAAGCCGCTGGCATACGCGAACCGCGTCGAGGTGCGGTTCGGCAAGGCGTTCCCGGTTGTGGTGCTGATCGACCTCGACGCGCTGACGGTTCTGTTACCCGAGTTGGAAAAGGCGCGAGACGCCATACAAGCGAGCTAAACATCAACCGAGGGGTTCATCTCATGGCTATTGAGCGTGGTTTCAGGTTCGGCATCAACTTCGACGACGCGTTTCCGCGTGGACTTGTGATGGTTGGCGACGTGGCTCCGGACAACGAATTCCAGTCGCGTGAGGATCGGGCGGCCAATCGGCCGGTGAGGCAGCGCGTCGACGAGACGACGGGCAAGCGGCAGTGGAAGGCGACGGTCACCGACCTCGGCGAGGAGAAGGCGAAGCGCGCTTCGTTCGAGATCACGTTCCTCGCCGACGTGCAGCCGGTGCCGACGACGTCGGAGGTGCTGCCGGGCATGCGGCCGATCGAGCTGGAAGGGCTCACGGCTGAGCCTCGCGTCGGTGGGCAAGGGGAGTTCAAATACCAGACGTACGTGTTCCGCGCGACGGGCTTCAAGGCTACGGCGGCGTCCGCTGGCAAGTCGGCGCGCTCCTCGGCGGCCTCGGACGACACGAGCAAGGCCGCATGACCGTGCAGCTGACCGAGAGCGTGACGAGCGCGCCCGCTGACCTGGTGGGCGCCTGGACGACGGCGTATCAGGACTACTCGCGTCTCTACACGCTGGAGCACCGCGAGAGCAGCCCTGCTGTGCGCGGGCAGCTCGGCTACGCCGCGAAGAGAGTCGCCGCCGCGTACCGGGATCTGTTGGCAGAACGGAGCTTTCCGTGGTGGTGCCTGGCTGCCGTCGAGCTTGCTGCGGCGGAGTTCGAGGCGCAGGCGATCGCGCTCGGTGTCGGCGAGGTTCCGAACCCTTACGGAGATGCCGGCCGAGTCTGGAGGGCGCAGCGGTGATGACCTCGGAACGCAAGACTAAGCCCGGGACCAGCTCGGACGCCCCGACGACGCTGTACGGCGCCCACCAGTGGGTTCAGTCCCGGTATCCGCCGACGGACGCGCCGCCGTCCACGGTGATCGCGTTCCACCTGGAGAACAAGCGGATGTACGAGCGGATCGCGGACATCGATCGCGGGCACCACCACGAGGCGCTGTACTTCGTCGGCTACGAACAGCGGATGGCCGACGCGGCACGGGAAGAGGCGCTCCGCCTCGACAAGTCTCCTGCGGGACAGGAGGTTCCGCCGTCGGCTCGATGAATTCCTGACGCCGATCACGCACAAAAGAAAATCGAAAACACGTGGGGACGCGTGTTGTGTTAAACGCGTCCCCACGTGTCCAAAAATGTCCCGTTAGAACGCAGAACCGGCCTTCTGGCTACCAACCTTCACCCGGTTCTGCGTCTGTCCACTGGAGAAGTGAACAATGGAAACCATAACGGTCAAGGCGCAGTCGTCGTCAACGGGGGTCACCCTGATGCGTTGCGCGACTTGTAAGCGATTCGCTCGGCTGCTGCCCGGCGAAACGGAATGTTCCTCATGCCTGGGGACGCTCGCCCTCTCCCTGACGCTGCCCGGAGATACCGGCTCGCGCCACGAAGGCGGTGAGCGCCGATGAACGCGGTGACACTCGTCCTCATTACCGGAGGTCTCGCCGTGGCGCTGTGGCTGCTGGCGAAGCTTGGTCGGGCGTTCGCGGCCATCGCGGAGACCCTGGCGGCGCTTGCGGTCGTCGGCATCGCCGTTTGGGCGTTGGTCCGTGCTGTCGCCTGGGTTGTTAGGCAACTGGTGACCCGCTGGCGCTCCTGCCTCGCGGTGCTCGCCCTGACGGCGTGGTGGCTCTGGTGGGGCTGGCTCTCGCTCGTTGTCGTCGGCGGCACGCTCGGGCTGACGGCTCTGGTGTGGCGATACCTGAACGTCGAGGGTTTCGATCGCTGGTGCGGCCGCTGGCTGCGCTCCTGGTGGCTGCGTTGGGCCGTCTACGGCCGGAAGCTTCCGGACTGGCTTCACGCCTGTGGCCTGTCGATCCGCGACGAGGCCATCCCTGTGGACGTGACCGTGAACCTGGTGTCGCGGCGGCGCAAGCGGGAGGCCGTGGCGAAGGCTCGTCATCAGGCCGGCGTAGCGGTGCCGAAGGTCCTGCGGGTCCGTTCGGGGGCGTCCTGGGATGAGGTGCGCATTCAGCTCGTCGCGGGGCAGAAGCCCGAGGACTTCGACGACGCTGCCCGCGCGTTGGCCACCGCGCGCAAGGTCACGCGTGTGCAGGTGCGAGAGATCGCGCCCGACGTCGTGTCGCTGGACTTCATGCGCCGGGATCTGCTCTCGTCGCCGGTGCGGTGTCTGCCGTTGCCTGACCTGGTTACCGCAGACGGGACCGGCGTTGACCTGCGCAAGGTGTTCGCGGGGACCACGGAGTACGGCAAGCCGTGGCTGTTGCCGCTGGCCGGTCCTGGCTCCCACACATTGGTCGCCGGGGCGAGCGGCGCGGGCAAGAACTCGGTCATGTGGTGCCCGCTGGTCTCCGCGGCTTCGGCCATCCGTTCCGGCGTGGTGCGGGTGTCCGGTGTCGACCCGAAGGGCATGGAACTCGCTTACGGACGCCGAATCTTCGCGCGCTACGCCGTGACGGGTAAGGAAACCCTGGAGCTGCTGGAGAGCCTGCGGGACGAACTGGAGAAGCGCAAACGCGAGTTCGCCGGGGTGACCCGCGACGTCCCGATTTCGACGGCGTACCCGCTGGAGCTCCTGGAGTTCGACGAGATCGGAGCACTCACGCGGTACACCGACCGCAAGACCCGCGAGTCCATTGTGGAACACGTCGCGGTCCTCAACACGCAAGGGCGGGCGTTGGGCCTCTCGGTTCGGGGCTATGTGCAGGAACCGACGAAGGACACCGTTCCGGTGCGCGAGCTGTTCACCCGGCGCGTGTGCCTGCGGGTCACCTCCAAGACCCACGTCGGCATGGTCCTCGGCGACGGAGCTTACGAGCGGGGCGCCTGGGCGAATCGCATCGGGGACTCCGAGGCCGGCGTGGGCTACGTGTGGGGCGAGGGCATTCGTGAGCCGCTGCGGGTGCGCGCGGGCTGGGTGTCGGACGAGACCGTCAAGGCACTGGAGCACTACGTCACGAACGGCGGCGTGGTGAACCTCGCCGACCGGCGTCGTGCCTCCGGCGGGGAGGGGGTGGCGGCGTGAACTCGCTGATGATCTTCCTCGACGCCATCCGTGACCACCTCGACGTGCACCAGCTGCCGCCGGTCGCGTCGCTTGACGTCACCGCGTGGTCGAGGCCGATCACGGTTCAACTGGACGTGGACGGGCTGCCCGAGGTCGCCCGTGCGCTGCTGGTGTGGGCGAGCACCCTCGATGACGTCACCGCGACGGTATGGCGCGTGAGCGACGGCGTGTCGGTGCACCTGTCGATCACCGGTCGGACCCCGTGCGGGATTCCGATGCGGGTCTACGGGGCGGTCCCGTTCGACCCGAGCACGTTCCCGGACCTCCCGGCCGGGGCCAAGCAATCGATGCCGGTCTACCTGCTGCGGGGTTGGGCGGCTCCTGGGGAGGTGGCTGCCTGATGAGCGAGACACGTGCGGAGCGGATGCGGGCGCCCCTGGCCGATGACGTGATTCGGGCGACGGCGGAGAAGCACGGAGTGTGCGTGCGGCCGTTCACGATGGAGGTCGGCGACCAGGACACCGGAGAAATCCGCTACGTCCCCGTGCCGTGCGGGTCCACCGTGGAATCGGTGTGCCTGCCGTGCGCCCGCAAGGCGAAGGCGTTGCGGCAAGTCCAGTGCCGCGAGGGCTGGCACATGACCGCAGAACCCGACCTCACCCCGGCGGAACCCACCGAGGACCAGACGGAGCTGTTGACGTTCCGCGCGGACCTGGTGGCGGCGTACCGCGACGTCGTCGACCAGGACCCGGCCGAAGCGGAGGAGGTGCGCGAGGAAATCCGGGGCGTGGATGAGGAACTTCGGCAACTCGGCGTCCGGGGTCGGCTGCCGGGGGTCGAACTGCCCACTCGGAAGGTGGTGAAGCGGTCGACGAAGCGGCGACAGGACACGCCGAACCTGCCTCGCCGGAAGGTCGCCAAAACCACCGTCGGAAGGGAGTACGCGGGCAAGTTCCGGCCGTCGATGTTCGTCACCCTCACGTGCGACACCTACGGCCCAGTCCGCGGTGATGGTGCCCCGGTCAATCCGACCGCCTATGACTACCGGCGGGCGGCTCGGGACGCGGTGCACTTCTCGGCACTTGTCGATCGGTGGTGGCAGAACCTGCGCCGCGTCGTCGGCTGGGACGTGCAGTACTTCGCCACGGTCGAGCCGCAGAAGCGGACCGCGCCGCACCTGCACGCGGCTATCCGGGGATCGGTGCCGCACGACGTGATCCGGCAGGTCACCGAGGCCACCTATCACCAGGTCTGGTGGCCGAAACACGACCACGTCGTCTACACCGACCGGCTCCCGGCCTGGGATGGGCCGGAACGTGGATTTGTCGACCCCGACACCCGGGAACCACTCGTGTCCTGGGTTGACGCGGTCGACCAGGTCGAGGACCCGGCGCACGTGGTGACCTTCGGGCGTCAGGTGCACTCCAAGGGCATCTTGGGCGGGACTGAAGAGGCCGGCCGCCACATCGGCTACCTCACCAAGTACCTGACCAAGTCGACCGGCGAAGTGGTCGAGGCCGACACGGCGGCGCTGGCCGAGCACCACGACCGGCTGCACGCCGAGCTGGCCGTCACCCCGTGCTCGCCCCGGTGCGCGGTCTGGCTGCTCTACGGGATCCAGCCCAAGGGCGCCACCGGCAAGACCACCCCGGGCTACTGCAAGGGACGCGCGCACCGGCGGACCACCCTCGGCCTGCCCGGTCGGCGGGTCCTGGTGTCGCGCAAGTGGTCGGGTAAGACGCTCGTGGACCACAAAGCCGACCGCAAGGCGTTCGTCATTCAGGCGCTCGCCGCCGTCGGGATCGAGAAACCACAACCGGACCCGGCCCGGCTCGTCTGGCGCAAGGTCGACTCCGGCGACCCGCACGTACCACCCCGACCGCACCTGGTCATGCACGCGATCGCCGAACGCATCACGTGGAAGGCCGAATACGACCGGGCACTACTGGCGGCGGCCGGACCGCCAGAAACTTCGGCAACTCGGGAGGCCGCATGACGGAAGGGGGCTCGATGGAAGCACAAGTCAAGGTGGTGAGTGTCGAGGGCCTGTGGTCGCCCGACATCCTCGCGACATTCCTCGGCATCCCGGCGAAGACCTTGCGCGACTGGCGTTTCAAGGGCTACGGCCCGTCGTGGATGAAGATCGGAAAGCACGTCAGGTACGACCCTGACGCGGTGCGTCGATGGCTCAAGACGCTCGACGAATCAGCAGAAGCGGCATAGCCGCACACCCCGGCGACGGCCTTCCCCGTGTCTCGGACAAGAGGCACGGGGATCGGTCGTCGCCCCGATAACCAGGAGGTGACATGAAGGGGCACGTACAGGATCGCTGGTGGCGGCAGAAGAAGGATGAGAACGGCAAGTTTGTCTTCAACGCCAAAGGTCATCCCGTCAGGGAGAAGACCGAACTCTTCGGCAAAGGCGAGCGTTACAAGGTCCGGTACTACGACCCGGAAGGCAACGAGCGCTCGAAGGCTTTCGCCGACAAGCAGCTGAGCAAAGCACGCGCCTTCCTGACCGCGATGCAACACGACGTGCTGACCGGCGAGTACATCACGCCGGAGTCAGGCGCCGAGAAGTTCCGTGACTACACCGCGCAATGGCAGAAAGGACAGTCAGCCGACGCCGGTACCCGGCAGACGGTGAACAGCCACCTCAAGACCGGAATCTTCCCGTTCCTCGGCGACAAGCCGCTCAAGGTCGTCGAGAAGACCGACACCATCCGGGATTGGCTCGGCTGGCTGGAGCGGCCGAAGATCGAGGGCGGACGCGGGCTCATGGCCTCGTACCGAGCGGTCCTCTTCGACACGGTCTCGGCGATCCTCCAAGCCGCAGCCGACGACAAGAAGATCCGCTCGAATCCCTGCCGGGCCAAGAGCATCAAACGGCCGAAGCCGGTGCAGCGCAAGGTGATCCCGTGGCCGGAATCGCGGGTGCATTCGGTCCAGCTCGCGCTGCCGCCGGAGTACACCGTCATCGTGCCGTTGGGTGCCGGCCTCGGGCTGAGGCAAATGGAGATCTTCGGCTTGAGCCCAGACGACATCGACCGCGACGAGATGATCGTCAACGTTCAACGGCAAATACGATGGATCGGCGGGCAACCGGTCTTCTCACCGCCCAAGGGAGGCAAGACCCGAGTGGTCCCGCTCGGCGCGGGCGTACTCGACGCCGTCGACGACCACATGTCGTTGCGCGAGCCCATGACGCTCACGCTCCCCTGGCTCGAACCTGGCGGCCGTCCCGAGACCGTTCGGGTCCTGATCAGCCGGGCGCTTCGACGGACCCGCAAGTACCGCAACAAGCCGGTCTGGCACGTGACCCAAGGGGCCAACTTCACCAAGAACGAGTGGAAGTCAGCGTTCGGGACAGCGGGGCTGGACTACGTGGACCGGCGCGACGGGATGCACGCCATGCGCCACTTCTACGCGTCGACGCTGCTCGCGCAAGGTGTGTCGATCAAGGAGGTAGCGGAGTACCTCGGACACCACGACCCCGGCTACACCCTCCGCATCTACACCCACCTCGTGCCGTCGAGCCACAAGCGTGCGCGGGCGGCGGCCAACAAGGTGTTCACGCCCCGCAAGGCCGGCCAGGCCGCCCCGGACGAATCCGCGACGGCCTGACGACGGCCTGAGAGGGCCAAACGCAACAAAACAGCAGGTCAGAGGCGTATAGATTTCTTGTTCATGAAGTTCTCGCCGGTGAAGCGCGGGTTGTTCTTGCGCAGGTCGGTGTTGTCGAAGTGGCTGGTCGAGCGGATCTGCCCGGTGAGGAAGCCGCGTCCCAGCGGTGAGTAGGGCACGAAGCCGATGTTCAGCTCGCGCAGCAGCGGCAGCACCCGTTCCTCCGCATGCCGGGCCCACAGGGAGTACTCCGACTGGACGGCAGCGATGGGGTGCACGGCGTGGGCGCGGCGGATCGTCTCCGGGCCGGCCTCCGAGAGGCCGATGTGGCGGATCTTGCCCTCGGTGACCAGTTCGGCCAGCGTCCCGACGGTGTCCTCGATGGGGGTGTTCGGGTCGACGCGGTGCTGGTAGTACAGGTCGATGTAGTCCGTGCCCAGCCGCTTGAGCGAGCCCTCGACGGCGGTGCGGATGTTGGCCGGGCTGCTGTCGAGCTGGCCGGCCGGCCGGCCGGTGTGGGAGATCATGCCGAACTTCGTCGCCACTACGGCCTGGTCTCGGCGACCCTGGAGCGCTGTGCCCAGGAGTTCCTCATTGATGTAAGGGCCGTAGACCTCGGCGGTGTCCAGGAAAGTGACGCCCAGGTCCAGTGCCCGATGGATGGTGCGGATCGACTCGGCGTCGTCCGTGCCGGCGCCCGTGTAGGCGTAAGACATCGACAACACGCCCAGGCCGATACGGGAGACATCCAGGTCCCCAAGCTTGATGTGCTTCATCACAATTCTCCGCTTCTGGCATTTGTCGGACTTGCTGGACAGGTGGAGGATCGCGGCCGACCCTGGGGTCGACGACGGAATGGTCCTTCCCATGGAGCGTGGAGGACCGCGCACCCCACGGGCGCGCCGACCGTCCAACCTTCGGCCAGGCCGCTGACCAGTCCTCACGGCCGGCGGTCGGCTTGGGCTCGGGTCTCGCGCTCGATGGCCACGGGCCAACTTTACTACAACTCATATAATTGCAACTAGTACTGTTCTAGTTGTAACTTAAGTCGTGTCGCCGCCCGGCGGCACCTTTCCGATCACGAGGCAGGACCATGGCCACGACGACCGAGTTTGACCGCGCACGGCTGACCAGCGCACCGCGCGTTCGTTCGCTCCGCCTGGGCGAACTGAAGATCACCTATGTCCCGGATGGGCTGTGCCTGTGCAAACCGCGCGGCTGGCTGACCGGCACCACCGACGCAGACTGGGCGGCCAATCGCGATCATCTCGACGACGGCGGCTTCCTGCCCGCAGCCATTGGCGGGCTGCTGGTCGAGCGGGGTGATCGGGCGCTACTCATCGACACCGGGTTCGGACCCGAGTCCTACCCCGACGACCCGGCCAACCCGACGATTGGCAGCATCTACGGCGGTGAGCTGTTGGACGGCCTGCGGCGGCTGGGCCGCGAGCCGAGCGAGATCGAGGCGGTCGCCATCAGCCACCTGCACCTCGACCACCTGGGCTGGGCCTGGAGCGCCGAGCCTGGCACCGATGCGCCACCGTTCGCGCACGCCACCCACTTCGTCGCGGCCCCCGAGTGGGACCGGCGCGACCTGGCCGCCGAGGCCGGGGCGACCGAGGAACGTCTGGCCGCCTTCGCGCCCCGCGTCCGTACGGTCGAGGACGGCAAGGAGATCTTCCCCGGCGTGCGGGCATCGTTCTCGGTCGGACACACCTTCGGTCACGCCACGTACACCATCACCGGCGGCGGCCAGCGGCTCATCGCGTTCGGCGACGCAATGCACGCGCCGATCCAGGTCACCCACCCCGAATGGGGCTGCGCGCTCGACCACGACCCAGCCGAAGCCACCGAGCACCGTCGCCGCCTGGTCGAAGAGCTGAGCCGCCCCGACACCATCGGCTACGGCAACCACTTCGGGGACGTGGTCTTCGGACGCGCGGAACGCCGACCCGATGGCCGGTTCACCTGGGTCCCCGTCGCCTGACCGTTCGCGTATCGGTGGCGCGGTGCCTGGAACCGGCCGCGCCACTATGCGCCAAGGGGGCGAGCGCGGACGCAGCCGCACGGCGCGTCAACGAGTAGATCTTATTCGCCGGGATCCGCCTCTGGCCCGCCTCGCGCTCGCCGCGACCGTGGTCCTCGGATCAACTGTCGGGGTGATGGCCCCGGCGGTCGCTGCAGACGTGCACCTTTCACGAGCAGCCTTCGATCTTGCGTAGGTCTGAGGTCGTGTTGCTGGCCGGCCGTTGGCGTGGCGAATGGCACATGGCTGGCGTCCCCGGTCGTCGTCGGCGTCAGGTGACCCACCGCCGGCGAGACGCCACGTCAGATCATGTCGTGGCCATGTTTTCTGTGTTCGCTGACGTGACGGTGAGGACGGTGTCGAGGTCGTGGGCGATGGCGTCTCTGTTGCGGGCCAGGCATTCGACGCGTTCGGTCAGCCGGGCTTGTTCGTGTTGCAGCGTGGCAATCATTTCCGGTGTTACGTAGGGCGCGTAGATGGTGTGCGGCTTGTCCAGGCAGGGCAGCAGCCGACGGGATGTGCCGGTCCGCTTCGCGAATTCCCCAATTCTCATGTGCTCAAGTCTTCGCCTTGACCTTCACATTGGTGTGAGTGTTCAAGACTCACGGATGGGCTGAGCGCGGCGGAAGTCACGCCGCGGCAGCCCGATGTCGCGGTAGGAGTCCCATCCTGCCGTGTCGCCACACCCCAACGATTACGACGGAGAAGCAATGAAACTCGGACTTCGGTTGCCCCAGAGGCTGGGCGTGGACCTGCAACATGACGTGGTCGAAGCCGCCAGGACGGCGGAGGCGGCTGGCTACGCCAGTTTGTGGGTGTACGAACGGCTGCTCTTCCCGGAGACGCCTGTCGAACCGTATGCCCCGCCGAACGTGCCGTGGCCGGAGTCCTCGCGGCAGGCTGCGGACCCCTTGGCAGTCCTCACGGCCGCGGCGGTGGCGACCGAGAAGGTGCGCCTCGGTACCTCCGTTCTGGTCGCGCCACTCCACACTCCCGTCCAGCTGGCGAAGGCCCTGGCCACGATCGACCAAATCAGTGGCGGTCGCGTGGTCGCCGGGATGAGCACCGGCTGGTCCAGCGACGAATTCCAGGCCGCTGGCACCAGCCGAGCGGATCGCGGACGCTTCCTCGACGAGACGCTGGACGTCTTCGCTGCCGTGTGGGGGCCGGACCCGGTGTCGTTCCGGGGGCCTCGCGTCGTCATCGACAACGCCTCGGTCCTGCCTAAGCCCGCCTCGAAAATCCCCGTGATGCTGGGCGGCGGTGGCGCCAACCTGGGCCGCAGCACCAGTTCCAGGGCTGTGCGGCGCATTGCCCAGCGTGCGGACGGCTGGCTGCCGCTGCTCAGCACACCGGGGCCGGCCGGGGCCGCGGAATTGCGCGCAAGCTGGGACCGGATCCGGGAAATGGCTGCCGGGTATGGCCGGGACACGAGCCGGATGGAGATGGTCGTGGTGGGGAACGTGACCTTCACCGACCGTCCAGCCGGAGCTGACCGCTCGGCGTTCGTCGGCACTCTCGACCAGATCATGGACGACATCCACACGGCCGCCGAGGCGGGCGCGGACGAGCTCATCGTGGATCTGAATCTGCAGGACTGGTTCACGAGCACTGGGCAGATGCTCGAGACAGCGGTGGAGATCCGTGAACGCGCCGCAGCCTCATGACCGTGTTGTGGCTGGTGGGCCCCCGAGCAGCCGGCACATCCACGCGATCGGATAGTGGGCCTTCTCCGCGTCGATGACGGCGCAGCGCTCGGCTACTGCGACGTCCGCGCGAAGAAGGCCGCGGCTTTTTTCAGGAACTCGTTTTCCATCCGCAACCGGCGGACCTCGTCTTCCATCTCCGCCACCCGGGCACGTTCGGACGGGCTCACCGGCCGCTCAGGTCCCGGGTTCTCCCGCCGCCACGCGTTGACCCAGTTGGCCAGCGTGCCCGCGTTGATCTCCAGATCGCGGGCCACCTCAGCCACCGACTTACCGGTCTCGATCACCATCTGCACAGCCTCAGCCTTGAACTGCGCACTGAACCTCCGACGCTGCTCGGGCATACACTCATCCTCTCAAACCAGAGGCCCGGTCCAAGATTCTTGGTACACCCCAAGGTGGAACGCGGACGGCCCGCCGGAATCCCGGCGGGCCGTCGCGTCGTGCTGCTGTCGAGTTGTCAATGCTGACTCGTCAGTTGGTGTCGGGGCCGGGGAGGTAGGCGCCGGGCACCTGGTTGGGTGGGTAGATCTTCGTGTCGCCCGGGTAGGGCGTCTTCCATTGGTGGGTCTGGTACCAGGTGTAGCGGTTCATCTGCTCGGGGTTCGAGTAGTCCGGGATCGCACCGTTGCCGGTGGTGTGCTGGCCGGCGAGCCAGGTCTGCCACGCTGCGGCGGTGGCCTGCATGTCCGCCGGTACCGCGACCTTCTGAGCCTCCGCCTTGTTCAGCGCGGCCGCCGCGGTGCCCGTCTGGCCCAGGGTGTCGAGACCGCACGACGGCGCGGTGGCGATGCCCTCGGTGAGCGGAACTTGGTTCCGCACCG
This sequence comes from Amycolatopsis sp. NPDC023774, assembly GCF_040639695.1. Lineage (NCBI taxonomy): Bacteria > Bacillati > Actinomycetota > Actinomycetes > Pseudonocardiales > Pseudonocardiaceae > Amycolatopsis > Amycolatopsis sp. NPDC023774. The sequence continues at coordinate 63,199 of NZ_JBFAAJ010000024.1, forward strand.
TGGTGAACGGCGTGTAGTCGGGCTTATTGGTGAAGGCGTCGAACATCGGCGTGGCCGCGGCGAGCTTCTCGTTGAGCGGCTGCGCGCCGAGCATCTGCTCGATGGTGCGGACCATGTTGATCTGCGAGTAGTAGGTGCTCACGGTCTTGCCATGCACTGCGTACGGGCTGATGACCTGGACCGGGGCGCGGTGTCCGTCGACGTGGTCGGCACCGTCCTGGCTGTCGTCGTCGACCACGAAGATGGCCGAGTCCTTCCAGTACTGGCTGTGCGAGATCGTGTCGACGATCTGGCCGATGGCGAGGTCGCCGTCGGCCACGCCCGACTCCGAAGTGGTCGGCCCGCCGGTGTGGTCGCTGGAGAGCCACACCATGTTGAAGTTGGCCGGACCGTTCTTCTCGAAGTCCTGCTTCCACAGCTGGGCGCGGTAGACGTCCGGGATCGACAGGTCGAACGGCGGGGACTGCGGGTCAGCGATCGCGTTCAACGACGGGATCGCCGAGCCGTAGTTGCCCTTCAGCGCGGGGGCGGTCAGCTGGCCGGCATCGCCACCGTTCTGGACGCTCGTGGCCGCGCAGTAGTACTGCTGCCAACTGCCGGAGGGCCTGCCCTCCATGTACTCGAACTCGCCGTAGTTCCTGGCCGTCTTGCCGGCGTCCTCGACCCCGGTCCACAGGAACCCGGCACGCTGGTGACCGAGGACGTCCTCTTCGGTGTCGTAGCTGCGCTGGTACTCACCGGCCGAGGATTCGGTGTACTCGGGGTTGTCACCCTCCATGAGCCAGTTGTGGCCCTCGGCGGAGTTCGTCGCGGGGTCGTAGGTGTTGTCGTAGAGCCCGAACTGCGTGGCCAGCGCGTGCTGGTTCGGCGTGGTCTTCGCACCGAACTGCGTCAGGGCCGGGTCACCGTTGCCCCGTTTCATGTCGCCGAGGATCTGGTCGTAGGTGCGGTTCTCATTGATGATCAGGAAGACGTGCTTGATCGTCGACGGATCGCCGATCCGCGCCGGCACCGGCACGGCCGCCGCTTTGCCGCCGTTGGACTGCCGGACGTCGTTCTTGCCCCAGCCGTTCTGGGCGAAAACCGTGTCGGTGTACTTGCCCGCGATGTCCTTGTCGCTCGGCATGGTGAAGCGGGTCAGCGACGCGGTGGTGCTGTGCGTGCCGTGGCCGGTCACCGGGACGGTGCCCGGTCCCTTGGACGTCGTGATGGCCGGGCCGAGCGCGTCGACACCGCGGGTGTTGGTGACCACGATCTGGCCGCCGACCGTCGCCACGTCCGACGGGTAGTAGTCCGTCGGCAGCAGGCCGATGTAGCTCACCGGCTGCTGCGGCGTGCCGTCGTAGCGGTAGACCGCGACAGCGTTCGCCCGGCCGAGGGTCACCAGCAGGTGCCCGTCGGCGGTCAGCGCGATGCCGGTGGGCTCATAGCCGACATTGGACGACGGCCACGGCTTGGTGTCGATCGTCTGCACGACCTGACCCTTGGTGGTGTCGACGACCGAGACGGTGTCGCTGTTGGTGTTGGCGATGAACAACGCGTTGTTCCTGACATACATCGCGGTGGGGTGCAACCCGACCGCGATCGATCCGACCGCCGCCGCTGGGTTCGCAGTGTTGATGACACTGACCGTGCCGGTCGTCGAGGCGCCGGTGTAGCCGTTGGCGGGCACCTGGGTGCCGTACGAGTCCATGGTGGTGTCGCCGGCCTGGGCCTGGCGGCCACCCTCGTTGCTGACGTAGAGCTTTCCGCCCACGAAGGTGAGTTCGCGCGGCGCGATACCGACGTGCCAGCTCCGCTCGACTGCACCGGTGGTGGGGTTGAGCGCCACGACCGTGTTCTGCCCGTTGAGCGCGGCGTACAGGGTGGCGCCGTCAGGCGAGTACTTGAGCTGGCCGACCAGCGCGGAGTTGGCCACCGTACTGCGGTCGTTACCCGAAAGGTGGGTGCCCGACGTCGGGATCGGGAAGCGGGTCGGCGTGCCGAGGGTGCCGTCGGCGTTGACCGGGAACCGGGTGATGGCGTCCTGCTCGGGCAGCCAGAGGAACTTGCCATCCGGCGAGTAGGTCGGCCCCTCTTGTCCGACGGAGCCGTCGGAGAGCTTCTGGTTGGCCGCGGACGCGGTGCCCACGGTCCAGATCAGCTTGTAGTTCTTCAGGTCGAAGACCTGCAGAGCGACCGACTTGTCGGTGCTGCTCGCCGCGAGGAACCGTCCGTCGGGGCTGACCGTCGAGCCCATGAACTTGCCGAACTGGGTCATCAACCGGGCGCCGATCGGGTTGATGAGTTGGTTGTCGGAGACCTGCAACCCGTTGCGGTACTGCGTACCGACCTGGTTGTCGCCCAGCGGCGCTGTGGTGGCGGCGGCCACTCCCGTGCCGATCGTGAGGACACCGGCCAGACCGGCCAGCACGATGCGGAGCCGTGGGCCGTTCTGGCGCGAGAGCCCGAACCGGGCTCGCGAGCCTTCTCTGCGTTGTCTCGTGACTTGCATACCTGTCCCTTTCTACCGGGCCAGCAGATCGTCCAGAGCACCGAACTGGCACATTTCGAACTCCCACAGAGGGTCGCGCGCACCACCCGCTGGGACACGGCCCGCGAAAGCTGCCGGCCTCCTGAAGATCGCGACCATCGGCGATCCATCACCCCACCTGGGGTGCCGGCCCGACTGGGGGGTCTCCAGGGCGCCGCGACCGGCCTCGGCAGCCGAGCAGTACCCGTCGCGGCGTCGCCTGACCGGCCTCGTCCGGCGCGACCAGACCAGGTACGTGGCATCCCGCGACATCGAGGTTCAGCCCGTTACAGGCGACGACCTCGTCGAAACAATTGTGGTCTCCGCGTGTTATGAGCGGATTTATGCATTTGGGCCCTCTACTGTGATCTGCGGCTTGAAGAAACCTAACTACACTCCATGGAATCGGCAGGGCGTACCAGGTGAACCTTGGGTAACGTGCCAATGACATTGAATGAACGAACTTCGCGGGTTAATCGTGACTATTGACAGAGAGGTCATGACGCTGGCCGCATGGCTCAAATGGTAAGAAGGACAATCGAGATCACCAAAGATACAGTAAAGCGCTGATCAGGTGATCGTGATCAGTCAAGGGTACGGAGACGGGCACACTGTCCGAAATGTCGCGACAATGCCTTAAAGGCGATACGGCACCCTGCGGAATGACTGATCCACTTGACCGAGACCGTTGGAAAGGCAGTACAACGCATCGGCAATGAACGTCTGATCGCAGTCGATGCGTCGGGGGCTGTGGCGCTCGTGCGGCATGACGACGCAATGGACGGCCTCCTCCGGGCAAGGCGCGACGGTGTCGACGAGCAGCAAGTAGTGGCCTCCTGGGATGAAATCGTTGCTTCCCGGTCAGTGCGTCGTCGTCACGCTTCGCGCTGCTGTGAGATGTCGGTGGCTTCGGCGTTCATGCCGCTGCCGTGCCGAGTCTATTGAGGCCTTCGAGCACGCGCTCCATCACGGGGCAGCCGCCGCAAGTCATCGCCTCGAGACGGCCGTCCGCGCGATCGGTGCTCGTGTTTGAGCGCGCCGGAGGTTCGCCGGCAGGTCGGGCAAGCTGGCTGGACTCAGGTGCCGGCGAGCTGGACAGGTGCGGCGTGGGGTCGCCTGCCAGCGTCGCGATCGCCGGTAGCGGATAGAGCTGCGTGGTCGGCGCTTCCGGGCTCGATGGGCCCACTGGCGTCGGGAGCTCTTCTACCCGCGGCAGCAGGATCGCCGAAGATTTCGCGGTTGTCGGTGGTGGCCTCATCGGTCGTCGGGTAGCCGAAGTTGTCCGCCCCGCCGAGTTCCTGCCCCTTGGCGGGGATGTCGCCCTGGATCTCGTGGGCACCGGGTAGCGGCGATGTAGTAGATCGAGGCGTTGTCAGGCGACTGAAGCCGTTGTATTTGCCCGGCGCCATCGGGAGCGACGGATTCGTCGTTGATCGGGAACCCGAGCGCGGCTGGGCCACCGAGTGCCTGTTAGTGCACGAATCGGGCCACTCATCAGCTTCACGCCGACGGCAGCGGAGCCATCGAGCGCACCGTGCTCGTAGTTCTGGCCCCGGCCGCCGGCGACGGTCAACTCCTCGCCGGCAGGCGCGCGCAGAGCCGACGCCACCCCATCCATCACGAGGTACGCGTCACGGCCGCGATGACGGCGTCGCAGGCGAGAACCGCCGCGCGCGAGGGGCGGGGCTGAGGGCGAAGAGCATCACGTGCAAGACGATGGCCATCGCGGCCCTGGCTGCGGCGAACCACAGGCGTACCGGCCAGTGGGCGATCAGCATCGGCAGAGTGGTGCGGCGCGCGAGCCCGAGTTGGTTGCGCGCCAACGGATTGCGTCATTCGTCCCGAAATGAGGTGAAGGACACAATTGCCGCCATCTGGGGCAATAGTCGGTGCTCCTTTCGGAGGGGACTTGTGCGCAGCTGGTCCAACGAGTTTTCGGACTGTTTCTCCGCGTATTGACACAGGTGGTTCAACGTTCATACGGTCTTGGCGTGAAGCGCCGATGCCGAGATGCGACAACGTGGACGAGTTCCGAATCCTGTCCACCGTTTTGCCGTGAACATTGACGGTTAATGGGCTTCTCGCGCCATCCGGGAGTTTGCCAAAAAAGATCCGTTTGAAACTCATGTGGAGCAGCGCGTTTCGTTTCGCGGTTTCCGGCTCCGAGCGAGCAGTGCCAACCAAAAATTAGTGGTTCCTCCGCGTCCTCAGTAAAGGATGTTCCATGACGACGAAGTCTGAATCCTCCGAACCCACCAGCCGCAGAGCTCTGCTGAAAACGGTGGCCACTGCCGCCGTCGTACCTGCGGCGACGGGGCTGTTCGGCGCCACCCTGGCGGGCTCGGCCAGTGCCGCCGAGTCCGACACGCTACCGGAATTCGCACCGGTTCCCGCCGCCTCGGCCGGGCCTGCGCTGAACGCGGACGGCTACTACGTCGGCCGGATCGAAGGAAACCTCTACTGGGTGACCGATTCGTTTTACCAGGCCATGTTCCTGACCACCGCTGAAGGAGTCGTGGTCGTCGACGCTCCGCCCACGATCGGGCACAATCTCTTGCGGGCTATCGACGACGTCACCAAGGTCAACGGTATGCCCAACAAGGTCACGCACCTGATCTACTCCCACTCCCACGCCGATCACATCGGCGCCTCGGCGATTCTGGGCTCGGACGTGGTGCGCATCGGGCACACGGAGACCCGTCGGCTGCTTCGCGCCGACGGAGATCCCAACCGGCCGGCCCCGACGGAAACGTTCGACGACCGCTACGTGCTCAAGGTAGGCGGTGAACGGCTGGAGCTCACCTACCACGGCCCGAACCATTCGCCCGACAACATCTTCATCCACGTACCCGACCACGAGACTCTCATGGTCGTGGACGTGATTTTCCCGGGTTGGGTGCCGTTCAAGAACCTCGCCGTTTCCCAGGACATCCCCGCTTGGGTGAAAGCGCACGACATCGCCATGGCATACCCCTGGAAAACCCTGGTCGGCGGGCACCTCGGACGCCTCGGTGCCCGCGCCGACGGTTACCTCCAGAAGCAGTACCTCGCAGACCTCGACCAAGCGGTCCGTGACGCGTCGGAAACGGTCGACCCCACGCCCTACTTCCAGAAGTACGGACCGAGCGGCAACGCGTGGGCGATCTTCAAGACCTACCTCGACGCCGTCGCCCGCCAAGCCGCCGAGCCGGTGATCGCCAAGTACACCGGCACGCTGGCCGCCGCCGACGTCTTCACCGTGGACAACGCCTTCACACTGCTGGAGTCCCACCGGATCGACAGCGATCTCCTCGGCCCCTTCGGCGTCCACCCGTGATGGCGGCCCCGCGTAGGTGGGGTCCCTGATCACGAACGTGATCCACGCGCGGACGTCGCCGTCGCGCAGCGGCACCTGCTTGACCCTCGGCCTGATCACGCGGCTGTCGCACCAGACCGTCACCGAGCGCACCACCGGCGTCGCGAGGCACCTCGACGCGAAGTGCCACTGACTCGATTCCGGCGTCGCTCGTGCTCACGGCCAGCTTCAGACGTCCACCACGGCGGGGGAGCGCGCCGGCTTTGCGGGCCGCCGGAATCCGTCGAACGGGCCAGCGTGATCAGGAGGTGCCTTTTCCAGCGGGGATTGCCGCGCAGGGTCGCGGTCGCGATGAGCGCCTTCCGCACCAGCCGACGCCGAAGCCGTAGTCCTGCTGTCGGGCGCGCAGCGGGGGATCACCGTGACCGCCCTGCTGGCCCGCGAGACCCGAGCCTCTGCTCGGCTCGGGTCTCGCGGACGTCCTCGGCTTCACCAGCCTCGCGGAGGCTTCGCGGCTTGTCGTTGTCTGTGGCGGTCGCGCTGGTCGTCGCCACGGTGGTGCAGATTGGTGCTGGGGGAGCCGCTTCCCGAGAACTTCACCATCGCCAAGCCGATCCCGTTGGCCCGGGCACTGAGCGGATCGACCTTGGTCCACCTCACGGTGGCAGGCCCGGTGCTCCGGTTCTTCGACGCCGCGGCCAACCGGCTGCTGCGTACCGTCGGCATCGAACCCGTCGAGGAGCTGCCGCAGGGCACGACCGAGCAGGACCTCCAGCGGATCATCGGGGAGTCGCACGCCCGGGGCCACCTCGACGATGAGCTGTCCCAGTTGCTTGACCGCGGCTTGAACTTTCGCGGACTGGTCGTCGAGCAAGCCATGACGCCGAGAGTCGAGGTGCACACGGTGCGAGCCGACGAGCCGGTGTCTCGCGTCGTGGAACCCATCGACACCGGAAACTCCCGGTTCCCGGTCATCGGCGAGAACGTCGACGACCTCGTCCGTGTGGTCGGGCTCGCCGAGGTGCTCACCGTCTGGCCTGGCGAGCGCGCGGCGACGCCGATTCGCCAGGTCGCCCCGGTGCCGGTGCCGGTGTTGGTGCGGGAACGGCTGCCGCTGCCCGCGGTGCTCGAACGCCTGCGCGCCGAGCACCGCCGGCTGGCCTGCGTCCTGGACGAGTACGGCGGGTTCGCCGCCGTCGTGACGCTGGAGGACCTCGCGGGGGAACTGGTCGGGGAGGTCCAGGACGAGGACGACCCCGACGACGGCGCCATCGAACGCTGTCCCGACGGGTCGTGGGCGGTCCTCGGACGGCTGCGGATCGACGAAATCGCCGACGCAACGGGGATTGCACTGCCCGAGCACGACGAGTACGAGACCATCTCCGGGCTGGTGCTGCGCGGTCTCGGCCGCGCGGCGCAGGCGAGCGACGAAGTCGCCCTCTCGCCACCCGGCTCCAGCGATGAACCCGCGTAGCAGGTCGTGGTGATCCGGGTCGACTCGGTTCGTCCGGCACGTGCCCCGCGCCGTGCAGTTGAGCATCCGCCCGGCACCGAGCCAGACGGGGGAGGAGGTGCGATGAGCACCGGCCGGTTGCGCTGTTCGGTTGTTCGCGCTCGTGAGGCTCCAGGTGGTGCACGGTACCGAGCTGCCACGCTTGCCGCAGACGTCTCCGGGCTGGCCGCTGATGACGGGGCCGTTCTACATCGCGGCCGCCGGGTCGGTGAGCTACCTGTTCGCGAACGTGTTCGACCCATCGGTCGGCTCCCAGTCCTTTACCCTTGCGCGGCTTGACGATGTTGCCCTCCCGATTGCAGCTCGCCGCCGCCGGCTTCACGGTCAGCACGGCCTCGCTGCTGGGCGCCCTCACCGCCGCGGTTGCCGCCCTGGTCCTCGCCGCGGTGGACATGCTGGGTCTCCCCATCGCCGCGGCGACCGGGCCGAGCGGGGCTGCGGCGGCTAAGCAGACAGCCTGCGGCGTCGAGTCGAGCCTGCCGAGAACGTGCGCCAGGTTGGGTTCCAGCGCGGCCGATGCCCGCCTCGCCCCAACGTCGTTTCGTAGCCTGGCCCCCAAACGGCACGTCATCACATGACCTGGCGCAGCTCACCCGCAGCTACGCCAAGTCAAGCGGCCGGGCCTGACCAGCGCTCGCGTTGTTTATCAGCGTCTTCCACCGCGAGGCCTACGCCGGCCATCGCAGCCCGGGATGGCCGAGATCGGTCGCGGTGGCCGGTGATCTCTGGTTGCGCACGGGCGACACCGCGTGCGCGTCCTCCCGACGCGGGCTCCACCGCACCGGAACCTCGCCGCCAACTGACATCGCGCTGCTGTGCTGGGATCGCCATCGAGCTGAAATGGGTGTAAGCAGGAGGCCTCGAGTCCGACGGTGGAGGTGCCGGATGGGCGAGGGTGAACTTCCGCTCCACGACCCGTCCGGGCGGGTCGAGATTCTCGACGAGAACGAACGAACCCGCGTCGTACGGCTGTTCCTCCCCGGGCGGACCGTGGTCGGCAAGCAGCCGCTCGGGCCGGACGCGCAGCGGCGGCTGCGGCACGAGCGGGCGGTGCTGGAACGGCTTCGCGGTGTCGCGGGTGTCGCGCAATTGGTGGAGGCGCCGCGGTTTCCGGGCTCAATCGTGCTGGCGGACGCGGGCGCACGGAATCTGGCGGGACTCTCGGAGCCGCTGCCCGTCGGAGTCTTGGTCGACGTCGGTCTGGGGTTGGCCAGGGCCGTCGCGGCTGTGCACCGTCGCGGGGTGCTCCACCGCGACATCACGCCGGCGAACGTGGTGATCTCTTCCGACGGTGCGCCGTGCCTGGTGGATTTCGCGTTGGCCACGTCTGTCGCCGAGGGCGGTGACCGGTCCGCCGATCGCGGCGAGATCGTCGGGACGCTGGCGTACCTGGCGCCCGAGCAGACCGGCCGCACCGGCCGTCCGGTGGATCGGCGAACCGACCTGTACTCGCTGGGCGCGACGCTGTACGAACTGGCGACGGGCGCGCCGCCGTTCGGCTCGGGCGACCCGCTGCGGCTCACTCACGACCACCTTGCGCGAGTCCCGACGCCGCCGAATGAGGTCAACGCGGCGCTGCCGCCGCCAGTCTCCGAGATCATCCTGCATCTGCTGGAGAAGGAGCCGGACAATCGGTACCAGACCGCGGAGGGCCTGGTCTACGACCTGGAACGGGTACGGAGCACCCGGGCCGGGCCGGCGACGGGTTCACTCCGCGTCGGTGAGCACGACTTCCCGCCCGGGCTGGCCGCGCCGCCCCGGCTGGTGGGGCGCGACGCCGAGGTGGCCGTGTTGCAGGCGGCGTTCGAGGATGCGCTCGGGGGCCGGTGCCGGGGGATGCTGGTCAGCGGCGCGGCCGGGGCGGGAAAAACGACCCTGGTCGATGAGTTGCGGCCGACGGTGGCGAGCCGGGGCGGCTGGTTCCTCGCGGGCAAGTTCGACCAGTACCGGAGAGATCTGGAGTTCGACGGGCTGTACCAGGCGTTCCGCTGCCTCGGCCGGCTGCTGCTGGCCGAGCCGGAGAGCGAGCTGGATCTGGTCCGGCGACGGATCGCTGACGCAGCGGGCTCCAACGCCGGTCTGATGACGGCGGTGGTGCCGGAGTTCGCCGCCCTGCTCGACGTGCCGCCCGATCCCGGCGACCCGCTCACTGCGCAATCGCGGGCACAGCACAACAGCGTTCAGGTCCTGCGGGCGGTCGCCTCACCGGAGCGACCGGTGGTGCTGTTCCTCGACGATCTGCAATGGGCGGGGCTTGGCCCGCTCGGGTTCGTCGACCTGCTGCTTGACGAGGAGCCGATCGCCGGCCTGCTGTTGGTGGGGGTGCACCGAGACGAGGACGTGGACTCCGCACGGCCGCTCGCGGCACTGCTTTCCCGCGCCCGGCCCGGCGTGCGGTCCCTGCGGCTGGGCGAGCTGCCCCTCCAGGGGGTGGCCGCCATGGTCGCCGACATGCTGCACGCCGACGCAGACGCGGCGGCGGGCCTGGCCGAGGTGCTCGCGCCGCACACCTCCGGCAACCCGTTCGAAACGGTGCAGCTGCTCAACGCGCTGGGAAGAGAGGGGATGCTCACTGTCAGCGGTACCGGCTGGCAGTGGGACCCGGCAGCGGTGCGGGCGCATCTGGGCCGGTCAGAGGTCGGCTCCCTGGTGGCGGCTCGGGTCGAGGCCCTGCCGGCGCCGTCCCGAGCGTTGGTGGAGGCGATGGCCTGTCTAGGCGGGCGCGCCGAGCTGAGCCTGCTGGGCACCGCCACCGACGAACCGGAAGCCGCGCTCCACCAGCACCTGTTGCCCGTCCTCGACGAGGGCTTTCTCGAAGTCGAGGGCGGGGAGGTCCGGTTTCCGCATGACCGCATCCGCGAGGCCGTGGTTCGCCGGCTCGGCCCCCACCGGCGAGGGGCCCTCCATCTGGCCATGGCCCGGCGGCTGGCCGGGGTGCCGGAGCTGTTCGCCGCCGCCGCCGAGCAGTACCTACCCGTCGCCGACGCCGTCGGCGACGCCGCCGAGCGAACACAAGCGGTGAAGCTGCTGCGCCGCGCTGCCTGCCAGGCACGGTTGATCGGGGACCACGCGCTGGTGCACGCGCTGCTGACCGCCGCACTGCAGCTGGTCGACCCGGAGACGATCGGCACTCGGGTCGAGCTGCACAGCGGCCGCCAGGCCGCCTTGTACAGCCTGGGGCGCCTGGACGAGGCGGCCGACGAGTACCGCAGGATCGTCCGACTGTGTCCCAGCGCCATGCAGCGTGCCGACGCCACCTGCTTGGAGGTGCGCAGTCTGACCCACCGGAAACGTTTCAGGGAGGCGATCGAGCTCGGCCGGGAGTCCTTGCGTGACTGCGGCATCATCGTTCCCACGACCGACCGGCTCCCCCTCGAGCTCGACGGTCAGTTCGACCACCTGTACCAGTGGCTGGACCACACCGGCCCCGCCGACGACCTGAGCCGGCCGGATCTGGCCGAGCCCACCTTGCTCGCCGCGTCCCGTCTGATCAACGTGGTTCTGCCGCCGGCCTACTTCGTCCCCGATGTCGCCCTGTACGGGTGGCTGAGCCTGGAGGCGTTGCGGATCTGGCTCGGACACGGGCCCGGCCGCACCCTGATCGGGCCGGCGAGCCACGCCGCCATCGCCGCGATGGTGTTGCGCGACGACTACGCCGCCGCATACCGCGCGATGCGCCGGCTCCTGGAGCTGGGCGATGCCCGCGGCTACGAACCCGACACCGCTCCAGTGCGCTCGGCGTTCGCCAGTGTCTGCTGCTGGTTCGAGCCGATCGAGAACGCCGTCCGAACGGCCGAGTGTGCCCGGGAAGCCCTGATCGCAGCGGGCGAGCCGGCCTGGGCCGGATACGCCTACGCGCCTGGCGTGGCGGGACTGCTGGAGTGTGCCCCCTCGCTGGACGACTACGTCGCCGAGGTGGATGCCGGCCTGACCTTCGTGCGCCGCACAGGTAGCGAACAAACCGCTCAGTGGCTCGAGAGCTATCGGTGGCTGGCGGCTGTCCTGCGCGGCGAAAGCCCAGTTCAAGCCGGTGACCCCATCCCCATCGCCAGGTATGCCGACAACCCTTCGGCGCTCCTGTTCGCCCACCTGGCCCGAGCGGTCGCCGCCGCCGTCTTCGGCGATCCGGCCGGCCTGGCGCGGCACACCGCGGCCGCGATGCCGATGCTCCAGGCGACCTCGGGCTTCTACCCGTCCGCCCTGGCCCGCCTGCTGCGGGGGCTGGCCCTGGCCGGCCAGGCCCGCGCCACCGACGGCGACGAACGTGCGGCGCTGCTGACCGGCCTGGACGAGGTGACGAGCTGGCTGGCCGCCCGCGCCGTCGACGCCCCGGACAACTTCCTGCACCTGCTGCGGCTGCTCGAGGCCGAACGGGCCTGGACGGTCGGCGACTTCCGCGCCGGCGCCCTGGCCTTCGACACCGCCCGCCGCGAGGCTGTCCGGCACCAACGCCCGTGGCACCGAGCCCTGATCACCGAGCGCGCGGCCCGCTTTCACCTAGCCCACGGCCTTGACCACACCGGCCAAGAACTGCTCATCCAGGCCCGCCAGTGCTACGCCGCCTGGGGAGCGACCGCCAAGGTCGCCCAGCTCGACTGGGCCTACCCCACCTTGCGACCCGGAACCGACACCACGCCAGGGCTCGGCGGCGAGCTCGCCGACGGCCTCCCTCAACGCTCGGTCATCACCACCGGCGCCCTCGACCTGCTCGGTATCCTGTCCGCCTCCCAGGCGCTGAGCTCGGAGACCAGCATCGGTCGCCTGCGCGCCCGTGTCGTCGACGTGCTCTCCGCGCTGACCGGAGCCACCGCCGTGCAGTTGCTTCACTGGAGCGACGATCTCAATGACTGGCTGTTGCCAACCCCCGGTAGCGACGTGGTGGACACCCTCGACGAACATGCGGCCCCGCTGTCGGTGGTGCGCTACGTCCAGCGGACGGGCGAGCCGCTGGTGGTCACCGACGCCACCCGCGACGAACGTTTTGCCCGCGACCCGTGGTTCGCCGACCTCACGTGCTGCTCGCTGCTCGCGGTGCCGATCCTGAGCCGCGGCGTCCTGCGAGCCGCTCTGCTGCTGGAAAACCGCCTGATCCGCGGCGCGTTCACCGCGGAACGGCTTGATGCCGTCAAGCTCATCGCGGGCCAGCTCGCCGTTTCGCTCGACAATGCCCAGCTGTACACCCAGCTCACCGCCTCACGGGCCCGCATCGTGACGGCGGCCGACCAGGCGCGCCACCGCATCGAGCGGGACCTGCACGACGGCGCCCAGCAGCGGCTCGTCTCGCTCGCGCTGCGGCTACGCGCGGCCGAGGCGGTGGAATCCGGTGAACTCGCCACCGATCTTGGCGAGCTCGCCGCCGAAGCCGTCAGCGTGATCGACGAGCTGCGGGAGATCGCGCGCGGCATTCACCCGGGAATCCTGGACACGGGAGGGCTCCAGCCCGCCATACGCACGCTCGGCCGCCGCTCACCGATCCCGGTCGACCTCGAGCTGCCCCCGCTGCCGAAACTGCCCAAGCACGTCGAGGTCAGCGCCTACTTCATCGTCGCGGAGGCACTCACCAACGCGGCCAAGCACTCGCGGGCATCCTCGATCGCCGTGAGCATCCGTTCCGACGCGGCGAACGGCGTACTGCGCATCGCGGTACGCGACGACGGCGTCGGTGGCGCCGAGCTCACCAGGGGCACCGGCTTGCTCGGCCTCAAAGACCGCGTCGAGGCGATCGGCGGGCGGATCCTTCTCCAGAGCCCACGCGGATCGGGCACGAGCCTGCAGGCGAAGCTCCCGCTCGACGGCACGGACTTGTCATCCACCATGGAAATCGATGCAGGGGCGATCAACTCGCCGGAGTGATGGTGCGCCGGCGCTCCCACGCGAGCGCAACGCCGAGTTCGCCGGCTCCGCGGGCCTGCAGCTGCGCTGCGCTTCTCCTTTGACCACGCCGTTGGCGCGGCGCGGGCAGGGTGCGCTTTCCCCTAGCTTGCTGGGATTCGGCAGGTCCTTGAGCGGGGTCAACGGCTGCTCATCCGCCTGTTCGGGATGTTCAACCGCTGCCGGATCAGCTGCCGGTCCTCCGCCTCGACGGCCTCGATCATCTCGCCATTCGGCGACCGAGCCGGACCTCGTGTGTTGCATCATCGGTGCGCAGGTACGCCCGGGGACGATCGACCCTCGCCCAGCTGATCACAGTCCGTGAAGGGTGATCGCGGCAGGGTCACCGCACCGCGAGTGCCACTTCCTGATCGATGATGCGGTAGTCGGAGGAGAGGCCCCCAGGATCCACCCAGGCCTCGATCCGTTCCCCCGCAGCGCACCTGATGGCGTGGTTCCGTTGTCAGCGGCGAACTCCGCCCTGTCGCCGCGGCAGCCCGCCACGTGCCATGCCGCGCGCGCCGGCAGCGCGGTGACATCATCTCCCGTCGGCCAAGGACTTGAGGACATCGGCTGAACTCGCCGAAATCGCCTAGCCCGACCGGTACCCCTACGAAGTCGACTCCCGCAGGTCCTGCGGGAACCCTTCTGGCGCCCGGGCCGCCATCGGCCTGACTTACCAAGCAGGAACCATGTTCTGGGCTGGTACCTGCGCGACCTCAGACACCAGCCCAGAACTGTGTTAGCAGCCGCACGCGACTGAACGCCACCAGGACGCCTGTAACGCCGCCTCGCGTTCAGCCCCGGTTCGCTCCGGCGGATCAGTACCAGGAAGGTCCCGCAAGCCGGCCGAAGCGGTCAAGATCGCGGACGAGCGGGGCCGGCTTCAGTACATGTCCCGCCAGGGCGCAGCTGCCAGGCCCGATCGGTCAGCCCCGTGTGCCGGCCGCGGCGCGTTCGGGACGGCGGAGACCGGTGAGATCGACTTTCTTGACGATGTTGCGGTCCACCACGTTGTTCCCCAACGCGAACTGCGCCCAGGTCCCTGCGAGCTCCTGACGGCTGCGCTCGCTCCACTCGCGGGCCAGGTCGCTGCGCGACTTGTGGAAGTTCAGCGCGAACCCCTCGCTGTGCAGCCGGAGGATCGAGAAGCCGCCCGGGTACTCCTTGGCCGCGGCGACTTCCTGCAGGGTCACCTGCGGTGTGGTCGGGCTGACCGTGTGGTGGTTGCGGTGGGTGTGTCCCGCGTGGTGGAGGAAGACGCCCGGGGTCTTCGCGTAGGTCTCCAGGATCGACGCGGCCTGGGCGGCGTCCAGCGAGCTGCTCGACTTGATCGGCTTCGACGACTCCTGGACGACCAGCGGGTGGTGACCGAACACGAGGGTCGGCTGGTCCTTGTGCTCGGCCAGGTCTTTCATGAACCAGGCGTACTGCTCCGCCGCCAGCGCACCCGCGTCGCCTCCGCCACCGGCCTTGTCGTAGGTGTCGAGTCCGATCACGTGCAGACCGGAGAGATCGGTCGAGGAGAAGGCGACCTCGTCGTCGGCGAAATAGCGGTCCTGGAAGCAGTCGTTGCCCTGCCAGCGACCGACCCGGCAGTTCGCGTATGGGTCACCGACGTGCGCCCTGTCGTGGTTGCCGCGCGTGACGAAGTAGTCCTCGCGGTACTTGCCGAACCGGTCGAGCAACTGACCGGCTCGGCTGAGGTCGCCGGGTACGGCCTCGGCGGAGATGTCACCAGCGGCCAGGAGGTACGTCGGGTCGAAAGTCCGGACGTCGCGCACCAGGGATTCGAGCATGACCTCGGGATACGGCGGCTCGCCCGGGACCTGGACGATCGGGATGGCCGACGGGTCCCCGCCGACGAGGCCCGCCTGCGTCTCGCCCATGTGCAGGTCGTTGCACAGCACCACGGAGAATAGGTAGCGCCCCGGCGGCGGGTGCGGCGTGGTGAACGAGAATGGACCGCCCGGCGTGCCGAGGCCGTAGTCGTTGGTGCCGACGGCGTTGCCGGCGATGAGCGTGAACACCATGGGAGCGGCCAGCTTCCCGCGGGAGCGCGCCTGGTAGTAGTACGTCTGGCCCGGCTCGAGGTCGGTCAGCTCGACGTGGTGGTATGGGGTAAGTTCGCGCCCCTGGCCGGCGACTCGGTTGAGCCGGCGGGGGTTGGTGCCGTACCAGACCTCGCCGTCGGCGGGCAGCGGCATCATCCTGCCCGGGCCGTCGTTCGTGCCGGCCTCGCCGGTATACCAGGTCACCACGGCCCGGTCCTCCGTCAGCGTCACCAGTTCCAGGTTGACCGGCACGACCTCACCGGTCCCGGCAGCGCCGGTGGACGCGTAGCTTCGAGCGGGGTCGATCACTCTCAGCAGCGGTATTGCTGCAGTGGCGATCGCACTCCAGCGGAGAATGTCTCGACGGGTCACATCACAACCGGGCATGCGAAAAAGTTATGCGCGGGAAGTGACATGATCATTGGGGCTGGTCAACTTCACGGTTTCCCGACGGCAAAAATCGCGGTGGTGTGAGGTGGCCAGAGCAATCACTCAAATATGCCAAACCGGACATCTCGATCCCGGGGCGGCGGGGCAGGTCCGATTTCGTTCCCCGTTCATGCCGCGCCGCCGAATCTGCGACATACTCTGCGTCTGACCAGGCAATACCAGTGGCTGTGATTAATACGTTCACCTCCGAACTGTCTCCAACGGTTTCTTTCGGACTGGCTCGAAACCGCTCGCGTTCTCGAATGCCGGACGACATCCCGGCATTGCGATCGCCATTCCCGAGCAGGAGAGGCGCCAAAGCTCGGCCTCCCAGCCTTCGGGCCGACCCAGTCGACGAGCCGACTCACGCCGGCTTGACGAACCACGACAACCCCCGCTACCCGGCCAGAGCGCGGGATCCTGCCCGGACCAGACCCATAGGGCGCCTGGGCAAAGCTGGGGATCGCGACGATCACATACGCACGTACTGCTCGATGTCTTCTCGGAACTCGGTGATGGCCGGGTCGGTGAGTGTGGGCCGAGTGTCGGCGATGGCGGCGAGGTAGTCCTCGGTGCTGGCGGGGGAATCGTAGCCGTGGACGACTTCGCGTTCGAACGCAGCCTGAGCACCCTTGCGGGCGGCGAACTCGATGTCGGCGGGCGTGAACATCTCGCTCGCCACCACCAACCGGCGCAGCTCGACATTTTCGGCCGCGGGACCCAGGTAGCGCCGCCAGATCGCCGCCCGTGCCGCCGGGTCTGGGGGGCCGACCGGAATGACGTAGTCGAACCGGCCCGGGCGCAAGAACGCCGGATCGAGAGAGCGGACGGAGTTGGTGGCGCAGATCAGCAAACGGTTGTCGTGGTCGCGAAAGCCGGGGATCAGTTTGAGCAGCTCATTGGTGACGCCGTGGCCAGGATCAACGGCCAGCCCGGACCGGACGCCGGCTATCTCCTCGACTTCGTCGATGAACAGCACAACGCTCTCGAGCCCCGCCAGATCGGCGAACACGTCCCGCAGCGAATTGGCCAGACCCCCTGCTCCCACCGACGCGAGCCTGGAAGGGAACAGCTCCACGAACGGCCACTCCAGCCGGGAGGCAACGGCTTTGGCGAAACTCGTCTTGCCGGTGCCCGGCGGACCGAAGAGTATGACTGCCTTCGGTGGCGTGACGCCATGCCGGTCTGCCACCGTGGGCTCGGCCAGCGGCAGTACTATCCGCCGCTCGATGGTTTCCTTCTCCTGCTCCATCCCGGCGAGATCGGTCCACAGGCCTCGCGGGAGAACCCGCCCACCGAGCTCCGCGAGCAGCCCGGCGTCGCTGGCACCGAGATGCTCGACCTTCTCGTAAAACACCAATCCAGCGCGAGCGAGATAGCCGGAGTTCTCCAGGGCCGTGGCTCCCGTCGCGCCGGGAGGCAGCAGTGCGCTGATCCGGCGAATCCCCTGCGCCCGCAGTCGCCGCTCGAGCTCGCCGACCAGGGAGCTGCCGATCCCGCGGTTACGCCACATCCGGGCGAGCGCCACCCCCACGATCCACGCCCGCTCCCCCTGGGCCTGCGCGACTGCCATGCCCACCACGTCATCGCCGACTGCCGCGACCACGACGAGTTCGCCGGTCCGGGTTGCGGCAATGACCTCCGAAATCGGAAACACCGGAGGCGAATCGTCCGCCTGCCGGTCCTGATCCCAAAGCTGGATGACGCGGTCCAGATCGTCGTCGTGGAAGTCCCGCAATCGCCACGTCGGCACCATCACCACCTTACCGGCAACTCACCATCGCGCCCACACCTTCGGGACGCAGTTGATCGCCGCGCTGCCCGTACGAGCCACGGTGCGCTCGCCGGACCGTGGCCGTGGTGCGGTCCTGGTAGAGCA
The DNA here is from genome assembly GCF_040639695.1 of Amycolatopsis sp. NPDC023774. Classification (NCBI taxonomy): domain Bacteria; kingdom Bacillati; phylum Actinomycetota; class Actinomycetes; order Pseudonocardiales; family Pseudonocardiaceae; genus Amycolatopsis; species Amycolatopsis sp. NPDC023774. Next base: position 80,752 of record NZ_JBFAAJ010000024.1, read on the forward strand.
CCGGTGTCAGGTGAGTCGGACCGTGCCCATGACCGCATGGCCGGGGATGCCGGCGGTCGCGGACTTGCCGGGACGCGGCACCCCGGCGATCCACAGCTGCCCGGTCGTCGCCGTCGCGAGGCCGAACGCGACGGGCACGTTCCGCATTCGGAAGCCGACCGTGCCGCCGTCGGGCAGGACAGCCCGGCCCTGGAGGCGGACGAGACCACGGCCGTTGATCGAGACCATCCGGTCGAGCACCACGGCCAGCTCGGTCCAGGTGTCGGCCGCGAGTGGAGCGCGCAGCCGAAACACGCGGACCATCAAAACCAGCGCTAGAACACCGACGAACGCCGCGACGAACACTGCCCCGCCTCTGGCCGGTTGAAGGGCCGGCTCGTCCGGCAGATCCGCCGACGCCCAGCCCGCGAGGACGGCGACGACGCCGTATACCGCCGCCGGGTACCAGCACAGGCGTGCGACGTAGCGCCGATAGGCCGTGAGCACCGGATCGAGCCGCGGCGAGGTCGGCTCCCGGGAGGCGACCGGCAGTACCCGCGCACCGGGCAGCGGGCCGTCAGTGATCCGCGCCGCCCCGAGAACGCCGGACCCCGGCAACGTGACCATTGCCCGCTCACCCACCCGCAGCAGCCACAGCCGGCGCTCGCCGGCCAGCTGCACCCGCAGCGGTGCAGGCATCCTGGTGCGCAGCCACCGGCCGTCGGGCAGGCGGACGCCGACCTCGCGACCCGCGAGGATCACCCCGTCCGGCGCGCAGTCGACTGGTTCGAACCGGGCCCCGAGAAACGGCACCGCGCGGCGGAGTGTGGTGAGAATGGCGATGGCCGCGACCAGGGCGACGCCGAAGAACACGACGAGGAAGAGTGGCGCGGCGACACCCTTACCGGCGAAGAACAGGGCTATCCCGCCGATCACGAACGGCAGCGGGAAAAACAGGCTCGCAGCCGCACGGCGGCGCGCGCTCGTGTGGAGCTCGCCGAACACCGGTAGTGCACCGGCCGGCACGGCGGGGTCGGGCTCCCAGAGCCGGACGCGAGCGGATTCCGGACGAGCGGTCATTTCTCTCCCCACGGGCGCATAAGGTCACCCGATCTTCGGTACCCAGGCGAGCGGCGTTACATCACACCACTTTCCCAGCACACGGAAGTCAGGTTAGGCAGCTCGAGTGACAGCTCGGCGCCGTGGCCGGTCACCCTTCGTTGTGCGCTCGAGCCGCCTGCGGACGCAGACCCGCAGCGGTGATGACGCGCCTCGTGGCCGTCATTGCGCCGCTGTCGGCGCCGAGGCTGCGGTTGGCGTGCGCGTGGTGGGCGGTGACAGAAACCAGGCACACCAGCTGTGGACTGTCGCGCACATGAGCGACCAAACCCCGACGTCGCCCACGGCGCCTGGTGACAACCAGCGTGCACAGGCACAGTCGCGTTGGCTCAACGGGTGGTGAACACGACCGGCAGGGCGAGCCTACGGAGATGCTGACGCGACACCGGGCAGGGCATGTTGAGTTCGGCGGGCTCGCGCGATCCGGCTTACGGTCAGCGCGACGAGGCCCACCGGCGGGGTCGCACTGGGTGCGCGGTGACCGGCTGATGCAGGCACTCCGCGCGACGAAGCGCGGCGCCGGCTACCCGTGGACGACCACGCCGATCGAGGACACCCGTAGGCCGCGGGTTCATTGAGTAGTTGGTGCGGCCGAAGGTGAGAACCCTTGTACTGCCAGGGGAGTGGCATGGCCGGCGATGAGCAGTCATCGACGATGCGCGGATCGCCGCCGGTGCTTCGAGGGCTGCGTGGGTGGCGCCCGAGCGCGAGATCGCATGACGAGTGTTCCATCGCATTGGTCTCGTGGCCCAGGCCGACGTCGATGAGGACTTCGTCTTTGCGTTGCTTGTTCCAGACCTGGTGTCCGGTGCAGCGGGGGTTAATCAGGATGACGCCGACGGCGCCCTTGGCCCGAGCGCGGCCGGTGCGGTGGCGGTTGCGAGCCGGGTCGTTCCTCGACGGACAGGGGATGTCGTCGCCGGTGAACCCCTCGGCGATCGCGAATTTGCACGGCATTCCGTTCAACAACAGTAGGATCGCCCGCCGCAGCAGCGTCGAAGGCAGGTCCTCAGCTCGTCCACGCTTTGCAACTTGTGGACTGTTACCGCAGTTGTGGACGACGACGGATGTCTGCCGGCTTCGACGGATCCTCGCGCTCGTCGCGTTCTCCCGTCTGGACTGTGCAGGCACATGATCGAGGCGGTCGCGCGGCTCACGTCCTGGCGGAGCGACCGGGCACCGCACCGAGGGAGGAGTACGGCCGCCGGTCGCGGAGGGACCCTGACCGAGCAATGAGACGCCTGGAGTTCGGTCCTACTGGCTAGCGAAACGCCGCACCGTTTGGCGTCGCGGTACCTGGCGCATCCAGGTCTGGCCGGCCGGTCGGTCGGGGCGATCTCTGGTCTGGTCCCGCCAGGGGAAGCTCGAGGTGCAGGCTGGTGCCTGCGCCGGGTGGGCTTTGGAGGTGGAGTCGGCCTCCGATGGCTTCGGCGCGGTCTTTGAGGCCGAGCAATCCGGTCCCCCGGGTGAGGTCGGCGCCACCGACGCCGTCGTCGCGGACCGTGATGCGCAGGACGCCGGTCGCGGGGTCGGGATCGATGGTGACGGCGACCGAGGATGCGCGTGCGTGTTTGGCCGCGTTGGTCAGGGCTTCGGCGATGATGAAGTAGGCGCTGAGCTGGACGGGCTCCGAAAGGGGTGGCAGCGAGTGCAGGTCGAGTTCGGCCGGGATCGGTGAGCGGCGGGCCAGCGCGCGGACGGCCGGTGCGAGTCCGCCGGTGGCGAGGATGCCGGGGTGCAGGCCGTGGGCGATTTCGCGTAGCTCGTCGAGGACGCCGGTGGTTTCGGTGGCGAGGTTGTCGAGTTCGGTGGTGAGGTGACCGGTCCCCGGTGGCATTTCGGCTTGGATTGCGCGCAGGCGCAGGGTGAGGGCGACCAGCCGCTGCTGGGCGCCGTCGTGCAGGTCGCGTTCGATGCGTTGGCGTGCTTGGTCGGCGGCGGTGACGATGCGGGCTCGGGAGGCGGTGAGCTGGGTGTAGAGCTGGGCGTTGTCGAGGGAGACGGCGAGTTGGGCGGCGATGAGTTTGACGGCGTCGAGCCGGTCGGTGGTGAACGCGCCGCGGATCAGGCGGTTTTCCAGCAGCAGCGCCGCTCGTAGGGTGGCGCGGCTGAGGATGGGTACGGCGAGAAGCGAGCAGCCGGGGAGATCGGCGAAGCACGGGTCGTGGGCGAAGCGGTCGTCGTGGGTGACGTCGTCGACCACCAGTGGTGTCTCGGTCCGGCGGAGGTAGCGCAGCACCGACATCGGCACCGCACGGTCGTCGCCGGGGGTGCCCGTGAGTTCGGGCAGCAGCCAGTTCTGCTGGTCGTCGCTCCACAGCAGCAGGCGGACGCCAGTGGCCCCGGTCATCGCGCTGAGCACCTCGACGACGCGCGTGTGCAGTCGCTCGATGCTGGTCTCGGAACTCAGTGCCTGGGACGCGGAGAGAATGCCGAGCAGGTCGAGGGTGCCCGTGGTGACCGCGCCGGGTTGATTGGGCAGCTCACCGGGCTGGTTCACGGCCGGCCCGAGGCTCACCTCGAAGTGTCGTCGAAGGGTGGGGTAGGCCCAGTCGAGTTGGGTGACCTTGGCGCTCGCGCCCCAGGCGGCGTAGTGCCGGCGGGCCTGGGCGAGCAGTTCGCGACCGGCGTGGTCCAGGCCGCGGGCCAGGTGGAAGCGCGCGGCGCGCTCGGTGATCAACGCACGGTGCCAGGGCCGGGGGCGGCGGGAGACCTCGCTGCGGGCCGCATCGAACGCCAGCTCGGCGGCCTGCACATCACCCGCCGCCCAGGCCCGCTCGGCCTCCACCCACCGCAGCAGGTGCAGGAAGTTGTCCGGGGCGTCCGCGGCCCGGGCGGACAGCCAACCCGTCACCTCGTCCAGTTCGGACAGCAGCGCGGCGCGTTCGTCGCCGTCGGCCGCGCGGGCCCTCTCGGCGAGGGCCAGCCCGTGCAGCGAGCGGACCACGGCGGTGGGGTAGAAGCCGGCGGCTACCGGAAGCAGCCGCATTCCCGCGGTACTCTCCCGGCCCAGACCGGCCAGATCCCCCGAGACGGCGGCGGCGATCGCGCGGGCGAGATACGCGTGGAGAAGCGCGAGCGGGTTGTCGGTGAACCGGTCGAGCGTGATCGGGTCGGCCGGGCTGTCGCCGCGGAGCACGTCGGCCAGCCACCGGTAGGTCTCGAGCACCTGCCCGGTCTGCTCGTTGCCGGTCCGGTGCACGAAGTTCAGTCCACCGTCGACCTCGGTGAGGAGGCTTTCCAACGAGGGGGCGCAGTCCGCCAGGGACCGCACGGTCAAGAGGTAGGTGTACCCGGCGTTCGTCAGGTCGCCGCCGGCGATCAGCCCCTCCCGGGCCCGCTGAGCTTCGTGGACTGCGTTTTCGATCGGCTCCAGCCAGCAACTGAAGAGGGCGGACCTGTGGCGCGCCCGGGACATGCCGGGCTCGGCGCCACGGGCCTCGGCCCACGCCAGGAGCCGCCATGCCGCCCGGTACCCGCCGACGTAGTCGCCGCGCTGCGACACGGCGCAGTAGGCGGCGGCGCCGGCGGGCCCGAGCAAGGTGGGGCCGGGGCCGTGCTCGATCCAGATCCGCAAGCCTTCCAGCCCGACCCACGCGACCAAGGCGAAATCGGCGGCGAAGTAGGCCGCCAGGAACGCAGCGTCGAGCACGTGAGTCGCAGCCAGGAGCACGGAGTCAGTGAGGTCCGGTCGGGCCTGGTCGTCGGCGGGGTCGCTGTGCTCGAGCCAGTGGTGCAGCGCGGCGAACCCCCGGTCGAGTTCGGCGGGGAGCCGCTCCGTCGACGGGACGTCGAGCCCGCACTCTCGCAGCGACTGCAGGCTCAGGCTGATCGCCTCCCCGAAACGGCCCCGGTAGCTGAGGCTGCGCACGTGAATCGCGATCGCCCGCGCGCGGTCCGGTGTGCTCGGGCAGAGCCGCTCGATCTCCTGGTACTCCTCGTCGGCCTCCACCAGGCGGCCCAAGCTGAACAGCGCCGCCTGCCGGGCCGTGCGCAGCTCGAGCGCCACGGCGGTCTCGGCGGGGCCGACCAACTGCAACGCGGCCATCAGGAGCGCGTTCACGGTTGTGTGATCGCCGATCAATGCGGCCTGGTCGGCCGCGCGCCGCAGCAGCTCGGTCACCACTCGCCGCTCGCCGGGGTCGTCCACCGCGTCGAGCACCGGCAGGTACTGCTCGGCGGCGACCGCGAACAGGTCAGGTGCTCCGGCCAGCCGTCGTGCCACGGCCAGTTGCAAGGCGCTTCGCCGCTGTGGACTGAGCCCGCGCAGGATGGCCTCGCGGATGCGGTCGTGGCGGAACCGCACGGCGCCGCGCTCGAGCACGAGCAGGCCCTCGTCGACGGGCGGGGTCAGGCGCTGTGCGACCACGTCCGCCTGCTCGCCGGTGGCGGTCTGCAACAACGCCGTCTCGACCCGCCCACCCACGCAGGCCATCGCCTCGACCAGCTGCCGCGATGGCGGCGGCAGGGCTTGGATCCGCGACGTCAGCAGGTCGCCGCCCTCCTCCGGGCCCAGGTGGGCGCGCACCGCTGCGGGGTCCCACTCCCATCCCGCGGAGGTGGCGGTGAGGACGCCGTGGTGAGCCAGCGCGGTGAGCAGCTGCACGGTTTCGTAAGGATTGCCGCGGGTGCGTGGCGCGATCACCTCGACCAGGCCCGCCGCCGCCGCTGCGTCGGCGTGCAGCATGTCGGCGACCAGGGTGATCAGGCTTGGGGTGGGCAGGTTCTCCAGGTGCAGGTACCGCACACCGGTCCGGTCGCGTGATGGCGACAGCGTCGGTGGCTGTGCCGTTTGCCCATCGTGGTCGCGGTGCACGCCCACCAGCAGCAGGCCGGGGATCGGGTCGGTGTCGAGCAGGAGGTCGACGAAGCCGAGTGGGCCGGGGCCGGCCCATTGCAGGTCGTCGAGGAACAGCAGCACCGGCCGGTCCGGGGAGGCGATCGCGCGCAGAAGCTGGACGCTGTTGTGCTGCGCGCGCACTTGTGCGGTCAGCGGGTCGCCGGGGTCGGGCGGCACGGCCAGCAGCGCGGCGAATTCCGGCACGACCGCGGTGAGCAGGCCCGCGTGCGGCCCGACCGCGGCGGTGATCCGTTGCCGGAGCTGGGCCAGCTCGCTCTCCGGCTGGGCCAGCAGCAGGCGGCCCAGCGAGCGGAACGCCTGGAACACCCCGTCGAACTCCAGGTCGCGCCGGTACTGATCGAACTTGCCGGCAAGGAACCAGCCGCCTCGGCTGGTGACCGCCGGCCGTAGCTCGTGGACGAGCGCCGTTTTGCCGACCCCGGCCGCGCCGCCGATCAGCACGCCCGGGCACCGGCCCGCCAGCGCGCCCTCGAACGCCGCCTGCAACGCGGCCACCTCGGTGTCGCGCCCCACCAGCCGTACCGGGGCGACGGGCAGGCGCGGGAAGTCGTGGTGCCCGATCGGGATCGGTTCCGTCGCGCGCCCGGCCTGGGCGTCGCGCAACCGTTCCAGGTCGTGGATGACACCCTCGGCGGTCTGGTAGCGGTTGTCCGGCTCCTTTTCCAGCAGGTGCAGGATGATCTCGGACAGCGGGGCCGGCAGGGCCGGGTTCACCTCGACCGGGGGTGCCGGCACCCGGGCCAGGTGGTCGTGGACCAGGCGCAGCGGGTCCCCGGAGCCGAACGGCGGCGCGCCCGTCGCCAGCTCGTAGAGCGTGGCCCCCACGGCGTAGAGGTCGCTGCGTTGATCCACCGGACGGCCGGTCCGCCCGGTTTGCTCGGGTGAGAGGTAGGCCAGTGTCCCGACGATGTCGCTGCGGCCGGGGGAGGGCGGAGCTGGATCGGGGAGGGAGGTGGCGAGCGCGAAGTCGAGCAGGCACGGGGTGCCGTCGGGCGAGAGCACGATGTTCGCGGGGGTGATGTCGCGGTGCACCACCCCGCGCCGGTGCATCGCCGCCACGGCTCGGGCCACCCCTAGCCCGACCCCGAGCAGGACGTCGACGGGAAGCGGCTGCGCTCGTCCGGCCAGGTTTCGGTCGCCGGCGTCGGCCAGCACGATCGACCCCGCACAGCGTGGCGCGTCCAGCAGCTGCGCGACATTCGGGAGCCCGCGAAGCCGTTCCAGCATCGCGCGCTCGTGCCGCAGCCGCTTGGGTGCGTCCGGGCCCAGCGGCTGCTTGCACACCACGGTCCGCTCGCCGAGGGACATCCGGCAGACGCGCGTGTGCTCGGTCTCGCTCAGCACGGCAACCTGCGCGGACGAATCCCGCCCCGGCCGCCCACCAGTGTCCATCCGACACCTCCACGACCCACCGCGACTCCTGCCTACACCTGTTCCGGCCCGATTTCGACCCCCTCACACGAAGGTGAATCTATTTCTGGTTCGTCGCTCTTTCCGAGTTCACGGATTCCGCTCGGCGAGCAGCCGCAGCCGTGCCGGCGGACGCTGGCGTCGCCGTGGGCGTTTCAGGCCGAACGCACGAACAGCTCGAACTCGTGATGCCGGCAAGTTGTCGCGTCGAGGCTCGTCGATCGGGTCCGGGTACCAGGACGCGAATTCGCCGCCGAAGCGGTTGGCAGCCAGTCTGGGGCGCCTTTCGGAAAGTTCCTTTCCGAAGAACTGCTGACCGTTCACGCCGTCGGGGAAACGGATGAACCTGACCGGCCGGTGAGCAGGACATGGAGCAGTACCGGTGCGATCCGCAAGTAGTAGTTGATCACCTTGACCCGGAGTAAGCCGTCGTGGAGCGGGTGGGCAGATTCAGGTCTTTCTCGGTCGTCACGGCTGGGCTCTCACGCCTTCGGCTTGCCGGGCCAAAGAGGTTCGGGGAGGACCGTGCAGAAGCTCCTCGGTCACGACCCGCCGAGCACCACCGTCCCTGCAGTTCGTGTGGCACGCGTTGGCGGATATCGCGGTGTGGCTGCCGATCAGTTGACGATCGGGCACGTTGAAACACTCATCCGGGGCGTCGAGACGGACAAGCGAAACGGCACCAGATGGTCGTCGACGCGACCGGCTGCACGCCGAGTGCCTGGTCACAGCGCTGGCCGGCGTCCCGCTCATCGGAGTGGTGTCTTGTCGCTCGTCCGCGACCGCCCCCGTACGCGGGAAGAAAGACCGTCTGCCGCGGTCGGCCCACGTAGCATCGGGCGATGTTGTCCACCGGAAACGTCCAAATCTCGGACCTGCTCAACGTGACGCCACCCTGGATCCCTGAAGGTGCGCACGTGATGACGCAGCTCATCGAACTTCCGCCCGCGGATGCGGGACTGCCGCCACACCGCCATTCCGGACCCGTGTTCGGGTACGTACTGGAGGGCAAGATCCTTTTCGAAATCGAGGGCGAGGAACCTCGCGAGATCGCCGCCGGCGAGCCGTTGTGGGAACCCGGCGGCGACGTCGTCCACTACCAGATGGCAAACCTGGAACCGGATTCCTGGAGCCGGTTCTTCGCGGTCTGCATCTGCGCCCCGGACGTCGAAATGATCACTCTGCTGGAGCCGGAAGAGATCAAATCCCGCGATCACCTGCGTCATCCCAGCGCCAGGCAGCACGAGGAGTAACCCGACTCGGCCCAGACGGCAATCGCAGCGGCACGTGACGACGCCGTGCAGGTCTCGGAACCCTCGACCTGGGTGGCCCACACCTACCGTTGAATGAGCTGGGTCGCATCACCCTTGCCGCCGACGGCGACAGCAGCACGGTGACGGTCGACAACAATGCGGGCGTATTCGGCGCCGTAACTGACGCCGTTGCCGCCTCGCTGCGGACGACCCAGGGAGACGGCCTGCAAGTGCGCCTGCATCAACCGGCCACCCGCGGGGGCCGGCCGGATCTGGCGAGACGACGTCGTCGCCGATTGCCGGCGACGCATCACGCGTAGCCGTTTTGGCGTGCGGGAGACGGTTCGCCATGCGGCACATCCCCGGGGCCCGCCAGGCATTCGCGCACCGAGATCTGATCAAACGAGGTGACTTGTGCTCAAGGAGAAGAACATCCCCGCCTCGGACCTCGAGCAGGCCAGAGCGATCAAAACGGCTCCGCAAGGAAAGAGTTCCTGACGTGACTACGCCGGCGGGCCGGATCGAGATGCGGACCGATGCGATCGGCGCCGGCAGGGGCGCCGGAATCGCTCACCCCGCACGAAATGATCATTTCCGGTCCCGATGGCGGCCTGCGTCTGCGTGTCCTCCGCCCACCGGGCGACGTGCGTGCCGGTGATGGTCAATATCCACGGCGGCGGACGGGTCATCGGGCTGCCCGAACGGGACGACCTCATCTACCAACTGACAGCGAGCACGTATGGCGTCGCGACGGTCAGCGTCGACTACCGGCTTGCGCCGGAGAACCCCTATCCCGCACAGCTCGAGGACTGCCTCGCCTCCGTCGAGTGGCTGTTGGAGCACGCCGAGACCGAATTCGGCACCGACCGGCTGGTGATAGCCGGAAGTTCCGCCGGCGGGCACCTCGCCGCGATGACCTTGCTCCACCTGCGCGACGAACTGCGTGCGATCGACCGGCTCGTCGCTGCGAGCCTGGTGTCCGGCGTCTACGACGTAAGCCTGAGCCTCGCCGCACGCCTGGCCACGACGGAAACTCCCGTGCTCACGGCACAGTACCTCCAGGGCACCGCCGAGACGGTGTTCCCGATCGGATTGAAATCGTGGCACAGTCCGCGGTTCTCACCCTGTATGCCGATCTCGCGGGGTTGCCACCCGCCTTGTTCACGGTGGGTAGTCTCGACCCGCTGCTTGACGACTCGTTTTTCATGGGTGAGCGATGGAAGGCGGCCGGCAATGACGCCGAGCTGGGCATCTGGCCGGCGGCACCGCACAAGTTCTTCGGCAAGGTCCCGCCGGTGGGCAAGCACGCCCAGGCCCGGATCAATTCCTAGCTCGACGCGCGCCTCGACGCGTGACTGCGAGTCAATCCAGCGAACAAAACTGATCTTCTGAAGGAGCGACCGTGTCGGAAAAGCCTCTGCACATCGACATCCCGGTGAAACTGGCCGAGGTCAAGGCTGTGTTCAGTGTGGGATCTCTGGATTTCGAAGGTGACCTCCCGGCGTCCTTGTTCCACTTGGGGCTCATCGCGGGTGACGCGGCCGACTGGGGTGCGAGCTCGGATGTCGTGGTCGTGTTCCACACCAACGCCGGGCACGTCACGTTGCACGACGCGGCCTACAACGCCGACCGGAACATCTCGACCGGCAACCCCTACCGGCAACTCGTCGCCGATCTTGTCGCCCGTGGCGTGCGTGTCGAGCTGTGCGGGGCCACCGCGAAGGCGCACCACTGGGACAACGAGGACCTCCTGTCCGACATCCTGGTGAACACCGACGCCATGGCCAGGACGATCCAGCTCGTCCAAGAGGGATACATCAAGATCACCGAATCCTGAACGACACCCACCCGGCGAATTCGGACCGCCTCGGTGTGCCCTGCGGCGAACGGTCGCCGCCGCCATCACCGACGCACAAGAAGGCGTGGCCTGCACCATGTGCACCGCGGCCCTCCCGATCCGGCGGTGCCAGGAACAGGTACCGCCGGAGGCCGAAGAGACGTAGCCGCCCTCGTCGCTGCGGGCGAGCAGGCCGGCGAGCCACCCCCTCGGCGTCGGCGTCGGTCAGGCCGTCCGCCCGACGACGAACATCTCGTGCGCAGGAGTGAACGGGCCCCCGAGGCCGGTCGCCGTGGTCGACCGTGCCGAGCTTGACGAACTTCTCGTCCGCGCGGGCAGCCACGCGGACGGTGGTCGGGCCGCCGCGACTCGAGGCCAGCACGAGCGCGCGACGGTCGGCGGTGAAGCCGGTGGCCGGTAGCTGGACCTGGGAGCCTTCTGTTCAAGCGAACTCGGCGCATATTCTGACCACCATGCGCCTCGCCGATGTCCCGCTCCCTGACAATCCCGCGTGCGTACACGCGCTCGAAGTGGCGAAGGCCTACAGTTCGCCCGCCCTGGTCAACCACTCGATTCGCTCGTATGTGTGGGCGGCTGCCTACGCCACCGGCCAGGGCATCGGCTTCGACGACGAGTTGCTCTTCGTAGCGGCGCTGCTGCACGACCTCGGCCTGGTCGAGCAATTCGACAACCACGCCAGACCGTTCGAAATGGCGGGCGGCGACGTCGCGTGGGTGTTTGCGGCGGGTGCCGGGTGGCCGGTGCCGCGGCGCGGGCGGCTGGCCGAGGTCATCGTCCGCCACATGTGGGACGAGGTGGACCGGGACGAGGACCCGGAAGGCTTCCTGCTGGCGCGGTCCACCGCCGTCGACATCGCGGGGCGCAACGCCGACGACTTCTCCGCGGAGTTCCGCGCCGAAGTGCTCGCGCAGTACCCGCGGCTGACTCTGGCTGCCGAGTTCGTCGGGTGCTTCGAGGACCAGGCCAAGCGCAAGCCGGACAGCTCGGCCGCCGTCACGATCGGCCGAGGCCTCGCCACGGTGATGGCCCAGAACCCGCTCGAACACCTCTGAGCGTCAAGCGTCGCTTCGCTTCCATCATCTCGTCTCCGGGCCCGATCCAGATCGTGAACAGGCCCGCTGTGAACGCGAGCGACACCGATAGCCCGGCAATCGGGTACGGACCCAGCGTGCCGACCAGCACCTGGGTGCCGACCCTGCCCACGCCCCCGTGCCGCCCGCTGCACTACGAATGACATCGTCCGCAAAACCCGCAACGGCCTCGCCCGCGGCCACACCGGCGGCCGGCCCCGCGTCGTCGACGCCGACAAGCGCCGCATCATCCTCGCTCGGCACGCCGACGGCGAGTCCATCCGCACCCTCACCCACGCCACCAAGGTGTCCGTCGGCACCGTCATCGCCGAGCAGGGCACGACCAGCGGCTGATCACCGCTGGTCAGCCATATCCGCCCGATTTTCAGCGAGTACCAGTCGGCAACCCGGCGGTCGGGTCGGGGCAGTGCCGCAGGTTGGCGGCTGCGGGCCGTGACGCGGATCAGCACCCCTGCCCGTATCTTCGGTGAATCGGTCTCCGGCCGCGCGTAGTGTCCCAGCATGGACCCCGACAGCCAGCACGGCCTGCGCGGAGAGTCTGTTCCGGAATTGCTGGGACACTACGCGGCGATCCTGCAGGAGTTGCGCCGGCGGGGCGTGGTGAGGACTCGGAAGGCGCCGCTGGGTGACTATGCCGAGTGCCTCGCCGCGCGGGTCTACGACGGGGAGCTGGCTCCGAACTCGGTCACGTCCTACGACCTGCGGGCTGCGGACGGGCGGCGGATCCGGGTGAAGGCCAGGACCATCCACCCGGACACCCGAGGCGCGTTCTTCGCGCCCTTCCGTTCTTTCGATTTCGACGTCGCCGTCTTGATCGCCGTCGACAGCTCCAGCTACAACGTGCTTTGGGCCCGCGAGGTGCCGGCCGCCGACATCGAGGCCGCCAGCCAGTACTCGGCGCACATCAACGGGCACCGGATCTCGATCACCGCTGGTGCGCGGCTCGGCACAGATGTCACGACGCAATTCAGCGCCGTCCTGTCAGCGCAACCTCCCAGAACGTGACATTGGCGCGGACACGGCAAGCTTTACAGTCCTGCGGTAGCACCGATCAGGCGGCTGCTGCTGCCGCCTCTCGTGCTGACGTTGTCGCTCCTGCTCCGGCGCACCACCCGATCGGCCGGTGTCCTGCTGGTCGTGACCGTCGCCCTGACCTCCGTGGCCTACGCCGTGTCCGGGCCGACCATGGACTACCTCGGCCGTTTCGCCGACCACGGCGTGCCGGTGCTCTGCCTCGGCGCCGGCCTGACCGCCGGGGCACTGGGCGGACGGTGGCTGACAGCCCTGGCGGGCGCCGTCGCCGTCGTCTGGTCAGCCGTCGCCGGCGCGACCGCACCCGACCTCCGCATCATCGCCAACTACGGACCCGACCTGCCGCGCGCACACGTCGCGATCGGCAAAGGCCTTGGGACGGCTGAAGTGCCGCAGCAAGCACGCACGCTGCCTGTCGGCGACGCCGGTGCGACTCCTACTACAGCGGCTGGCAGGCGATCGACTACATCGGCCTCAACGACCCGCAAACCTCCCGAGGCGCCGACCCAACCGCCGTGATCACGAAGGCCCACCCGACAGTTCTCATCATCACCTCGGGAAGCCCCCAGATCCCGGAACCCGCTACGGCGTCCGCAACTTCGAGGCCACCGCCGGCTACCAGGAAGTCGCGCTGTGCAGATGCGGAACGGCTACTTCCACACGGTGTGGGCGTTGCCCAGTTCGCCGGCACCGTGCGCGACCACGTGCAGGCGGCCGTCACGGCGGCTGCACCGCTCAACGCCCCGGCCACTACGACGAGTCCGTCGACCGCTGGCTCGACCGCCTCGAACATCAGCTGCCGGGCCTCTGACCCGATCCATCCACCAAGGTCTCAGCGCTGCACCGCGGCGACCAGCAGGTTCCGCTGCCTCCCACCCAGGCCACGGACCCGTCGGGCATCGGAGATCCCGACCTCGTCCATCAGCCGCTGCGCGGAAACCGGGCCGAACCCAGGAAGGGACCGCAACAGCAGCCGCACCCGCGTCCGGGCGGCCGCACCGTCCGGATCGGCAGCGGCTTGTTCCAAGACGCCAGGCAGCGTGACGACGCCGTCCTTCACGGCCGCCAACAGCGCGGTCCTCTGCTGGCGCAGCAGCTTCGCTTTCTCCAGCGCGGATTCGCGCTGCTCGGCGGTCAAGGCCGGTACAGGCATCATCGGCTCCAGAATTACAAGGGGTAGGGCCGGTGTACTCACGGCCAACCCGAAGCTACCCAGTGCCGGGCCGGACAAACCGCCTGAACGCGAAAAACCCCTCCGCGGCCTGACCCGCCAGGCCGGGCCGCCGGCTGCCAAGAGCGGCGACCACGTGGCAGCGGCCGACGAGCAGGCCCGGCTCGCGGCGCTGCAGCGGATTGTCGGCGTTGCTGCCGCTCGCATCGGTGTGGGTTCTGCCCGGCCAAGCGCGATCAATGCTGCTTTGCACGTGCTGGGCGTCATCGAATCGCCCGCGACCGCGATTCCGCAGTTACCGTTGAACGACGACGAGGTCGCCGCGGTCACGACCGCGCTGGGCGACGCGCGTCTGGGTGGAGAAGGTTCGGCCTGGCGGCTCAGCCAGCCACCCCGAACCCGTTGCGGGACCGAAGCTCCTGAGAGAGGCTTCCGGCCAAACCGGACAGTTCCGCGGCCGTCTCCAGCAGTCGTGGTGCGAGTTTCTCCATGCGTTCGTCGGACAGCTGCAGGCTCGGGCCGGCGATGCTCACGACGCCCAAGGGGGCTCCGGTGCCGGGTTCCAGCAGGGGAGTGGCCATCGCGGAGATGCCTTCCTCGACGCTGTCGTGGACCCGGGCCCAGCCCTTGTCGCGCGCTTCCTGAATGCGAGCCTGGACCTCGGCCAGGCTCGTGGGTGCGTTGTGCCCGGCCGGGTACCGTTCATCGAAGTCCTGTCGGGCGACCAGGCGCAGCGCGTCGTTGTCGTCGAGCCCGGACAACCACGCGACTCCACTGGCCGTCGACGCGAACGGGACCTCGGAACCGTGGTCGGGATCGTAACGAAGTCCCGCGCGGGCGCCTTGCGACTTCGCGACCCACAGGAGCTGTTCACCGTCGACCAGGCCGAGGCGGACAAGCTGGCCGGATTCGGTCGCGAGCCGAGCGAGCACTGGGACGGCCAGCTCGAAGATTGTGCTGCTGGCCAGGTGCTTCAGGCCCAGGCTGACGATCCGCAGGGTCAGCGCGTAGTTGCCCGACTGCTCATGCTGTCGTGCGAAGCCGTCCTCGACCAGGGTGACCAGGATGCGGTGCGCCGCGCTCTTCGGCAGGTCCACGGCTTCGGCGATGCGGGTGAGCGGCAGCCCTTCCGGGGTTCCCACCAGGCACTGCAGAACCCCCAGGCCGCGTGACAATGCCCCTGCCGCCATAGCTCCCCGCTCTCCGCCGCACCCAGTCCGGCTGCTGTAGCCGAGTGGTCACCGCACGCTCGGTCTGCTCATCGATCGTTGACATCTTATCAGAACGATGTTCCACTCTTGAAGCCCGTTCCAAATCGCACGCATCGGAGCGCTGCGACACCCAAGGAGCCGACGATGACTCCCATCGCCACCGTGCTGCGCAGGAGCAACGCCCGTTTACCTCGCGCCGGGGAATTCGCCCCCGCTGTCGCCGGAGCGGACAGCTGTGCGGTGGGACTACGGATTTCGCGAGCACGTGCTTGTTTCCGGCGTCCGCTACGGGCGGAACTGGCGTAGCGCGTCCTCGCCTGACCGTCGCGGCCATCGCCTCGGGCGCCAAGCGCCGAATCCGCAACCGGCGTCCGTGCCGCATCCGGCGGTTTCCACGGTTATCGAGCCGCATCGCGGTGCACCTCTTGCAGTTTTCTGTCGAACAAAGGAGTTCCGATGTCTTCGTCGTTGTCGGCAAAGGACGCCCTCGTGCCGAAGGGCGATGCCCCGCAGGCAGCCGGGGGCGGGGGGCGAAGCAAGGCAGCCGGCCGTAAGAGGATGCGGCGGAGGATCTGGAGCGTCGTCCCGATCGCCACGTTCCTTGCCATCGTCGGGCTCTGGGCGCTGATCGTCGCTGTGCTGGACATCCCGAACTACCTGCTGCCGAGCCCGTGGGCGGTGTTCGAGCAGATCGTGACGGGTTGGCCGGTTCTCTGGGAGAACGCGCAGACGACCATTGCCGAAATCCTCCTCGGTTTCGGCATCTCGATCGTGATCGCGATCCCGCTGGGGTTGCTGGTGGCCCGGTCGCTCGCGGCCAGGCAGATCATCTACCCGCCGGTGATGCTCGTGCAGCTCGTGCCGAAGGTCGCCGTCGCGCCGCTGTTCGTGGTGTGGCTCGGGCTGGGCTTCAGCTCGAAGCTCCTGCTGACCGTGCTGATGACCTTCTTCCCGTTGCTGGTATCCAGCATCAGCGGCTTTTCCATTTTGGACAGCCGCTTCCTGTACCTGACGCGATCCATGGGTGCCAGCGGCTGGCAGACGTTCCGCTTCCTGCGGTTCCCTGCCGCGCTGCCGGTCATCTTCTCAGGTCTCAAGACGTCGGCGACATTGGCCGCCACCGCCGCGATCGTCGCGGAATTTGTGGGGTCCAACAGCGGGCTCGGGTACGTCTTGCTCCAAGCCACCAACACCCTCGACTCCACCACGGTGTTCGCGGTCCTGGTGCTCCTGACGTTGCTCGGAGTGATCCTCAATTACGTCGTCGAACTGATCGAGTTCCTGCTGACTCCGTGGCAGCGCGCCAAACTCACCTGAACCGGTGCCCGAAAACGTTCTCCCTTCCCCCAACGAAAGGTCTTTTCATGCATGCCGCCTTCAGAAAGGCCCTCGCCGTCGGTGTCGCCGTCGGTGTCGCGGCGCTCAGTGTCGCCTGTTCGTCCGACGGTTCCGGATCGTCGTCGGGTTCGGGCGGAACACAGATGACCTTCCAGCTGAACTTCCCGCCGGGCGGTTCGAACTCCGGGTTCGCGGCGGCCGTCGAGGAGGGCTACTACAAGGCCGCCGGCCTTGATGTGACGATCGTTCCCGGCACCGGGTCCTCGCTCACCGCGCAGATGGTCGCCTCCGGGCAGGCCAAGATCGGCTACGCCGACTCCACCGCCACTGCGCAGCTGATTGCCAAGCAAGCGCCGCTTTCGGTGCTGGCCACCGTGTACCAGTCGAACCCGAATGCGGTCCTCGCTCTCCCGGGCAGTGGCATCCGCTCGGTGCGCGACTTGAAGGGCAAGAAGGTGGGAACCCCGGTTCCGTCATCGCAGGCGACGATGCTGCCGCTGTTCCTGGCGGCCAACGGCCTGTCCTCGAACGACGTCAACCTGGTCAACCTGGCGCCGACGTCACTGGTCCAGTCGCTGCTGCAGCACCGTGTCGACGCCATCCTCGGCTCCACCGACGCCTACCAGGTCCAGCTTGAGCAGCAGGGCGCCGGGCAGCTGTTCGTCGCGCCGTTCGCGACCAACGGCGTGCCCACGGTCAGCACGTCGATCTTCGCCAACAAAGACTGGGCCTCCTCTCACGCGAACGACGTGAAGGCGTTCGTGAAGGCGTCGTTGCAGGGCTGGCACCTCGCTGCCACGAACCCGGACAAGGCGACCGCGGACGTGAACAAGCTGTGGGGTGCTAAGGCGGACAAGGCCTCCGGCGAGGAGCTCAAGGCGATCATCGGCGCGAACCTCTTGTGCGCCGGAGGCGCGAAGTTCCTCGGCAAGGCCGAGCCTGCTCAGTGGACCAAAACACAGGATCTGCTCTCGCAGGTCGGATTGCTCCCCAAGGGGATCGATCCGACGAAGTACTACACGTATGACTACCTACCGGCTGACCTGCAGCCGTGCCCAGTCAAATGAGGTCCGGCGTGACGATTCCGCGAACAGCACCCGCACTCGAAAGGTTCCGCCCATGACCGCTGCACAGTCTGCCCCGGAGGCCCGGGCGGCGAGTACCCCGATCGTCATCGACGGCGTCGGCAAGGTCTTCGGCGAGGAGACCGACAAACCCTTCGAGGCTGTGCGCACCGTGTCGATGGACATAGCCCCGGGCGAGTTCGTCTCGGTCGTCGGTCCCTCCGGCTGTGGCAAGAGCACTCTGATGCTTATGGTCGCCGGCCTCCTGGAGCGGTCGGCCGGCACCATCACCGTGGGCGGTGAGGTCGTGTCCGCTCCGATCACCGACGTTGGCATCGCGTTCCAGGACCACCTGCTGCTCGACTTCCGCACGGCGGAGAAGAACGTGCTGCTGCAGGCCGAGATCCGCGGCTTGGATCGGACCCGGCTGAAGGCCCGTTCGGACGAGCTGTTCGAGCAGCTGCGCCTCACCCATGCCAAGTCCCGGTACCCGCGCCAGCTCTCGGGCGGCATGCGCCAGCGCGTGTCGCTCATCCGGACGCTGGTGCACGACCCTTCGGTGATCCTGATGGACGAGCCGTTCGGCGCGCTCGACGCGCTCACCCGGCTGCAGGTGCGCACCGACCTGGAAGCGCTCTGGCTGGAGCGGCGGCCGACGGTCGTGTTCATCACGCACTCCGTGGAGGAGGCTGTGGGCTTGTCCGACCGGATCTTCGTGATGAGCCCAAGTCCAGGAGAGATCGTCGACGAAGTGGTCGTCGAGCTGCCGCGGCCCCGGCCGATCGTGCTGGGCGAGTCGCCCGAGTTCTTCGCCTATGTCGATCGTATCTACAAGCAGTTCCAGCGAATGGGTGTGTTGCACGGGATCGAGGTGCCTGCCGCGGGCCGCGACGCGTGACGGGCCGGTTCCGGTGCTCGCAGCGGTGCGGGCACCGGACCACTCCGGGTCAGCCCGGTACGCCGAGTCCGGCGCGGGCGCGGATCTCCTGGGACAGACTGCCGGCCAGGCCGGAAAGTTCCACGGCCGTTTCGAGGAGGTGGGGCGCGAGCTCCGCCATGCGCTCATCGGGGAGCTGGAGGCTCGGCCCGGCGATGCTCACCACGCCCAGGGGCGCACCGGTGCCGGAGTCCACCAACGGGGTCGCCATCGCGGAGATGCCTTCTTCGACGCTGTCGTGGACGTGGGCCCACCCGCGTTCACGGGCTTGGTGGATGCGGGACTGGACCTCGGCCAGGCTGGTGGGCGCGTTGCGGCCCGCAGGGTGGCGCTCGTCATAGTCCTGACGGGCGACCAGGCGGAGGGCTTCGTCGTCGGTGAGGCACGAAAGCCAGGCGACTCCGCTGGCGGACGAGGCGAAAGGGATCTCCGAACCGTGGTCGGGGTCGTAGCGCAGGCCGGCGCGGGAGCCCTGCGATTTGGCCACCCACAGGAGTTGCTCGCCGTCCACGAGGCCCAGGCGAACCAGCTGACCGGACTCGGCCGCGAGGCGCGCGAGCACGGGCACGGCCAGTTCGAAGATGGTGCTGCTCGCCATGTGCCGCAGTCCCAGGCTCACGATCTTCAACGTGAGCGCGTAGTTGCCCGATGGCTCGTGCTGCCGCACGAATCCTTCGTCGACGAGGCTGACGAGGATGCGGTGCGCCGCGCTTTTGGGGAGGTCCTGCTCCTCGGCGATGCGAGCCAAGGGCAGGCCTTCCGGGTAGCCGACCATGCTCTGCAAAACGCCCAGACCGCGCGACAATGCTCCTGCTGCCATCGCTCCTCGCTCTCCGCCGCACCGACGTCCGGCCAGCGTAGCCGAGCGTTCCCTTCGCAGCGCTCGGTGTGTTCTTCCCCCTGATTGACAAAAAATCAGAACGATGTTCCACTTTTGAAGACCGTTCCAGTTCTGCGGAGCGGCGTCACTGCGAATGACGAAGGAGTCGGAGTGCCCGCCACCGAGACCGTGCTGAGCCAAGGCAGTTTCCTGCACTTGGAGACCGGTGAGTTCGTGCGGGTGGCAGCCGACGCCGGGTTCGATGCGGCGGCGGTGTGGCGGCAGGCGCCGGGGTATCGCGGGGCACGTGTCACGGCGAACGCGGCGGCACAAGCGGGTGTCCGCATCGACACGCTGTGCCGCGGCGGTTTCCTGAATCCGGCCGGGCACGAAGAGACCCTGCTCGCTCTCGGCGAGGCGGCCGAGTTGGACGCGGGCGTGCTGGTGGTGATCGCCGGACCGCCGCGCCCCGGCGACCCGCGCTCGGCCGAAGCGGAGCTCGATGCTGCGCTGGAGCTCGCCTTGCCGGCAGCCGAGCGGGCCGGCGTGGTCGTGGCGCTGGAGCCGTTCCACCCGGTGCTGGCGGCCGACCGGTCCTGGCTGGTTACGCTCGCGCAGGCCGTTGACGTCGTCGAGAAGTTTGATTCGCCGTTTCTCGGCATCGCCGTCGACAGCTACCACCTGTGGTGGGATCCCCGGCTTGCCACCGAGGTGCGTCGGGCCGGGAACCGGGTCGCCGCCGTGCAGATCGCCGACTGGATCGTGCCCGAACCCGGCCGGTTGCCGCCACGAGGCCTTCCGGGGGAGGGGATCATCCCGCTCCGCGAGTTCGTGCGGCTCACCCGGGAAGCCGGGTACGCGGCGGCGCTCGAGATCGAAGTACTCGGCGACCGGTTCCGGTCGCAGCCGCCGATCGAGGCCGCCCGTTCGCTCAAGACCGCTCTCGACGACACCGCCGTCGGGACAGAGGAAGGAAGTCACGAATGAGCAAGGAGATCCCCCGTCAAGGATTGCTGTACGAGGACCTGTCGGTCGGTCTCTCGTTCCGCAGCCCGGGCCGCACGATCACGGACGCCGACGTGATCGGTTTCGCCGGGCTCACCGGGGACTACTCCGAGGTGCATACGAGCGACGTGTACGCGAAGGCCAGCCAGTTCGGGCGGCGGATCGCGCACGGCATGCTCGGGCTGGCGTACGCGCACGGGTTGATGTGGCCGCGCACCGAGATGCTGCGGGACACCGCGATCGCGTTCCTGGGCATCAAGGAGTGGCGGTTCATCGCGCCGATCTTCATCGGCGACACGATCTTCGTGAATTACTCCGTCGCCGGGATGCGGGACTCGAAGTCCAAGCCAGACCAGGCGATCGTGACTTTCGACGTCGAGGTCGTCGACCAGGACGAACGCGTCTGCCAGCAGGGCCAGAAGGTCGAGCTGCTGTCCAAGGTGCCGCTCGGCGGCGTCGTCGCGAGCGCAAAGGCCGGCGACTGATGACGGCTCGCTTCACCGGCAAGCGTGCGCTGGTCACCGGCGGGGCCCGCGGGATCGGCCGGGCGATCGTCGAGCGGCTCGCGGCGGAAGAAGCCGAGGTCGTGGTGGCCGACGTTGACCTCGGGCAAGCGCAGTCCGTCGCCGATACGTTGCGGGAAAAGGGATGCGTCGCCGAGGCGCGTGCCTTGGACGTCGCGGACCCCTCCTCGTTCGCAGCGCTCGGTGACAGACTGAACGTGGTGATCGCCAACGCGGGCATCCAGACCTTCGCGCCCGCGAGCGAACTCACAGTCGCCGATTGGGACCGTGTGCTCGACGTCAACGCTCGAGGAGCCTTGCTCACGTTGCAACTGGCATCCCGGTGTCTGGGCGGGGGTGGTGCCGTGGTTGCCGTCGCGTCGATCCAGGCGCTGTTGCCCAACGCGCTGTCGGCAAACTACGCCGCGTCGAAGGCCGCGGTGCTCAGTCTGACCAAGTCCTTCGCCGCCGAGCTCGCACCGCGCGGGATCCGGGTCAACGCGGTGGCGCCGGGCCGGATCGACACCGCCCTGTCCGACTTCGGCAGCGAGCAGGTCGGGCGCATCACCGGCCAGGACGCGGCGGAAGCGCTGGAGCGCCGGCTCTCGACCAACCCGCTAGGCCGGATCGGCCGGCCGGACGAGGTGGCCGCCACGGTGGCGTTTCTCGCGTCCGGCGACGCGTCCTACATCACCGGCGAGTGCGTGAACGTGTGCGGTGGGGACGTGATGGTGTG
This sequence comes from Amycolatopsis sp. NPDC023774, assembly GCF_040639695.1. Classification (NCBI taxonomy): domain Bacteria; kingdom Bacillati; phylum Actinomycetota; class Actinomycetes; order Pseudonocardiales; family Pseudonocardiaceae; genus Amycolatopsis; species Amycolatopsis sp. NPDC023774. The sequence continues at coordinate 102,140 of NZ_JBFAAJ010000024.1, forward strand.
ATCTCACTCGACGCGGCGCCGTCCGGCCGCGACCGCTCCAATCTGCACCTGTCTCCGGAAGAGGCGGTCGCGCTCGTTCCCTCGGGCGCAACGGTGGCGGTCGGGGGCACGGGATCCCTGTTGCAGGTGCCCGAAACGCTGCTGGCGGCGCTCGAGCGGCGCTGGGAGGACGGCGGCTCGCCCAACGATCTCACCGTCGTGCACGTGATGGGGCTCGGCGACCACGAGGGCCGGGGCGTCGACCACGTCGCGATCCCCGGGCTGGTGCGCCGGTTCATCGGGTCACACTTCGTGCTCTCGCCAAGGGAGCAGGGCGTGATCGCGCGGAACGAGGTCGAGGCGATCGGCCTGCCCGCCGGCACGATCTCCTTGCTGTACCGGGAGATCGCCGCGCGTCGGCCGGGGCTGTTCACCGACATCGGGCTCGGCACGTTCGTCGACCCGCGGCAGCAGTGGGACCGGATGAACGACCGGACCACGACCGGCCTCAGTGAGCTGGCGACCATCGCCGGCGAGGAGTGGCTGTTCTACCCGCGGTTCGACCTGGGCGTCGCGCTGTTGCGTGCCACCGAAGCCGACGTCGACGGCAACATCGGGATGGACGACGAGGCGGCGTTCTCGGACAATCTGGCGATCGCACAGGCCACCCACAACAGTGGCGGCCTGGTCCTCGTCGAGGTGAAGCGGCTGGTCGACCGCGGTGAGATCCCGGCGAACCGCGTGCGCGTTCCCGGGCCGCTGGTCGATCACGTCGTGCTCACCGACTACCCGAACCAGACACCGATCACAGTCACCGACCCGCGCCGCACCGGCACCTTGCCGAACCGCCCGACGGCGGTCGAGGCACTGCCGTTCGACCACCGCAAGGTGGTCGCGCGCCGCGCGGCGATCGAGCTGCACGAAGGCGACCTGGCCAACCTCGGTGTTGGCATGGCCAACGGCATCAGCTACGTCGCGCTGGAAGAGGGCTTCCTCGACCGCTTCACTCTCACCGTGGAGCAGGGGATCTTCGGCGGCCTGCCCGGCGTCGGCCTCGACTCGGGCACCGCGATCAACCCGTCGGCCATCGTGGACATGCCGAGCCAGTTCGATCTCTACGACGGCGGAGCGCTCGACTTCGCCGGGCTCGCCTACGCCGAGATCGACCGCCACGGCAACGTCAACGTCGCCGCGGCGGGTGGCAAACCCATCGGGCCGGGCGGATTCATCGACATAAGTCAGAAGGCCCGCACGATCGTCTTCTGCGGAACCCTGTGCGGCGGGGGCCTCGACGTCGGCCTCACCGACGGGCAGCTGGTCATCACGAAGGACGGCCGCTACCCGAAGTTCGTCGACGAAGTCTCCCACATCTGCTTCAGTGCGGAACGCGCCCACCGGCAGGGGCAACGAGTGCTCTACGTAACCGAACGCGCGGTGTTCCGGCTGGCGGCCGAAGGCGTGGAGCTCATCGAAATCGCACCGGGTGTCGACCTCCAGCGGCACGTGCTCGACCGCATGGGCTTCGTACCCGTCATGCGGTCGGAGCCGCGGTTGATGGATTCCCGGTTCTTCCGGCCCGAGCCGGCCGGGCTGAAACCACGCCCGCGCCGCGACGCCAAGAGAGAAAGGCCGAAGCACTCATGACCGACGCGTTCGAAGGCATCCGCATCCTCGACTTCACCCAGCTCGAGCAAGGCCCGTCGGCCACTCAGGTGCTGGCCGATTTCGGGGCCGAGGTGATCAAGGTCGAGCGGATCGACGCCGGCGAGATCGGCCGGTTCCAGCCGCCATTTCTGGCAAACGGGTTCAGCCCGCACTGGTCTGCGACCAACCGCAACAAGAAGAGCATCAGTGTCGACGTGAAGTCGCCGGAGGGCAAGGCTCTCATCCACCGGCTCGCGAAGGACGCCGACATCGTCGCGAGCAACTTCCGGCCCGGTGTGATGGACCGGCTCGGTTTCGGCTGGGACGATCTGTCGAAGCTCAACCCGCGCATCATCGTCGCCTACGCCTCGGGTTACGGACTGTCGGGCCCGTACGTGCACCGCCGCGGCCAGGACCTGGCGGCCCAGTCGATCAGCGGCCTGATGGCGCTGACCGGCAGCCAGGAGACCGGCCCGGTGCCGGTCGGCACGTTCATGATCGACTACTTGGCGTCCATGCAGTTCGCGCAGGGCATGATGATCGCCCTCGCCGCCCGGGAGAAGACCGGCCACGGTCAGGTGGTGGACTCCAACCTGCTGAACGCCGCGATCACCAGCCACCTGCAGGAAGGGACCACCTACCTCAACACCGGGCAACGGTTCGACCGGCCGTCTGCCGGCGTCGCCCACGCCCACAACACCGCGCTGTACGGATACTACGAGGCCGCCGACGGTCTGTGGTTCACCCTCATCGGCGAGTTCTACGTCGACCAGCAGTGGCAACGGGCCGCCCGCGCGTGCGGGCTCGAGCCCGCACAGGCCGACGACCCGCGGTTCCAGACGATCGAGGGGCTGCGCGAGCACACCGAAGAGACCCACCGGCTGCTCGCCGAGGCGATTCGAAAGTTCCCGCGCGACGAGATCATGGCCCGCTTCGAAGCCGAAGACGTGCTCGTTGCGCCGGTGCACGAGTACGACGCCGTCTTCGACGACCCCCAGGTGCGGCACAACGGCCTCATCATCGAGTCCGAAGTAGACAGTGTCGGCCCGGTGAAGTGGGTCGGCATGCCGATTGCGCTTTCGGCGACGCCGGCCCGGCTCCGGCACGTCCCGCCGAAAATCGGTCAGCACAACGACGAAGTCCTCGCGGCCGCCGGCCTGGCCACCGGCGAGATCGCTCAGCTCAAAGCCGCCGGTGTCGTCGGCACCGAATCCGACCGCGAACGGGCCGGCGGCGACCCCGCCTGGTCCTGACCCCCAGCAAGGAGATCCCCTCAGTGACGACCCTGAACTCGACCACGCTCGTCCTCCCCACCCCGGACGGCGGCACCACACGGCACGTGATGCACGAGGCCGTCGACTACCCGCGCCACCCGGCGCCCTTCACCTCGCGCACGGTGCTGGCCGCCGCCCACGTGGTAGCCGACACGCGCGCCGACTACCAGCCGGGCCAGGAACCCCCCGTCGACTGGGAAGCGACGATCGCGTTCCGGCAGCACCTTTTCTCCTACGGCGTCGGCATCGCCGAAGCCATGGACACCTCCGAGCGCGGGCCCGGGGGCCTGAGCTGGCGGCAGGCTCAGGAGCTCATCCGCCTCGGCGTTCGTGCGGCGCTCGACGCCGGCGCGGCGGTGGTCGCCGGCGCGGGCACCGATCAGCTCGCGGCCACGAACCCGGCCCTGAGCCAGATCGTCGAGGCCTACCTGGAGCAGCTCGAGTTCGTGCAGGCCCAGGGGAGTGCGGCGGTGCTGCGGGCGAGCCACGCGCTCGTGTCCGCCGCGAAGACCCCGGACGATTACCTCTCCGTGTACCGGGACGTGCTCGCCAAGGTCGACAAGCCGGCTATCGTGCACTGGCTCGGCACCGGCTTCGACCCGAGCCTGGCCGGCTACTGGGGCCACACCGATCCGCTCGCCGCCATGGACGTCGTGGTGCAGATGGCGCGCGACAACGCCGACCGGCTCGAAGGGATCAAGTTCAGCCTGCTCGACCACGAGCTGGAGCAGGAATTCCGCCGGCGCCTTCCCGTCGGCGTGAAGGTGTTCACCGGCGACGATTACGGCTACACCGACCTCCTGCTCGGCGACGGCGAGCACCACAGCCACGGTCTGCTGGGCGTGCTCGACCCGATCGCGCCGATCGCGTCGGCCGGGTTCAAGGCACTCGACGCCGGTGACGAGCGCGGCTTCACCGAGACGATGAACCGCTCGATCCCCTTGGCCGTCAAGATGTTCGAGGCACCGGCCGACCGCTACAAGGTCGGCACCGTGTTCGTCGCGTGGCTCTCGGGCCACCAGGACCACTACCGCATGGTCAGCGGGCGCGAAGGGATGCGGTCCCTGCGCCACCTCACGGAGCTGTTCGTCCTGACCGACGAGCTCGGCCTGTTCCCCGACCCGGAACTGGCGGCCCACCGCATGCGCCTGCTGCTGGCCACCGAGGGGATCGAGTGAACCCGCGGACGCTGCCGCCGGTCCGAAGCGTCCCGGCCGACGACGTCGTGCGTGCGCTCGCGGGTGCGCGACAGGTCGCCGTGCTCGACGACGATCCCACCGGCACGCAGACCGTGCGCGACCTGCCGGTGCTCACCCGCTGGACGGTCGAGGACATCCGCTGGGCGCTGCAGCAGGGCCGACCGGGGTTCTTCGTGCTTACCAACACCCGCAGCCTCTCACCCGAGGATGCCGCCTTCCGTGATCGCGAAGTTGCGCAAGCGTGCCTGGCCGCCGCCGAGCAGGAGAACGTGTCCCTCGCATTCGCCAGCCGCAGCGACTCGACCCTGCGAGGCCACTTCCCACTCGAGACCGACGTGCTCGGCGAGGTCGTCGCCGCCCACGGCTCGGTGGTCGACGGCATCCTGCTCGCCCCGGCTTACGTGGACGCCGGGCGGGTCACGATCGACGGCACGCACTGGCTGCGGACCGCCGACGGCCTGCAACCGGTGGCCGAGAGCGAGTTCGCCCGCGACGCGACTTTCGGCTACCGCTCGTCACGCCTGGCCGAGTGGGTCGAAGAGAAGAGCGCCGGGCGCATCCCGCACGGCGACGTCACCGAGCTGACCCTCGATGTGATCCGCACCGAAACGCCCGGCGCTTTGCGGGCCCGGTTGGACCGACCGCACGGTGGGCAGGTCGTGGTGCTCGATGCCGACGAGGATGACGACCTCCGCGCGACGGTGCTCGCCATCCTCGCCGCCGAGCAGGACGGCAAAACGTTCCTCTACCGCGTCGGGCCGTCCTTCGTGCGCGCCCGCCTCGGCCAGGCCGCGCACCCTCCGATCGACGACGAGACCCTCGCGCAGCTGGTCGACGGCGACGCACACGGGCTCGTCGTCGTCGGATCCCACGTGGGACTGACGAGCCAGCAGCTCGAGCACCTCGCCACGCGGCGCCGGTTCACCACCGTCGAGCTCGACGTGCCGACAATCCTCGACGACCAGCGCGCCGAGGAGCACCTGCGGGACGCGGTCACGACCGCCACGACGGCGCTCGCGGACACGATCGTCGTCCTGCAGACCTCACGGGCTCTCGTGACCGGAAACGACGAGGAACACAGCCTGGAGATCGCCCGGCGGGTGAGCGAAGCGCTGGCACGGGTCGCCGGCGAAATCGTGGCCGGGCGCCGACCGTCCTACGTGGTCGCGAAGGGTGGCATCACCTCCTCGGACGTGGCGACCCGTTCGCTCAGGATCGATCGTGCCTGGATCCGCGGCTCGTTGCTGCCCGGAATCGTCTCACTCTGGGAACCGGCTTCCGGACCGGCGCAGGGCCTGCCCTACGTGGTATTCGCGGGCAATGTCGGCGGCGAGACGTCACTGGCCGACGTCATCGATCGACTGGAGAAAGCATGAGCACGCGCATCGTCATCACCGGTGGCGCCGGTTTCCTCGGCGCAGTCCTGGCCCGCCGCTTGCTCGAAGCCCCGATCGGACTCGGCGGGGCAGCACCGGAGGAGATCGGCGAGCTGGTCCTGGTCGATCTGTTCGATCCGCCGGCCGACCTCACCGAGGACGAGCGGGTCCGGGTCGTCACCGGTGACCTCACGGCCGCGCTGGCCGGCCTCGGCCCGGTCGACGCGATCTTTCACCTCGCCGGCGTGGTGAGCGGTGCGGCCGAGGCCGACTTCGACCTGGGGCTGCGCACCAACCTCGACGCCACGCGGTCGCTGCTGGAGTACGCGCGCGGGCTGGCCGTGCCGCCGGTGCTGGTGTTCTCCAGCTCGCTCGCGGTGTTCGGCACCGACCCGGCCATCGGCCCGGTCGGTGATGTCGACGACAACACCCTTCCCCGGCCGCAATCCAGCTACGGCATCCAGAAGTTCATCGGCGAACAGCTCGTAGCCGACTACACGCGCAAGGGGTTCGTGCGCGGCCGCTCCGTGCGGTTGATGACGGTGTCGGTGCGGCCGGGCAAGCCGAACGCCGCCGCGTCGAGCTTCCTGTCCGGCATCATCCGCGAGCCGATCGCAGGTATCCGCGCGGCGTGCCCCGTACCGCGCGACACCCCGATCGCCCTGTCGTCGCCGCGCAAAACCCTGGCGGGGTTGTTGTGCGCCGCGGAAGTCGACGATGCCACATGGGGCAGTCGCACCGCGATGAACCTGCCGGCTCTCACGACGACTCCCGAGGAGATGGCCGCGGCGCTCGACCGTGTCGCCGGGGCCGGCACCAGCGACCTCATCGACTGGACCGACGACCCGGCTGTCGGCGCCATCGTGCGCAGCTGGCCCGCCCGCTTCCACACGCTGCGCGCCGAGAAACTCGGCCTGGAGCCCGAACAGTCCTTCGACGACATCGTCCGCGCTTACCTCGACGGCTTGAAGTAAGGAAGCCAAGCACCATGACAACGGCAACGAAACCCGTGTTCCCCACTGCCGGAGGTCGGGCATGACCATCCGCGATCTGGAGCCAGAAGTGTCGGTCCACACCGCAAAAGAGGTGCGCCGCGTCGGCTTGGCCGGCGGGATCGGCACGCTCATCGAGTACTACGACTACGCCTTGTACGGCTACGTCTCGGCCATCATCGCTCCCTTGTTCTTCCCGGGCAAAGATCCGGTGGCGTCCCTGCTGGCGGTCTTGGCCGTGTTCGCCTTGTCGTACGTGATCCGGCCGATCGGCGGGATCGTGTTCGGCTGGGTCGGCGACCGGTTCGGCCGCAAGCGAGCCCTGCTGGTCACCGTCGTCGGCATCGGACTCGCGAACACCGCCATCGGCGTGCTGCCGACCTACGCCATGGTCGGCGTGCTGGCACCGATCCTGTTGCTGATCGTCCGGCTCGCTCAGGGCTTCTTCGCCGGAGGTGAGGTAGGCGGCGCCGCGACTGTCATCGCCGAAGCCGCACCGCCTGGCAAAAAAGCTCGCTACGGCGCGTTCACACCGATGGGCACCAACGCCGGCTTCGCGATCGCCTCGGCCGCCATCGGAATCGTGTCCGGAGTGCTCGCCACCGAACAACTGAGCTCCTGGGGCTGGCGCATCCCGTTCCTCATCGGCCTGCCGCTCACCGTCGTGTGCTACCTCGCCCGGCGCATGCTCCCCGACATCGACCGCAACGTCGCGACCACTCGGCACGGTTTCCCCCTGGCGTCCGCCCTAAGGGACTACCCCGGCGCCCTGGTCAAAGCCACCGCGCTCGGCGTTGGGGTGCAGGGCGCGGCGTACATCGGGTCCACGTTCATTTCCATCTACCTGGTCACCAACCTGCACTACGCGAAGTCGCCCGTGTACTGGATCACGGCGGCGGTCACCCTCGTCGCGGTCGGGCTCATGCCCCTCACCGGCCGGCTCGCGGACCGCATCGGCCCGCTCAAGGTCGCGGTGATCGGGCTCGTTGGCTACGCCGTCATCACTTACCCCGGCTTCCTGCTGATGGACATCGGCAACCTCGGGCTCGCCGCACTCGGCTACGTGCTCATCATGGTCAACATGGCGTTCCTCCAGGTCGCCTCCTACACCGTGACACCCCAGTTGTTCCCTGACGAGGTCCGCTACACCGGCACTGCGCTGGCCACGAACATCTCCGTCGTCATCGCTGGGGGCACCGCGCCCTACATCGGCACCTGGCTGGTCAGCGCGACCGACGACCTGCGCTCGCCGTACTACTTCGTCCTCACCACGTCGGTCATCGGGCTGATCTCGGTGGCGACGATGCGGAAGAGGCGCCACCTGACGAAACCGACCGTGGCCGCCTGACGGCGCTGCCAAGCCACGGGTGGCGGCGACCGCTGTCGACGCGGTCGCAGCCACCCGTCACCACGTAGAAGGGTCCACTACCGATGCGAGCGGCACTCGACGAACTGGTCGCCCGGCGGCTCGCCGAACACGCGGCCGTGCCCGCCTTCACCTGTTACGGAGCCGACACAGCGCTGGCGGTCGTGAGCGCCGCGGAGGACCTGGCTCTGCCGGTGATCTTGCTGGTCGCGCCCTCGTCCGCCGCTGCGGACCGCGGGCCGCGGCTCATCCGGACCCTGCGGGGCATCGCAGACGACTCGACCGTCCCGGTGTGCGTGCAGCTTGACCACGCGAAAGACGACGTGCTGATCCGCGATGCGATCGAAGCCGGGGCTGACGCCGTGCTCGCGGACGGCTCCCATCTGCCGCCGGACGAGAACGCCACCTTCGTCCGGACCGTGCGTACATTGGCCGCGCGCGACGGCGTGGTCGTGGAGGCTGAACTGGGCAGCATCCCCGGTACCGAGGATCACGCCGCGACGCACACCGCCGACGACACCGGCAAAACCGACCCCGACCTGGTCCGGTCGTTCCTCGGGGCGTCGGGGGCTCAGCTGCTCGCGTGCGGAGTCGGCAACGTGCACGGCCGCTACCGCGGCGTGCCCACGATCGACTGGCCCCTGCTGGCCCGGATCCGGGCAAATGCCGGCGCAGTTCCGCTTGTCCTGCACGGCGCTTCAGGCTTGCCGGCCAAGGACTTGCGGGCGTGCGGCGCCGCCGGCGTCGGAAAGGTCAACGTCAACACCGAGCTGCGCACCGCGATGCTGGCCGCGGTCGAAGACCGCATCGGTCCAGCCCGGGCCGACGGCGAAGACATGCTGACCTTGACACGCACGGTCATGGCCGCGGCCGGTGCCGTCTGCCGCGAGGTTCTCCTCACCTTGAGCGGCCGTCGCTGACACAGCAGGCCGGTTGGCCTGGACTGGCCTGGCGTTCGTCCCGCGCCCTGGCGCACCGTCGCACAGGCCGACGGAGAAACGAGCTGTCCTAGTCGGACGGACGTGCTGCGGAAGATCGCGGATCCATCGTGCCCCGCATCAGTCCTCAATGGAGAGGATGAGATGAATGGATGCGCGACGAACACCGGCTGATCCGGACATTTCCAGCGGCCAGAGGTCGCCACTGCGGGGCCGAGTCGTGGCCGCCAGCATTGACCGGTGTCGCGATCCCGGTGACCGCCAGCCAGACGTCAGTCGCGGCCGTGTCCCGCCATTGTTCGTAGGGACTCGAGCCCGGCGAGTGCGACGACTGCGGCCAGGCGTGCTGATACGCGGGACTGCTTTCCCCGGTGCATAGCAGGGTTCAAATTTCCGTAGCGTTCCCGCGACGGTCAGTTCGACGATACGTACGGATGGCCGAGACCAGATCTCGTGACCCGCTCTCCAGCCCGAGTCCCGGCAGTTGCCGCTCCCGCCGCGCCGAGCTCGATGTCGGTTTCCGGGCCGACGAGGCGTGATCGGGTCGTCATTGGCCTCCTGCCGGAACGGGAGCAGACCCGGTAGTGCCGCGGTCATCGCTGTGCGGCCGAGGAGGTGACGCGGGGATGGCGTTGTCGATGAGGACGGCGGCGATGGCGGCAGCGGTGGAGAAGGATTCAGTGTTGAGGACTCGGGTGCGGGCCGAGGCGCCGTCGATGAGCAGCGCCAGTTGTTCGCCGAGTTGTTCGGGGTTGGTGGCGCCGGCTTCGCGGGCGGTTTCGGCGAGCCGCGCGGCGATGGCTTTCTTGTAGTCGCGTGCGTACTCGGATGCCGGGTGTCGGGGGTCGTGGAGTTCGACGGCCGCCGCGATATAAGGGCACAGGGGCGTGGACGCGGGTATCTCGAAGGCGGCGAGGAGTCGTTCGCGGGGTGTGAGGTCGGTGCGGTCGAACACTCCGGGCATGACGTCGGGATCGAATCGGCGCAGGTATTCGGCGACGAGTTCGTCTTTGCTGGTGAAGTGCTGGTAGGCCGTGCGCTTGGACACCTGGGCCGCGGCGCAGAGTTGGTCCATGCCGGTGCGGTTGATGCCCTGATCGCGGAACAGTTGCTGTGATGCGCTGAGGATGCGCTCGCGCGCACCCCTGCCGCGGCGTCGGCCCTGGGGGCCCTTCTCCAACTCCGTCATACCTTCAGTATAGGTCGTTCGGTACTGACCGGTGTACGTAGCTTGCACCCCAGCTGGCCATCGGGTACGTTACGTACACAGTTCGGTGTACGTAAGAACCGAAGTGATTCGGACACCCATCAATTCAACGGAGTGATCGTGGGAAAGCTCGATGGCAAGGTAGCGGTGATCACCGGTGGATCCACCGGCATGGCACTGGCCGGCGCCAAACTGTTCGTCGAGGAAGGAGCGCACGTCTTCATCCAGGCCCGGCGGCAGGAAGCACTGGACGACGCCGTCAAGCTGATCGGCCGCAACGTCACCGCCGTCCAGGGTGGCGCGGCCGAACTGGACGACCTGGACCGCTTGTACGACACCGTCAAGCGGGAAAAGGGCACGATCGACGTGCTGTGGGCCAGCGCCGGGATGGGCGAACCCGCCGTCCTCGGCGAGATCACCGAGGAACAGTTCCACCGCGCCTTCTGGCTCAACGTGCGCGGCACCCTGTTCACCGTGCAGAAGGCACTACCGCTGATCAACGACAACGGCTCGATCTTCATGACCGGATCCAACGCCTCCCTCGGCGCCTTCCCCGGCTGGAGCCTCTACGCGGGAAGCAAAGCCGTCCAGCAGGCCTGGGCCCGCGTCTGGCTCAACGAACTGCGCGACCGCAAGATCCGGGTCAACGTCCTGACCCCCGGCCAGGTCGCCACCGCCAAACAGGAAGAACTGTTCGACGAGGCAACCAGGGTCGCATTCGAGTCCCTCATCCCTCGCGGAAAGATGGGCCGCCCCGAAGAAATCGCCACCGTCGCCCTGTTCCTCGCCTCCGACGACTCCAGCTACGTCAACGGCCTGGAACTGGTCACCGACGGCGGCACCACCGCCATCTGATCCACACACCAGGAATGCCGCGGGCACACCCTACGACAACCCAGCCGCCACAACGAATTTACCTCGAAAGCGGACATACGCAGCACGCCGAAGCGTTGCGCGGGCGCCGAATTTGCGTGCTGTCGATCATTCGTCGACACCGGTCGCGGTCTACCGGTGAAGCAGTGTCATTCATGAAGCACAGCTCTGGAGGAACTGCATCCTGCTCGACGCGGACTAAAAGGTTGCCGAGGTGACGATATTTGGCGCCCGCCGCCGCCCGCCGCCGAGATGCAGGTTCACCTCGCGCCTCTCGTCGGCATGCAGCCCTGGGAACCGAGCACCGAGGGAGAGTGACGATCACAGGATGCCCTCGTCCTATGTCCCTGACCTGACTCCGCTTTTTCGAATGGCGGCAGGCTCACGCATCCCAATCGGCCGGCGGAAGGCGAGCCGGAGGTGCTGAGAAAGGCACGGCAGTCCGCTCAGAAACGCCGCGGCCGACGCCCTGTGCCTGACCCGGCACGAACGAGACAGAGGGACACCTCGAGAACAGGAAGAGAGCACACCTCATGAGCAGCCTCACCATCATCGGTACGGGGAACATGGCCCGTACCATCGGTACGCTCGCGGTGGCGGGCGGCAACACCGTCGAGGTCATGGGACGCGATCAGTCCAAGGCCGATGACCTGGCCAAGGCTCTGGGCGACGGCGCGACGACGGGCAAGTGGGGCACTGTTCCAGCCGGCGACATCGTCATCACGGCCCTGCTGTACGACGGTGTCGTTCCGGTCGTCGCCGAGTACGGAGACGCCCTCGCGGACAAGGTCATCGTCGACATCAGCAACCCCTTCAACGCCACCTTCGACGGACTGGCCCACAGCGAGGAGACCTCGATCGCGCAGGAAGTCTCCAAGGTGGCCCCGGAAAGCGCCAGCGTGGTGAAGGCATTCAACACCATCTTCCGTAATGTTCTGGAGAAGGGCCGGCCCAATGTCTTCATCGCTGGTGACAATGCGCAGGCCAAGGCGGGCGTGGCGGCATTCATCGAGAGCCTCGGGCTGCGCCCGCTGGACGTCGGCGGCCTGAAAATGGCGCACTGGCTGGAAGGAGTGGGCGTGGTCACGGTGGGCCTCGCCGGCAACGGGGTCGGCCACTGGGACTTCGCGCTCGGCGTCAACGAATTTGCCGGCTGAGCCCCTGAGGCTGAGCAATCGGCGAACAGGGCGCGTGCGGTCTGACTGGTTGCTGGACCACGGACTCGCTGATGTTTGGTATCAATGTTGGCGAGTAGCCGTGAGCGATCTCCAAAGCGCTACCGAGGCGCAGGTCACAGCGCAGCAGCAGGATCGGAGAGATCCTTGTGCTCGTGGATTTGCGCAGATTGGCACTCACGTGCGGGTTGTCGACCGGTAGCAGTGACGGGCCCGCGGCGCGCAGGATGTCATCGGCCTTGAAGAAGGCTGCGCTGCGGCCGTCCCGCAGCTCTTCGATGAGGTGGTCGACGAGGTCGGTGCCTGCGCTCAGGGTGGGATAGGAGGCGGCAGCGGAGTAGTCGTGGTGCTGGGGTTCGTCGAGCCAGGTCCCGGTGGTCATGTGTCAGGCTTTTCGCTTGCTGAACGCGTCCAGCGCGGCGCCCGCGGTGTCGAAGTAGCTGTCCATACCGATAGTTCGGGTCAGTCCGTAGCGGTCCAGTTGCGCGCGGACCTCGGGCAAGACGCCGGAGAGCACCAGGCGGGTGCCGTGCTTGCCCAGGCGCTTGGCGACTGTGGACAGGACACCTGCCGAGGTGTAGTCGACGTCGCCGACGGCAGCGCAGTCGAGGCAGAACCATGTCACGGTGCGGCCGCCGGTGAGCAGGGTGGTCACGTCGGTGCCCAGCCGCATGGCGTTGGCGAAGTACAGGCTGCTGCCGAACCGGTAGACGATCATGCCTTCGGTGGTGCGGCGGCCGGGCGTGACCGGCTCGGGTTGCCAGTGGCCTGCCGGTGATTTGACGAGAACGCCGCTGTGCGGGCGGTAGCTGTGCCGCAGGTGATCGACGACGGACACGATGATGGCCAGCACGACGCCCTGCTCGACGCCGGTGAAAACCACGGCGGCCGCGGTCAGCAAAGCCACCACGAATTCCGCGCGCCGAACCCGGAAGATGCGGCGCATGCCGGCGATGTCGATCAGGTCGACGCCGATGAGGAACACCACGGTTGCCAGTGCCGCCAGAGGCAGCGCGCCCAGCGGACCGGTCATGAAAATGAGCACCACCACGGCGATCACCCCGGCGGCCAGGGGAGCGATCTGGCTGCGACCGCCTGCGCCGTCCACGATCTGCGTCTTGGTGGGGCTGCCGTTGACGACGAAGGTGCCGCTGAACGCCGCGGCCACGTTCGCGCTGGCGAGGCCGACCAGGTCGGCGTCCTCGTCGACGGTTTCCTCGTAGCGGGCCGCGTAAGCGCGTGACGTCGCGGAACTTTGGGCGAGGATCACCACGAACATCGACACCGCGGTGCCGAGCAACGTGGACATATCGTGCACGTCGAAGGTGGGCAGCGCGAGGTGTGGGATGCCCTGTGGAACCGGGCCCAGCACGGCGACCCCGTGCGCGGACAGGTCGACGAGCTTGCTGACCACGATCGCGGCGATGACGGCGATCAACCCGCCCGGCACTTTCTTCGCCACGAGGCGGGTGCCGACGACCACGACGACCACCGCCGCGGACATCAACGCGGTCGCGCCGTCGGTGTGGCCGAGGGCGCGAACGAGGTTGATCAGCTTGGGCACGGTCTGGCTGCCGCCGGCGGGCACGCCGAGCATGTCGGGCAGCTGGCCCGCCGCGACCTGGATGCCGACGCCGGTGAGAAAGCCGACCAGGACGGTGCGAGAGAGGAAGTTGGCCAGGAATCCGAGCCGGATCAGCCGGGCCAGCAACAGCATCGCGCCGACCAGCAACGCGGCCGTGCCGGCGAGCCGGACATAGGCGGTCGAGGCGGGGGCGGCCGAACCGGCCAGACCGGCCGCGAGGATCGCCGCGGTCGCCGAGTCCGCGCCGACCACCAGGTGCCGGGACGCGCCGAACAACGCAAACAGCACCACCGGCGCGAGCATCGTGTACAGGCCGGTGACCGGCGGCATCCCGGCGATCTTGGCGTAACCGAGGACTTCGGGGACGGCCAGCGCGGCCAGCGTGACACCGGCCAGCGCGTCAAAACCCAGGGCACGCCGCCGGATCGGCAGGATCCCGGCCACCAGCGGCACCCGTCGGGCACGGCTCGGTGCCGGCGCATCCTGATGGGTCATCTCCGCGATTGTGACATGTAGGTCGGCGCGATGAGGAAGATCTTTGCGGCCGCCACACGGCCTTCTGTGACGGTCTTTGGTCGGAGCGCACCGATTCGACTTACGGACGCCGACGCCGACCAGAGATCGATCGGGTGCTGAGCGCCGACACCGGGCAACCACACCTCGCAGAAAACCTTCCGACCTCTGTACCGCGGCATCAAGGGCAGCTTCGTACCGACGGCCACGATCGACGAGGTCGATGGGGGAGTCGAACTGCACTGGCGCAGCCGATTCCGGAGCCAACCATCGTGATGACCGGACGCGGCACGGTTTCATTCGGGTGAGTCCCCTGGTGACGGCGAGGGCCCAGGATCGAGACCTGGCTTGTCGCGTGCGATCCGTCGACGGCGAGTGCGGACCTTCGGCCGGAAAGAGGTGACGCTGCTGCCGATCGCCACTGCCGACCGGTGTGGCGGCCGGGGTCGGTATACGTCGGTCCAACGCGGTGAGCGCCGGCATCCCGGTGGCCAGGTCGGGGCTTGTTTCTCGCAGTTGCCGCGGGGCTGTGTCGATCTTGCTGTCCGGCGGGACGCTGCTGAGAGTGCAGTGGAGCAATTCCCGATTTCTGCGGGCGCCGAGTGATTTCACGGTGGCGCGAATCCGACGGTGCTACCCGATGGACGGGTTGGCCAGGAGCCTCGTGCGGAGGAGAGCGGATGGTGGCAGCGCGCGGTGGACGGTCAGTGCGCCGCACTGCCATGCCGTCCCGAAGGCGATGCTGCCGAGCACGTCGGTGGGCCAGTGGACGCCGAGGCACACGCGGGTCCAGCCGATCGCCACTACGAACCCGGCGGCGGCCCAGAACACGCCACGGATGCCGGGGCGCTCGGCCAGACGCTGCGTCGCCAGCCAAGCGAGCACACCGACGGCCAGAATCGCGTCGGAAGTGTATCCCGACGCGAACGCGAAGCCCGAGGCCCTGGACAGCCCAGTCGGCTTCCGGTGGGTGGGGGAGTGCGCTCAGGGCCGACAAGCCGAAGCGGCAGCGCACAGCGAGCAGTATGACGGCCGTGACCAGGGCGGCGCGCGCGAGGCGGTCGCCCGCGGAGCCCGCGTGAGCACCGCCGTGACGACGAAGACGAGCGGCGCGGTGAACGCGCAAGACGCCGTGGCGGTGAGCCCCACCGCGAACGACACCACCGCAGAGGAGCGGCGCTCTGCCAGCCGAGAGTGCAGGCTGACGTCGAAGCTCGACGACTACGGCAGCCCTCCCGTCGCGGAGGCCAGCAGGAGCAGGAAAGCCAGCACTGCGGCGGTCGCCGCCAGAACGGGGCTCCGTATCGCGTCGACCGGCCGGTCCGCGTCTTCGCGTCAACGCAAACTGTAGGGCTGCGCCGGTCGATGGACCGTTGATGCAGTGGTTAGCCGGAGCTGTCTTGAGGCGCGGCCCGGCTGATGCCGGTGCCCTGCGTCTGCCTGCACCGCATGGTCCACAGTGGTCACGATTGACGGTGGAAGACTCTGTGTTCCATGCCTCGGGGTCAGCGATGATGAAATCTTCGCTGACCGGTCGCACCGCGTCGGCGGCCCCGTTCCTTCGCTGTGCTGAGGAGGGAATCACCGCCGCGGATCGTGCTTGGCGGCGCGCATCCGTTCCTCCCGCAGGGCATCGACCTCCGGCAAGGGCAGCGCGGCCGGTGGAGTGCCGAGCACCCATTCCAGCAGCAGGTCGGCCAGCACGGGATTGCGCGCCAGCACCGGGCCGTGGAGATAGGTCGCCAGGACCCGGCCGGCGACCGCGCCCTCTGTGCCGTCTCCGTTGCCGATGCCCCCTCGCACCGAGCCGAGGGGAAGGCTGCCGGGTCCGACCCGTGTGCGGCCGAGGTGGTTCTCGAAGCCGGTGAGGGGCTGGCCTCCCAGCTCGGGGCCGACGTCGACGACGATTTCCCCGACCGCGCGCCGCGGTCCGGGAGACGTCACCGCGTCGAGCAGGCCCAGCCCGGGGTGGTTCACATCGTGGGAAGTCGTGAATGCCGTGCCGAGGACCTGTAACCCGGCGCAGACGCCGAACACCACGGCGCCTCGCACGACGGCACGCTGCATGCCGGGGTGGGCGCGCAGGTGCGTCGCCGCAAGGGCCTGCGCTTTGTCTTCGCCGCCACCCAGCAGATACAGGTCGAGTGCGGACGGCACTGGCTCGCCATGGCGGATCTCCGCCACACTGGCGGTGATACCCCGCCACTCCAGCCGGCGCCGCAGGACCTTCGCATTGCCGCCATCGCTGTAGGTACCGAGGATATCCGGGAGCACCAAGCCGATACGGAAAGCTGACTCAGTCATCGCCGAGCTCGTCCTGTACGGCCCGGAAGGCGGTGTAGTTCGCGACGAGCTCGACCGGTCCGGGGGGCAGGTCGGCTACCGCCGCGAGCGCGTCGCGGCAGACCGTGTGCTGCACCTCGGCGTAGGTCAGTCGGACAGCGAGGTCGGTCGCCCGCTCGCCGGCGGCCACGACCTGTCGTCCGCGCAGCTCCTCGAACTGCACGTCCCACAACCACGACATGTCCCGCCCGTCGGCCTCACCGCTGTTCACCGCGATCACCACGGGCGACTGGGCGCTGAGGATCGGCAACGTTTCTGTCCAGCATGCAGGGTTTTTTGCCAGGAGTACGCGCACTCCGCGCCCGTGCGACCACTTCCGCCGGTAGCGACCGGCGACATCGCCGATCGAGCACAGTCGCGCTAGGGCGACCTCTGGCGTCACCCCGAGCTGTGCGGCGGTCGCCACCGCAACCGCCGCATTCGCGGCGTTCGCGCGTCCGGGCAGGCGCAGTCCGAGCGGGTAGCTCTCGCCTTCGGTGTTTCCGAGGGTGTCGCCGTCCAGTGTCCACAGCGGATCCGGGCGGGCGAGGCCGCACACGCAGCGCCAGCGGGTGAGCTCACGGCGTACTGCTTGGCCGCAGCGGGCGCAGGCGACAGTGTCGCCGTGCCATCGCTGTCCCGCGCCGACCCACAGGGGGTGAGCCGAGCCGAGTGCGGCCGAGGTGACGAAAGGGTCGTCGCAGTTGGCGATCACGGTCATGTCCGGCAGACTCGCGGCGACCGCCCGCAACGCGCGTTCGATCACACGCACTTCGCCGACTCGGTCGAGTTGGTCGCGGCTGAGGTTGAGCAGCACCAGGCAGGCCGGGCGCAGTTGCGCGGCGACGGCAGCCACGTAAGTCTCGTCGACCTCGAGTACCGCCACGGGGGCGTGCGGGTGCGCCGCCAGCGCGGCGAGTACGCCGTCGGGCATGTTCGCGCCGTCGCCGTTCGTGGCGACCGGGCCCAGCGTCTCCAGGATCCGGCTGAGCATGAACGTGGTCGTGGTCTTGCCGTTGGTGCCGGTCACCAGCACGACAGTTCGGTCGCGGCCGAGCCGGCGGAGCGCGTCGGGGTCCAGTCTGAGTGCGATCCGCCCGCCGATGACCCCGCCGCTGCCGAGGCCCAATTTGCGGGACATCGTCGCGCCGAGCCACCCTCCCGCGACCGCCAACCGGGTTCGCGCGGGAAGGCCGCGCGGAACCGGTAACACGACTGGTCGTTCACCGGAGCCGGTCGGTGGACTCGGACTCGGACTCACGCACAGCCTCCTTCCCGCTTGATTGGGCGCGTTGCCGTCACCATCGTTTCGGGAGCCTTGTGAGGACGCTGATGGCGAAGTGACAAAGCGAACATCGTGTGCGAAAGGGACTAAATCGGGCGGCACCGTTCTGTGGCTCATCGAAGTGTCGGCAGTAGGTCGCTGTGCATCAGTGTGCGGTTCGAGCGGGGTCAACGGAATGCTCGGTCGGGCCCAGCAGCCACGTCGTCGGTCCACAGCACCACTGTTGGCCGGAGAAAGCAAGCCATGCTCGGCCGGCCATCTTCGATGGGGATCGCGCATTCGAGGGGCCGGGGACCTGCTCGACGACGTAGCCCTCGAAGGGGCGGTGCAGTTCGGTTTTGAGGGCTTCGTCGCGCTCGGAGCCGGACGTGGCAGAAGTCAGCCGCCGGGGCGGAGGCGGTGAATTTTCGCCAGGACACCGGTGTGCGGACGCGGCGGCACCCGTCAGGCGGACAGAATGCGCATTCGGTACTGCCGCGAAGATGGGTGTGCGCATCGCGATGGTGACAGTGACCAGTCGTCCGAGGTGTCGCAGATCCGCGGCAACGACCAAGACAGCGGCGCCAAGGAAACCCAGCGCGCGTGCGACACCGGGGCTGGCGCCGTGGCGAACGACTACCGTTTGCCCAGCCGCGAACCGCTGCCCGCCTCCCACCGAGGAGAACCCGGCGCGCAGCCGGTGCGCGTTCGGCGTTGTCCCCGTCCGGCGAAGGCGCGCCGCGGCGAGCACAGGCCCAGCGCGACGAACACGAGGTTGCCCCGTAGGAACCGATCACCACGTCGTGAGCTCAGCTGACGGGGTGCCGCAGCAAGTCACTGAGGGCTGCCAGGCACACGACGATGAGCGCGAGCCCGGGCGCCGCAGAAACCCCCCGTCCGCGGCGAACGCAGGCAGGAATGCGACTTCTGGCCACGGGTGTCGCCGGCCACGGGGTGCACGCGCAGTTTCGCGGCGCCGGCAGCGGTGTCGAGCCACGACCGCACGCCGGCCGCCCGTGAACGAGACCTCCCGCCCCAGCGCTCGCGGGCGGATACCGGCGCACGCGCAGAGGGCCGACAGTCACGCGGGATCGAGATTGCCTTCGACGGCCCCTGGCCGCCGGAGGCAAGCATTCCCTTCAACCCGAGTCACACCGTTCGTTTGACAGTCCCGTGAACATTTCACGTTTTATGCGGAAGGGTGCGCATTTGTCGGCCAGATGCGAGTGTTGGGCGGCCGATCTTGTTCTCGGGGCAGTTATATGCTGGGGCGCAGTTGTGAAGGAGAACGCGGTGCTGAGTGACGACGAAGTGCGGGAACTGGGGAGGCTGGAAGACGCGCTGCAGGCAGACGATCCGGGCCTCGATCGCCGGCTCGCGCGGATGCGTCGTGGTGGGCTCGCCTCGCTGCACGTGGTGCTCGCGCTCTCGGCCGTGGTCGCAGTCGCGGTTGCACTCGTGGCCGTCGGCGACCTTGTGGGCGTGACCGCGTGCCTGATCGCCGGACTGCTGCTTATCGGGACGGTTCCCGCACTGGGGGTAGTGTGGTGGGCGCGCCGCTATTACTGCCGGTATTGCGCAGGGAAATGGCCGGCGCCTGCTCTGTCCTGCCCGCGGTGTGCCCGCCCTATTCTCACTTGACCGATTTCGCTCACCTGTGGATTCCGCAATTCCGGACTATGCTCAGAAGGCGTCACGCATGATGGCGCCGGTGTGGAGCCGGCGAGTCGCGGAAGGAGTGGTGATGGTACATACCGAGAAAGGCGCCACGGTCGAAGCGACGGCTGCCCGACAGGAAGATCCGGGTGCGCACATCGCCGATCCCGCCCCGCTGGGCCTGGCCGCCTTCGCGATGACGACGTTCGTGCTCAGCGTGTTCAACGCCGGGCTGATCAAAAATACCTCCCTGGAAGCTGTCGTGCTTCCCCTGGCGTTGTTCTATGGCGGCCTGACCCAATTCCTGGCCGGCATGTGGGAGTTCCGCAAGGGCAACACCTTCGGCGCGCTGGCGTTCAGCTCGTTCGCGGCCTTCTGGATGTCCTTCGCCGCGTACGTGAAGTTCGTCGAGCCCAGTCTCGGGACGAGCGCAGCGACGGCGACCGGGTTGTTCCTGCTGGCGTGGACGATCTTCACGGCCTACTTGACCGTCGCCGCAGCCCGGGTCAACGGCGCTGTCCTGGCCGTGTTGGTCTTCCTGACATTGACGTTCCTGTTCCTGACGATCGCGGAACTGGCGGCTGCGCCGGTGATGGGGCAGGTGGGCGGCTGGCTCGGCTTGGTCACGGCCGTGCTCGCGTGGTATGCGTCTTTTGCCGGGGTCACCAATTTCACCTGGAAGCGGGCGGTGCTCCCACTCTTCCCGCTGTCACCGGCGCGCCATCACTGAAACTCGCCGAAAGGCACAAAAAGGTAGCTTTGCCGCAAATCGTACGCAAGTCTTCCCTTGAGCCATTCCGCTGATCGGCCGGGAGGCTGACGGAAATGACCATCGAGCACGAGGTCCCTCTTTCCGAGTCACAGATCGCCGTGCACTGGAGGGAAGAGGGTTACTACTCTCCGACACCGAAGTTCATCGGGCAGGCGAACGCCTCTGATCCGGACATCTTGGCACGTTTCGCCGAGGACCGCTTTCCGGAGTGCTTCAACGAATACGCCGAGTTGCTCACGTGGGACTCCTACTGGCACACCATTCTGGACACCAGCAATCCTCCGTTCTGGAAGTGGTTCACCGGTGGCCGGTTGAACGCGTGTTACAACTGCGTTGACCGGCACCTGGCGGCCGATCGAAACAAGGCGGCGCTCGTCTGGGTTCCCGAGCCCGAGGACGAAGCCACGGTCGTCATCACCTACCAGGAGCTCTTCCGGCGGGTGAACGAGTTCGCAGCGTTGCTGCGCGACCACTGCGGGCTCACCGCCGGTGACCGGGTCACCTTCCACCTGCCGATGGTGCCGGAGCTGCCGGTCGCGATGCTGGCCTGCGCCCGACTCGGCGCCGTCCACTCCGAGGTGTTCGGCGGGTTCAGCGGCACCGCTTGCGGTGGCCGGATCGCCGACTCGGGCAGCCGGGTCCTGGTGACCATGGACTCCTACTACCGCAACGGGCAGCTGGTCGACCACAAGGCGAAGGCCGACGAGGCCGTGGCCGAGGCCGCCCGGCAGGGCCAGCCCGTGGACCAGGTCCTCGTCTTCCGCCGCTATCCCGGCCGCTACAGCTCACCCACACCGATGGTCGACGGCCGCGACGTCTTCGTCGAGGACGTACTTGCCTCCTATCGCGGCCAGGCGGTGGCGCCCGTGCCGATGCCGGCGGACGGTCCGCTGTTCCTCATGTACACCAGTGGCACCACCGGCCGGCCCAAAGGATGCGTGCACTCGACCGGCGGGTACCTCGCGTACGTGGCCGGCACGTCGAAGTACTACCAGGACATTCATCCCCAGGACACCTACTGGTGCTGCGCCGACATTGGCTGGATCACCGGGCACTCCTACATCGTGTACGGCCCACTCGCGCTGGGCACCACAAGCGTGCTGTACGAGGGGGCGCCCACCTATCCCGACCCGGGACGGTGCTGGCGCATCGCCGAGCGGCTGGGAGTCACCATCTTCCACACCGCGCCCACCACGATCCGCATGTTGCGCAAGCTCGGCCCGGACGAACCGGCCCGGTACGACTACCACTTCAAGCACATGACCACCGTCGGCGAGCCGATCGAGCCCGAGGTCTGGCGCTGGTACCACCAGACGGTGGGCAAGGGTGAAGCGGTCGTCGTGGACACGTGGTGGCAGACCGAGACCGGCGGATTCCTCGGCAGCACCCTGCCGGCGCTACACCCGATGAAGCCGGGCAGCTGCGGCCCGGGCGCGCTCGGGATCTACCCGGTGATCTACGACGAGAACGGCGACACGGTCGAGCCGGGCAGTGGCCGTGCGGGCAACATCTGCATCCGCAACCCGTGGCCGGGTGTCTTCGAGGGCATCTGGGGCCAGCCCGAACGGTTCGTGGACACCTACTACCGGAAGTACTGCCGCAACCCGGAAAGCAAGGATTGGCACGACTGGCCCTACTTCGCCGGCGACGGCGCGGTGCAGGCCGAAGACGGGTACTTCCGGATCCTCGGCCGCGTCGACGACGTCATCAACGTGGCCGGGCACCGGCTGGGCACCAAGGAACTGGAGTCCGCGTGCCTGACCGTCGAGGAGGTCGCCGAAGCCGCGGCCGTGCCGGTGATCGACGAGGAGCGCGGTCGCGCGGTCGAGATGTACGTCTCGCTCAAACCCGGTTTCTCGCCCAGCCCGGAGATCGAGAACAAGGTGACCACGGCGATCGACCGGGAGATCGGCAAGATCGCACGGCCGAAACACGTGTGGATCGTGTCCGACATGCCGAAGACGCGGTCGGGCAAGATCATGCGCCGGGTGATCGCCGGGATCTCCAACTTCTCCGACGTCGGGGACGTCTCGACGCTGGCGAACCCCGAAGTCGTGGATGACATCCGGCACCGCATCCAGCGTTCGAAGCTCGACCACGGCGAGGTGCCGCGCCAGCTCACGCGGCAGGAAGCGGAGGAGATCGAATCCTTCGGGGTCGCCGAGTAGCAGATTCTGCGCGCGACGCACGGAGGCGACGTGCCCTGGTTCGTCGGCGGCGACTTCAACGGCGTCGGCGTGGCGAAAGATCGTCCGGCTCCACGCTCGGTTTGTGGGCGTCAGCACCTCACACCCCGCCTGGAGGCCACCCGTTTCAAGCCGCTACGCCGTCAACACCTCCCTGGGCACTACAGCAGCTCTTTGACTGGCGCGCAAAGGAACGAGCGGGGATGCTCGTGAGCACGTGCGCTCGATCGATCCCTCCTCCCAGTAAGGACGGTCATGCAAGCCATCACTGTTCGAGATCAAGCCGCCGGTGCTGCAGGGTTGTCGCTGACGGATCTGCCCGACCCCCAGGCGGTCCAGAACGACGTCCTCGTGCGGGTGCACGCCGCGGGTTTCACCCGCGGTGAACTCGACTGGTCGGCCACGTGGACCGATCGCGCGGGCCGGGACAGGACGCCGAGCGTGCCCGGCCACGAGCTGTCGGGTGTCGTCGTCGAACTGGGGTTCGGCACCACCGGCCTGAGTGTCGGCCAGCGGGTGTTCGGCATGGCCGACTGGTTCCGCGACGGTTCGCTCGCCGAGTACACCGCGGTGGAGGCCCGCAATCTCGCACCGCTGCCGGCGGGTGTCGACCACACCGTGGCGGCCGCGCTGCCGATCTCCGGACTGACCGCCTGGCAAGGCCTGTTCGACCACGGCCGGCTGACCACCGGCCAGGCTGTCCTGGTCCACGGCGCCGCGGGCGGCGTGGGGTCGATCGCGGTGCAGCTCGCCCGCGAAGTCGGCGCCCGCGTCATCGGTACCGGCCGGACTGCCGACCGGGACCAGGCGCTCGCGCTCGGCGTCGACACCTTCCTCGACCTCGAGACCGAGAAGCTGGAGGACGCCGGCGAGGTCGACGTCGTGTTCGACGTGATCGGGGGAGACATCCTCGACCGCTCGGCCGCCCTGGTGCGCGCCGGTGGCACGCTCGTCACCATCGCCATGCCGCCCAATACCCGGCCCGCGGACGGGCGGGCCGTCTTCTTCGTCGTCGAACCCGACCGCGCCCGGCTCGCCGACCTCGCCACGCGGGTGAGGGACGGCAGGCTCACGCCCGTCGTCGGCGCCGTCCGGCCACTTGCCGAGGCACCCGCCGCGCTCGCTGCCGGCAAGCGCACCGCCGGCAAGACGATCTTCCGCGTCACCGAAAGCTGAACAGGAGACCCCTCATGATCGGAATACGGATCGCCGGTGGCGTCCTGACCGTGGCCGCGGCTGCCGCGGCCACCGCCTGCACCGCTTCGGACCAGCCCGCCCCCGCCACGGCCCCGACGGCCGTCACGGCTCCGATGCCCACCACAGCAGCGCAGCCACCCACCGAATCCCTGACCCCCTTGATCCAGCAGGCCCTGCCGAACGTCCAAGGCAAGACTTTCACCTCGGCGATCGTCACCCTGCCGCCCGGGTCACGCGCGGCACCGCACCGCCACGGCGAGGCGTTCGTCTACGCCTACGTCCTCGACGGCACTGTGCGCAGCCAACTCGAAGGCCAACCCGTCACCACCTACCAGCAGGGCCAGAACTGGATCGAGCAGCCCGGTGCTCACCACGTCCTCACCGAAAACACCAGCGCGACCGAACGGGCCCGGCTCCTGGTCGTGTTCGTCGCCGACCCCGGCGCCGCACTCAAGACTGACGACCAGTAACCCGAAACCGCGATACAGGTTGCCGCGTCGCCGCCGGCCGGGCCCCAGCTCCACATGTGCCGTACAACTTGCCTCGTCTGAGCAGCGCAGCCGGTAACTGCACACCGTGGTCGGCTCACCGGGCGGGCACTTCTCCGGTCCCGGGGAGTGTCGCGTGATGAGCCACTGTCCATTGTCGACCTGTCTCACCTGCCCTCTGCTGGGCCATATTTGGCCGCGACAGTTGTGGCAGGCGTCGCGATCTCGGCGGCGCGGTCACGCCTTGATCAGCTGCTCGCTCAGCTCCCAGAGGCGCTGCGCGGAATGCGGGTCGATGGAATGCGGCACGACGTTCTGTGACTGGATCAGCTCGACACCCTGGGCGGTGGAATCCGCGGTGTCATCCAGCGGTGAGATGTCGTTGTCCCTCAGGTAGACGCCGCCGATGTCGGCGAGCAGCGGGCTGGTCGCGGCGAACACGATGGTGGCGGCACCCTGCTCTGGCGTCTTTTTCCCGCTGTCCGGGTCGATGATCGGCCGGCCGGACTCGTCGACCAGCCCCATCGCCTGCTGCATGGCCCGCACTTGGTCGGCGGGCATGGAGCTGCCCAGGTTGGTGCCGACGATGACGCCCGGGTGCGCGGCGTAGCCCCGGATCCCGTCGGGGGCCCACCGACGGTCCAACTCGACGGCGAACAGCACGTTGGCGGTCTTCGATTGGGCGTAGCCGAGGTGGCCGTCATAGCCGGTGGCGAAATGGGGATCGTCCCAGCGGATGTCGGAGATACGGGTCGCACCGGAGGTCGTGTTGACCACGCGGGCACCGTGTGCCGCGCGCAGTGCGGGCAGCAGGCCCAGGGTCAGCTGGAAGTGGCCGAGGTGGTTGGTCGCGAACTGGGCCTCGTAGCCGCGTGCATCCAGGACCAGTTCGGCGGGAGCCATGATGCCGGCGTTGTTGAGCAGAATGTGGAGCGGACGACCTGAGTTCAGGTAGCGGCCGGCGAAGGCGTCGATCGAGCCCGGGCTCAGTAGGTCCAGTTGACCGATCTCGACGCCCTCGATGCCGGCCAGCGCCGGCGCGGCGCGGTGAGGGTGGCGTGACCCGACGGTGACCGAGGCGCCGGCCTTGGCCAGCGCACGGGTGGCCTCCAGGCCGAGCCCGACGTGGCCGCCGGTGACGACGACGTTCTTGCCGGACAGGTCGATGCCCGCGAGGACCTCATCAACCGTCGAGGCCGCAGTGAAGCCGGATCCGACAGGGAGCTGCTTGTGTGTCATGCCCCCAGTCTGTCCCTGAGGGGTTCGTACTCTGAATAATTGACGATCCGCATTTGTTGCGCGATAGTCCGAGCATGGTTGGTGATCAGCTCTCCGAGGTGTTCGACCTCGTCGAGATCCGCGGTCTGGTGTCGGGCGGGTTCGCGGCACGGGGGCCGTGGGTGGCGCGCGCCGCCATCGAGGACCCGCTGAAGCTCATCGCGATGGTGTACGGCAGGTCCCGGCTGAGCACGGACGGCGTCGACGGTGTCGACGGGCCGGTCGACCTCGAGCCGGGCGACGTCGCCATCCTGAACAACCGGTCATGGCTTGATCAGGAGGGCGGCGCCGGCGACGGGCTGCGCCAGGAGATCACCCCCGAGGAGAACTTCTCCCGGCTCGTCGGCGCCGACCGCGGTGCCGACGACGTAGTCATCGGGATCG
Source organism: Amycolatopsis sp. NPDC023774 (assembly GCF_040639695.1). Classification (NCBI taxonomy): domain Bacteria; kingdom Bacillati; phylum Actinomycetota; class Actinomycetes; order Pseudonocardiales; family Pseudonocardiaceae; genus Amycolatopsis; species Amycolatopsis sp. NPDC023774. Next base: position 127,808 of record NZ_JBFAAJ010000024.1, read on the forward strand.
CCGTCGACCTCAACCAGGCCGGTCACGCGCTGCTGCAGCAGGCGCTCCCGGCGGTGGGGCTCGTCCGGGCATCCGCTGCGGCGGCGACCAACCTGCGCGGCAACCTCGACCGACTGTTCGACGAGGTGAGCGGGGACCGGATCGGCTCGGCGTTCGCGATACGGCAGTACGGTCAGCTCCTGCTGCTCGAGATACTGCGGGCCTACCTCGACCAAACCAACCTACCGCCAGGCTGGCTACGGCTGCTCACCGACGAACGGTTGCGTCCGGCACTGCGGCTCATGCACACCGAACCCGGAAAGCCTTGGGGCCTGCGGGAACTGGCTCGCGCCGCGGCGATGTCGCGGACCTCTTTCGCTGAACGTTTCCGCAGTGTGGCTGGCCAACCGCCGCTGGCCTACCTCAACCACTGGCGGATGCTCCTGGCGCAGCGCGCTCTGCGCGACGAGCACGTGCGCATCGGATCGCTGGCCGCCGAGTTGGGCTACGCGTCCGAGAGCGCATTCAGCACCGCCTTCAAACGGGAGGTCGGAGAATCACCGCTGCGTTACCGATACCGGGTTCGCGATGAGTCACCGACCCGCGCCACCTCGGTATAGGCCTGATCGTCTCAGCACGCCCGACAACAGCGCTCCGCGCCGAGCCCATTGCTCGTGGTCAGGGGTGCCGGCGCGGGCAGTGCTGCGGCAAGAGGGACGGTGAGCTGTGCGCTTACCGGCAGGGGCCGGCTGGAGTTCTCAGCGCTCGGCTGCGGCCCGGCCCGACGCCAGGCAGCGGGAATCGCCGTGGTCTACGTAGCGTTCGACCTGCTCGGCGCCCGCGGCGCGACCTGCGATTGTGGCCGCTCTCGCGCCGGCGCGAGCGACTCGCCGCAGCGGTCGGCGCGGGCAACGCCGGCGTGCAGCTGATGATCTCGACTCGGCCTCGGCCTCGGCCAGGGGCGGGAGTGGATCAGCGCCGAGCCGGCGGCTGTCGGCATCGCGGGAGCGTCGCGAAGATCAGTGCGGGTGCTCGTCCGGCTGCGCTTGGCCGGGAGCGGTGGGTGCGGGGCGGTTTCCGCGGCGCGTGGTCGAGGCGGCTTGCGTCGAGGTGAGCCTTGGTGATCTTCCGCTGCCGTCGAGGACGGCGTCGATCACGGCACTGCGGATGAGGTGCGACAGGCTGCCGATCATGCCGTGGGTGATGTTCTCCTCGGCGATGGTGGGCCACGGTGGGCGGGTGGGGCCGGCCGTTCAGCGGGCGTTGAGTGTCTTCAGGTGCAGTCCCGCGGCGTGGGGCACGGCGTGGATCTCGCGCGCGCACGCGCGCAGAACGCGAGCTCGCAGGACGGCGGAAGGTAGCCGTCCCAGCCGTTCCGCGGTGATCGTTCCCCCAGCTCAGGGGGATCGCACTTCGGGTAAAGCGGGTCTTCGTGATCCAGAAGTCGAACTCTTCCCGGCTGGCCAGAAGCAGTTTGGCGGAGCCGGGAGTTTGGTCGGTAGGGCAATGCTGCTTCCCTGTTTTCCCAGGAGGCGACAAACACGCCGGATCTTCCCTGTCACTGTGTCAAGATCAACACGGATTCGCCCGATGACAATTCGAGCGCGTGTGAAAAGGGGAGAACAGACGTGAAACTCAGCAGCAAGGCCCTCGCTACGGGACTGGTCGCCGGTGCGCTGGTCCTCGGTGGGAACGCGATCGCCTCGGCCTCGACGGTGATCGCGAGCTACGACAACCCGAACGCGTGCCAAGCCGCGCTGGCGATTCACGAGACGGTGCAGCCGGGCGCTTCGTTCTCTTGCGAGCAGGTCACGATCAGTGGTGGCGCACTCCGCTGGTGGCTCGTGCAGAACTAGTGCCGTATCAAGCAACGTTGGGTAGGTAATCGGGGCGGCGGATCTTGGAGTTGACGGCGAAGTGGCGTTTGGGGTGGCAGTGGCGGTTGCGCCAGCGGAGGTAGCCGGCGATGGCGGCTTCCTGGGTGGCGTGGCTGGGGTAGTCGCTGCCGTCGAGGGTGAAGTAACGGACTGCGGTGAACTCGCATTCGATCCAGTTCAACCAGGACGCGTTGGTGGGTGTGTAGACCAGCTCGATGCCGTGATCGGCGCACCAGGTCCTGACCTCAGCCTTGCCGTGCGGCCCGTAGTTGTCGCAAACGAGGTAGAGCTTCCCGGTCGGGAAGCGGCGGCGTAGCTGCTTGCAGAACTCGAGGAACTCCTGCCAGCGTTTGCGGTCGCGGAACCGGTAGAACATCTGACCGGTGGCCAGGTCAAGCGCGGCGAACATGTGCCGGACCCCACCGGTGCGGGTGTAGGTGGCGCGCTGCCGGGCCGGGCGGCCGCGGGGGAACCAGCCGCGGCCGGGTCGGGGTTGTAGGTTCAGCGGCCCGAACTCGTCGACACAGATCACCCTTCCGTCGGCGGGCGGGTGATCATAGAGGGCAAGGATGCGGGTCTTCTTGGCCACGAAGTCGGGGTCTGTGCTGGCTTTCCAGGTCTTCGTCGCTTGCCAGGACACGCCCTCCGCACGCAGGATCTGCCGGACGGTCTCGGTGCTCGCCCTGATCCAGGCGTGCTCGGCGAGGTAATCGACCAGCTTGGCCAGGCTCCAGGTCGTGAACGACAACCCCAACTCGGCAGGCTGGCAGGCCGCGATGCGGCAGATCTGATCACGGGCGGCCGGCCCGAACTTAGCTGGTCGGCCGCCCCTCCATTTTGGGGACAACGCCGCGAACCCGGAGGAGTTGAACGCGTGGATCACCTCCCGCACGTATCCCTCGGTCGCCGCGAACATCACCGCGATCTCCCGCGCGGAACGACCCTGCACCGAGGCCAGCACGATCCCAGACCGCCGCAGCCGCACCCGGTCCTTCGCAGACCTCGTGATCTTCACCAGCCGCTGCGCCTCCTCCGGCTCCAACGACCGCACGAACACCCCCGGCTGACGCGCCACCAGCCTCACCTCCACCACCAGCCTCACGATCACCAACCCAGATGTCCACGCGACACGATGACAACGGCAACGTTTCTTGAGGCGGCACTAGTCGTGTAATTCTCGAGGTAAGTGCGCCGCGGGAAAACCGCGGCGCACTTCTTCATAAAATGATTTACCTTGCGCCCTCGTGCCATAGGCGGCAACGTGGGAAAATTTATGCGACGTATTCAGCCGAACCGCCGGGCGAACATCCGCCGGCCGGAGCCGGACGTGTTCACATGGCTTGGCCGCTTGGTCGCCGCAGCCGAAGCGTGTGCGAGTCGCCCCGTTCTCGTGGCGTTGATCGACCATGGCTTGTCGAGTTGCTCAATAGGTGGTGCTGTCCGATCGTGGCGGCCTGGGAATCTCGGTCGCGGTCTCTGCCGCGAGCACTTACGATTCCCGCGTACGCAAGCCGCTGGGGATGGCGATACCGGCGATGCGCTCCCGCCGCGGCCCGCAGGCGGCGCAAGCCCGCCAAGCTGCACGCCGGCAAGGCCCACCCCGAGCTCCGATGGTGGGTCCGCGATCGCGGCATCAAGATCCGCATCGCCCCCAAGGTCATCGAATCCTCAACCACGCTCGGCAAGCACCGATGGCCGATACGACTGGTGTCGGCGGATATCCTGGCGCAGCGCACGGCCGACCGCGGTATCAATACCGCCACGTGCCGCGCAAACGGGGCAAGGAAGGGCCGAACCCTCACACTCTGGAGAGGCGTGCGGCCCCGCCCGGCTACACGCCGAAGGTCTTCGTCGACGGATGGGTGGACAACGCGGGCTTGTTGAAGGTGACGGCCACGCCGTGTCCCTGCAGCCGGGAGGCGTGTTGGTCGATCTTCCAGCCGTCGATCCGTACCCCGATGTCCTTGTGGCGCTGGAACTGTTCGGCGGTCAGCTGTACGCGGACGGTGCTCGACTCGCCGCCGGCCAGGTTCAGGTAGTTGTCGTTGAACGTCGCCGGAAGGACACGTTCGCCGGTCCGGGTGTCGTACACCTGCAGGTGCAGCATCAGCGCCACGGCGTGGCCGACGTTCTCGACCTTCACCGTCAATTCGACGCCGTCGCGCCCGTGCTGGGCGTCGGCCACGACGGTGACGGCGGCCGCAGGCGCATCGTCCAGGCTCGTGAATCCCGCGGCCCGGGCCGGGTTTTCGACCCAGTAGAAGTTGCGGACCAGTTCCGAGCCGCGCGAATCCTTGAACAAGAGCCGGACGAAGGCGATGTCGGAGGGCGCGGCGTTCAGCTGTGGGGCGATGGTGCCGATGACGGTGTGGTCGGACGCGGCCGCCTCACCGACGCGCAAGGAAGTGTCGGCGAACGCCGTCCCGTTCAGGTCGTAGAGCGTGACGGCGATGGTGCCCTGCACTGCCGTTCGGGTGTGGTTGGCCACCACGACGTCGAGGGTCTGGCTGTTGAGGATCACGTTGACCCGCCGGCACGCGTGCTGGACCGCGTAGAACGCCGAATGCGCCTCGAGGTCGTGGGTGTACATCTGCCAGACGAAACTGGGTTGCGCGGGATTGGTCATCCACATGATGACGCCGGTGCGCGGGTACGGCTTGCCCGGCGCGGCACTTTCCATGTTCGCGGCGTGCGCCTCGTAGATCGCCTTGATGCACTCGTAGTTCATCAGCTGGGATTTGCGGGCGAAGTCCGGGAGGTTCAGGACTTCGCCGTACCGCTGCGCGGTGAGCTTGAGGTACCCGGCGCCGCCGCCGTTGCCCCCGTTGCCGTTGACGTCGCGGTCGGCCCAGAAGTCGTCCGGATGCTCCCACGACCGCTCGGGGACCATCTTCCGGATGAACTCCAGCGTCGGGATCGAGTACGAGCCGACCTCGTTGTGGAACGGCGGCCATTTCGTGCCGTCGTTCAGCGAGAAGTGGGTGCTGGGGGTGACCCAGTGGTACGGCCCGCCGGAGCTGTACCCGCCGATGGGGTCCTTACCGGTGTCGCCGGCCGAGCTGGTCAGCGCGGCGCGTTTCGGGTCCAGCTCGGCGACCAGAGAGTCCAGACCGTCGATGAGCGGCTGCGGTGGCGGGCCTTCGTTGCCGCCGCACCAGAGCAGGATCGACGGGTGGTTGCGGAAGCGCACGATGCAGTCGCGCATGTTGTCTAGGTCGCGCGCGACGTTCGCCGGCGGCGGGCCTTCGGTCGAGCAGAAGAAGTCCTGCCAGACGAGAATGCCGTACTCGTCGCACGCCTCGAAGAAGTCTTCGGTGCTGCTTTGGCCGTTCCAGTTGCGGATCAGGTTGAGGTTGGCGTCGCGATGCAGCCGCACCTGCTCGCGGAGCCGCTCCCGCGGAATGCGCTTGAGCGCCTCGTCCAGGCCCCAGTTGCCGCCCATCACGAGGATCGGCTGGTTGTTGACGATGATCGCCAGGCAGTCCAGCGGTGTGCCGGCCGGCGACTGGATCGGCTTGGTGTACTCGATCCGCCGCACACCGAAGTCCACCGTCCGCTCGTCGCAGACCTGCGGGCCGGACTCCACCGCGATCGTGAGCCGATAACGGTAGGGGTCGCCGTACCCGTTGGGCCACCACAGCTTCGGGCGGTCCAGGCGCAGGCAGGCGAGGTCTTTCGACGTCAGCGTGACCGTGGACGTCCCCGGCGGGACGGTGACGGTTCGCTCGAAGTCGTGGCCGTCGAGGGATCCCTTCAGCACCACGGATTTCGCCGTGTCGAACGCGCTGTCGAGCGCGAGGTCGACCGTGATGTCGGCCGTGTGCAGATCGGCCGACAGCGTCGGATCCACGTGCACATCGGTCAACCGGACCGGGCCGGTGGTGGACCAGGTGACCGGCTGCCAGATGCCCAAGTCCCGATCGGGGATGGTCGGCAGCCAGTCCCAGCCTGCCGCGCAGAAGAACGTCGGCCCGTTCTTCAAAGTGATCCCGGTCTTGCCACCGTTGCGCCCGCCGCGGGTCACGCCACTCGCGTAGCTCGGCAACGACGGCGGGTCGACGTAGTCCAGCTTGCCGACAAGCACCGCGAGATGAGCGGTGCCGTCTGCTTTCGCGATGATGTCCGTGACGTCGAAGACGCCGCGTTTGAACGCGCCCTCGACGGTGCCCACCTCGGTGCCGTTGAGCCAGATGGTCCCCAGGTAGTTGATGCCCTCGAACTGCAGCCAGAACCGCTGGCCCGGGATCAGTCGTGGCACTCCGAACGCGACCCGGTACCAGTAGCCGGTGTCCTTGAGGGTGTCCGGGACCGTGTCGGTCACGATGCGGCCGTACAGGGGATCGGGGTACTCGCCGTTGGCGATCATGCTCGTGAGCGGTGTCCCCGGCACCACCGCCGGCTTCAGGCCCGTGAGGTGCTGCGCACTGGCGAGCTGGGCCCCGGACGTCGTGGTTGCGTCGGCCGAGGTGAAGGTCCAGCCGTCGGCGATCTCCCGGCCGTCGAGGTGGACGGGACGGCCGCCTGGGGTGCTGCCCGGCGCCGCGCCGGCGATGTCCGACAGCCCGAGCACGCCGAGAGCACCACCGCCGGCGATGGCGATCCCACCGGACAGAAAACGCCTGCGATTCAACTGGGTCACGTCGCTCCTGAAGTTTCGCTTGACAACGTTGTCAGGACTCATCCAAATCATATGATTCGCAAGCCTTGATCCGTTTGTCAAGCGACCTTCGGAGGTTGTGCGAGCGCGACGATTATCGCAGTCGCCGCAGTGGGTTCGAAGGAGCTCGGACGTGCTGTCGATCGTTTCGCTCTCGGGTCTCAGAACTGCGGCAGCAGAGTAGATGAGTGAGCCGTCGATGCGATTGGCGGCAGGCGACCCCCGGGAAATGCGATGGGCGACCACCGGATCACCTTTATCAACCCGGAGCACAATGAGGTTTTCTCAGTAGTGTCTGTGGTGTTCGTGGTGGGTTAGGACGAGGGCTGCCTGGACGATGGCGCCGATGTGGTGTGGGCAGAGGCTGATG